>CAJUEY010000011.1 GCA_910585825.1 uncultured Lachnospiraceae bacterium | reverse complement strand
CAGATTCATGGTACAGTTATCAGTTCAAATACTGTTCCGTGAATAATTCAGGTTTATTTTTTTTAGATGCATTCCCTGTTATAACTCCATTATCCCAATCATGAGTATTTAAACAGCTAAATATTATGCCATTTTTATTCGCATAAGTTCTTGCGTAAGAATTAGGATCAGCATAGATTATTAACTCACTTGGAAATCCCTCTTTTCCTCCGATACCAAATCCAAAAGCACAATCATGAATATCACTTACACTATTTGGGACTATTATTTTTTGTAATTTTATACAATATCTAAAAACACTATTCCCTATTTTGGTAACTCCTTCTTTTATCTCTACTTCTTGAAGTTTATCGCAACTATAAAATGTGTGTTTCTCAATAACTTTCAAATTTTCAGGTATAGTTATTTTAGATAAAGAATCACATGAATAAAACGCAAATTCACCAAGGCTGATTAAACTATTTGGCAAAATAATATTTTCTAAACTACGGCAATCATCAAATGCACTTTCCCCAATAGTGGTTAAACCCTCTGGCAAATTAATGCTTTTCAATTTTTTGCAATCTCCAAAAGCATCCTTGCCAATTGTTTGTATAGTGCTTGGCAAGCTAACAGTTTCTAAATTATTACACCTACCAAATGAATACTGCATAATATTAATTATTCCCTCTGAAATAATCAAGTTTTTTATTTTACAGAATGATCCAGACCTACTATTATCACGATTTAATTTTATATTTTTTACTTTTTTTCCGTCAATTTCAGATGGAATGATAACGGTTTCCTTATTTTCGTTACATCTAGTAACATTAATCGTCCCATCTTCATTCTCTTCATACTCAAACACACTAGTATCAATTTCCGTCTCTTCAGCCCTGACGCTAACACTCATGCAGAAAACAAAAACCGCCACAAAACAAATGCTAAACAAATACTTTATTTTATTCATTTTAAAACCTCTCCTCCTTGCATATTAAATTATTGATTACTTATAGATAAAAATTGCACTTTCAAAATATTTTCATTACAAATAAGTATATGCCATAAAATGGAGAAAGTAAAGTAAAAATCATCTATATTCTCTATCCCCACTTTCACCATATTTCTTGCAGTTGCATAATTTTAAGGGTGTGTTATAATTTAATAAACAAAGGAGAAGGATATGGAGGATACAAAAATACAGTGGCATCCCGGTTTCGTGGCAGCTATGAATCTGGAGTTTGCAGAAAACAGAGCTGTTTTAAAATTTGAACCGGAATACAACCTAAACACAAAACCATTGGAAATTGATCTTCTGGTGATTAAGAAACATCCGTCTGCAGCGCTTTCCAATGAAATCTGATGTTTCTTCCACGGCCATAATATTATTGAATACAAGTCGCCGGAGGATCATTTGGATATTGATGTTTTTTATAAATCAATGGCTTACGCCTCTCTTTACAAATCCTACGGGAAAACGCTGGATGAAGTCAAGGCAGACGACGTTACAGTGACGTTGATCAGAGAGGCGAGGCCGAATGGACTCTTCCGGTATTTGAAAGAACATGATTTTCAAATATCAAATCCATATAAAGGAATTTATTATATTGACGGTAAAATTATGTTTCCCACACAGATTATTGCAACCGGTGAGTTAAGCAAAGAGGAGCACATCTGGCTGCGCTCTCTGTCCAGTAAAATGAAAAAACAGGACATGAAAGAACTTTTCAACAGAATTCACCAATTGGAAAGCACATTTGACAGAGATCTGGCAGATTCTATTTTGGAAGTCAGCATTGACGCAAACAAAGAAGTTGTGGAAAATTGGAAAGGAGATGATACTATGTGTCAGGCATTAATGGAGATTATGGAGCCGGAAATCCGCTTAAGAGAAAAAGAGCTGGAAGAAGCCGCTTTACAAAGAGGCATGCAGAAAGGCATACAGCAAGGTATACAGCAGGGTATGCAGCAGGGTATGCAGCAAGGTATGCAGCAGGGTATGCAGCAGGGTATACAAAAAGGTATACAGGCTGCTGTCGACATGCTCCGAAGCTTTGGACATCAGGATAGGGAAATAAAAGATACGCTGATCAAAAAATATAATCTTTCTGCGGAAGAAACTGAAAAATATTTTCTATAAATATATAGAAATACCTTGAAAAGAATCTGTACATTACAGGTTCTTTTTTATTGTCATTATCTCGCAAATGCACTGCTGTTTAAATCTTTCCATTGTTATACTAAATAAATATTGCATAAAACTCCTGCGATAAAATTAAACCATCCAGAAACAATTGAACTCAGATATACAAGCCTGCAAAAACTATAGAAAACAATAAAACATCACAACACAAACGAAAGGAGACGCATCATTGAACACCATTACAAAAAGAATCGAAATCGACCTATACTCTCCCACTTCTTATGAAGTCGTCATCGCACAACAGGGAGACAACATTTCCAGAACCATTGAATTTGTTTTATACAATCAGGGGGAACCTTACCTCTTCACAGATAAAGACCATGAAATTCTTGCGGTCATAGGAGGACGCAGAGGCGACCACTCTTCCTTCATGAAGGAATGCTCTTTAAAAGACAATGTGATAACAGCCATATTGGACAGCGACGTTTTATATATCCCAGGAACCATACAGGCAAAAATTTTTCTCTATGATTCAAATACCGATACCATACTCTCCACCATTCCATTCCTGATCTCCGTGCAGGAAGATCCCTGTGATAAAAACAGAATGGAAGCAGAGAAATCGTCCGCTTTTGACTGGCTTATTTTGCAGTTCCAGAAATTAAAATCCAGTTTCGGCTCTCATATCACAGATTTTTCAAATCCGCACCAAGTAACCAAAGATCAGGTCGGTCTTGGAAATGTCCCAAATGTCACAACTAATGACCAGACTCCCACATATGAAACACCCGATGATTTATCAGAGCTGTCAAGCGGCGAAACACTCTCTTCCGCTTTTGGCAAGCTTTCCAAAACCGTTTCTGAGTTCATTGTACAGAAAGACAAGTTAGATGGAATCGAAAGCGGCGCGGAAGTGAATGTGCAGCCCGACTGGAATATCACAGACTCCGAATCCGACGCTTATATCAAAAACAAGCCTTCTATATATACCGCGGCTGAAATTGACAATAAATTTTCCTCTCTGGAAACCAACATCGACTGGAAGGAGTCTGTCGGCACCTATAACGATATTGCCACCGCATATCCCGACCCACAGGACGGATGGACGGTGAACGTGCAGGACACCGACTACACTTACCGCTACAACGGCACAGACTGGATCGCCATATCTGCAAACGCAATTCCAAAAGCCACCTCTTCCGTGGACGGATTGTTCAGCAAGGAAGATTATGTCAAGTTTGAATCGCTGTATAGCGGAGGCGTTGCGGGAGTGAAGGGAAATGCGGAAAGCAGATACCGGACAGGAAATGTAAACTTGACGGCTGAAAATGTCGGCGCACTGCCAAATACAATGGGAGCAACGATTAACAGCGCATATAACCAGGCAAATGCGGCCTACGACCGGGCAAACATCATTTATGATGTAATAAACCACAAAGATCTTTATCTGGGGTGTAATGCAACTGTTTATGGTTCATATATAACAGCAGTGGGCGGTTATTCTTATGCAAGCGGTAATTATTCCACCGCTTTAGGATATTCTGCAAATGCAAGCAGTTATGGCGGAACTGCAGTTGGATATGAAGCGCAGACAAACAACAGCTATGCTACAGCGATTGGGTATTGTGCAAAAACTGCTATGAATGAATCTACAGCATTAGGAAGTAACACAAGAGCAAGCGGCAGTTATTGTACTGCTTTAGGAAGCAATGCAACTGCAAGCGGTGGTGGTTCTATAGCATTAGGCATTAATGTAAATGCAAGCGGAGCTGAATCCATCGCTATAGGATATTCTTCACAAGCAAACGGTGCTTACTCTACAGCTTTAGGAGCAACTACAAACGCATCAGGTTATGGTTCCACTGCTTTAGGAATTGATGCAGCTGCAACTGGTTATGATTCCACTGCTTTAGGAATCTATGCAGGTGCAAACGGTAATTACTCTACAGCGTTAGGAGCATCTGCAAAAGCAAATGGTAATTACTCTACGGCTATAGGGTATGGTTCTACAGTTGCATCGGTCAACTCTAATACTATACAGCTCGGAACTTCCACAACAAGCAAAATCTGCGGCTATGTCAGCTTCTCCACTCGCTCCGACGAACGCGACAAAGCAGACATCACCAATATAGAAGACAGCGCAATAGATTTTCTTAACAAGATACATGCTATCCGTTATTGCCGCAATCAACGTGAATACTATATTGATGAAGAAAATCTTTCCGATGAAGAAAAAGAAAAGAAATTAAAATACGGACTTTGTGAATATGATAAAGAAGCCCATGCGAAAGGAACAAAAAAAGGCTCCCGCGTCAGAGTCGGCGTACGCGCCCAGGAAGTCTTAAAAGCATTAGAGGAAACCTACGGTAATTCCAGCTACGGAAATCTCGTCGACGACAACTTCTTCGACCTAAATCTGGAAGATATTCCGGAAGGAGTAGAAAATCAGCTAACGGTAAACTACACCGGCTTCATCCCCTTCTTAATCAAAGCAGTTCAGGAATTATCCAAGCAGACAAACGAAAACACTGCGGCCATCCATGCGCTTACCTCCCAAAACCTGCCAGAAGAAACCCATCAGAATGGCGAAGCAGATTTACAGTCCCAAACAGAAATTATACAGTCTGAAACCGAAGCAGAAGAACCAAAACCAGAAATAGAAATCCCAAAACCAGAGGAAGAAACAAAAAATGAATAATCCCATCTACTACTCTTCCCTCTGCCTGATCATAAGGGACGAAAACAAATACCTCAAAGAATGGCTCATGCACCACCTCCCTCTGGCAGACCACATCTACATCTACGACAACGGAGCAAAAGAATACGCGTCAGACATCACATCTACACTGCCAAAACCAGTCCAGTCCAAAATCACAGTCATTCCATACAAAGACGGATATGAGCACATCCAGGAAGAGGCATACAACCACTTCCTGGAAAACCACGGCAGCGAGACAATCTGGTGCGCCTTCATCGACTCCGATGAATTTATATCCGTCGACTGTAGTAAAACCATTCAAAAAATTCTGGCAGAAAAAGAGCGTTTCAATGAAGTCCGGATGTACTGGGTGGAATACGGAGCAGACGGCAGGGTGCATTACGACAGCCGCCCCGTGCAGGAAAGATTTCAAACCCCGGCAGAAGGAGACGGCGTGCGCATACGCATGTACAAAAGCTTTGTAAAAACATCCAAAGCACAGCGCATGATCTCCCACTTCCCGGTTTTTAATCCAGAAGACCGACTCTGCTGCAGGGATGACAAAATGGAGCTTTTCCACATCAGGCACTACTACACCAAAAGCTTTGAAGAATGGAAGGAAAAAATGCACAGAGGATCGTCAAACCCCCACTGCCTAAAAAATTTTGACGAATTCTTCGCCTACAATCCGGACATGGCATATTTAAAAAACAAAGAAAACGGCTCTCACAACCAGACATACAATGCCGGCCGTCATGAAAAAGGAGTATGAATATGAGAAAATTTCTAAGCATTATAATCCCAAGATACAAAGAAACCGAAAAAGAAATATTCCCCCTCCTGTCCAGCATCAACGGACAGGTCGGCATGGATTTTTCAGATATTGAAGTAATCATCGCAACAGACGGAAAAGAAAACCCCGAGTTAGACCATGGCTTTTTGGAATTATTTGAATTTCCCGCCAGGCAGATTTGTCTGGAAGAAAACAGAGGGCCCGGCGCGGCAAGGCAGGCAGGGCTCGACCATGCAGAGGGGGAATACGTCATGTTCTGCGATGCAGACGACACGATGCATAATGTCGGCGTCTTGAAGGCCTTGATGCAGGAGGCTGAAATGACAGCCGCAGACATGTTGAGCTCCTCCTGGCTGGAAGAAGTCTTAGATGAAAACGGCCGGTACGTCTATCTGGAGCACTTCCAGGAAAACACCTGGCTCCACGGAAAACTGCTCCGGAGGCAGTTTCTGATTCAGAACAGCATCCGCTTTCACGAGACCTTAAGAGTCCATGAAGACAGCTATTTCTTAAGCATCGCCGCCGATCTGGCGGAGCGGAACCGCCATATGCCCGTCACTTCCTATGTATGGAAATACCATCCGGACAGCATCACCCGGAAAAATAACGGCGCATATACCTATGACAGCATGCCAGAATTCATCCGCGCCTGCACGCTTGCATGGAGGGAGATCGAAAAAAGAAAACCGGAAAGGCTGAAAGGCAAAGTCGTCCAGTTTGTTTTATATAATTACTTTACCTATCATCTGCCAAACTGGCAGGAAAAGAAACATGAGCCTTATTTAAAAACGGCAGAACAGGCATTTGTCAAAACCATCGCCCCATTCTGGCATTATTGGACAGAGGCTCCAAAAGAAATGATTGCAGAAGCGTATAACAGGGAACGGCAGAGAACATTTATTGGTTCTATGGAAAATGAGACTCTGCAGGAATGGATTGAAAAATTAAATATCAACTAAGTCTGATAAAATTTATTACTTTACCGGATTCTTTCGCAGAAAGGAGGCGAACCATGGACACCCCAATTACAAGAGCCGAACACGAAGAATTCCGAAGAGCTATGGAAACCGAAAACCAACGGCTTGCAGACGAAGACAAACGACAGAACCGACGCATTGATCTGGTGGAGGAAAACATCCGGCAAATCGGCGCGCTGACCACCTCTGTCGAAAAGCTTGCCGCCAACATGGAAAGCATGGTCAAAGAACTGGAAAAACAGGGAAAACGTCTGGATGTTTTGGAAGGCAGAGACGGAGAAAAATGGCGCAGCATAACCGGTTACATTGTAACGGCAATCATCGGAGCCATGCTCGGATTTATTTTTACACAAATAGGAATATAACAAATACGGAGGCGAGACATTTATGAATCAAACAACAGCACAATGGTTAAAAGCTGCAGGCATCCGCGCATTAAAAACCTTTGCCCAGTCAGCCGCGGCGATGCTCCCTGCCGCAGCGACAATTACAGCCGTCAATTGGACCGTTGTAACGGGAACTGCGGCATTGGCGGCGCTTGCATCATTACTGACATCCCTGGCAGGTCTGCCGGAAGTGAACGAAACGGAGGAAATGTAATATGAAAACATCACAAAACGGAATCGAGTTAATCAAACAGTTTGAAGGATGCCGCTTAAGCGCCTACCAATGCGCGGCGGGCGTCTGGACCATCGGATACGGCCATACTGCCGGAGTGAAAAAAGGACAGGCCATTACCCAAACACAGGCGGAAAATTATTTAAAAAACGATCTGACATCCTTTGAAAAGAAAGTGGAAAAATATGATTCCGTATACCATTGGAATCAAAACCAGTTTGACGCGCTGGTCAGCTTTGCCTTTAATGTCGGCAGCATAGACCAGCTGACAGCAAACGGCTCCAGAAATATAACGATAATCTCTCAAAAAATGCTGCAGTACAATAAAGCCGCCGGAAAAACTCTGGACGGCCTGACCAAACGAAGAAAGGCGGAACAGGCGTTGTTCTTGAAAACGGCAGAACAAAATCTCCAGGCAGCCTCTGTCGATCCCATCCATATCCAGTTAAATTACAAGCCGGGGAAAAAATACAAATCCGTTGTGGATAACCTGCGTATCCGGACAAAAAAGCCTGCGCAGTCTCCCGACGCGCTTCCAAACTCCGGCATCCTTGACATTTTAAAAAAAGGAACAAAAGTAAAAAATCTGGCAACTGCAAGAGTCGGGAATCAAATCTGGATGTACATAGGACTGGACAAGCAAAACCAGGAGCAGTGGATTTGTGCGGATACCGGGAACAAAAGCTATATCAAATAGAACAGGAGGACATATATGAGTAAAATGATTTTTTTCAAACACGCTCCAGCATTACTAAAAAGATACCCATCCCAAAAAAACGATGATAGGAACGTATAACATGCAACGGCAGTTTACCAATTAATTTTATTGACTTGTTTATGTTTCCCTTGTATACTGTTCACAAATACCAATCATTACAAAATACCAAAGGAGAAATCATTATGAAAAAACATTTACTGCTTTTCATTTCATCCATTCTTTTATTATCCGGCTGCGGAAACCTGTCGGCTGACTCTGTCGTAAATCCATACGAACTCAAATCCGGTTCTGAACTCCTATCGCTTTATGGCGAGAAAGAGACCTTTGGGGAAAATGGATTTGAAGTGTTTGACTATGAATCTGATTTGATCAGAACACCCGAAATAAACGGTATTGTAGCTGCCAGGAACGATATTTCCAGTATAAACATCTGCGATGAAAATGTAATTACATATAAATCTATATCTGTTGGAGATGATATCAGTAAAGTAGAAAACGCTTTTGAGTATGAATACCAAAATTACGATTCTTCCTACCTTGTATTATTCAATGATAAAAATGAAGAAGTGGATATAAATTCAATAGACAGTCAAAATAACGACATAACCGTTACCATAACATATCTATTTGAAGACACTAAAATAAAACGCATTATAATTGGAAAACGGGAACCTGAATAACATTCACCATAACCATCCACTCACGTCCGAGGGCAGCCAGAACGCTGCCCTCTTTACATATGTTAAAAACGCAAAATTAATCCTCCGGCATACCAGCTTTATGCACGGAAAAACGCGCAAAAAAGAAAGGAGCGCCACAACATGTTTGAAATGTTAAAAGAACTAAAAAACCTGATCCAACCAAAACTCCAGGAAACGATAAAAGATCAGACAAACGAATCCGTCGACGAACTCAAAAAAATAGACGGCATCCTCACAGAAATCGGAAAAACCAGCGGCCTGACGGCAAAGCAGTTAGAGGCGCTTGGCAGCGCCTCTTTTGAAACAGCCAGCAAATACGGCGCAAAAGCCGCCGATTACCTCACCAAAATCCAGGAAATGTACAAGTCCGGCTATAAAAACGCCAAAGAAATGGCGGAATTGAGCCTGCTCATGGAAAATATCGGCGGCTTTGACTCCGACCTTACCAAAGACTATATCACGGCGTCAGACGCCGCCTACCAGTATTCCGGAAACGTGGAAAACCTGACAGCCCTCTTAGACTCCCAAAAGCAGGTGACAGAACAAAACTCTATCAGCATGGCAGAGCTTTTAAATGCCACAAAAGAATCCGCCGGACAGCTGGCGGAAATCGGCATTCAGGAAGATGAAATGACCGCCCTGTTTGGAACAGGACTCGCATCCACCGGTGAATCCGGCGAAACAGTCGGCCGCGCTATAAACAGCATTATCATGTCCTTACAAAAACTAAAAGGCGAAACCGGGTTTGAAGGGGAAATCATAGATGAAAACTCCCTGTCAAAAGCGGAAACGAGGTGCAACAGTCTGGGCATTGAATTGACCGGTGTGGAGGACGGTGTCACAAAGCTGCGGAATCCCATCCAGATTTTAAAAGAGCTTGCCGCCGCATACAATTCTCTGCCGGATGATTCCGCTCAGAAAGCCGGCATTCTCTCCGACATCGGCGGAGACGGCGGAAGCGGCGTGCTTGACGGCATTCTCTCCAACTGGGGTCTCTACGAAAAAATGCTTTCCGACTACGGCAATGCCGACGGCCTGACCATGGAAGGAGCCATGAAATCCACAGACAACTGGCAGGATTCTTTGAACCGGCTGTCAAACACCTGGACAGCCACCGTCGGAAACATTGCAGACTCCAATGTATTTACGCCAGTCATTAATATCGCGAATTCCTTCCTTGAGATAATAAACAAAATCACCTCCACAATCGGAAGCCTGCCCTCCCTCGGACTGGGAGCCGGGTTATTTGCAGGCCTCAAAAACGTAGGTAAAACACAGAAACTATTTGATCTGCCTATATGCCCGTGATATCTTCCTCCGTGTGGCGTCATACGGAAAAGATGTGACGTATGGGAAGGCGAAGTCCCATATACGCAGTATACCATGCATAGATAAACCGCCTCGCGCGCAGTAAAATGCATGGGAAAGGATAAATTGCTGGGACCGGCGTGAAAAAAAGCTGTCTGCAGCCTGGTCTTTTTATGTCTGCCGCAGGATCAGGCGGTGCGGGGAAACCCGCCGCTGAAATGCGTAAAACAATGCAGAAGCAGGGAAAAGACGAAAAAAAGCGGGCCGGAGTTGTTCACCGGTCCGTTCTTCCTCCCTTTCGGTTCAACCACGCTCCATCCGATCAGCGCCGTATCAGCAGCGAAACCACACCTGTTTTTACGATATACAGGAGGGATGCACGAGCATTCCGGTAAAGGCGTATGGGGCATGCCGCATCCTGCGGAGGACGGCATCCCCATAAAAAGCGGCAGCTTTTGAAACGCAGACACCTGTGGGACGTTCACAGGCTTTAATCCTCGCAGGACGCCGGATATGCCCGGCGTCCTGTTAACAGAAAGTCGAAACACGCTGGCAAAGTTGAAAACGCCAGTATGAGGGCGGCGGTTTAAAGACCACGGCCCGCCGGCCTTGCTGCAAAACAGCCTGATGCAGTAAGGCCGTCCGTAATTTGTGGGCTGCCCCGCCATGTTAGCGGGGCAGAAAAAAATGGCTGGATAACATGATTTTATTTTTAAGAGCGCCTTTTAAACCGCTGCGCTCTACCAGGTGTAGCCGCAGGTCTTGCATTCAAAGGATTTATTGATTTTGTTGCTGCCTAAGCCGAAAAGCCCTGCCGACAATATACGGCTTGAACTGCTGATGCTTTTCACATTTGATGAAGAACAGGTCGGGCATTTAATCAATGGCCTGTAACGGGAACCGTCCTTTACTATTGTTACTTTCGGGGCGTTTTTTCTCTGTTCTGCTAATTCAGTGTCATAATCATTTGTTCCTACATATTCCATTTCCTCATTACACATCGGACATTTTGTAGTAAAAGGCTTATCCACTTCAAAAAATTGTCCTTTCTTGCATTTTTTACAATAATAATGATGCTCTCTAACAATCATAACACTACACTCCTTTTTATTTTAAAGTATACCTTTTAAGATAATTTGCGTCAAGTATAACCCCACATTATACAATACAAATACAGATATTCAGAACAATCCAAAATGACGTTACGGGGGCGCACGAATCTATTCAATTATTTGGAAAATCTGCTGATAATATTGGACAAATCTTTTCCAGTATAAAAGAAAAAGGGCTGATTGATACCATTTTTAACACACCGAGCATTGATGTTGATGCGATTAATCATTATAATGAGGAACTTCATAGAGGTATTAGCAAAGAAGAAGCCCTTGCCAATGCAAGAACCACCACCAACCGCGCCACAATCGAACTAATGGAGTCCACCGACGGCGCAATCGCAAATGCGCAAAAACTGGCAGACGCCTCCACCCTTGCATCCAAGGCCGGATCCATGGCAACCCAAGCCATATCCACCATAGGAAACATGGCCGCATTCGCCGCCATTTCAGCAATCGTCCAGTTTGCCGCCACAAAAATCAGCGACTGGATCCACCGCGTGGAGATAGCGAAAGAAGCAATGCAGGAAGCCGTTTCCGAGTATGAATCCACAAAATCCAATTTGGAAAGTATCAATTCCGAATTAGAACAGCAGAATCAGAGAATCCATGAACTGCAGTCCAAAGGCCATCTAACCTATGTGGAAAAAGGAGAACTGGAAGAGCTTCAGAAAATCACAAAAGAGCTTTTAATCCAAAAGGATATCGAAGAAAGGAAGGCGGCTGCAGATTCCAAAAAAGTTGCTGAAACAACCATCGATGCTTACAAGAAACAATATGGAGAAGACAAAATTTCACAGGAAGACCTGGATAAAAAAAAAGAAATTCTAAAAGACAATGAAGGCGCTATGCAGCATGTGAAAGAAAATGATATTGCCGGCAACATTGCAGCTTATCAACTGGCAACTGAAAAACAAAAAGACAGACAGAGTGCATATGAAAACGCCCAAAAAAAGGGAAAAGATATAGAACCATACGATAAAGCTTTACAATATTCCAACGAACAGGTCCGTGAATTTGAAGACCGTTTAGACGACCATATTATCACTTTACAGGAAAACCTGCTTGCATTGGAAGAAGAATATCAGGCAGCCAAAAAAAAAGAACTGGATAAAGATGGTCTTAATAATGATGAAAAGAATGCGATCAGTTCTTATGAATCCATGGATAATAACCTGAAATTACTCTACCAGGCCCGTGATAAAAACAGTTGGAATGAAATGGAATTTGCTGATATTTTCCAAACGGAAGGCATCGAAAAAACAAAAGAAGAACTAATCGAAATGGCAAAGTCAGGTGAACTGACACCTGAAACACTTGACAATTTCACTAATTTATCTCAGGCAATAAAAGAAAGCAATCTGATTCTGGAAGAAGGACAGACCTATGCAGAGGCCTTTTGTGAACAGATACAGGGCTGCGCCGAAACAGCAGAAGAACTAAATGACAAGATAAATGTGGAATCATCCACTTTTATAAATACCGCCTCTCAGGTTCATTCTCTTTCCGAAGGCATGAACATGTTGGATCAAATCTACGCAGATATAGCGGACCAGGGGAACTTTGACTGGTCTTCCATTCTAAATAACGAAGGTTTCCAAGAAACATTTGGGGGTTTTACGGAAGAATATGAAAACTTCATCAAAACCATATCCAATGCTCCGGATGATATAGGAGCCTGCCAGTCTGCATTTGACAGCCTTGCCAACGCTTATATAAACGGCTCCGGCATTATGGATCACCTTACGGATGAAACCAAAGACATGACGACCACAATGCTAGAGCAGATGGGAGTTTCTAATGCACAGGAAATGGTAACCGCCAAGCTTGCGGCAGATGAAGCATTCCTTGCGGAAAAAAAGCGAAATGCCGCCATTGCATCAAACAGCCTTGCCAGCGCCACCTGGCAGGAAATCTCCGCCATTTTAAGTGAAGGAAACGCATCCGGTGTTGCAAAATCCTATCTGGCACAGCTTGCCTTATCAAAACTGAATATCAGCGAACATCCCATTGATTCCAAGGATGATATTGATTCTATTATCGCAATCGCCAATGCTTCGGGAGCCTCCAGAGAATACGTTAACGCTTTACAAACCGCTTTGGAAAACCTTCAAAACAAGCAGAAAATCACAAAAGAAACAAAAGACTCTGCCCTTACCTCTGGTGTGTCAAAAGCTACCTATACGGCTCTGGCAGAAGCAGAAGAAAACCTTGCAAGAGAAGAGGTCAACTCCATTCTCGCTAAAATTTCAGAAAACGCCCTGGATCCCGCCGACTTCTACGCTAATTTCGGCAGCAATGCACCGGCTTCCACAGACACATCAGGCTCTTCTGGAGGAGGCTCCGGAGTTTCCTCGGACTCCTCTCTCCCTGAAGCGCAGGAAACGATGGAAGAAGCCTTTGAAGAAACCTTCAACTGGCTGGAACGCCGAATCAAAAACCTGCAGCGTCTATTCGACAAATGGCTCAAGCAGGCAGAAAGCGCTCTGACCGGCCAGTTTATTAACAAATATTACAAAAAAGCCGAAAAGTCACTGAAAAAAGAACTGAATGCCTATGACAAATCCTACGGTTTCTATATGAATAAAGCCAAAGAAACCGGTTTAGACGAATCCTATGCAAAAAAAATCAGAAACGGCACCCTTGATATAGAAACCGTCACCGATCAAAAACTGGCAGAACAGATCAAGGACTACCAGGAATGGTACGACAAAGCTACAGAATCCGCAAGCTCTTTTCTGGAAACAGCAGAAAAACTCTACAATCTCCCACTGGAAAAAGCTGCTGCCAAAATCGAACTGTTCAAAGACGCAATCACCCTTTTAGACAAAAAGCTCTCTAATGCCATTGGCTCCGCCGCCAAAAACAACCTCCTCTCACAGAAAGACAGAGAAGAGGAAAAGACTCTCAAAGCACAGCAAAAAGCCTTAACAGAAAGTAAAAAAAACTTAAAAAAATCTGCCAAAACTCTGAAACAGTCCGGAATCCTGGCAGACTCCGGGCTTACCAAAAAACAAAAGAAAAAGGTCAAAAAAGCCATCAAAAACCGACAGGAAATCGACATCTCCCAATTCAAGGAAGGTTCAAAAGCCTATAAAGCGGCTGTCAAATACAACAACGCCTTAAAAGCCAAACAAACCGCTGTCTATCAGCGTGATCTGGCAAAACAAGATCTTGCAGCATGGATAGTGGAATCGGCCAAACTGAAATTCGACAATATTTCCGACGACTATGAGAAAAAGATCCAGCTCATCAACCATAACATTTCAAATATCGACAACCAGATCTCTCTGCTCACGTCAGCCGGAAAGAAGGTAGACCGTTCCTTGTATGAATCCCAGAAGTCTTATCAGATGCAGACACTTGCACAATATCAAGCCCAACAAAAAGCTCTGTCCGAAAGCCTCAAAGGAATCCGTCAGGGAACGGATGAATGGTATGACGCCAACGATAAAATAAACCAGCTGAACGATTCCATTGCCAGCTGCCAAAAACAAATCTACGAAATGAACAATGCCCTCAATCAGCTTCGTTTTGACCAGTTCAAAGAACTGGCAGAATCCCTCGAAAGAATCGCAGCTGAACAGGATTTCTTACAAAACCTCTTTTCCCATGAAAAAACAATCGACAGCGAAACAGGACAATTTACAGATGCCGGCCTTGCAAAGCTGGGCTCCCTCTCAACAAGCCTCCATGCTGCCAAAGAAAAAGCAGAAAACGACAAAGCCCTGCTGAATGAACTGCTGCAGGTGAAAGAATCCGGGGAACAGGAAGACGGATTCTATAAGCTGGGCGACTGGGAATTTAACTCCTTAGAAAACCTGGAAGCCAAAATCAAGGAAACCTATACCACATGGCAGGGCGACATCAAGGAAACCTACAGTCTGGAATCCTCTCTTGCCGATCTGAGGGCCGAACAGTACAAGGCAGAGCTTGATATCGTAAAAGATCTGATCGACGCAAAGAAAAAAGCCTTAAACTCCGAAAAAGATCTTCATGACTACCAGAAATCCATTCAGGAAAAGACAGACGACATCGCCGTCATTCAAAAACAGATTGCTGCCTACTCTGGAGACTCCTCCCAGGAAGGACTTGCCAGATTGCAGAAACTACAGAAAGATCTTGCAGACAGACAAGAGGATCTTGCAGAAACCGAATACGACCGCTACATCTCAGACCAACAGGACATGCTGGATAAGCTGTATGAAGAATATGAAGAAACCATAACCAAAAAGATCGAAAATTTCGATGAAAACGTACAGGCCGCCCTCAAACTGGCCAATGACAACATCGCCGTCATTGCTGATTATATAAGCAAAACCGCAGAAAAAAGAGGTTACATCATCGAAAATACAGATCTGTTCGCCGAACATACAGACAGTCTGCCGGATTCCGCCGATAATCCTATTTCCCATACAGAACAGACTTCAAAACCTCAGAGCCAGACACTGCATCTTGACCTGTCATGGGCGGAGAGCCATCCTCGTATGGTCGGAATCGACAATTATGCATCCGGTAAAAAAACTATTTTGCAGACCAAAAACAAAAATTCAAGTGTTAAATCGGTCAAAAAGATCTCAGACCTGACTCAAAGCGATTTTTTACAAGAGGTTAGCAATAAGGTTCCGGAAACAATTGCAGCCGTCATGAACAAGGATCATATGCTCCTCGTTCCGGATTCCACGCCTCATCCGGATTCCACATCCGGCAGAACGGAATCAAACAACGTGGTAAACATCAGCACGCTTACACTTCCAAACGTTACTAATTATGAAGAATTTAAAAGTAAGATGTTCCATGATATGCAAAGCAGCCGTAAATTTGAAAACATGTTAAACGGCATCACAGTAAACAAGCTTTCCGGAAATGGCAGATTAGAGAAATATAAATATAAGCCATAATCTTTCACCTATAGAACCTGCCGCCGACAGTTTTTTGAATACCTGGCGCTGACATTCGGGGCAGCATACCGCTGTCCCTTTTTATAAAAACCAAAGGAAAAGGAGAAAAATATTATGTTTTTAAAACAAAATGCAAAAAAAGAATCCTTCAACATTTTACTTTCCGAAAACAAACGCTTAAAACGAGAGAATCAAAGGCTGCGGGAATCCCTGCAAGAGCTTCAGGAATACAAAAATGAATACAGCAGCCTAATTGAACATTTAAATGAAGTCAAATCCTCCTATCAAAAAAAATTGAAAGAATTTGACAAGCTAGAAAAACACTACAAAAAAGAACTGGATCAATTATTAAAACAAAATAAACAATAAAGGCGGTGACAGAATATGTTTGCAACAGATTTTTTATTTGACAGCCATTACGCAAGCGATTTTGATTTGATGATCTGTTCCTTTGACGGAAGTCCGGAAACGGCCTCCGGAGGCGAAATCGAATACAATGCCGTAAAAACGCCCGATAGAGACAGATTCACCTTTTACGGCGCGCAGCCAAATTCTGCAATTGAGTGGCATTTTTCCATATGCAAAAATGCCAGATACGGACAGAATCCATATTTTACTCAATATGAAGAAAGCAGAATTGCAAAATGGCTCCTGCAGACAGACGGTTATAAGCTCTTTCACTTTGTCCAGGAAGGCTATGAAGATATTTTCTACTACGCATACATCAATATGATGCCTCATCAAATTCTGGGACAGACAGTGGGATTTGACCTCACTGCAACCTCTGACTGCGCCTACGGCTTTACCGGTATCATCAAACAGAAAGCCATTCTCAACAAAACTTCCCCTACAATGAATTTTCGCATTCAAAGTGATGTAAATACCTATATCCTTCCTCGTGTCTGCATTAAAAGCACAACAAATTTTCAGATCAGTAATATAAATGATCCCAATCATCCAAAAACAACATTTCAAAATCTTTCATCTGGTAAAACCTTTACATTTATCATGGACTCTGATACAGATACCGTATTTATCCAAAATGGCAGCGCCACTGCCCCACTGCCTGATCCGAATATATTTAACTGGCATTTTCTGCGGCTTGTAGACGGGCAAAACCAGATTATGCTTCATATGGAAAACGAACATACAGAAACAGAAAACACAGAATCCCAAATAGAAATAGAAATCCAATACCGGGAGCCCAGAAGAATTATTATATAACATAAATAACGGCATCAAACACTTTTACAAAAATATTTCAACTAAAAAATGTTTCATTCCTGTCCTTTTAAATTCCCCTCCATATACCTCTTCCGCAGCTGCCCACAGGCCGCGTCAATATCTCTGCCTAACTCTCTCCTCACCGTAACATGGATTCTGTTTTTTTCAAGCTGTTCTTTAAAAGCCAACACTTCCCTTTGCCCCGATCCCTGAAAACTTCTCTCCCTGACCGGATTAATGGGAATCAGATTTACATGGCAATTCATCCCCTTTAAGAGTTTAGAAAGCTCCTCTGCCTCCTGCTCCATATCATTGACGCCTGCTGCAAGAGCATATTCAAAGGTAATCCGTCTGCCTGTTTTTTCAAAATAATACCGGCAGGCTTCCAACAATTCTTTTAAATCATACTTCTCTGCAATCGGCATCAGCATTCTGCGTTTTTCCTGAGATGGGGCATGTAGGGAAATTGCCAGCGTAATCTGCAGTTTTTCCTCTGCCAGACGGTAAATCTCAGGCACAATCCCACAGGTTGATACCGTCAGATTTCTCCGGCTGATATGTAAGCCGTTTTCATCGGTCAAAAGTTCTATAAATTTCAGAAGATTGTCATAATTATCCAAAGGCTCCCCGGTTCCCATTACAACTACATGGGAAATCCGCTCATCGATATCCTTAGAGATCCGATATATCTGTTCCAACATTTCTGACGGCAGCAGCCCTCTGACAAATCCACCCAGAGCAGAGGCGCAGAATCTGCATCCCATACGACAGCCTGCCTGAGAAGAAATACAGATGGAGCTGCCGTATTTATAACGCATCAGAACACTTTCTATTACATTCCCGTCTTCTAGTGCAAACAAATATTTCCGCGTACCGTCTTCCTTAGAAATCTGCACATCCACCTGTTTCAAAGAAACAAACCGGCATTCCTGTTTCAGTTTTTCCCGAAAAAGGACCGAAAGATTTGTCATTTCATCTATGGATGCCGCCTGCTTATGATGCATCCACTGATAAATCTGCTTTGCACGAAAGGATTTCTCGGAAAGCCCTGTCACAAAGGATGTAAGTTCTGTTAAATTCATGGATTTGATATCCGGCTTTTCTGTCATGATTTCACCTGTTTCCGTATTAATTTTGCTATGTAAAAACCGTCGGACATTCCCTCATCGGGAAAAAACTGACGCTGCATTTCCAGAGAAAACTGTGGGTTGTTCTCCAAAAACCATTTGATATTTTCTTCGTTTTCCATGCGGTCCATGGTACAGGTGGAATAGATCAGTGTACCGCCGCATTTGACATACTGACAGACCACAGAGAGGATTTCCCTCTGCAAAAGAGCAAGGCTTTTTTCATCCTCTTCTGTCATACGGAAACGGATATCCGTTTTCCGCCGCAGCGTTCCAAGCCCTGAACAGGGAAGATCCGCAATGATAAGATCGGCTTTGTCAATGGAATCCAAATCTAACATCCGGGCATCCTTTTGCACTGCCCGGATATTTTTCATACCGCTTTTTTTGATGTTTTCTTCAATCAACGCCACCTTATAATCGGTCAGATCTCTGGACTCCACCATACCCTCTCCCCGCATACGCTCTGCTGCATGCAGGCTTTTGCCTCCGGGCGCGCTGCAGACATCTATCACATAATCTCCCGGCCTGGGATCTGCAATATGTGTTACCAGCATGGAACAGACATCCTGCACCATAAATTTTCCTTCCGCAAATTCCGGAATGGCCGTCAGATGATCATAGCCGGACAGATACATTCCATAAGAAAAATCCGGATACTCCTTCCTCACAACAGGCTCTGCCGTAATGCCTCTTTGTTCCAGATCTTTCATTAACTGCTCCGGCGTTGTTTTCATCAAATTTGTCCGAATGCAAATCTTGCTTTCTATGCCAAAAGAGGCCGCTATGGATTCCGCCTTCTCCATGCCGTAATCTCTGCTCCACTGAGCCAGCATCCACTCCGGAATCGAATACTGAATGGACATGGCATAAAGAGGCGCCTCTTTTTTATCCGGATAGGAAATTTTCGTCAAATTCCGGCTGACATTTCTGAGCACTCCATTGACAAACCCCTTCAGATTCCGAAATCCCTTCCGCTCCGCCAGCCGTACTGACTCATTACAAGCTGCCGAAGACGGCACAGAATCCATATATTTTAACTGATATACGCCCATACGCAGAATGCAGCGGATGACCGGTTTCATTTTATTTACTTTTGTTTTGGAAAACTGATTCAGAATATAATCCATTTCAATCTGTTTTTCCAATGTTCCTTCTGTAAGCCTTGTCAGAAAACTGCGCTCTTTCTTAGAAAGGTACTGATATTTTTCCAAAACAGCTGCCAGGGCGATATGACTGTATTCACCGTCTTTTGTTACCGCGAGTAATATTCCAAGGGCAAGCTCTCTGATATTTACACTATCTGTTATCACGTCTGCCTCCAAATAAAAGTATCAGCCGGAGTAATTGCAAAATGCCTGCAGCCGCACTGGCAACATAGGTAAGCGCCGCCGCACTTAAAACTTTTCTTGTTTTCCTTAGTTCTTCAGGCCCTAAAATTCCGGTATTGCCAAGGATACGCATAGCCCTTGCCGATGCATTAAATTCCACCGGAAGGGTGACCAGCTGAAAAATCACGGCAAGGGAAAAGCAGATAATGCCCAGCATGATCAGATTGCTTCCCATACGGCTGCTAAAAATCAGCCCTATCAAAATCAAAGGCCATGCCAGTTTTGAACCAAAGTTTGCCACCGGGACAATCGCGCTTCTTATAGAAAGAGGCGCATAGTTCTTCTGGTGCTGAATCGCATGTCCGCATTCATGGGCGGCTACTCCTACTGCCGCCACTGACGAAGAACCATACACGCTGTCTGATAAGTTCAATGTTTTATTTCTCGGATCGTAATGATCAGTCAGACTGCCGGATACATGCCGAACAGTAACATCATAAATTCCGGATGCATGCAGGATTCGCTCTGCGGCCTGAGCTCCAGTCAAATTGCTCATACTGCGGTATCTGGAATATTTGTGAAATGTACTTTTCACTCTTGCTGACGCAATCATACAAATCACTGCACCGATAATGACTAACAAATAAGTAGAATCCCAAAAACCATAATATCCATATCGCATAATCATTTCCTCCTTTTTGTCCCGCTTTTTGGACATACAGGTATACCCAGCGGGTATTTCCTCCTAATTCCACAAATAGCGCAGCGATTCAAAATACCGTATCTTCTGTGATTTCATATCCCCGCAGAAAGGCCTCAATATCCATTCTCTTTTTTCCTTCCAGCTGTACTTCCAACAGGGAAAGCATACCGTCGCCCGTCTGTATTTTCAGCTGTTTTTTGTCGGAAAGAACCACCGTTCCCGCATCCTTTTGACTATTCCCTTCCTCTGCCCCGGCTTTCCAGATTTTAAATGTTTTGCCGTTTAATCTGGTATAGGCGCTGGGCCAGGGATTTAATCCTCGGATCAGCCTTTCAATCGCAGCTGCAGGCTGTTTCCAGTCAATATACCCCATTTGCTTGGAAATCATACCTACATGAGTTGCCTCTTCTTCTTTTTGTTTGGTATATACGGCTGTTCCTTCTTCTATAGACTGCATGGTATGCACGCAAAGAGCAGCTCCCTCTCTGGCAAGCCGGTCAAAAAGACTGCCGCCCGTTTCGTCCGCTGCCAGCACAACTTCTTTTTTTTCAATAATATCCCCCGTATCCAGTCCCGTATCCATACGCATTGTTGTAACGCCGGATACAGCATCTCCATTGATCACCGCCCACTGAATCGGCGCCGCCCCTCTGTATTTTGGCAGCAGGGAGGCATGGACATTCACGCACCCATATTTTGGCATCTCCAAAATATCTTTTGGAAGAATTTGTCCAAAAGCCGCAACGATAATCATATCCGGTGCAAATCCTCTCAAATACTCGATACACTCTTTTTCTCTGATCTTTTTTGGCTGATAAGTAACAATTCCATGTTTCAGCGCACACATTTTCACCGGAGATGACTGCATGATTTTGCCTCTGCCCTTTGGTTTGTCCGGCTGCGTTACGGTAAGAACCACTTCATGCCCCGCTGCAAGAATTGCCTCTAAAGTACCCACTGCAAAATCCGGCGTTCCCATAAAAATTACACGCATTCCTATTCCTCCTCATCTACAACCTCATAGAGATCTCCCTCCACCAGCTCTGTATACATATGACCTTCCAGATGATCCAGCTCATGGCAGATTGCTCTGGCCAAAAGCTCTGTGGCCTCAATCTCATATTCTTCCATATTTTCGTCAAAGGCTCTGGCAATCACATGATTCGGCCTTGTGACTTTTCCCGCTTTGCCCGGAAGGCTCAGACAGCCTTCTCCGTCTGTCTGTTCTCCGTCTGAAGAAATCAGTTTCGGATTGATCATAATGATTGGACCGTCTCCGATATCAATCGTTACAATTCTCCTTAAAATTCCCACCTGAGGAGCAGCCAGTCCCACTCCCCCTGCCTCATACATGGTATCCAACATATCTTCGATCAAAACCTGAAGCTTTGGTGTGATCTCCTTTACCTCCCTGCATACTTTATTCAGTACCGGGTCTCCCTGCAGCCTTATTGTCCGAAGCGCCATAATTTCCTCCTTCTACATCCCGTTCATTGGGTTAAAATCAAATGTAATGTTTATCTTTTTTTTATCTGTCAGGTCTTTTGCAAATACTTCTATCTCGTCTTTTAATGCAACCAGCCTGTCATAATCCTTTTCTTTTAAATAAATTACCCTGCGGTAAATGTCGTTTACCTTTCCGATTGCCGCACTGGCAGGACCTATCATTTTAAGTCCCTCCGTCTGTTTTTTTTCTATCCAGGATGCAGCCGCCAAAGCAGCATCTTTTGCCTCTTCTTCTTCCGGCGAAGCAATGAGAACCAAAAGCATATGAGAGACAGGCGGATAGGAAAGCAGCCGCCTTACGGCGATTTCCTCCTGATAAAAGGTCTCATAATCCTGTTTTTGGGCCGTGGTGATGCTATAGTGGTCAGGATGATAGGTCTGTATTACAACCTCGCCCTTTTTTTCCCCTCTTCCGGCCCTTCCCGCAGCCTGCGTCAGAAGCTGAAAGGTTCGCTCCGACGCCCTGTAATCCCCGGTATACATAGACATATCCGCCGCAAGTATTCCCACCAGTGTAACATTTTTAAAATCATGCCCCTTAACAATCATCTGGGTACCGATCAAAATATCGGCCTCCTGATTGGCAAAGGCAGATAAAATCTCTTCGTATCCCTCTTTTTTTCTTGTGGTATCAAAATCCATTCGCAGAGTCTTTGCTCCCGGAAACCGTTTTTTTACAATTTCTTCTATTTTCTGCGTGCCTGCCTTAAATCCTCCGATATATTTCGAGCCGCAGGCGGGACAAACAGATGATGCCGTCTCCTCATATCCACAATAATGACAGATCATTCTCCCATTTCTGTGCAGACTTAAGGATACGTCGCAATGGGGGCATTTGATTACATGTCCGCAGGCACGGCAGGATACAAAGCCGGAAATTCCCCTGCGGTTTAAAAACAGCATAATCTGCTGCTTTTTTGAAAGCCGCTCTTCCATAAGCTCCTGCAGCTTTCTGCTTAAAATAGAATAATTGCCGTTTTTTAATTCTTCTCTTAAATCTATAATATGACACACGGGCAGAGGTTTTTCAGCCACCCTTTGTTTCATTTCGATTAACTGATAGGCTCCCTTTTGCGCTTTATAATAACTGTCTATGGAAGGCGTCGCAGAGCCCAGCACTACAGATGCTCCCGCCATTTTCGCCCGTTCTATAGCCGTTTCTCTGGCATGGTATTTGGGCAGCGTTTCGCTTTTATAACTGCCCTCATGCTCTTCATCAATGATAATCAGCCCCAAATTTGCAAAAGGCGTAAACAACGCAGACCTTGGACCGATCATAATGTCAATTTCCCCGTTTTTGGCTCTCAGAAACTGATCGTAGCGTTCCCCCTGGGACAGTCTGGAATTGATGATAGAAACCCGTTTGCCAAAACGTCCAAAAAAACGCATTACGGTCTGATAGGTCAATGCAATCTCGGGAATCAGTACAATTGCCTGTTTCTTCATGGCGATCACATTTGCAATCAATTCCATATAGACTTCCGTTTTACCGCTGCCGGTTACGCCATGCAAAAGATATGTTTTCTGGATACCCTGTTTCCAATTCTGCAATACTGCATCCACCGCATTTTTCTGCATAGGATTCAAAGCAATCTGGTATCCCTGATTTTTGATGTTGCGGATTGGATTTCGGTAATCCACTTCCCTGATTATATTTATAATATTTTTTTCTTCCAATGCATGGATAACGCCTGTATTCACATTTAGCTTTTGCGTCACAATCTCATAAGAAATCTGGGGATATTTCAGCAGCTCCTCCAACAGTCTTGCCCTTGCCGTATAATGCCTTCTTTTACATTCTGCCAGATATTCTTTCGCCTCGTTTTCTTCCATGCTCAGACATACCAGACGTTTCTCCACTGCTTTTGTCTTTTTCCTGACGGGAATCACTGTCTTTAAAGCCTGATTCATCGTAGCGCCGTAATTGCGCCGCATCCATGCTGCCAGCGCGATCAGCTGTGTTTCAATGGCTACGCTGCCTTCTGCAACGGAGTTGATTTCTTTGATTTTATCTTCCGCAAATTCCGCCTGTTCCTTCAGCTCAATCACAAATCCCTGCAGAATGCGGTTGCCTTTTCCAAAAGGCACTTTTACGGAAACACCGGGATAAATCGTCTCTTCCAAAGCCTCTGGAATCCGATATTGAAACGGCCTGTCTAATTTTTCATGGGATATATCAATAATTATATCGGCATACATTCTGCCACCACTACTTTCCCTCTTTTAACTCCTGTAAAATCTCTGCAATGAGATTTCGTTCATCCATGGGGTATTTTTTCCCTTTGATCTCCTGATAATCTTCATGTCCTTTCCCCGCCAGAACAATAACATCCTTCGGCCGCCCATGCGCAATGGCATACCGGATTGCCTCTTTTCTGTCTATAATTTCTATATATTCACCCTTTGTTTTATGAATTCCCGTTTTGATATCATTTATGATCGCCTGGGGTTCTTCAAATCTGGGATTGTCAGAAGTGATAATGGTCAGATCCGCCATTTCTCCAGACACTTCCCCCATTTCAAAACGCCTCGATCTTGCCCGGTTCCCGCCGCAGCCAAAGAGACATACCAGCCTCCCAGGCTCGTATTCTTTTAATGTTGAAAGAAGACTCTTCAAACTCATGGCATTGTGGGCATAATCGATCATCAACGTAAATTCATCCGAGACTTTTATCATCTCAATTCGCCCCTTTGTCTTTGCCTGTTTTAAAGCCTTCTTCATAATATCTGTTTTCACTTCAAAATGACGGCAGATTGCAATAGCCGTCAAAGAATTATATACGCTGAATTTACCCGGCACATCAATTTCCACATCGAAATCCAGTTTGCCGGATACATGATAGAAAACGCCCAGATAACCCGGTTTGTGTACAAGCTGCATATCCTCTGCATAAAGATCTGCGTCTTTGGAAAAACCATAGGTCTCCACCCGGCAGGTATGATCCTTTAAAATGTCTTTATAATGGGCATCATCTGCATTTAAAATGCCCAGCTTACACTGCCGGAACAACAGTGATTTACAGAAAAGATAATCTTCAAAAGATGCGTGTTCATTCGGACCAATGTGGTCCGGTTCAATATTGGTAAAAATTCCGATTTCAAATAAAAATCCGGCTGTCCTGTGCATCATAAGTCCCTGAGAGGAAACCTCCATGACACAGCAGTCACAGCCTGCATCTGCCATTTTCCGAAAATAATGCTGAACCAGATAAGATTCCGGCGTGGTATTGGCAGAAGGAATCACTTCATCCCCGATCACCGTCTCAATGGTTCCAATCAGCCCCACCTTATATCCCGCGCCCTCCAGTATGGATTTTACCATATAAGTTGTGGTTGTCTTTCCTTTTGTTCCTGTAATTCCGATTACTTTTAATTCCTGAGCCGGATGATCAAAATATGCGGCTGACAATAACGCCAGTGCATATCTGGTATCTTTTACTTTGATCACAGTAATATCTTCCGGCACAGAAACATCTTCTGATACTACCAATACAGACGCGCCCTTTTCTGCTGCATCCGCCGCAAACTGATGTCCGTCTGCCGCACTGCCTTTTACACAGACAAACACGCAGTCTTTCTGTACTTTTCTGGAATCGTAGATGATATCTGTAATTGTCTGATCCAGATTCCCCTGTATATGCTCATATTCTATCTGCTCTAACAACTGCTGCAATTCTTTCATTCCCACACCTCTTTTCCTCTGCCGAATCTGTTTCTCTTCGGCAAAGCCATACTTGTATATTATATGATAGAATCTTTTATTTTACAAGTATGGGATCGCTTTCTCCGTTTTCAGCTTTTACTTGTAAAAATCGCAAAATAGTGTATCATGATAAACAGAAATCATTTACAGGAGGAACGCATATGATTCAGGTTCCTATGAAAACTGCAGGCCCTCTGAATAAACAGACCGTTTTATCGATCAATCAAAAACGAATTCAAGGTCCTAAATCATCACAAGACATTTTTTCCATAAACGCCGGCAGCGCAGGCAATTCTTATCATTCCCGTCCTGCCTCTGCCCCGCGGCCAGCGCCTTCCGCCGCCGTTCCACAGAATGCCGCCGCTCGTCCTGCCGCACAAAGACCCATACCCTCTCTGCTGCATCCTATGCGAAAAGGCGAAAAAGCCTCCTTGGAATCCAACGGAGCTCTTGTAAAAGTCAAGGCCTGTCTGGGGTGGAATGTCACAAACAACGCCTGTGATGTTGACGTATCCGCCTTTTTATTAAACGAAAGCGGAAGAGTTTTAGGAGATGCCTGGTTTGTTTTCTACGGACAGGAGATAAGTCCCGACGGCAGTACTGTCTTTTCTGCGGATTCCGATACAGACCGGGAAACGATTTCGATTGATTTTCATAAACTAAACAACAAAGTCCATAAAATCGTTTTTGTTCTGACGATTCATGAAGCGCTTGAAAAACGGCTTAATTTCAGTATGTTAAAGGATGCCTACATCCGTATTATCGACCAGGCGTCCGGTCAGGAATTGGCGGGTTTTCAAATGGATGAGTATTATTCCAATGTTACGTCTATGATGATAGGCGAAATCTACAGACACAAAAACATCTGGAAATTTAATGCGATTGGCAACGGCGTTGCAAAAGATCTCGCCGGTCTGTGCGCCCTTTACGGCGTCCAGGTAGTATAACAAAAGGAGGAGAAGACATGCTGAAATTCGAGACTATCAACGAACTGACACTGAAGGTCACCTGCACAGGCAGGGATGTATTATTTGCGAAAGCGGGAGGGTTTATTGCAGGAGAAAGCCAGGGCGGTAAAAATTATAAATTTGAAAAAGTTTTATTAGGCCCTCAGCAAAGTCTGGGGCAGGCGCTTTTGGGTTCACTGGCAAGACGTGTGACCGGCGAAAACATTCCTCTTATGAAAGTGAATTTAAATGGAGATTCCGTTACATACTACGCAAATTACGGACAACATGTGGTCATCTATCATTTAGAGGCGGGAGAAACCATTTCTGTGGAATCAGAAAATATCCTTGCCTTTTCACAAGACTGCGACTACAGCGTACGCTTTATCGGCGTCGGCGTCCTTTCCCAGAAAGGCCTTGCAACTTCTACTCTAACCGGACGGGGGCAGAATGCATATGTTGCGGTACTCTCCGACGGCAACCCGATTGTGTTAAGCAATGTAATGTCCCGCACCTCGATCTCTGTAGATCCCGATGCCGTCGTCTGCTGGATTGGACATGGACACTGCGATCCCCAGGTCACTGCAGACGTCTCATGGAAAACCTTTATCGGCCAGACATCCGGCGAATCCTATCAATTTGAATGGAGCTCAAATTCAGCCGTCACGGTAATCATACAGCCCTCCGAAAGAAAGAGCGGCATCCGTGTCAGTATGGATTAACCGCTCAAAGAGTTTTTCTTATATGGCAGGGAGCAGAAGAACAATTCCCGGACAATCTGTTCCCGCATAAAAAGGACAGTAACAAAACAGACAGTTAAAATTCTCCACCCCCTTATGGCAGGGAAAATATTCGCATTCTCTGTTTTCAAAAAACCGATATGAACTTTTCATATTTATGAATCCAACGCCTCTCTTGCCCGTACGATTTTTTCCTTTGCCGTACGGAAAATCTCAAATTCATTCATGCCTTCCACTCCCATATTGACACGCTCATTTCGATACGTCATGCCGCTTTTTAAAATCTCTTTACCGGACATATGAAAATGCGCAGCATGAATTTCCCCGGAAAGCTTACGGATGACCTCGGCATTGACGCCGCTGCCCACCAGAATATGGATCTGATCTCCCGCCTGCGCAATCAGCTTTTTGATCACTTCTTTTCCTTTGACGCAATCCGCTTCCTGCCCCGATGTCAGAATCGTATCAATATTCAGAGATATGGCATCCTGCAGCGCCTGATCAGGATCTCTGCAGACATCAAATGCACGGTGAAGCGTCATATGCATACCTTCTGCGCAGTCTCTCAATTTCTTCATCCGCTCCAAATCCAGATTTCCATCCGGCTTAAGACATCCTACAACTACTCCATCCGCCCCAAGCTCCCGAAACATACGGACATCTTCTGCAATCATCAAAAATTCCGGCTCCGTATATAAAAAATCTCCGAATCTCGGACGGATTAATACATTCAGCTTAATATCGCAGGCTTTGCGGATCTGTTTAAACTGACTTACTCCCGGAGTTGTTCCTCCGATCACAAAATTAGAACAAACCTCCAGACGGTCTGCTCCGCCTTCCTGTGCAATAACTGCAGACTCCACGGAATCCACACAAACTTCTAATAATTTTTTCATTTTCCTGTCTCCAAATTTTTTTAATAAAAAACATGATTCCCAATCACTGTGCCCTCTACACCGGAAGACGCCCTGCAAAAATACAAAAAATTCACATTTGTACTGCCGGAAAGAGCCGTACTTGCCGCCTGCGTACAACTGCTGCCGGCTCCCTGCGCTAAAACAACAGCAAAGCGTCCGCTGGCTACCGGAGAAAACTGACCGCTCTGATAAATAACGCCGGAAATGGTATTTGGAAAACTGCCGCTTTTTACACGGTTTACGACAACGCTGGCTACTGCCCACTGTCCTTCGTAGCTTTCTCCTCCCGCTTCGCATTCCACAATAGCGGCAAGCATTGCAAGATCACTGGCATTTGCCGTAACGCTGCCGCCTCCGCTGGGAGCAGCGGGCGTACCGGAGGTACCTGAGCCTGAATTGCCTTTCTGCTGTTCTGCCGCTTTTTGTGCCGCAGCTTTCTGTGCCGCTGCCTGTTTTTTCGCCTCTTCGGCTTTTTTACGCTCCAACTCTTCCTCGTATGCCTTCATTTTGGCAATCTGAGTTTCGAAATCCTCTACCGTTTCCTGTGCATTTGAAATTTCATTTTGTTTGGACTGAATGCTTGTTTGTGTTTTGGCAATCAGCCCGTTTACCTGCTCTTCTTTCTGCTCCATGCTCTCCTGCATGGCAATCAGCTCTTGTTTTTCATTCTTCAGCGTCTTTTTTTTACTGGAAATCTGTTTACAGGTTTCTTCATAGTCCGAAAGCATCTGCCTGTCATAACGGTTCATCTCTGTCACATATTCCACCCGGTTTAAAAGATCTGCCAAAGACTCGCTGCCCAAAAGCGCGGTAATCAGATCCGTATTTCCATTCTCATAAATAAAACGGATACGCAGTTTCATACTCTCATACTGTTTTTCCTCTACGATTTCCGCCTCTTTCAGCTCTTCTTTTGTCGTCTGGATTTCTTCCTGTTTTTGTTGAATCTGCCCCTCCAGATCATTGATCTGCGCAGAAACATCGGACAACTGCTGGTTTAAGCCTGCGAGCTCTCCCTTTAAGCTGCTTTCTTCCTCTTTTAGAGCGCCGACTTTTTCCTGCGCGTCTTTTTTTTGTTCCTCCAACTCGTCAATTTTCTTTCCTGTGCTTTTAATCTTGTCTTTTGTCTGGGAACCTGCAGCATCCAAAGACGACGCAATCAGGATAACTGCGGCCGCCAGACATACGGCTTTTCTGAAAAATTTTTTCTTCATTGTACATATCCCTTTTCCACATCTGTGTGTTTTTGCAGACTTTACATCTTCCGCAAAGTCCCATACAAACAAGTTTCTCTAAATGTTTTTTACGGCTGCAATGTCCACCGGAGTTAAGGTTTTATTTGCTGTTTCCAGACTTCTTGCCAGAGCATTTGCCGTATCCATTGCCGTGATGCAGTACACTCCTGTTTCAATGGCATTCCTGCGGATTAAGAATCCGTCTCTGCTCTTGTCCCCGTTTCCCTGTGTCGGGGTATCAATCACAAGATCGATTTTATGTCCCAGAATCAAATCCATAACATTGGGAGATTCCTGCGTGATTTTATTTACACGCAGCGCCTCCACCCCATGTTCGTTTAAATACTTCGCCGTACTTCTGGTGGCATAAATTTTATATCCCAAAGCCGCAAAACGCTTTGCCACGTCAACAGCCTCCGGCTTGTCTGCATCCTTCACCGTCATGATCATCTGTTTATATTTCGGAAGAGTGACGCCTGCTCCTAAGAACGCTTTATACAAAGCCTCGTCAAAATTCTTCGCAATTCCCAGACATTCTCCGGTAGACTTCATTTCCGGCCCCAGACTGATTTCTGCTCCCCGGAGCTTTTCAAAAGAAAATACCGGGATTTTAATTGCAATATAATCTGCCTCCGGTGCAAGTCCGACAGGATAGCCCATTCCTTTCAGCGTATTGCCGATGATTACTTTTGTTGCCAGATCTACAATGGGAATTCCTGTTACTTTACTGATATAGGGCACTGTTCTGGAAGAACGGGGATTGACTTCAATCACATAAACTTCTTCATCCATAACAATAAACTGAATATTAATCAGCCCCACCACATGGAGAGCCTGCGCCAGACGTTTTGTATAATCTACCAGAGTTTCTTTAATTTCTTCACTGATTGTCGGCGCCGGATAAACGGAAATGCTGTCTCCGGAATGAACGCCTGTCCGCTCAATATGCTCCATAATACCCGGAATCAAAATATCCGTACCGTCGCATACCGCGTCTACCTCAATTTCCTTGCCCTGTAAATATTTGTCTACCAGAATCGGATGATCCTGGGCAATCCGGTTGATGATATCGATAAACTCTTCCAGCTCCTGATCGTTATAAGCAATCTTCATACCCTGTCCGCCAAGAACATAGGAAGGACGCACCAACACAGGATAGCCCAGTCTGCCTGCCACTTCTTTGGCTTCTTCCGCCGTAAATACAGTTCCTCCGGCAGCTCTTGGTATTTTCGTCTGCTCCAGAATCTGATCGAACAATTCTCTGTCCTCAGCCGCATCTACATCCTCTGCTTTTGTTCCGTAAATCGGAACGCCCATTTTCATTAAACTTTCCGTCAGCTTAATGGCTGTCTGTCCACCGAACTGTACGACTGCGCCGTCCGGTTTTTCGATATTGACGATATTCTCCACATCTTCCGGCGTCAGCGGTTCAAAATACAGCTTATCTGCAACGTCAAAATCTGTAGAAACGGTTTCCGGATTGTTATTGATAATAATTGTTTCAAATCCTTCTTTTTTGAATGCCCAGGTACTGTGCACGGAGCAATAATCGAATTCGATTCCCTGCCCAATGCGGATGGGGCCGGAGCCAAGCACTAATATCCTCTTCTTCGTCTTTTCTCCCAGAGATTCATTTTCACCGCCGTATACGGAATAATAGTAAGGCGTCTGGGCCTCAAATTCTGCCGCACAAGTATCTACCATTTTGTAAACGGCGGTAATTCCGTTTTCATGGCGCATCTGCCTGATCTCTGTTTCGGATTTCCCCGTCAGTTTTGCAATGACAGAATCCGGGAACTCAATCCGTTTCGCCTCTTTTAACAGTTCCACGGTAAGCTCTTTTGTCTGCAATGCCTGTTCCATTTCCACCAGAATCGCTAATTTATCAATAAACCAGATATCGATATCCGTAATTTCATGAATATGCTGAGCGCTGATGCCCCGGCGCAATGCCTCTGCAATACAGAAAATCCGGCGGTCGTCTACAATCTTCAATTCCTCTTCCAGCTCCTGATCCAAAAGCGTATCAAAACCATATTCCATTAAACTGTCCACATGCTGTTCTAAGGATCGGATTGCTTTCATCAAGGCTCCTTCAAAATTATTGCAGATGCTCATAACTTCTCCGGTTGCTTTCATCTGCGTGGTCAGAGTCCGTTTCGCTGTAATAAATTTATCGAACGGAAGCCGCGGAATCTTTACAACGCAATAGTCAAGCATCGGCTCAAAACTCGCATAGGTCTTGCCCGTAATCGCATTTTTAATCTCATCCAGCGTATATCCCAAAGCAATCTTCGCCGCCACTTTTGCAATGGGATATCCCGTTGCCTTAGACGCCAGTGCAGAAGAACGGGAAACACGGGGATTGACTTCAATGACGCAATATTCAAAGCTATCCGGTTTCAGGGCATATTGTACGTTGCAGCCGCCGGTAATATTCAACTCCGATATAATATTTAGTGCGGAAGTACGCAGCATCTGGTATTCTTTATCCCCAAGCGTCTGGGAAGGAGCCACAACGATACTGTCTCCCGTATGCACGCCCACCGGATCTACATTTTCCATATTGCAAACGGTGATACAATTCCCCTCTGCATCCCGCATTACTTCGTATTCGATTTCTTTCCAGCCGGCAATACAGCGTTCCACCAACACTTCGCCCACACGGCTCAACCGAAGTCCGTTTGTCAAAATATCAATCAATTCCTGTTCATTACGGGCAATTCCGCCGCCGCTGCCTCCAAGGGTATAGGCTGGCCGCAGCACCACCGGATATCCGATGGTATTGGTAAACCGAATGCCGTCTTCTACATTATGCACAACCAAAGACGCCGCACAGGGCTCTCCGATTTTTTCCATGGTATCTTTAAAAGCCTGACGGTCCTCCGCCTTAAAAATCGTCTCTGCCGTAGTACCAATCAGCTTTACGCCGTGTTCCTCTAAAAAACCGGATTCTGCCAGCTCCATACCAAGGTTTAATCCTGCCTGTCCGCCCAATGTAGGCAGTACGCTGTCCGGTTTTTCTTTTATGATAATCTCCTGCAATACCGGAACCGTCAGAGGTTCAATATAAACCTGATCTGCAATTTCTTTGTCTGTCATAATGGTAGCAGGGTTGGAATTGACAAGAACGACTTCTACGCCTTCTTCTTTTAGAGAACGGCACGCCTGCGTTCCCGCATAATCAAATTCGGCTGCCTGTCCGATGACAATCGGTCCGGAACCGATCACCAAAACTTTTTTGATATTTTCATTTTTCGGCATTATCTCATCCCTCCCATCATTTCAATAAAACGATCAAACAGATATCCACTGTCCTGTGGGCCCGGACATGCCTCCGGATGAAACTGTACCGTAAAAATATTTTTGCCGATGTATTCCAGTCCTTCATTGGTTCCGTCATTGACATTGACAAACGCAGGCTTTGCCACGTTTGGATCCAGGGTATCTGTATCTACCACATAACCATGATTCTGAGAGGAAATATAGACACGCCCTGTTTTTAAATCCTTCACCGGATGATTGCCGCCCCGGTGTCCGTATTTCATCTTATGGGTTTTTGCCCCGGCGGCAAGAGCCATAAGCTGATGCCCCAGACAAATTGCAAAAATCGGCTTATCGGATGCATAAAGCTTTTTTAATTCCACAATAATTTCTGTACATTCTCCCGGATCTCCCGGTCCGTTGCTTAACATAATACCGTCCGGCTCCGCAGAAAGTATCTCTTCCGCCGTTGTATGCGCCGGATAAATCGTCACCCGGCATCCTCTCTCATGCAAAGACTTTGCAATGTTATTCTTAGCGCCAAAATCCATAAGAGCCACTTTTTTGCCTTTTCCTTCCAAAACGCTTTTTTTGCCGCAGGTGACTCTGTCTACGACATTGCCCGTAGTGTAAGCCCTTAATTTCGGAAGAATTTCTTCTATCTGATAATTCTCATCTGTTGTAATCATACCGTTCATTGTGCCCTTATCCCGCAATATCCTGGTCAGCGCCCGGGTATCTATGCCTGCAATTCCGGGAATATCATGTTTTACCAGAAAATCCTGAATTGTCCCTTCGCATCGGAAATTGCTGGGCCTTCTGGATAATTCCCTCACGATATATCCGTCCGGCCACGGCTGTTTTGATTCCATATCCGGCGTAATTCCATAATTTCCTATCAAGGGATACGTCATAACAACTGCCTGCCCTGCATAAGAAGGATCTGTCAGCACCTCCAGATATCCGGTCATTGATGTATTAAATACTATCTCACTGATGACTTCTCTGGAAGAACCAATACCAGTTCCTTCCAATACAGTCCCATCTTCAAGAATTAAAAATGCTTTCATATTCACCTTATCCTTTCCATAAAATTGCGCATCTTCTCAGCGCATAAAGGGATACCCAGAGGGTGTTTCCATAAAATTGCGCATCTTCTCAGCGCATAAAGGGATACCCGGAGGATATTTCTCTTTTCCATGCCGCGGCAAATATCCCGAAAATATCTCAAAATATGCGCCTTGGCAAAAAAAAAAGACTTCGCTTTTTTATGAAACTATGCATATGCTGCAGTATCCTGTTAAATTGAAAAAATTTTATCATATTTATAAGCTTTTTTCAACTGTTTCTATAAATCCTGCCCTGTCCGTCCGCAACGATGGTTACTGTTCACTCCTGCGGCGCTCACAGTAACGGAATTCAGCCCATTGGAAGTTTGCCTGCGGCAAAGGACTGCATTCCCTCTTGGCTTAATATACGCTTTCTTACCGACTTTGCAGTGAATGCAAAGTCCTGGTGTGAACAATAACCAGCGATTACTACTGTATCCCAAAAAGAAAAACAGGGTATCTGAAATCATTCCGACCTGTTCAAATACCCTGTTCTCCGCTCAATCCGTCTCCAGAAAACAAGTAAGTATCATCTGCGCCGTCTCTACCATATTCGTTCCGTTATCCATACTGCACTTTTGAATATAGCGATACGCCTCTTCCTCCGAAAGCTGATTCCTCTCCATTAATAGGAACTTCGCATTGCGGATATAGTTCTCCTCTTTTTCGCTTCTTTTTTTTCTTGTGCGATCCTTTTTAATCCTGCGTTCCAACTGACGCAGCACCATATCTGCCGTATTGACCAGATCATAAACCTTAAGAGGCGTTGTCAGAGAAAGAACCCCCAAACTTGTTTCTGCCGCTGCATCTCCTTTCCCCAAAAGCACCATTTCAAAATACTTCGGCAGTTGATCCAAAAGTTCCAAATAATACATATCTTTCAGATGATAACCGCTGATTACAAGTCCGCAGGCGTACTGGTTTATCGTAGAAAGAGCCAAAGATCCAGATACACATGCAAATACATTTTGAAATCCATGACCCACCAGAATTTTTCTGATTTTTTTCGCATCTTCTAATTTTGGCAATACCACAACGATTGCGCTCATCTGCTGCCTCCAACTGTAAATTTGTGACAATAAAAGATCTTTGAAACGCTTATAGCAGCATTCAGACTAAATATAAATATCTGTCCAGCTCCCACGCCGTTATCTGCTCCAGATAACTTTTCCATTCTTTTTTCTTCGCCCTTTGATAGGCTATGGCATAACTTTCTCCCAACACCTCTAAAATCAACGGATCTTTCTGCATCGCCTCCAGCGCATTTCCCAGATTTTCCGGAAGACTCAAAATCCCCCTCATCCGCTTTTCTTCGCAGGTAAGGCGTCTGATATCCTCGGTCAATTCCTCCGGAGCCGAAAGACCTTTCCTGATTCCGTCTAATCCCGCCTCCAGACACAGCGCTGCTAAAAGATAGGGATTTGCAGCCGAATCCGGACTTCTAAGCTCCAGGTTCAAATCTCCCCTCCTTCTCTTCTGCACATACATCAGCACATTTCTCTGCTTTTTGGACCATGTCACGTCAGAAGGAGCCTCAAAACCGGGAACCAGGCGTTTATAAGAATTAACCAGCGGATTGAAGACCGCAGTCATTCCTGCAATATGCTCTAAAATCCCTGCCAGAAAAGCCTCTCCCTCCCGGCTCAATTCTCCGGTTTCATCTGCGAATACATTTTTGCCGTCTTTAAGCAGACGCATATGCAGATGCATGCCGGAACCGTTCGCCTCTTTTCTGGGCTTTGGCATAAATGTCGCATGGAGCCCGTATCTTCTGGCAATGGTCCGTACCGCCATTTTAAATGTCATCACTTTATCCGCCGTAGCAAGGGCATCCTCAAAGGCAAAATCAATCTCATGCTGGGCGGCCGCAATTTCGTGATGAGAGGAAGTAATCTCATAGCCCATTTCCTCCAGTGTTAAAATAATATCCCGCCTGGTATTTTCTCCCAGATCTATAGGGGAGGTATCCAGATACCCCGCTCTTTCATGGGACAAAGTGGTAGGCGCGCCGTTTTCATCCGTGTGAAACAGGAAGAATTCACACTCCGGATTCAGTTGAAACACATATCCCATTTTTGCAGCTTTTTCTATGGAACGTTTTAAAATAAACCTGGGGCTTACCTCATATTCACTTCCGTCTTCTTTGCACATATCGCACAAAAAACGGGCTACCTTTCCATTTTGAGGTCGCCAGGGGAGTATGGTAAATGTGCTTAAATCCGGTTTCAAATACAAGCCTGCATTTTCCTCATCCGAAAATCCATCCAAAGACGCCAGGTCGATGATGCAGTCCTCCTCCATAGCGTCTGCCAGACGGCTCTCGGGAATTGCAATATTTTTGAGCATTCCAAACATATCCGTAAACTGCAGACGGATAAATTCCACGTCCTCTTCTTCCGCCAGACGTAAAATTTCTGATCGATTATAATTTTTCATGTGTTATTCTCCTTTTCCCATAACATAACAACACCAGAGATTGTCGGTTCAGCCGAACTGTTACGAAAGATTCGTATATCCCATCAGGGACTTGTCAATCGCCTTTGCCGCCTCTCTCCCTTCCCAAATTGCCCAGACCACAAGGGACTGTCCTCTTCGCATGTCGCCGGCGGCAAAGATGCCCGGCACATTTGTCTCATAAGAATCTTCTTTTGCAGCCACATTTGTTCTGGCATCTACGGATACCGCAAAAGCATCTGTCACATATTTCTGACTGCCCAAAAATCCCGCTGCAATCAGAACCAGATCCGCATCTATGGTTTCTTCGCTGCCCTCTATGGGCGTCATATTAATTCTGCCTGATTTTTCATCCCGTTTTGATTCCAGTTTGATCAGAACTGCTTTTTTTACATTTCCGTTTTTGTCTTTTTTAAACTCTTTCACCGTTGTCTGATAAACACGGGGATCTTTTCCGAAAAGAGCGATAGCCTCCTCCTGGCCGTAATCTGTTTTTAAAACTCTGGGCCACTGGGGCCATGGATTTGAAACATCTCTTTCTTCCTGAGGTTTTGGCATCATCTCTAACTGAACAACGGATTTGGCTCCAAGCCGTATCGCTGTGCCCACGCAGTCATTTCCTGTATCTCCGCCGCCAATGACCAATACATGTCTGCCCTTTGCCGGAATGTAAGATTTGTCTTTTAAGTCGGAATCCAGAAGGCTTTTTGTCACAGAGGCAAGAAAATCCACGGCAAAATAAATATTTTTGCCGTCGCGTCCAGGCACGTCAATATCTCTGGGGTTGGAAGCGCCGCAGGCCAAAAGAACCCGGTCAAATTTCTTCTGCAGCTCCTCTTTTGAAATATCTTTTCCCACATCGACTCCTGTCTGAAAGACAATGCCCTCTGCCTCTAACAGTTGAATCCTCCGGTCAATGATACCCTTTTCCAGTTTCATATTGGGAATGCCGTAACGCAGAAGCCCTCCGATTCTGTCGCTTCGTTCAAAGACGGTAACCAAATGCCCTCTTCGATTTAACATCCAGGCTGCCGCCAGTCCCGCCGGGCCGCTGCCAATGACAGCTACTGTCTTTCCGGTACGTACTTTAGGCGGATTCGGAACCACATATCCTTCTGCAAATGCATGTTCAATAATTGCCTTTTCATTCTCCTTTGTAGCTACCGGCAGTCCGTCCAGATTACAGGTGCAGGCCGCCTCGCAGAGAGCCGGACATACCCTGCCTGTAAATTCCGGAAAACAATGGGTCTTCTCCAGACGTTCATATGCTTTCTGCCAGTTTCCGCAGTAAACAAGATCATTCGTCTCCGGCACCAGATTGTGAAGAGGACATCCCGATGCCATTCCCGCCAGCATGCCGCCGTTCTGGCAGAAGGGAACGCCGCAGTCCATACAGCGGCCTCCCTGTTCCTGCTGTTCTTTGGCTGCCAGAGGCGTACGAAATTCATGGAAATGGCGGATTCTCTCAAGGGGTGTCTCCACCTTTGCGTTTTTTCTTTCATAATCTAAAAATCCCGTTGCTTTTCCCATTTTTTTAATCCTCCCTCATCTGAAAGCTCTCATGAAATGCCTCCATTTGCGCCTGCTCGCTGCTCATTCCCTTTTCTTCCCATTTCGAGGCAAGGGCGATCATTTTCTTATAATCATGAGGAATGATTTTTTTAAACTTCGGCAGATACTCTCCAAAATCCTCTAAGATCCGTTTTCCTCTTTCGGAACCGGTATATGCTGCATGTTCTTCGATCATGCTCTTTAATGCCTGAATATCATATTTGTTTTCCACTTTTTCAATGGAAACCATATCTTTATTTAAGTTGCGGTAAAGGCGGCTGTCTTCATCCAAAACATAGGCAATTCCGCCGCTCATGCCCGCTGCAAAGTTTTTGCCGGTTTTTCCCAGTACAACGACAATTCCGCCGGTCATATACTCGCATCCGTGCTCTCCCACGCCTTCTACGACCGCATGGGCTCCAGAATTACGAACTGCAAACCGTTCTCCGGCTACGCCGTTGATAAACACTTTTCCGCTTGTGGCGCCATAAAGAGCCACATTTCCTACAATGATATTCTCCTCCGCTTTATAGCCTCTGTTTTTCGGCGGATAAATAATCAGCTTTCCGCCGGAAAGACCTTTGCCGTAGTAATCGTTGGTATCGCCGCTTAAGGTTATCGTCAGTCCCTTCGGAATAAATGCGCCAAAGCTCTGACCGCCTGCTCCTCTGCTGTGTACGGTAATGGTATCCTCCGGCAGTCCTTCTTTATGCAGGCGTGTGATCTGCGCTCCCAGAATGGTTCCAAAGGAACGGTCTGTGTTTTTCACTTTGACATCCAATACGGCTTTTTCTCCTTTTTCCACCTGGGATTTCAGTTTCTTTAAAAGCACCTTCTCATCCAATGTCTGTTCCAGTTTAAAATCATATGCTTTGGAAGGATAAAACCGGATATTTTCGCTGTTTCCTTCTGTGGGATGATATAATATCTCGCTTAAATCCATTTTTCCAGCCATGGAAGACGCTGCGTTTTCTTTTACTTTTAAGAGATCGCTCCTGCCGATCATTTCATCTACGGTGCGTACCCCAAGCTTTGCCATATACTCTCTGAGTTCACTGGCAATAAAACGCATAAAATTCTCTACATATTCCGGTTTGCCTTTGAACCGCTTGCGGAGTGTGGGATTCTGCGTCGCAATACCTACCGGACAGGTGTCCAGATTACATACGCGCATCATCACACATCCCATGGTAACAAGGGGCGCTGTAGCAAAGCCAAATTCCTCTGCCCCAAGCAAAGCTGCAATTGCTACGTCTCTTCCGCTCATCAGCTTTCCGTCCGTTTCAATTTTTACACGGTTCCGAAGTCCGTTCTGCAAAAGCGTCTGATGGGTTTCTGCAAGTCCTAACTCCCAGGGAAGGCCGGCATTGTGAATGGAGCTTTCCGGCGCGGCTCCGGTGCCGCCGTCATAACCGGATATCAAAACCACCTGGGCTCCTGCTTTTGCCACGCCTGCGGCTACTGTTCCCACGCCCGCCTCGGAAACTAATTTTACCGAAATCTGTGCATATTTATTTGCGTTTTTTAAATCATATATCAATTGGGCCAAATCTTCAATAGAATAGATGTCATGATGCGGCGGCGGCGAAATCAGGCTCACCCCCGGCGTGGAATGCCTCGTCTTTGCAATCCAGGGATATACCTTCCTTGCAGGAAGGTGTCCGCCTTCTCCCGGTTTTGCCCCCTGGGCCATTTTAATCTGTATCTCCTCTGCACTGACTAAATAACGGCTTGTAACGCCAAAACGTCCGGAAGCCACCTGCTTGATTGCCGAGCACCTGTCGTCTTTGGTTCCGGCGGAATCCAGCCGGTCGTCGCTTTCTCCACCCTCTCCGGTATTGGATTTGCCGTGAAGATGATTCATGGCAGCCGCCAGCGTTTCATGAGCTTCTTTGGAAATGGAACCATAGGACATTGCTCCTGTTTTAAACCGCTTTACAATTTCTTCCACGCTTTCCACTTCTTCTAAAGGAATTTCTTTTTCGGCATATTTAAAATCCAAAAGACTCCGCAGATATCCGCTCTGCTCTTGATCAATTTTCTGCGTATACGCTTGAAACAATGCATAATTTCCGGTCCAGGCTGCCTGCTGCAGAAGATGTATCGTCTCCGGATTATAACGGTGCGCCTCTCCCTTTGCCCGGTTTTTGTGTTTGCCAAGGCTTTCCAATGTCAGGTCTATTTCTAATCCCAGGGGATCAAACGCCTTGGAATGGTATTCATCCACCTGCTTTGCAATATCTTCAATGGTGATACCGCCTACACGGCTGATGGTTCCGGAAAAATAACTGTCAATGACTTCTTTGGAAATGCCGATTGCCTCAAAGATCTTTGCTCCCTGATAAGATTGAATCGTGGAAATACCCATTTTAGAAGCAATTTTTACAATACCGTGCAGCACGGCGGCATTGTAATCTTCTACCGCTGCATAGTAATCTTTGTTCAGCAGCTTTTCGTCAATCAGTTCACGGATTGTATCCAAAGCCAGATATGGATTTACGGCGCAGGCGCCGTATCCCAGCAGCGTTGCAAAATGATGCACTTCCCTTGGCTCTCCGGACTCTAAAATCAAAGCCAGTGAGGTCTGCTTTTTGGTGTTGACCAAATGCTGATGCACAGCAGATACGGCCAGAAGGGATGGAATCGGCACATGGTTTTCATCTACGTCTCTGTCTGATAACACAAGGATGTCGGCTCCGTCTTTGTATGCCTTATCCACTTCTACAAAAAGACGCTCAATCGCCCTCTCCAGCTTAGTGCTTTTATAATAGGTAATCGGCACAACAGCAACCTGAAATCCTTCTTTTTTCATCTCTTTGATTTTTAGCATATCGGTATTCGTCAAAATCGGATTGTTGATTTTCAAAACCCGGCAGTTGTCTGCCGTTTCTTCCAGTAGATTTCCTTTTTTTCCGGCATATATTGTCGTACAGGTTACAATTTCTTCCCGAATGGCGTCAATCGGCGGATTGGTCACCTGGGCAAAAAGCTGTTTGAAGTAGTCAAACAGCGGCCGCTTTTTCTCTGACAATACGGCAAGAGGCGTATCCACGCCCATGGCGGCAATTGCTTCACTTCCGTTCAACGCCATATTCCGAATAGAGTTTTTATACTCTTCATAAGTATATCCAAAGGCTTTCTGAAGCTGTTTCCGTTTTACCTCGTCATACTCTTCCACGCAGACATTGGGAATTTTCAAATCCTTTAATTCCACCAGATTGCCGTCTAACCATTCGCCGTAAGGCTGCTTGGAAGTATAGATTTTTTTCAAGTCGTCATCCCAGAGAATTTTGCCGGAAACAGTATCTACTAACAGCATTTTTCCCGGATGCAGACGCTCTTTTAACACAATTTCTTCTTCCGCCACTTCCAATACGCCTACTTCGGAGGAGAGGATCAAATCTCCGTTTTTCATCACATAATATCTGGACGGCCGCAGTCCGTTCCGGTCCAGTACGGCGCCCATAACATCTCCGTCTGAAAAAATAATCGACGCCGGTCCGTCCCAGGGTTCCATCATGGTTGCATAATACTGATAGAAATCCCTTTCGTCCTGGGAAATGGTTTTATTTCTACTCCAGGGCTCGGGTATGGTGATCATCACAGCCAAAGGCAGCTCCATACCGCTCATAACGAGAAATTCCAGCGTGTTGTCCAGCATAGCGGAATCGGAGCCTCTGGTATCTACCACAGGCAGTACCTTATGCAGCTCCCCTTTTAAATAGCCGGACTCCATGGTTTCTTCCCTTGCCAGCATTTTGTCTGCATTTCCCCGAATGGTATTGATTTCTCCGTTGTGAACAATAAAACGGTTTGGATGCGCTCTCTCCCAGCTGGGATTGGTATTGGTACTGAATCTGGAGTGCACCAGGGCAATTGCAGATTCATAATCAGGGTCCCACAGATCCTCAAAAAAAGTTCTAAGCTGTCCCACCAAAAACATTCCTTTATAAACGATTGTTCTGCTGGACATGGACACCACATAGGTATTGTCATTGCTCTGCTCGAAAATCCTTCTGGCAATATATAATTTCCGGTCAAATTCCAGCTCCTTTTTGATATGCTGCGGTTTCTGTATAAATGCCTGCACAATATGGGGCATACATTCTCTGGCTTTATGCCCCAGCACCTCCGGATGCACCGGCACTTCACGGAATCCCAACAGCTCTAATCCTTCTTTTTCCACGATGATTTCAAACATCTTCTTGGCCTGGTTGCGCTGCAGCTCATCCTGGGGGAAGAAAAACTGGGCAATTCCGTATTCCCGTTCTTCTCCTATGGAAATTCCCTCTTTTTGACATACTTTTTTGAAAAATTTGTGGGAAATCTGAAGAAGAATCCCAACGCCGTCTCCTGTTTTTCCCTCTGCATCTTTTCCCGCTCTATGTTCTAAATTTTCTACGATTTTCAAAGCATTTTCTACTGTTTTATGGCTTTTGACGCCCTTACTGTTGACCACTGCGCCGATACCGCAGTTATCATGCTCAAACTCTTTTCGGTACAGGCCTTTATTTTCTGTTTCTCTTTTCATAACAAGATTCCTTTCACTGGTTATTTTCTATTTTCCGCTGTCTCCATAGTTTGCCAAAACTCTGGCGGAGGGATCTTTTACATCACAGCCCTCCCAATCCTTATTCGGCATCCAGAATCCTGCAATCATTTCACTCTGGCCCGGATAATATTTCTCAAAAATCTCCCGGTAAAGAAGGGATTCTTTTGTAAAAGGCTGTGCATGGGAGTATTTCCGCCGCTTTTCTTCAAAGTCTTTATCTGTGTAAGCATTTTCTGCGTATTCCTTTAAATCATCTACCATGGAATGTCCCACCGCATCAGAAAAAGCCGCCTTTTCCCGCCAGAGGATTTCCGGAGGCAGAAGTCCGTCTTCTTCAAACGCATGACGGAGAAGATATTTTCCTTTCTGATAAGTATTCATCTTCTTCCGGGGATCTACGGACATGACATATTTTACAAAGTCCAGGTCTCCGAAAGGCACTCTTGCCTCTAAGGAGTTTACAGAAATACACCGGTCTGCCCGGAGTACATCGTACATATGTAACTCCCGGATTCGCTTTTCGGATTCCTTTTGAAATTCTTCTGCTGAAGGTGCAAAATCCGTATATTTATAACCGAAAAGCTCATCTGAAATCTCTCCTGTCAAAAGCACCCGCACATCCGTGCTTTCGTGAATGGCCTTACATACAAGATACATGCCGATGCTGGCGCGGATCGTTGTAATATCATAGGTTCCCAGCAGATAAACCACTTCTTCCAAAGCCGAAAGCACATCTTCTTTTGTTATAATAACCTCTGTATGCTCGCTTCCAATATAGTCCGCTGTCTGTTTTGCGTATTTTAAATCTATGGCGTCTGTTTCCATACCAATCGCAAACGTACGGATCGGTCTGCTGCTTTGTTTCGCTGCTATGGCGCAGACAAGGGAGGAATCTAATCCGCCGGAAAGCAAAAATCCGATTTTGGCATCCGCCACAAGGCGTTTCTCCACGCCTGCAATTAATTTATCGTGAATGTTTTTACATATCAATTCCACATCATCCCGGCAGACAGCATCCACTCCCGCAATGTCGCAGTAACAGATAAACTTCCCATCTTTGTAATAATGTCCCGGTGGAAACGGCCGGATCTTTTCACAAAGTTCTGTCAGGTTTTTTGCCTCGCTGGCAAATAAAATAACGCCTTCTTTATCATAACCATAATACAAGGGCCGAATTCCAATGGGATCTCTTGCCGCAATATACGCTTGGGCGTTTCCGTCATAAAGAATACATGCAAATTCTGCATCTAACATTGGAAACATATCTGTACCGTATTTCTCATACATCGGCAGCAGAATTTCGCAGTCGGAATCACTCTGGAAGGTATACTCTGCGAAAAGCTCCTCTTTTATTTTTTCAAAACCGTAAATTTCTCCGTTGCAGACAACATAATTCCCGTTTCTGGAAAAAGGCTGCATTCCCGACGGGGTAAGCCCCATAATCGAAAGCCTTTGAAAACCCAGCAGACCGTTTCCGGTATCCACAATACGTCTGTCATCCGGCCCTCTGGAAGCTGTTTTACAAAAACCTTCCCGAAATTTTTCCCTGTCTGCTCCGCTGCCGCAGTATCCCATAATTGAACACATAAACTGCACCTCCGTATAATCTGACTTCTGTTTTACTCAATTTTCTGCAAAAAAAGACACCTTTCACGTATCAACGATACATGAAAGGCGCCTTTGCCTTTGTCTTATATTTTCTGCATTGTACACCTGTAAAAACCATTTGTCAACTTTTTCTGAAAAAATTTTTTTGACAATTACTTACAAATTCCGCATATTTAAGATGCTCTGATAAATATCCAGTCTGCCATAACCCTCCTCCCGATTGGGAAAAAGCTGATTGGGAAGCTTCAATGTCCCATTTATCATCTGATTCCGAAGCTCAATGGAATTCACAGTCCGATTATCCATATCATAGATATTCCATTCCATGAGTAGAGCGCTGGCTCCGGCTGCAATTGCCACGGAAGCACAGGTGCCCGTCATCCGGTCCGGCTGTCCGAAGTTATTTTTTGTCATCACATTTATGGCAGGCGCCACATAATCCGGCTTGATATTGCCGTCCGTAGTGTAGCCTCTGCCGGATTCCAGATAAACACCGTTGGTAATAGCGTTATATCCGCCTACTGCCATAGGGAATCTGGCTGTAGAGGGTACGGTAAGCGTCATATCCGGATTGGAACGAACAAAATAAACATCCTGCTGCAGAAAATCAGAAATCGGCAGATACATATTAAAATTCCCGTCAGAAATCCAGTAAGGAAACACTTCCACTACCCAGAGACCTCTCACCGGATTCTCAAAATTAATGTGGATCAACTGTTCTCTGCTCCGCTCAGAACCCAGCTGGTAATCAATAATCACTCTGGTATTTTCCAACAAAAAGTGCTGCTTTTGCTGTTGTCCGTTCCATACGGCAACCCGTTGTAAAACTTCTCCTGTAGGAGAAGTCAGAGAAACTGCAAACAACTCTGAGGAATGCCCCCACAGCTCTACGATAAATCCCCCCATGTCCTCTGTGACATTAATTTCCACCCGTTCTGAAGTATTTTCTGAAACACCTCCATAATAGTGGTGTCTGGCATTGGCCTCATCTCCAACCGCAACACAGACTGCCCTGCGGTGAATGGATGCTATGTCATCCAGAAAAGTAGTCAGCCTGCCTCCGCTGCCCCTGTGCCCCTGGTTCGTTCCAAGGCCAATACAAAGCACCAAAGGCTCCCCTCTTCTATCCGCCAGTTTATTCAAATAATCAATTGCAGTAAAAATATCGTTTTCCTGATAAGCGATTGCATCTTCTTTGATATAATAAAAATCCCGCAGATACTGTTTTGCCGGTTTCAATTTCACCATGGCAATATCGGCATAAGGCGCCGCTCCGATAAAATCATTCTGGATATCTTCACTGCCAGCTGCAATAGCTGCCAGCATCGTTCCGTGGCCTATCTCATCTCTCTGAGGAACAAATTCCCTGGGATTTTCCTGCTGCAGTGCAAAATCAATATCTGCTTTTGTATATTCTGTTCCGTAAATAAAACCTTCGGGATGCGGTCCTGTATTTATGCTCTGATCCCAGATCGCAACAATTCGGCTGCTGCCGTCTGTATTGCGGAACGCATCATTTTCATACTGAATACCTGTATCCAGAAAACCAATCAGAATCCCCTCTCCAAACAACTGCAGATTCCGCTGCATCTGTACCCTTGTAATACCGCTGGCCTCCAATGCACTCTGGTCCAATATGGTATAACATTTTGGAATATTACTATATTTGTATGTACCTAATGATAAAGGAGGTACTTCATCTCTGTTCAGATAATATATGATATACTGATTAGAAATCTTCTGTTGACAGAGATTTTCTATTGCAGGCATAGGAACGGTCACGCTCCCGATAATATCATAGTAACCGTTGGAATATACTGCCTCACTGCAATCCATTTCTCTTCCACCCGTTTTTTCTTTTTATCAGTATATTAAAGGGCAGAAGGTATTATGCCCTGGCGCATTGTAATAAGAGGGCCTCCGCTCCCCTCAACATAATCTTTGGTAATGACAACGGTTCCGATATTGTCATCTTTTGGAATCTCATACATAATATCCAGCATAAATTCCTCAAGAATCGCCCTTAAGGCTCTTGCGCCTACCTTTTTCTCCTTTGCCTTAGCTGCAATGGAATAAAGAGCGTCTTCTTCAAATTCCAGCTTCACTTCATCCATGGCAAGCAATTTCTGATACTGTTTGATAATTGCATTTTTGGGTTCTGCCAATACCCGTACCAGCATATCTTCCGTCAATGCCTCCAGAGAAAACAAAATCGGCAGTCTTCCCAGAAATTCCGGTATCATTCCATATTTGCGTATATCTTCCACCAGAACTTTGGTCAGAAGATTTTCTTCTTTGTCATATTTATCCTTTAAATCTGCTTTAAAACCAATGGAAGATTCTTTGTTCAACCGTTCTTTGATGATTTCCTCCAAATCCGGAAAAGCTCCGCCGCAGATAAATAAAATATTCCTGGTATTCACGGTCATCATAGGCACCATGGCATTCTTGCTGCTTGCCCCTACCGGAACTTCCACCTCTGCCCCTTCCAGCAATTTCAGCATCCCCTGCTGTACGGATTCACCGCTGACATCTCTTTGATTCGCATTTCGCTTTTTGGCAATCTTGTCAATTTCATCAATAAAAATAATTCCGTGCTCGGCCCGCTCCACATCATTATCTGCCGCAGCTAACAGCTTGCTGACAACACTTTCAATATCGTCTCCAATATAACCCGCTTCTGTCAGCGAAGTAGCGTCTGTGATGGCAAGGGGGACATCCAAAAGATTTGCTAACGTCTTTACCATATAGGTCTTGCCGGAACCGGTCGGCCCAATCATAAGCATATTGGATTTCTCGATTTCTACCCCGTCCAATGCGTCGGATGCCACTCTTTTATAGTGGTTATATACGGCGACAGACATTACCTTTTTGGCATGTTCCTGTCCCACAATATATTCATCCAGGCTGGCTTTGATCTTATGGGGCGCCGGAATTGCATGAATGTCAAGCTGGGGCGCTTTTTGTTTTTCTTTCTTTTTTTTCTTAATCTTCTGCTGATTCGGCATTCCAAAGCCCTGCAGGTCGCTAAGATTAATCATGCTGATATTGGGCATCTTGCCCATTCCCGTCATATCTCCCATGGGAAAGCCTGTGTGATTCATCATATCAAATGTTTTCTGCATACAGTCCTGGCAGATAGCGATATCATTTGGTATCTTAATCATCTTTCCGGCAATACTTTCCGGCCTTCTGCAGAGATAGCAGATGGATTCGTAATCTTCTTTGTCGCCGTTTTCGTCTGTTTCATCTTTCACTTCTGTTAAAGCTTCGCTCTCTTCCATAGTCGGTTCTTCTTCATAAAAATCCTGTCTGGACATAATGATTCTCCTTATAAACTCATAATAACAACATAAAAAGTATAAAACATCGATTCAGGAATCTCAATGTCTTTTCTGATATTTCATATTTCTTTTAGATTTTTGAAGATTCCGATCCCCCAACAGCCTAAAACACAAAACAATGAAGATCCGGCTTGTGCGCAGATCCTTATCCAGGTTTCAAACTATTCTAATTATGCGGTTTCTTCACTGTCTGTCGTGAAAGTTTGATTCCATATATCTCCCTCAATAAATTCAACACTGTCGAGATTATCCGCTTCAAAAGCAGCTCCGCAATTTGCACACACTTCTACAGGAAACGCCTGTATAATTTCAACTTCCTGATGTTCTAGCAAGCATCTCCCTCAACATCTCCTTCACTGCCCCGGGATCTGCTTTCCCCTTCATCGCCTTCATAGTCTGTCCCACCAGAAACCCGATTGCTTTATCCTTTCCATTTCGATAATCCGCAGCCGATTTCTCATTCTCTGCAATCACCTCTTTGATCACAGCCAGCAGGGCATCCCTGTCGCTTACCGTCTTAAGCCCCTTTTCCTCCACATATGCTTTCGGATCCATGTCCTCCTCAAACAGAATTTCAAAAACTTCCTTTGCCACAGAACCGTTGATTTCCCCTGTGTCAACCAAATCAATCAGCACAGCCAGATGTTTTGGGGAAAACTGAATTTCTCCGGCCTCCATCCCTTTTTCGCGTAAAAGCCGCATCGTCTCTCCCATAATCCAGTTCGACGCCTTTTTCGGCTTTTTACAAATCTGTTCGGTTGCTTCAAAAAGATCTGCCAGCTCTTTTGTCTCTGTCAGCACTTTTGCATCATACAAAGGCAGACCGAATTGCTTTTGGTAACGGGCCATTTTTTCTTCACGAAACTCCGGCTGTCTTTTTTTGATTTCGGCAATCCATTCGTCGCTGACCGAAAACGGCACAAGATCCGGATCCGGAAAATAACGATAATCTCTGGCGTCTTCTTTGGAGCGCATACTGTAGGACACTCCTTTCTGATCATCCCAGCGTCTTGTCTCCTGAAGGATATTCCCCACGGATTCCAGCCGTTCAATCTGACGTTTTGTTTCGTGTTCAATCGCCCTTCCAATGGCCTTGAAAGAATTCAGATTTTTCATTTCCGTCCGGGCGCCAAGTTTCTCTGCTCCTTTTTCCCGAATAGAAAGATTGACGTCTGCCCGCATAGAGCCTTCCTGCAGCTTGCAGTCTGAAATCCCAAGATACTGAATGACAAGCCTCAGCTTATCCAGATAAGATATCACCTCTTTTGCAGAACGCATATCCGGATCTGATACAATTTCGATTAACGGAACGCCGGAACGGTTAAAGTCGATGACAGAACAATTCGTTTGCTCGTCATGGATGAGTTTTCCCGCATCCTCTTCCATGTGTATTTCGTGTATGCCTATGGATTTTCTGCCGCCCTCTTCTGTTTCAATCTCAATCTTTCCGTTTTGGCAGATTGGCAGATATAGCTGGGAAATCTGGTAATTCTGAGGATTATCCGGATAAAAATAATTTTTTCTGTCAAACCGGAACTCTTTTGTAATTTCACAATTCAAGGCAAGGCCTGCCGCTATAGCATACTCCACCACCCGCTTGTTTAAAACAGGCAATGCTCCAGGCATTCCGGTACAGACCGGACAGGTATGAGAATTCGGCTCACTGCCAAATGCCGTGGAACAGCCGCAGAAAATCTTTGTCTTTGAGGCCAGTTCTACATGAACTTCCAATCCGATCACTGTTTCATATTGTTTTGGCATGTTTTCTGTCCCCTCCTTTCTATTTGCCCGTTACTTATGATCCGCCGTACCGGAAACGGCCAACGGACTTCTTCGATATGCTCTTGTCTGCTCAAACGCATATGCCATACGAATGATATTTTTTTCTTTCCTACAGTCGCCAAGGAGCTGCAAACCGATGGGAAGTCCTGCTTCTGTCATGCCGCAGGGCAGACAAATTCCGGGAATTCCCACCAGATTTGCCGAAATCGTATAGATATCTCCCAGATACATCTGTATCGGGTCTCCCAGGCTGCTGCCGGCCGGAGGCGCTGCATATGGCGCTGCCGGTCCTAAAATCACATCATATCTGGCAAAGGCTCGGTCAAATTCCTGTTTCAGCAGCGTTCTGGTCCGAAGCGCTTTTAGATAATACGCATCATAATAACCGGCGCTTAAGACAAAGGAGCCTAGCAAAATCCGCCGCTTTACTTCCTCTCCAAATCCTTCTGAACGGCTTTTCCTGTACATATCATGCAGTCCCTCATATGATTTTGCACGATAACCGTATTTTACTCCGTCAAAGCGCGCCAGATTAGAGCTTGCTTCTGCGCAGGCAATTATATAATAAGCAGGCACTGCATATTTCGTAAGCCCCAGGTCAAATTCTTCCACAACGGCTCCCTTTTCCTTTAAAACATCTGCCGCCTGCAGAATCGCTTTTCGTACTTCCCCGTCTAATCCTTCTTCCAGATAATCCCTTGGAATTCCAATCTTCATCCCTGCCGCATCATCCAAAAGGGCAGATGTAAAATCCGTATCCCGCCGTTTTATGGAAGTAGAATCCATTGGATCATAAGAAGAAATCGTTTCTAAAATTACCGCACAATCTGTGACATCCTTTGCAATGGGGCCGATTTGATCCATAGAAGAGGCATAAGCCACCAGCCCATATCTGGATACCGTTCCATAGGTGGGTTTGATTCCTGTTACGCCGCAAAAAGAACTGGGCTGCCGAATAGATCCTCCCGTGTCAGAGCCCAAAGCGTACAAACACTCTTCTGCTGCTACGGCGGCACAGGAACCGCCGGAAGAACCGCCAGGCACGCAGTCTTTCTTCCAGGGATTTTTCACTGCTCCATAATAAGAAGTTTCCGTTGTACTCCCCATGGCAAACTCGTCCATATTGGTTTTGCCAAGAAGAATGGCTCCTGCTTTTTCCAGATGAGCGGCTGCTGTCGCCGTATAAGACGGAATAAAATCAGAAAGCATTTTGGAACCACAGGTAGTGAGCATTCCTTTTGTACAGATATTATCTTTTACTGCCATGGGAACGCCTGCCAGAGGATGCGTCAATGTACCGTTATCTATCAGTTTTTGTATTTCCTCTGCCCGTTTCACAGCATAGATTTCATCTACTGTAATAAAGCTATTGACTGTTTTTTCTCTGGCGCAGACAGCCTCCAAAGCAGCCTTTGTCAGTTCCACTGCTGATATTTCTCTGTTTTGTATCATCCTGCCGCATTCTGCTGCGGTCAGCTGCATCAGATTCATTCCGCTCCCTCCGATCCAATCGTTCTTGGTACAATGATCCCATTTTCACTGCAGAAGGGAGCGTTGGCCAGGGTATCTCTGCGGCCGTCTCCATTGGTCACTACGTCCTCCCGAAATACGCCCTCCATAGAAAACGCATGATACATCGGCTCTACTGCCGACGTATCCAGTTCCTTTAACTGATCCATATAGTCAAGCATCTGTCCCATATCTCTGCCCGCCTGCTTTTTTTCTTCTTCTGACAATTCCAGTTCTGCCAGAACCGCGGTATATGCAATCAACTGGTCCGAAATTATATTTGCCATGTTTCCCGCCTTTCCGGATGTTCATCCTCATAATCAAAAATACAACGCTCGTATGCATTAATTACATGGGTATCCCGATATTTATCATATCGCTTGTGATTTCTTCCGTAAGATAAATGCACATGGCCGTGAAGAAAATATTTGGGTTTATATTTTTCAATTAAATTTAAAAACACTTGAAACCCCTGATGAGGCAAATCTCTTCCGTCGTTCAGCTGATAAGCCGGCGCATGTGTTACCAGAATGTCAAATCCCCGTTTCCGAAACAATTGAAAACGCAGTCTTGCCACCCTTTGCTTCATCTGCCATTCCGTATACTGATACGGACCTTCGCTGTAGCGCATAGAACCCCCAAGGCCTACAATCCGCACTCCATCGTGCACATAAATTTTATCGTCAATGCAGATGCATCCCTCTGGCGGAGTTTTTTCATACATCTTGTCATGGTTGCCATGGACATACAATACCGGTACCGCAGCAAAAGTTGCCAGAAAAGAAAGATACCTTGGATCTAAATCTCCGCAGGAAATGATCAGATCCACTCCTTGTAATTTACTTTTATCAAAAAACTCCCAAAAAGACTTTGATTCTTCATCTGCGATTGCCAGTATTCTCATTTATATTTGAAACCTTTCATAATGTCTGTTATTCTTTTTTTACGCCCTGCTGTTTTATGATCGGAGCCGCCTGCTCTTTTAGCTCTTCCTGCTTTGGAATGGAACCGATCACGTTTTCTGCCAGCCAGTCCATTTTCATAATTTCCTCCGGAGAGAGGCTTTGATTGGGATCTTCTGTTACTATACCGGTCTGAGAATATAAAATCCCGGAAAACGGATTAAATACCTCTGAGCAGATCGTTCCTTTTAAAAGTTCTACCAGACGTTTTGTTCCAATGGGCAGATATTTTGAGCAAATCACATCAATCACGCCTTCAGACATTCCCCACCAGTAATTAATAGCTTTTGTCACAGAAGGATTGTCATCATACTTCCAGGTTCCTTCCAGAATCGCCCATATCAGCTGTTCATAAAATTTTCCCCAGTGCCACAAAGGCATAGCCAGATTTCTCGGCCTTCCGTCTTCCATATGATAAATACCAAAAAAACGGGATGCCTCCTCCGGAATCGCCATATCCCTTCCTGAAATACAGGAAGATGCCATTTCTCTGATTTTTTCTTCAATGCCAATCTCTTTTTTGGCTGACCATTCCAGATAAACTCTGGCCCTTGGATTAATCATCTTAGCTCCCAGCGCAAATGCATTGATATTTGCAATGGAACCGTAAATCGGATAATCTGCAATGTAAGTAAGACGGTTATTTTCTGCCATTGCTCCGGCAATCGCTCCCATCAAAAATTTTGCTTCATGCATCCTGGAATAGTATGTACGGATATATCGATGAGAAGTATTTAAAGAGCAATTTAAAATCCGAACCCCGGGATTGGCAATGGCGGCTTTGACGCTGGCCTGCGCAAAGGGCGGCGTTGTGGTAAAAATCAGGTTGCAGCCTGCATCAATGGCCTCTTGCAACAGCTCGTCAATATTCTCCTGCGTACCGTTTTCATAAGCAGCCGTCTGTACTTCCTCCGGAAATCTCTGCTCTAAATGAAGCCTTCCCAGCTCATGGGCATAAGTCCAGGCAGATGTTCCCGGCGTTTTTTCATAAATAAATGCAATGTTCAGTTTCTTGATTTTGAAATTATTTAAAATACTTAGCAGGGGTTTCTTTTTCTGATTGGGCTTCATCTTCAGCTCCACTTCAACCTCCTGCTGTAAAAGCTGAAACTCTTCCCAGCTATTTGCTACCAGTTTCTGCATTTCCTTTGTCGTCTTATGGCTAATGTCGTCATAACCGTACAGTGTAATAAAAGACAAGAAAGCATCTCCCGGCGTAATTTCTAATTTGCCGCCTCCCTTTGCCTGATATTCTGCAATAAACCGTGTATAAATGGAGCTGAACTGTAAAAGCTCTTCCTCTCTCCATACCTCACCGGCTTTTTTGCCAACTGCTTCCTGGAGTTTTTTAAAGCTTCCTTCTTTGGAAAACCAGATATAATTAATCGGCGCCAGCTGATAAAAATCCAGGAATTCATAATATATTTTATTTTCTTTGTCCTCTGTCCGCTTTGGTATCACACGCGTAACATTTCCCGGAATCGAAACCGCTCCGAAATATTTCATAACACTGACGCGTTTATTTCCTTCCTCCACATAAAAGCGGTTCATATATTCATAGGCTTTGATGGGCTCTCTGATTCCCTGTTCCACATGGCTGATGCTTAAGCTGATCCATTTGGCGGCGAATTCTGTACTTTCTCTTAGAATCGGCATAAAATTGCCGGCAAAGGAGCTGCTCCTTCCCACCGTCTTCGTCCCTACAATCTGGTCAATGGGAATCTGCACCAATCCAAGAGATTCCTCAGAATAAGAACCTTTTTCCGGCATAAAATCATCTAAGACCTGGAGCGTTGGTTTCTCACCTCGAAGCATCCGCGTCTGATAGTCTTTTTTGCCCAGTTTAAATGCTTTGCTGTAGTCTTCTTTTCCCATTTTTCCTCCTATACTTCATTTCATTATAGGAAACGTCTCTCGTCGTTTCCGTTTGCACCGTTTGCACTCTGCGAATGCAGCTAGATTCCTTATGCAGACGTGTACATGGATATAAAACATATTTTCGGATATATCGTAACCCATTGGAGCAGATTATGTCAATTGTCAAACTGCATCTCCCTCTGCGCTGCTGTACCCTGCATTTCTGTTTCTATACCGCAATAAATTCAAACGGAAAATGATCCCTTTTCCAACATCAAAATTATACCACAGGCCCAACTGAACTACAATCCGACAAATAACAGCCGGCAGGCAGACTTCCCATAACCTCTGCCTCCGGCTGTAACTTATGATGAAATATTGAAATAAAATAATTGTTTAATCCTGATCTGCCCTGACAAAATGCATTTGATACGCCTGATAATCACCCATCTGAACCGGAAGGGGGATACCGGCCTCCATCAGGGCATCGGACGCATAAAGCATTCCACTCTTTTCTTCCCGGTACATACAGTGTCTGGTAAGCCCTTTCAGACGAACATAATTTACGATCATATTGCCGTGTACTTTTAATACAACGGCATTGAGCAGCGCTTCTTTGCCATCCTCTGAAACAAACGCCCAGGCTCCCACTTCCTCTTCAAAGGGATTTGTCAGCCGGTAATACAGTCCATTCTGAATCAACGGCGCATACCGTTTGTATTCCGAAATCTGTTCCTTCAGTTCCAGTTTCTCCTCTTCGGAAAGCTGTTTGGGATCCAGCTCATATCCAAAAGTGCCCGCCATGGCAATCACGCCTCTTGTATAAAAGGGGGTAATGCGCCCTGTCTGATGATTCGGTACCGCCGACACATGGGAGCCCACTGCCGATACCGGATAACCAAAAGAAGTTCCGTACTGAATACTGATTCTATCCAGCGCATCCGTATTGTCACTGCACCAGATCTGGGGAGAATAATACAGCATTCCTGCGTCGAAACGCCCTCCGCCTCCGCTGCAGCCTTCCAGCAGCAGATTGGGATACCTCTGCACCAGCCGTTCCAGAAAGTCATAAAGCCCGATCATATAATCATAATAAACTTTTCCCTGATCGTTCGTATCATGGGAGTAACAGTCTGAAAGACTGCGGTTCATATCAAATTTGACATATTCGATATTGCCCTGGTCCAACACCTTGCATATTTCCTTAAAAAGATAATCCACAACTTCTTTTCTGGAAAAATCCAGCACCAGCTGATTCCTTCCCCGCACCGGTCTGCGTCCCGGAATCGCCAGCGCCCAGTCCGGATGTTCGCGGAAAAGATCGCTGTCTTCATTCACCGACTCCGGCTCAAACCAGATTCCGAATTTCAATCCGAGATCATTGATCTTCTGAATCAAAGAACTCAAAGGCTCTCCCAGTTTTTTCTCATTGACGTACCAGTCGCCCAGGCCCCTGTTATCATCATATCTTTTTCCGAACCAGCCGTCGTCCAACACCAGCATTTCCACTCCAAGCTCCGCCGCCTCTTTTGCCAGACGATAAATGGAGTCTCCGTCAAAATCAAAATAAGCCGCCTCCCAGCTGTTTAACAGAATCGGTCTGACGCTCGTCTGATATTTTCCCCGGCATAAATGCGTCCGGAAACAAACGTGCAGATTCTGGGACAATTTTGCCAGACCGCAGCCGCTGTAAGTAAATACGACCTCTGGAACATGAAATACCTCTCCTTCGGAAAGCGGATAAGAAAACAACTCGTCAGAAAGCCCCAGCAGCATACGCGTCTGGTTATACTGATCCTTCTCCACCTCTCCTTTAAAGCTTCCGCTGTATACAAAAGACATGGCGTAACAGCTTCCTGCATCCTCCGTCGTCTCCCGCCCGGCCAGAATCATCATTGGATTATACTGGTGGCTTGAGGTCCCCCTGCGGCTTTCAATGATCTGCGCTCCATGAACCGCCGGAGTCCTCTGCATATTCCGCTCCATGGCATGACGGCCGTAAAAACAGATCAAATCATATTCTCCGTTGATAAAATCCAGACAGGCCGCCTGCGCTTTTTTCAGATAAATCTTTTCCCTTCCGCCGTTTTGAATGCGAGCGCTCCTTGTAATAATATTCAGATCTGCGATCACTCCGTATAGCAGCGTAATTTTTACTTTTGTTACCGGATCTTCCAAATCGATTTCCAATGTATCGGCTTCGTCCTCACCGGCGTACACCGCCGGCAGTCCCGGTATTTTGTATTTTCCCTTTGATATGCGGTGGCTCTTATAACGGAAATCACATCCGTAAGAACCGTCCGCATTTTTAATGATCACCGCCGGACTCCTGTAATCTCCGGTTCCCTGACAGGGCAGCTCCTGAGGCAGCGCATCCATGGAGTAGGTGCGGTCGTCCCCCACGTCATTGGGATTGCCGGAAAAACCTCTGTCTGCAAATTGAAGCAGATAGTCCATCGTTCCGCCTGTTCTGCGTCCATAATAAAGATGTAACAGGAATCCAAACCGGTCCACTTTCATTTGATATGTTGCATCCTTCGTGTGCAATGTAAAAATTTTGTCCTGTTCCATAAAAATAATGCTCATTCTGTCCCTCCTGTTTCGTTTCGGACGCGCCGGACTGTCATTGCTTTACGGCGCGCCCAAAACCACTTTTACTTTGCACCCCAAAAACTATTTCACCGCGCCGTTTACTACGCCGTTTAAGATCTGTTTCTGACAAATGATATAGAAAATCAAAATCGGAAGCAGCGCTAAAAGATATGATGCAAAAGCAAGATTATAATTCGTGCCAAACTGTGTCTGGAATGTCATCTGCGCCAGAGGCAGCGTATTCATTCCGCTTCCGGACATAATCACAAGAGGCGTCATAACGTCATTCCATACACTCAACGCCGTAATAACCGCCACGGTAGCATGCATCGGTTTCATAATCGGAAAAATCACTTTCCAGAATGTCCGGAATGTAGTTGCCCCGTCGATACGGGCCGCCTCCTCCAATGCAACGGGAATATTTACCAGATATCCGGAATACAGCATCAGATTCATCGGCATATAGAATACCACATAACAGAGAATAACGCCAACTATGTTTGCAATTCCAAGCTGCGCCGTCTGCTTTACAAGAGGCATCATCAAAATTGCGAAAGGCACAAACATACCGCTTACCACGTACATATAAACCAGATTATACCATTTGTTCCGCGCCTTGTTTCTGCCTACCGCATATCCGATCATGGAATGCAGCACAACGGAAAGCACAACGGTAACTGCCGTAATCATCACACTGTTAAACAAAGATCTCCAAAAATCCGTCACCTTCATTGCTTCTTTGAAATTTGCAAGGCTCCAGCGGGCCGGCAGAGAAAGGATTCCCGAAACGCTGTTTGTCATCTCCGACGGCTGCTTAAACGCAATGACAATCGTCATATAAAGCGGAAATGCAATTGTAATCAGACCAATAATCAAAAGAATTGTCACCGGCCAGTTATATTTCTCTTTTACTTTTATTTCTTCTTTCATTATAACTGCTCCTCCTTTTTACCTGTAATTGTAAGCTGGGTTACAGAGAACACTACAATGATGACAAAGAACAAAACTGCATTGGCGCTCTGGAAACCAAACTGTCCGCCCGACATACCATTGTTATAAATCAGATAAGAAATCGACTCTGTGCTCTGTGCCGGGCCGCCTTTCGTCAACGCTACGATCTGATCAAACACCATAAGGAAATTTTTGACGCTCAACACCATATTAATGCTGAAAAACGGTATAATCAGCGGAAATGTAAGATGCTTAAACCGCGCCCAGCCGGTTGCTCCGTCGATGGCGCCGGCTTCATACACATCCTCCGGCACCGTCTGAAGGCCCGATATGTAAATAATCGTATTCATGGCAATCGCCTGCCAAGCACACACGATAACGATACCGATCCATGCCCATTTTGTGCTGGCAAGAATACTTCTACCCTCTCCTCCCATCATATTGATGACTGCCGGAACAATATAAGTAAAGAAATAATTAAAAATGTAACCTACAACAAGCGCTCCGAGAATATTCGGCACAAAATACATGCCCCGCAATGCGCTCTTAAATTTGATCTTGCTGTTTAATCCAAGCGCAAGAACCAGGCTGATCACATTCACTACAATCGTTGTCGCCACTGCAAACTTAATTGTAAACCAATAGGAATGGCCGACACGGGCATCCGTAAACAAATCTGCATAATTACGAAGGCCTACCCAGTCATAGGAACCGTATCCCCTGAAATTCGTAAAACTGTACATAAAGCCCTTGATCAGCGGCAGTGTGTTAAAAGCAAAAAACAGAATCAGAATCGGAACCGTCATAAAGAAAAATGTCCGTTCCCTGTTATTCATTTTTTTCATATTCCTTCTCCTCCCCTTCTATTTGTTCTGTGCGTTGTATTCTTCCACCATACGGATAATGTCCCGGTTATATCTGGTCCAGTCCTTATCAAATTTATTTAGAAACGCATCCACATCCTGTTCAATCAAAAATGTCTGAATCTGAGCGTCCACCGCCATTTCAGCGGGATAGTAATGATCCTGAAAGTCCGTCATGTTTCCACTGACAATATACTCTTTCATGCCGTCTAAGTTAGAAGCAAGGTTGAACTCTCCGCTCTTGCAGGGAACCGCGTTCTGATTGTCCAAATATGCCTGCACATTTTCATCTTCCAACAAAAACCGGATTACTTCATAAGCAGCTTCTTTGTTTTCACATTCCTCTGTTACCGCAAACATCAAATCCACGCCGGAATTTAAGGTATTGCCGTCTGCACTGTCGTTTCCCGGTGTAACAAAAGAGTCAATATCCATATCCGGATTTACGGACTTAATCTGAGGAACAGCATAGCTTCCGATTGGAAACATTGCAGATTCTCCGTTGGCAAAAGCAGTACAGGCATCATTATATCCATATGCAAAAGGTCCTTCTTCCCCATATTGAATCATCCGCAGCATCTTTTCTGCTGTTTCTCTGTACTCGGAAGAGAATTTTGTACTTCCTGCATTTACCTGTTGGCATACATCTGCCGGCGCAAGACCTACTGCCAGTGAATTCCATGGCGCAAGACAGGTCCAGGTATCTTTAAATCCGAAATAGAACGGCAGAATCCCTTCTGACTGAATGGTATCACAAAGTGAAATCAGCTCATCCCAGGTGGTGGGAATCTCCCACCCATGCTCTTGAAACATTTCACGATTATAAAGAATACCTGCCGCATTTGCCACATAGGGCACGCCGTATGTACCTTCTGTCGGAACGAATTCCAATTTCTCCAATATGTCCACATATCCCGGATTGATATCGGAAAGCCCGTCAAATTCCGATACGTCTGCCAAAATACCCGAGTCGATAAAATAAGAATAGTTGATATCGCCTCCAATGCCCAGAATATCCGGATAATCCTCTCTGATAAACCTGGTTTTCAAAATTGTCATTGCATCATTTGGTGAATTGATTGTTAAGTGGATGTCATCATGGGAACTGTTAAATTTCTCTTCCAGTTCTTTAAAAACCTCCACTGCTTCCGGTTTGTATGATACCAGCTCAATTTCTGTTTTGCTGCTGCTGTCCGCTCCGCCGCATCCACACAAAAACCCCGCCGCCATCATCGTACATACCGGAATAAGACCTAACATCTTTTTTCTCATCCTCATTCCTTCTTTCTCCTATCATTTTTTTGTGCATCGCTTCAGCACATAAAGGGATAACTTCCTTATCTTTTTGGACAATATATTCTATCCCTTTTTTCTGTAAACATTCTAACATCCCAAAATGCGTCTATAAATAGCATTGTTTTTTCATTTTTATACCATAATGCAACTTTTTTGCATAATATAAAAAATAGGGTGGCATTTTGGTATATTTACAGATATACTGATAGAACATGAATGCACTTACAGGAGGTATATCATGAAAGATTTGCTGTTTTCCGTTTTTCCAAATGAAAATTTTGTTGATCTCAGCCTCTACCAGTTCGGCTGGGAACGCTGCGCGCCATCTCATTCTTTCGGCCCCGCCGCAAGAACGCACTTTCTGTTTCACTACATCATATCCGGTACCGGAACTTTATATGCAGACGATTCCTCCGGCACAACCCAGACTTACCAGATTAAAAGCGGACAGGGTTTTATGATTTTTCCCAATCAGATTACAACCTACATTGCCGCCAAAAAACTTCCCTGGGAGTATGTCTGGCTGGAATTTGACGGACTGCGGGTAAAAGAAGCCGTTGAAATAGCAGGTCTTTCTCCAAATACTCCAATCTATCATGCCCATTCTCACGTTCATCGTGAAATCATGATGAATGAAATGCTCTATATTGTAGAGCACAGTGATTTATCTCCCTTTCATCTGATTGGCCACCTGTATCTTTTTTTTGACGCCATGACAAATTCCATTGCATCTCTGAAATTGAAAAAGGGAGGGCGGCTTCGTGATTTTTATGTACGTGAAGCCTTAAATTATATTGAACAGAATTTCCACAACGATATATCTGTGGAAGATATTGCAGACAACTGCGGCTTAAACCGCAGCTATTTTGGAAAAATATTTAAGGAGTCCACAGGGCGGACTCCTCAGGAATTTTTATTGAACTACCGCATGACCAAAGCCGCAGAGCTTTTGAAACTGACAAAGCTTTCTGTCGGCGACATCAGCAATGCAGTAGGATATGACAACCCTCTTCATTTTTCGAGGGCATTTAAAAACGTTTTCGGTATTTCGCCCAGAGAATGGCGCAATCAGAATCGAATGCAGCCAGCGGGCAATTGACCATGTATCTGTCTTTAATTTTGTGTTCCGCCAACATCAAAGACGCTGTGAAACAGCCCCACTGTTTCATAAGCTGCAGAAGCCTCTGCTTTCGCCCGGCTGTCATCCGCCCCATTCTGCGTAAAGCTTTTTGACTGTCCGGTAAGAAACGCATGCAGATTCTGCTGTCTTTTCAACTGATGATTCCGGTATTCCTGGAGGTCTGCCGCTTCTTTTGCTTTGGCTTCTCTTGCTGCTTTTAACTGCTGCTCCTCTAAAAGCTCTTTCGTTTTCTTGCGGCGTTTCATCCACCAGGATTCTTCTTCATCTTCGGTTTTGTCTCCATTTATAGCAGATTTGCTGTATCCCTCTCCGTGATGTTCGTCAATTGACGCTCCAAAATGCTCAAAAATAATCATTCCGGAATTGCCGCCCCATCCGAAAAACGGATTTCTAACAGCTCTGTCCTCCACAAAATATCCCAGAATCCATGCCTCATAGTCCGGATCTTTTTTCATCTGTTCCCAGCCTTTGTCCGAAATAGAAAGGTGGTTCTCATCATAAACTCTTGTAGAGTCATAGGGAATCGTATCCAACAGAGAATAGAAATATTTCTGATATTCCTCCATTGTCATATCCTCTCTGGAAATGTTTTCAGCGCCGTTTTTTGCTCTGACCTTTTTCCCCGCCTGTACCTGTTTGTCTACATGGGCGGCGCTCTCCGGATGCCTTCTCTTGTAGTCATCCACTACGCTTTCTTGTTGAACCGCTGCACTGCTGTTCTGGCTTTTTGTCTTCTCGGTGTATGTACCGGTAACGGTATATGCATAACTGCTTTTTTGTATGCAGCCTGTACTGATGACGCTCATGTTTTCTTCCTCCGATCTCAATGCGTGTTTGAAAATTGTTATCTGATATGATTTTCGGCAGAAAAACATACTGCTTTAGCGTTATGTTACCAACTATCTTTTTTCTGTCACCAATTATGATAGAAAAGATAACAACCGGCTGCCCATACATCAGGACAGCCGGTCGTCTTATTCTTTTATACTCTGGATAAATATTCACCTGTTCTTGTATCAATCTTAATCACATCATCCTGATTGACAAACAACGGAACATATACGGTAGCGCCCGTCTCTACAACCGCGGGCTTGGTAGCGCCTGTTGCTGTATCGCCTTTAAATCCAGGCTCTGTATCTGTAATCTGCAGCTCCACAAACAGAGGCGGTTCTACTGCAAATACATTTCCATTGTGAGAACAAACCTTTACCATCTCATTTTCTTTGACAAATTTCAATGCATCGCCTATATCATCCTTGCTCAACGCAATCTGATCATATGTTTCAACGTCCATGAAGTAGAATAAATCTCCATCTGCATATAAGTACTGATAATCTTTTCTGTCGATACGCGCCTGCGGACATTTCTCTGTCGGCCGGAAAGTTTTCTCCACAACGCCGCCACTCTTAATATTCTTTAACTTAGTTCTTACAAATGCTGCACCTTTTCCTGGTTTCACATGCTGGAATTCGATAATCTGAAATATATTTCCTTCTAACTCGATGGTAATACCATTTCTGAAATCTCCTGCTGAAATCATAAATTTTCCTCCTTAATACGTTTGGGCTCTAGCCACTTGTACATTTTATAATAAAAGTATTGGTTTTTCAACCTTTTTTTACCTTATTCTCAAATTAATGGCAGCTTATGGTTACGGTTTACTCTGTGACCATGCACTGCGCTGCACGGTCACAGGCCAGTACAGTATCAGCTTATGCCCCGCTCTATCTTGCCAGTGACTGCGCCATCCTGTGATAAGTATGGCGAATGCCCCGGATTGCCGTGCTGTATGCCATAATATTCTCCGGAAGAGCCATGCCTACATATCCGGAATCCCCGATATGGTGAATATCCGTACCTGTCATTTTACATTCCAGTGCAATCCGTTTTATGGTGTCCGTATCAGCTCCCTCCTGAGAGGTTCCAATTGCAGTAATGGTAAGCCTGCCCAGGCTGTGGGCATATCCCACCAACTCGCGGATATACTCTGTGGTAATCCCCGGTACGGTTCCCGGAGCCGGCATCAGAATCACATCCGCTCCCGCCTCTGCAAACAAACGGATGTCTTCTTTGGTAATGATATTTTCTCCTCCTTCGCCGATAATGCCGGATGCATGCATCTTTCCGGCTGCAAGCACGATCCTGTCCCCGATTTCAGATGAAATCGCCCTAAGGGAAGAATTAATCGCTTCATTGCTCACACCGTTGCCCGGATTGCCGGTCAAAACAATCATATCTACTCCCATTTTCTGCGCCAGTACGGCATTTTCCACCGTCGCATAGCGGCCGGGACTCATCGCCCAGATCGTCTCGGCATTTTCCGATGCAGCCTCTTCGTCAACCGGCTCCAAATTAATGCCCACCATGCGGCCGGTAAGTCTTTTCACCTCACGCACCACGTCTGTCTTGTCTGTTTCAGGCAGTGCATGAATTACAGGATTTTGTACATCAAACATATTTAACAGAATCATATCCGCCCCCATAGATGCCGCAAATTCCGCATTTGTAACATCGGTAAGCAGCGGCACGGTTATTCCGATCGTTTCACTTGCCAATACCCTTCCTTCACTTCCCGCAATCGCTGATATCAGTTCTTCTTTGGTAAGATTGCTCATCTCTGCCGGCGTCATATTTAAAATTCGTTTTGCCATATATAAAATCCTCTTCTTTCTTCAAGGTCTTTTCTTTACAGTCTTTCCTTTATCTGAATTTCTATCCTTCTCTGGATTCAATTTCTTCAATCATGGCAACTCTTTCTGCATGCCTTCCGCCCAAAAATTCCGCTTCCAGATATGATTTTACAATATCCTTTGCCAGTTCTTCTCCCACAATGCGTGCGCCGAATGCAATGATATTGGCATTGTTATGTTCTTTTACCAGTCTTGCCGTCGTCACGTCAGAACATACGGCGGCACGAATCCCTTTGACTTTATTAGCCGCAATGGAAATTCCAACGCCTGTCCCGCATATTAATATTCCACAATCCGCCCGGCCTCCTGCAACCGCTCTTGCTACTTTCTCGCCATATTCCGGATAGTTACAGGATGCATTCGCATCTGTTCCGTAATTTTCCACTTCATGTCCAAGCTCCTTTACATAAGCCATAATCTGATTTTTCAGCTCTACTGCTGCATGGTCGTTGCCAATTGCGATTTTCATAACTTCCTCCCTCTCTGATAAAAAAACAGAACTATCTTTTCAAAATATCGTTTGATCACAATCTGTATCTCTTCCTTTGGATGAATCGGCTCTACCAGTATGGAATAAATTCCGGCCAGCTTTGCCCCCGCCACATCGGTAAAGATCTGATCTCCAATAAAAACCGTATTGCTGCATCCGGTATGCATCATCTCCATAGCGCGCCTGTAATTACCAGGCTTGGGCTTTCCGGCCTTAAAAATATAACGGGCTTTTACCCGGTGGGCAAAAGCCTTTACCCTCGGTTCTTTGTTATTGGAAATTAAAACACAGTCAAAACCCAATTCCTTCAAATGCGCAAACAAAGCAATTGCACGGTCATCTGCAGGCTCTCCATGGGGAACTAATGTATTGTCAATATCGTAAATCAGTCCTCGGAAGCCTTTTTGATACAATCCCTCATAATCAATCTGATAGGCAGAAGGCAGATATTCATCCGGATATAAAAAATGTCTCATATACGCTCCTTTTATGTATCCAGGATTTTCTTCAATTCATTCATAAACGTATTGATATCCTTGAACTCTCTGTATACGGAAGCAAACCGGACATAAGCAACCGCTTCTAAATCTTTCAGCTTGTCCATTACAATTTCACCGATTAAAGAACTGGATACTTCCTTTTCCTCCCGATTGAAAATCTCTGTCTCTATTTCATCTACCAGACGGTTAATCTGATCAGCAGATATAGGCCGTTTGTGACAGGCACGTAAAATGCCTGCCTCTATTTTCGAGCGGTCATACTGCTCCCTGTTGTTATCCTTTTTAATTACAATCAATGGTATGGTTTCTACCTTTTCATAGGTAGTGAATCTCTTTCCGCATTCATCGCACAAACGCCTGCGGCGAATGGAACTGTTGTCGTCTGCAGGTCTTGAATCAATCACCCTCGTATTCTCACTGCTGCAATATGGACATTTCATAGAAAATCCCCCTATAATTTTCTTCTCACATCTTCTTCCTTTATCTCAACTAAAATAATATCGGAACCTATACGAACAATACATTTCCAGGGTATGCAAAACTCAAAATCATGTCCAAACATACCGAAAAACTTGCATGGCCCCGGTACAATTAACGCCTGTATGCAGCCCGTTTTCTCATCAAATTCCAAATCAATCACATTGCCCAGACACTTGCAGTTACAGACATTGATTACTTCTTTCTCCTGAAGCTCACATAAACGCATCGGCAGACCTTTTCTTTTTCTTCTTTTTAGTTTATTCCAAAGATTTTTGTCCTATTCCCAATGCCTGTTTCATTTATACATTAAATCGAAACAACATAACGTCTCCGTCTTTTACAACGTATTCTTTTCCTTCCAGTCCGACAATTCCCTTTTCCTTTGCGGCAGCAAGACTTCCGCAGTCTAAAAGGTCTTGATAATTCACAACCTCTGCCCGGATGAATCCCCGTTCAAAATCCGTATGAATCTTGCCGGCTGCCTGAGGCGCTTTTGTCCCCTTCACAATTGTCCAGGCTCTTGTCTCGTCTTCTCCCGCAGTCAGATAGCTGATCAGTCCCAAAAGGCTGTAACTTGCTTTAATCAGTTTTTCCAGACCGGATTCTTTTAATCCCAGTTCTTCTAAAAACATTGCCTTTTCATCTTCGTCCAGTTCCGCAATCTCCTGTTCGATCTGAGCGCAGATCACAAACACTTCGCTGTTCTCAGATGCTGCCTGTGTTCTGACATTCTGCACAAAAGAATTAGAGGCTCCGTCATCTGCAAGATCATCCTCCGCCACATTTGCTGCATAAATTACCGGTTTGGCTGTCAGAAGATTATAGGAAATAAACCAGCTTTTTTCCTCCTCATCACCGGACAATTCAAAGGTTTTTGCCGTATTTCCGTTTTCCAGATGCTCCTTGATCTGTTCCAAAAGGGCTAATTCTTTGGCCAGTGTTTTGTCATTTCTGGCCCCCTTTGAAGTCTTGGCAATCCGGCGCTCTAAGATTTCAATATCCGAAAAAATAAGCTCCAGATTGATTGTTTCTATATCCCGGACCGGATCAATGCTTCCGTCTACATGCACCACATTGCCATCTTCAAAGCAGCGCACAACATGTACGATTGCATCTACCTCTCTGATATTGGCCAGAAACTGGTTGCCGAGTCCTTCTCCTTTGCTGGCTCCCTTTACCAGACCCGCAATGTCTACAAATTCAATCACTGCGGGCGTCACTTTTTTGGAACGGTACATATCGCCCAGCTGTTTTAATCTCTCATCCGGTACCGCAACAATCCCTACATTGGGATCAATGGTACAAAAAGGATAATTTGCAGACTCTGCTCCCGCTTTTGTCAGTGAATTGAATAATGTGCTTTTTCCTACGTTGGGAAGTCCTACGATGCCTAGTTTCATTTTACCTTAATCTCCTTTGAATTTTCTTTCCAGATTCTTTGGTTTCATACCGTTTCAACGGCATACGGTCATATATTATACAAACCTCAATATTTATGACAGTATAGCATACCGGGACACAAAAGTAAATCGCAGGATTTTCTCTTTCTATCTGCGGCGGCAAAACTCGAAATATTTTGTTACATTGTCACAAAAACGGAATAAAAAACACATTATACTGTAAACACTAAACCGTGTTTAAAAATTCTTGTAAACATATTATCAAAAGGAGATTTTATTATGTCTGTTGTAAAAATTGATCAGAATAACTTTGAAGACGAGGTATTAAAGAGCGACAGGAAAGTCCTTCTCGACTTTTATGCCGATTGGTGCGGCCCCTGCCGCATGGTCAGCCCCATTGTAGAAGAAATCGCCAGCGAGCATCCTGAATATAAAGTATGCAAAGTAAATGTCGATGAACATCAGGATCTGGCTTCTTCCTTTCAGGTTATGAGCATCCCCTCGCTCTTTGTAATGGAAAACGGCAAAGTTGTCAATCAGTCAACGGGTGCTGTACCGAAAGCAAAAATTCTTAATATGCTGGCATAAGAAACCAACTGCAGAAAAGCTCTTTTTGGATATAATAATTACAAAAATCCAAAAGGAGCTTTGTTATGGAAAACAAAATTTACGATACCATCATCATCGGCGGCGGACCTGCAGGATACACAGCGGCATTATATGCTGTAAGAGCCGGACTTGACACCCTTTTACTCGAAAAATTTGCGGCAGGCGGCCAGATGACGCAGACGCAGCAGATTGATAACTATCCCGGCTTTCACGAAGGAATTGACGGCTTTACTCTGGGTTCAAAAATGCAGCAGGGCGCAGAACAGTTTGGCACACAGACAATCCAAACCGAAGCGCTCTCCGTTGATTTACAGGCAATGCCCAGGAAAATAACTTCTGACACAGGGGATTACTACGCAAAAACCGTCATAATAGCAACAGGCGCCGACCATAAACACTTAGGGATCAAGGATGAAGAAATGCTTATCGGCAGGGGAATTGCATACTGCGCTGCCTGTGACGGTATGTTTTATCGAGATAAAACAGTCGCTGTTGTCGGCGGTGGAAATTCTGCGGCTGCAGATGCTTTGCTTCTTTCCAAAATATGCCGCAAAGTATATGTGATACATCGCCGGGAAACACTGCGGGCTGCAAAGATTTATCACGAATCTCTTATGAAAACCGAAAACATGGAATTTATATGGAATTCACAGGTAGAGCAGTTTATGTATGACCAAAAGCTCAGAGGCGTACTCCTCAAAAACAAGAACGGCGATTCAAAAGAAATCAAATTGGACGGCTTATTTATCAGTATTGGCAGAAGTCCGGAAACAAAATTGTTCAAGGAACAGTTAATGCTAGATGATTTGGGATATATCGCTGCAGATGAAACTACAAAAACAAACCTGCCCGGTGTATTTGCCGCCGGCGACGTCAGAACAAAAGCAGTCCGGCAAATTATAACCGCCGCTGCAGACGGGGCTGTAGCGGCGCATTTTGCAGAAGAATATGTTGCAAATAAACATCTTCCCTTATCCTATTGATGGTTTTACCACTGCCGTCGGCGCAAACCTTTGAAAATTACGCTGTTTTCCACCGCTTGAGTGTGGGAAAAAACGTTTTCATCATGCTTCGGGCTTCATTTTCTGTCATATCAGAATGAGCCTTTACCATATGAGGAATACAAAACTCAATCATTTCGTCCATTGTGCAATCGCTTGTAAAAGCACCATTTTCAAAACAATACCTGCAGTAATCCTCATTTTTGCTTCCATCCTTATTTCTCCCGTACAGTTCATCGGTATTGCCCATTGGCATACCACAGCATTGACAATATTTTTCGTTCATGTTCCATCCTCCTAAATACAAAATCTGTTTGGTTACATGAACAGTGTAGCACACAAATGCTGACATCCTATGTCAGGTTTTATACTCTTCGGGCTTTTATTTTGACTATCCGACCGTTTCATAAGGTATATTTTTCATAAATTTTCTTTGCCTGTTCTGCCACAATATTTTTAAGATACGCAGGCTCGATAATATCTATCTGTGTTCCAAATGATAATACATACCCTATGAGCCATTCATCTTCCGGCATTTCAGCAGATACAATTAAATCTCCATTTTCCTGTCTGTTTATCCTCGTTTGATCAAATTCATCGTAAACACGATAGGACATATTTCGGGGAAAACGCAGTACGATTGTATTGTAAGCTTGACCCATCGTTTCATCTAATTTCGGAAATGCTCTTTTGCAAAAACCATCCGTAAGAATTTCCAAATCTATAATGCGAGTCAGCTTAAAAATGCGGTAATCCTGTTGTTCTGTACAATACGCTTTTAAGTACCACGCCATAGACTTATATGACATCTTTAACGGCTGGACAATTCTTTCTTTAATAGTTCCGCAGGAATTTGCATAGGTTATTTTTATGCATTTTTGATGAATTACCGCTGATTTGAGCAATTCAAATTTCTCATTGTCACTCCCCTTGTTTCCCCATCTGGAAAAATCCACTTCAAGCCAATTCTCCGAACTGAGATGAAATATCGCAGAGAGCTTTTGCAAGGTTTGACTGCCGCTGATATGCTGCGTATAGTTTATGCTTTGCAATGCTGTTAATATTTCCTGCTTTTCTTCCTCGGACAATACGGCTTTGTCCAAAACAAAATCATTCATCAAATGAATGCCGCCGTTTCGACCTGTTTCCGCATAAACAGGGATGCCTGCACTGCTTAGCGCATCAATATCCCGGTAAATCGTTCTTACAGATACTTCAAATTTTTCTGCTAATTCCGGAGCCGTGGCCCGTCCTTTATCAAGCAGATGATACACAATCTTAAATAATCTGCTTTCCTGCACTGTAGGTTCCTCCCTGCATGTTTCCCCGGGCGTTTTTTATCGAACCGCCGATTTTAATCTTTCGTCTCAAACATCAGCAGAATTCCATCCTTTAAAGAAATTTTTCCTTCCTCTGCTACGATTTCATTGCTGATCCCAATCGTCGTGTAGCACACCATGGTATAATCCGTCAGCGGATATTTCATACCGGTCAAAGTGATACCCGTAACCTGCGGCGTGAAGGGAAGGAGGGAAATATAATCTCCATACTGCTCTTTTCTGGAAATGGTAATTCCTTCTCTGATCATGCGGATTCTGTTATGGGAATCCACCAGAAAAATCCGGACTCCCATCATGAGCCCAATCCCCAGAAGTTCTATATTTCCCAGCGTATGATCCAATCTGCTTCCAATGCCGCCTAGGATATGAATCTCTTCATACCCCTCCCGGATCAAGCCTCTCAACGCAGCCTCCGTATCTGTATCGTCTTTTTCCGGAATCAGACGCAGCCACTCTGTTTGATCCTGCTCTTCAAAAAAAGAAAGCGCCTTTGAATCCACAGAATCAAAATCGCCCACAATCCGATCCGGTTTTATTCCGGTATGATAAAAAAACTCCAAGCCAAAATCTACTGCAACTTTATGTTCAAATGCATAACGCTCTATATATGCCAGACAGAAATCCTCTTCGATTTGTCCGCCGGCTATGATTACTGCTCTTCTCATTTTTGTTCCTGTTCCGTCATATAATGCAAAAAATTTTCAATGTTTTCTTTTATGTTTCCGCCAAAAACCGCACTTCCCGCCACTACGATATTTGCACCGGACCCAAGCACTTTTCCCACATTATCCAGTGTCACGCCGCCGTCTGCCTCAATATCTGTTTTTAAGCCTCTTTCATCCAGCATACTTCTCAAATCTCTGATTTTATCTATGGTATAGGGAATTAATTTCTGTCCGCCAAATCCCGGATTAACTGTCATAACTAAAACCATATCTACTTCCTCTAAGACATACTCCACTGCACTGAGGGAAGTTGCCGGATTTAACGCCACGCCCGCAAGAATTCCTTTCTCCTTAATTTTCTGAATCGAACGGTCTAAATGGACGCAGGCCTCGGCATGTACTGTAATAATATCTGCACCTGCATTGACAAAATCATCAATATAGCGGTCCGGGTCCTGTATCATCAGATGAACGTCAAAAATCCGGTCGCTGACAGGACGGATAGATTGAATCACCGGAATTCCCATGGAAATACTCGGTACAAACATTCCATCCATTACATCAATATGCACATACTGGGCGCCTGCCGCATCCAACAGGGCAACCTGCTCTCCCAGATTGGCAAAATCTGCCGATAACAAAGACGGTGATAAACAATTCATAACTTCCTCCACTCAAATTTTTCATTTTCTTTTAGTTCCCGATATAAGCTGACATAATTTTCGTAACGCTGTCTGTGAATCTTTCCTTCCTCCAACGCCTGCTTGATTCCACAGTTTGGTTCATTGATGTGGCTGCAGCCTTTGAATCTGCAGTCCGGTTCATAAGGCAGGAATTCCTCATAATAACTCCACAATGTATCGGAATGGATTCCCAAAAGATCTAACGAACCAAATCCCGGCGTATCCATAATATACGTATTCTCTTTTATATGAATCAACTGAGAATGTCTTGTAGTATTTTTCCCCCGTTCAATCTTTCTGCTGATATCTCCTGTCTCCATCTGCACTTCATCCTGCAGCCGGTTGACTATGGACGATTTACCCACGCCGGAAGGACCCGCGACAGCGCTTGTCTTACCCTCCAGCAGAAAAAATAAATCTTCTATCCCCTGATTCAATATTGCGCTGGTAAACAAAAGGGGGAAACCGCATTTTTTATAGACATCGGCAATCTGCTCCATTTTCTCATTTTTGCACAAATCGGATTTATTAAAGCAAATGATCACCGGAATTTGCTGACAGCGCATCATAATCAGAAAACGCTCCAAAAGACTATAATTCGGTTCCGGCTTTGCTGCTGCAAAAATCAAAAGCGCCTGATCAATATTGGCAACAGCAGGACGAATCAATTCGTTTTTCCGCTCTTTAATATCAATAATATTTCCTTTTTTTTCTTTTTCATCCAATACGTCTATTTCGACGTTGTCTCCCACCAGGGGCTTTATTTTCCGATTGCGGAAAATTCCTTTTGCTTTACATTCATAAATTCCGGATTCTGCTGCGTGTACGTAGTAGAATCCGGAAATGCCTTTGATAATCTTTCCTGTCATAAAAATCCCAATTATTGTTTCGTAAACATCACATTATCTGTCTGCGTACTGGTACTGCCGTCTGCCAGATGCCAGGTAATCCTGATGGTTCCGCTGTCACAGTTTTCAATGTCCCCACGGCTGATCTTATAGGGGAATTTGGAGCTTTTCACACCGGACCATGTCTGTAACTGCGTGCCGTCAGAAGCAGTTAATACGATATCTGCAGACACCACCTCCGCATTGGTGGGAAGAGAAATCTCTGCTTTGCAGAAATAATAATCCTTATTGCTCCCGGAACTGATTACAAGGGTGATCCCAGTTCCTCTGTCTACGTATTTTCCCTCCGGAATACTTTGATTGACAACATTGCCTGCCGGTATCGTATCGCTGGGTTCCGTAGAAGTGCTGGTAACGGTGAGTCCCGCCTGTGTCAGCATATTAACAGCCTCTTCCTGTGACCGGTTCAATACCCCCGGTACTGCAACCGCTTCTTTTCCCTGGCTGACTACAATTGTAACTGTATCTCCTTTTTTCCCGGGCGTGCCTCCGGAAGGCGTCTGGGAAATGACTTTGCCGGAAGCTACCGTATCACTGTATTCGTATTTGCGCACCGGATCAAATCCCTGATCTCTAAGCATATTCATTGCCGCTTCACTGTCATAGTCCAAAACACTGGGAATCTGAACTTCTCCCGCCCCTGTACTGATATATACATAGATCGTTGTGTTGACATCTACTTTTTCTCCTTCTTCCACATCCTGAGACATGATCTGTCCCTTATCATATTCATCGGAAGAACCTGTTCCCGCCTCTCTGATGCCAAGTCCGATTTCCTTTAGCGCTTCTTTCGCCTCATCAAAGGTCTTTCCCCTTACCTCAATCATGGAAACTTGTTCTTTTTTGACCTGCTCTGTATTGATTACGGAAGGTTCTTCTGTGTCCTTCTCCTTCTCCTTATCAGAACCGCCGAATATACCAAATATATTTCCTGCCAGATAAACTACAATTGCCACAATAATCAAAGCTGCAATGACGCCGCCGATTGTCACGGCTTTCTCCAGCCTTGGATTTAAAAAACCGTCTCCTTCTTCCTCTTCTTCCGAATCTTCCTCCGGCTCTTCGTAGTTTCTCCTCGGTTCTTCTGCTTTGGGATTTCTGGCATTTTTGATTTCATTGACTTCTCTCTCATCCATGACTCTGGTGCGATTCATACTGCCGTCTGCCATTTTTACAAAATCCACATCCGGATGCACCAAAACCTGTTTCAAATCTCCCAAAAGTTCCGTCGTACCGCCATACCGACGGTCCGGACTTTTCTGCGTACATTTCAAAATAATTTTTTCCAGACTGATGGGAAGCTCTGCTGCATAAGTCCTGGGAGAAGGCATCTCCTCCTGCAAATGCTGTATTGCTATGGAAACCGTGGTCTCTCCGTCAAAAGGCACACGGCCTGTCACCATCTCGTACATAACGATGCCAAGGGAGTAAATATCGCTTTTACTGTCTACAAAACCGTTGCGCGCCTGCTCTGGCGATGCATAATGTACGGAACCCATAACATCCGCGCTGATCGTATTGTTGGAAACGGCTCTTGCAATGCCGAAATCCGTTACCTTGGCCTTTCCCTCTGTAGAAATCAGAATATTCTGAGGCTTGATATCTCTGTGAATGATACTCTTGGCATGAGCTGCCTCCATGCCCCTGCCCACCTGAATGGCAATACTGACAGCCTCTTTGTAAGTGAGCCTGCCTTTTTTCTCAATATAAGTCTTAAGGGTAACGCCCTCTACATATTCCATGACAATATAATGCATGCCTTCTTCACTGCCGACATCATAGATATTGACAATATTGGGATGCTCAAGTCCTGCTGCCGACTGGGCCTCTGTCCGGAATTTTACCACAAAATTCACATCTTCGCTGAATTCCTGTTTCAATACTTTAATGGCAACAAAACGTCCTAATATATGATCTCTTGCTTTATAGACATCTGACATTCCGCCGGTGCCGATCTTTCCTATGATTTCATAGCGGTCTGCTACAAACATTCCTGCTTTTAACATCTCTTCCTCCTTTCTGAACGCTCAATCTACGTTCTGTCAGAAAATGGATCGATTATGATTACTGTCGTATTGTCTCTTCCTCCGTTTTGATTAGCAGTTCGGATCAGTTCCTCCGCCGCTCTGCAGAGATTTCTCTGTTCTCGTATGATTCTGCAAATTTCAGCATCCTCAATCATATTCGTCAATCCGTCTGAGCATAAAAGTATCTGATCTTTCGGTTCCAATTCTGTTTCAAAAAAATCTATTTCTATTTCTGATACGGCTCCCACTGCCCGGGTAATGATGTTCTTATCCGGATGATTTCTGGCAGCCTCTCTTTCAATCTCTCCCCGTCTTACCATTTCTTCTACATAAGAATGGTCTCGTGTGATCTGAATCATAGAATCCCTTACAATATACAAACGGCTGTCTCCTACATTGGCAGTATACAAGCAGCTGCCTGAAATCACAGCTGCAACCACGGTAGTACCCATGCCCCACATAGAAATATCTTCTACCGCTTTATGAATCAGTCTCTGATTCGCTTTCCGAATGGCATTCTCCAAAATCTCCACCGGATGCATTGCTTTGGAGACTGCTGATTCTTGTACAATCGTATCTATGGAGTGCATAGACGCATATTCTCCCGCATTATGGCCGCCCATGCCATCTGCTACAATAAAAAGATTCGGCAGATTACCTACCGGTATCTCTGATGCATATAAATAATCCTGATTCATTTTCCGGCACATTCCGATATCTGTCACGGAACATGATTTCATGTAATCCACCGCCTTTCTGTTCCTGCTATTAAAACTTTAAATATTTTAGCATACTATAAAGAAAAGGACAAGCAGTTGTTTTTTCAAAAATTCTGGCAAAAAAGAAGAAGCTCTTACAAGCTTCTTCTTATCACGATTCTCTTAGTTATATTTACGTTTTCTTGCTGCTTCAGACTTTTTCTTACGTCTTACGCTTGGCTTTTCGTAATGTTCTCTTTTACGAATCTCCTGCTGAATTCCGGCCTTTGCACAGTTTCTTTTGAATCTGCGTAAAGCGCTGTCTAAAGTCTCGTTTTCTTTGACGATTACATTCGACATAGTCTCACACCTAACCTCCCTCCAGTTGCGTATTGTGCATATTCAACTGTCTGGGTAATATTTTATTGCACTAGAATTTATTATAGCATAATTTTTCCATTCGTCAACCGATTTTCTCAAAATTATTGCCATTCCTTGTATTTTCTTTTGTTTTTATTTTTTTACAGAAACCTTAGAAGAGAGTCCTTTGGATTTCAGCAATTTCTTATAAGCCTGCACTTTACTAGCGGGTACTTTGATTTTTGCCTTTGCATGAATCTGCTTAAAAGCGTTTTTTCCTACGGTTTTCTTGGTCAGTTTCTTTGTCTTAATTGTAATGGTTTTCAGTTTCTTTGCTCCCTGAAATGCGCTTGCTCCGATTTTTTTAATACTTGCCGGAATTGTAATCTTTTTTAAAGAAGTATTCTTATAAAATGCTTTTTTCTCGATTTCGGTCACATTTTTTCCTAGTGTTACCGTTTTTAAATTACTGCATCCGGAAAAAGCGTTTTCTCCGATTTTTTCGATCTGATCCCCTATCGTGACACTGGTAAGCTTCTTATTATTCGTAAATGCTCCCGCAGCTATAGATGTAACTTTGCAGTCTACACCGTTGATCTTTACGGAATTTGGAACGGTACATGATGTCAGATTCATATTGGCCATTCCTGTATACGCAACCTCAATCCCCGACGAAACAGATGTCGTAACGATATACGTTCCGTTTGTAACCGTATCTGTCACTTTATTGCCGACTACAGGCAGTTGTGACGGATCATCATTCTTCGGTATCTCTTGTTTTATAAACTTTGCAGTCAGTTCCGTATCTTCTGTCGCTGTAAATGTATAGACGGTATGATCTGATACTTTCTCTTCCCCTGCATACCAGCCGTCAAATACATATCCCGTATCCGGCGCCGCCGTTACCGTAACTTCACTGCCTGCTTTTACTTCTGTGCCGCCCTCTGCCGTTCCACCTGTTTCCGCACGAACGGAAACGGAAACCTTCTTCTCTGCCAGAATCCGAAAAGCAGTGATCGAATGCGGAGCCAGATCATAAGTAATCGTCTCCTGCTCGCAGACTGTTGTTGTTTTGACTACATCCACATAATTCGGATTCTCCACTGTATTCTCATCATACACAGTATCCGAAGTTAAATACTGGATTTCAATTTCTTCGCCCGCTAAATTTCTGTCATCGACTTTGACTGTAACAGACGTTGTATCATTCTTCCGGTTATTGATTGCCGTCACATAAATATTTCCTTCTTCATCCTTTGTGGAAATCACCTTTAAAACAGGCACATCGTAACTGCCGTTAAATTCAAATGTATAGTATGTGTCGTTTCCGTTGACTGTCTGTCCAACCTGCACGCTGCCCGTCATATTGTTAAAAATGGAAAATGCTTTCGCGGAGGGCGTTGACACAAAATCTTTTGTTCCGTCATTGTTCACATGCGCCTGAATCACACACTGCGCTCCCGTTCCAAGATTATCCGATCCCTTTGGGTAATCCACCAGGCAATGCTTGTTCAGATACGGCGTGCCAAAATTGATATAATCAATCATTTCATTTGCAATATAAACTGCATGCCCAATGGCGCGGATAAACTGTGAATTGTGTCTGTAAATGCCGAATTCCGAAACTACAGGCACTTTTCCCTCTCCCATAAGATCTTTTAACTCCTGCACACGCGTCATATTATGCTGCAGAGAGCGTCCCAATACTTTTTCATAAAACAACGGATCATCCTCAGAAATGACATAATCATAATTTGGGCTTGTTTCGCTGTAAGGATGAATCACTGCTCCGTCATACTGATTCCCGGCATTTTGCAATGCTGTGATTGCCGCCGCTCTTTCCATACAGGTATAAACTTCCACTTCCATGCCAAGCTCTGCCGCAATATCCTTTAGCGCATCATAATATGCCGTAAATCCGTCCTGCAAACTGGTATACGTTACCGTAATCGTATGCCCGTTTGTGGGAATGTTGCCGTTTGTACCGTCTCCAAAGGTGATCTTTCCTGTTTCATACTCAAATTCACAGACATTTTTGGCTCCCTGCCCGTTAAGAGAATCCACAATCTGCCAATCCTCATCATCGACATACACATGGGCGCTGCCTTCTTTTACAAACTTATATCTGGCGTAACGCACCTGTCCCGCAGTTCCGTCAGAATTGGCCGCACTGTCCCTCCAGTCTTCTTCCTGTACGGCTCTTTCCTTTGTAAAAGTCATTTCTCCGCCGTTTACATAAGCATTTGCCATACCTGCATAACTAGAGTCGCCGCAGCCGGGCATCCAGTAATTCTGTCCCCAGAGCCCCATTTCGTTTCCGATTTCAAACCGGGTGACGCCGTAAGGCTTTTCATGTCCGTTCTCAGCGCGTACTTCTGCCCAATCCACGCCGCCATTTGGATTTGTCAAATCACCGTCTGCAGGCGCGTTTAAATACTCAAACAAATCTGCCGCATCCTCGGCGCTTCCCTGTCCCATTGCATAAACCCAGACAGCCTCGGCATCCAGTTCATCGTAAATCCAGCTCATTGCTTCATCCACGCCAAAGTTCGGCTCAATAGGTTCTTTCGTATTCCCATGAATCGTCTTTTTTCTTTCTGCAACCGGACCGATCGCTTTCTTCCAATCATATAAATTCGCCACCGTTCCTCCCGGATACCGTACGGAACCGAAAGCAGCTTCCTTTGTCAATTGATCAAACTGAGGTTCCATTTTCTGCTCTTCAGAGTTCCAGGAACTGTACCCGTCATTGTGGTATCTGTGATTAATGCCGAACATGGCATCCGAAATTTCCCTGATTTCTTCGCCTGAATCGACTGCAATGGATATAACCGCTGTTTTCTTATATGCATCAACCGCGCTCTGAAGCTTTGCAAGCTGCTCCGTCAGCGTCTCTACTGTCGGCGCGCCCGCCTCCAAAAACGCTTCTGCTTCTGCAATTGCCGCTAAAAGAAGCTCTTTTTTCTCTTCGTCCCCGCCGTTTAATCCCTCTGCCTCTGTAATCAGCGTCTGCAGCTTTGCAGAAAGCGTTTCCATCTCCACTATACTGCCAAATGCATCATATAAAGCTTTCGCCGTATCCTGGTCTATGACTTTGCTGTAATAACGCAGTTCATCAATGCTGCCTTTGATTGCGCCGGATGCCTGAAGATTTTTATGCGCTCCCACCAGAATATCCGTAGCTGCATTGGCGAAATCTCCTGTCAGCGTATTTTCAGATGCAAGTCTTCCATTAACATAAAACTGTACCTTTTTCGTGGAATGATTGCTGGTGAATACAATATGCTGCCAGTTTCCTGGGGATATCTCCTGATTGCATACAGCATCACTTCCCGTCAGATATGTGCCGTATTTTTTCGCGGAATTTAAATAGACAATCGTCCTGCCATTCGCATTTGTATTGGATATATCCGCAGTCTGCTGAAAAAGATTGACCTTATCCGTGCCTGCCGAAAAAGGATTCGCGTCAAATTTCACCCATGCCGCAATGGAAAAATCCTGCTCCGCCGCATTCAATCCCTGATCTGCCTCTTTCAAATTCAGCTTGAGATAAGAGCTGTCCTGTTTGCTGAAATACAAGCTTCCGCCGGATACGCCGCCGTCATTTTTTAATTCAACACCGCTGCCCGCCTTTGTTGCCGTACAACTCTGTCCCGAAACCTGATTGGCCATTTGTTCTGCATCTGACGTACCGTCAAATGTCCAATATCCAACCAGACCTTCCGTAAGATTTGCCGCTGCCTTTACATCAGACGTCCTCCCAAAGGGCAAAAATGCGCCAACTGACAGACATCCCGCTAAAAACAGTGAAAGATATCTTCTTTTCAATTTTTTCATACTAATTCCTCCTATATAAAGAACATATAAGGACACTTTATTCTGGAATATTTCAGAAAAAGACTTTCCATTACCGATGAATAAAGTGTCCTTATGTTACTGCCATGCCAAAAATTTCCACACTGCAGTAAACTGTTATGGCAGCTGATTTTCTAAAACTGATTTTGCTTCTTCTAAGGCAGAATCAATTCCGGCCGGATTCTTGCCGCCTGCCTGCGCCATATTCGGACGGCCGCCTCCGCCGCCTCCGACTTTTCCGGCAATGCCCTTAATCAGATTACCGGCATGGGCGCCTTTCTTCATGGCGTCTTCCGTTGCCATGGCAATTAAATTGACTTTGCCGTCTTTTTCTGATGCCAGTACGACAACGCCTTCCTCCAGTTTCTCTTTTAACTGGTCTCCCAAATCCCGAAGACCATTCATATCTACCCCGTCTGCTCTCGCAGCCAGAACTTTTACGCCTTTTACTTCCGTCACCTGATCCATGACATCCCCCAGAGCATCTTTGGCTGCTTTGCTCTTTAAGGATTCATTTTCGCTTTGCAGCGCTTTCAGATCATTCTGCAGATGTTCAATCTTGCTCAGAAGCTCCGCAGGACTTGTCTTAAGCATGGATGCAGCCTGTTCCAGTTCTGCCTCGATTTTGTCATAGTATGCAAATACGGCGTCACTTGTAAAAGCTTCGATTCTTCTGACTCCTGCTGCAACGCCAGATTCACTGATAATCTTAAACGCTGTAATGGATGATGTATTTGCCACATGGGTGCCGCCGCAAAGTTCTGTTGAAAAATCTCCCATACGTACAACACGTACCGTTTCGCCGTACTTTTCACCAAACAATGCCATAGCCCCCGTCTTCTTCGCCTCTTCCAGCGTCATAATATCTGTCGCAACATCCAAAGCTTCTGCTATTTTCTCGTTGACAATCGCTTCGGTTTTTGCCAGTTCATCCTTCGTCATGGCAGAAAAATGAGTAAAATCAAAACGAAGACGATCTGCATTGACATCGGAACCAGCCTGTTCCACATGGCTGCCTAAAACTTCCCGAAGGGCTTTCTGGAGCAGATGGGTAGCGCTGTGGTTCTTCCCAATCGCCAAACGTCTGCTTTCATCTACAATAAGTTCTACTGTATCTCCGGTCTTCACCATACCTTTGGTCACTCTGCCTATGTGTCCGACTTTGCCGCCCAGCATGGAAACCGTATCTTCCACTGCAAATTCAAAATCATCGGTACGGATGATTCCGGTGTCTGCATTCTGACCGCCCATGGTGGCATAAAACGGCGTCTTTTCCACAAAAATCGTTCCGATTTCTCCGTCAGACAACGCTTCTGTAATCTCTGTTTCCGTCGTCATTACTGTAATCTCAGAAGTACAGGAAAGATTGTCATATCCTACAAACTCTGTTGTAATACCCGGATCAATGGACTCATAAACCGTCACATCTGCGCCCATATAATTGGTTGCTTTTCTTGCTTTACGGGCTTTCATCCGCTGCTCTTCCATGGCAGATTCAAATCCTGCCTGGTCAATAGAGAATCCTTTTTCCTCCAAAATTTCCTGTGTCAGATCAATGGGGAATCCATAAGTATCATAAAGCTTAAACGCCTCTTCTCCGGAAAGAACTTTTTCACCTTTCTTCTCCATTTCTGTCTGCATATCTGACAAAATGGTAAGTCCCTGATCAATCGTCTTGTGGAACTTCTCTTCTTCCTGTGTCAGAACACGGAAAATAAAATCTTTCTTCTCTTCCAGTTCCGGATAACCGTCTTTGCTCTCATTGATCACCGTCTCGCTCAATTTGGCAAGGAAAGTTCCATTAATTCCCAGCATCTTGCCATGACGCGCTGCCCGTCGGATCAATCTTCGCAGTACATAGCCTCTTCCTTCATTGCTGGGCATAATACCGTCGGAAACCATAAAAGTAGAAGAACGGATATGATCTGTAATCAAGCGGATGGAAATATCGTCAACCGCATCTGTCTGATATGTTTTGCCGGACAATTCACAAACCTTATCCCGAATCGCTTTCATCGTATCAATGTCAAACACGGAATTTACATCCTGCATTACAACGGCAAGGCGTTCCAGTCCCATTCCGGTATCGATATTTTTCTGCTCTAATTCTTCATAACCGCCTTTGCCGTCGCCGTCAAACTGGGTAAAGACATTGTTCCATACTTCCATGAAACGGTCGCAGTCACAGCCGACTTTACAATCCGGACTGCCGCAGCCATAGCTTTCGCCCCTGTCATAGTAAATCTCGGAACAAGGACCGCAGGGACCTGCGCCATGCTCCCAGAAATTATCGCATTTCCCCGTTTTCGGATCTCTATAAAATCTTGTTATCTTCTCTGCCGGAATTCCAACCTCTTTATTCCAGATTTCAAATGCCTCTTCATCCTCTCCATAAATGGAAGGATAAAGACGATCCTCCTCCAGTCCTAAAACCTCTGTCAAAAATTCCCAGGACCAGGCGATTGCCTCATGCTTAAAATAATCGCCGAAGGAAAAATTACCCAGCATTTCAAAAAAAGTCAGATGTCTTGCCGTCTTTCCTACATTTTCAATGTCCCCGGTACGAATGCATTTCTGACAGGTCGTCACCCGCTTTCTCGGCGGAATCTCCTGTCCGGTAAAGTACGGTTTTAAGGGCGCCATACCTGCATTGATCAGCAGAAGGCTCTTATCGTTATGCGGCACCAGAGAAAAACTCTTCATCGCAAGATGATCTTTGCTCTCAAAAAATTCCAGATACATCCTGCGCAGCTCATTTACTCCAAATTTCTGTTTCACAACAAATTCCTCCAAAACAAGTTTACTTATTCTTTTGTCTTTACACCAGAATCCTCCAATGCCACTTTTGCATCTTTGCTGTCACGCAGCTTCTTTCCTGCAAAAACACCCAAAACTGCTAAAATTACATATAAAACAACTTTTCCCAAATATCCAAGCAAGCTTGTTAAAAATGCCATATCTCTTCCTCCATTCTTCCCAAAATCGTATATTTCTTAAATTATAGAACAAATCAACTCTTTTTTCAACCGAAAACAGAGTTGATTTTTAAAAACAGACCCAGAGTGTGTTTCCCATCTGTGATACCCAACAGATGTTGGATAGTGCGGAGGGGTGACAAAACAAATATAAATAAAAAAGGGACTTCCTCAATCCTTAAAGGCTATGACAGTAACGGTTATAGCTTTTTTTCATGCGGTAATTACCGTAAGAAATAATCCCCTATTCCCACAGTCGGAGAAATACCCAACAACAGTATTCCGCAATCCAATCTCCCGACAATTAACGGAAGAAAACCATATATCAGCACCGAAACCAACCAATCATATCAATCAATCCATATCACAGGAGGGCAAAGACCATGAATAAAAAGCAGGAACAGCAGATTTTGGACTATTACAGCACCACAGACAAATATATCCATAGCAGGACACACTCCAATGCGCATCAGACTGTATTCACCAAAGAAAGCGACAAATACCAGTGGCTTGTGTTGGAGCAGAAAAGCCAGTGCGAAGTCGAGGTAAGGCAGACCGACAATCATGGAACAATCACAGCAAGGGATAATTACGAACTGACAGGAAATCTCCCTAAGTGCGTGGGCGTGGAGCGTTTATGTGAGGGCGCAAATTTTCAGATACCTTTTAACGCTGATGAAATCAACTTAATCTATCAGTTTGGGGAGCAGAGCAAAGCGGAAACGTGCGCCAGTCTGTCCGCTATTCTTCCGCAGATAAAGGACAGTGACACAAAGCAGATAGTAAGCGATACTTTGAAGAAATTAAATGCCCTGTCAGAAAAAACGTGTGCGGAACTGACCGCCACCACCAAAAGACGGAAACTGACCGAGCGTGACCACTCCATAAAGACAAGGTTAGCCAAAGCAAAGGAACAGGCAAAACAGCCGACAGTTGCCGAGGGAAAACAGCACAGAACCCACAGCAAAGGAAAGGGGGATATGGTACTATGAAACTTTCACGATACGAGCAGGAAAGTATTCTCAATTATAATGCAGGAGAACAGACTGCCACCCTCTATACAAGGGATAAGGCGGTCATGCGGAAACTTGACACGCTTGTTGCAGACTTTCCCGACATATACAGATTGACAGGGCAGGACGAGGTATCTAAAACCTATTCCTTTCCGAAATCACACGTCAGCTACCGCAAGCCGAGGGCGGTCAGCACAGAGCAGAGGGAACGGGCAAGGCAGATGATGATTGCAAAGAATAAGGCAAAGGGAGATTAAGCAAAATTTAATGGAATTATGTATGTGCTTATGGTAAAATAACAGCGTTGGATAATTAAACAAATTGAAATTATGGAGTGAGGTAAATATGAAACAAAAAAAGAAAATTGTTCTTCGGGTTATAGTAGGTATAGGAATAGCTTTGTTGATTATTATAATCGCAGCACTTGTATTGTTTAGAAATGAATTGCGCTCTCTTATGTCATTGAAAAAGGTTGATGATTACGGAATGTATCAAATGACCTATTATGGCGATTATGGATTTGATGACTTTCTGGAAATTGGTGCTGAAAATGATGCGGACATTGAAGCATTTGTAACAAAAAAGTTGTTGAAAGGACTGCCAATAAATTTGGGTGTTACAGGAGACGGCTGCACAGCTTTTGTCGTAAAAAATGAGAATGGCGATATTTTGTTTGGAAGAAATTTTGATTATTTATATGCCCCGTCTTTACAACTTTACACTGCACCTAATAATGGATATGCTTCGGTTTCCACCGTCAATCTTTCTTTTGCAGGATATTCTGAGGACAATTTACCAAGTGGTTCTCTTTTTGATGATTTCCTGACATTAGCCGCACCATTTCTTCCCTTTGACGGAATGAATGAGAAAGGGCTTGCGATTGCTACGCTTTCAGTGCTAGAAGCGGAAGCCCCATATAATCCCGACAATATAACATTAAATACAACCACAGCAATGCGGCTTGTACTTGATAAAGCGGCTACAGTGGAAGAAGCCATTGAATTGTTAAAACAATATAATATATATTTTTCTGGAGGTATTGATTGCCATTATTTAATTGCTGATGCAAGTGGGCATTCTGTCATTGTGGAATATGTAAATCAAGAGCTTTGTGTCGTTGAAGCGGAGGACGAATATCAAATTGCTTCTAATTTTATTGCCTATGACGGTTTGAATATCGGAGAAGGAGGGACTGAATTTGAACGCTATGATAAAGTGCAAAATGCGATAGAAGCGAATAACGGTATACTTGAGGAAGGTCAGGCAGTTCAATTATTGGCTGATGTCGGTATTTTTGATGGAAATATAGACAAACTACAATGGAGTGTTCTGTATAATCTTACAACTGGTTACGGAGAGATTTTTGCTAATCGGAAAACGAACAATATCATAAGATTTAATCTGGATATGGATAATTGATATTGGTGCAAACCTCTTGTTTGTTGGGAACAGAATTAAACATAAAAACTGAATATTGTTTACCTTTAGGTAGCGGTTATCTTAACAGACAATCAGCTACCTTTTTTATTTTCAAAAACTATCAACACAGCACAGAAAGAACGAGGTATCGGAAATGATTGAGAGCAAGAATGACGCAAGCAAAAACTTAGAGAAAGCATTACAGGCATTGGAACAGGCAAAACAGCGTGTAGCCAATGAAAAGAAAAAGCAGAACGAGAAGAAACGCAAAGCTGAGAACCACCACAAGTACATCATGGGCGGTATTATCGTGAAGTATTTCC
>CAJUEY010000010.1 GCA_910585825.1 uncultured Lachnospiraceae bacterium | reverse complement strand
ATATACGGATAGTTATCCACATCAAAGACAAAAAACATTTAACAATTACCTAAATGATAAGTAATCTCCATATACAACCGCCTTTCTTTGTGCTAAACTGTTTACAGATACGAATAAAAGAAATATCACCTTCTTCCTTTACCACAACATCTGCAAGTTTCCATTCACCACAAATGAGCCAGCCGCATATGTTGTATTTTTGCAGATGCGCATTTCCGCTAAAATAAAGCGTTTATTGGAAATGTTTACATCTACAGTTCACAACATATCACATCCGATATGTCTTCCATTTTTATAACCGCACCCTCCGGCAGCCATTTATTCTATGTACAACCTCATTATTTTTTCTATAAATCCCCTTTCTCTCTCAACCTGCCCCCAACAACATTCAACACTGCCCCCAGCAAAACAACGCATGCTGCCGCGATTTTTCCATACAAAGACGTCATGCAGGTCAGAGCTTTTCCCAGCCAGGGGATTGTAAATATTACTTCTCCGATATAATTATCGTATGACACCGGCATGGGGTCTTCTTTTTCATTTGCATCCCCTTTTGTTTTGAATGTACCGGATACTATATTGTTTTCTACCACCCGGTGGGTAATAATCCCCGTATCTTCCAGGGAACTGTAAAAAGCAATAACGTCTTCCTCTTCCACATCCTCCGGCGCGCCTTCCTGTACATAAATAAGACTTCCCACCGTCATTTTGGGCTCCATGCTGCCGCTGAGCACATGATACATATGATATCCAAATATTCCGGGCAGCACCAACAGAGAACACAATACTATGACAAGTATAATCAGCATTGTTCCCGCTATGCTGCAGATTTTTCCGCTCTTTTTTCTCATAATTATTTTTTAGGATCAGTTTCTCTGCCGCTCTCCTTTCCCACTGATTTTACGGACAGTTTCTTCTGTCTTTTGCGCAGATATACCGCCGCTGCTGCCAATGCCGCTGCTGCTGTTGCGCCGATGCCGATATAAACAGGCGTATAACCCATCACTGTGCCCTGCTCCAGTTTCACATCTGCCATGGGAACCTCGCCGTCATCCAAATCCTCTAAGTTCTGCTGATCCAGAGGAACTTCTTCGTCCGGAAGGGACACATCGGCGTCTCCTCCCGGAAGTGTTTCTTCGGCGTCTGCGGCATCGCCGCCGGCATCTGCATCCTGTGCTTCGGCATTCTCGCCGCCGTCTCCGGCGTCTGCCCCATCATTTGCTCCCGGCGTTCCTGCGTTTCCGTCAGTCGTCGTAGTTGATGCCGCAGTGGTCGTTGTGGGCGCTGCCGGAGGAGGCGTAGATGTTCCCGGCGTTTCCGCTGCTCCTGCAGTGACCCGTGTATACTGAAACGTAAATACATTCTCTGCTGCATTGGCTGACAACGTTTTTACCATATTTAAGGACTTCGGCTGATACCCTTCGATATAACGGGAAGATACATACTGCCGTTCTCCGATATTTCCATAATAAGTATCGCTCTTCATCAGTGTATTGCCTGATTCGTCCTGATAATTGACTGTGTATGACGCCATATCGCCCTTCACGCCGTACGCTGCTACATAATCTCTGTCACATGCCACATAGAATGTCGGAGATTCTGACTTTGCGTTATCTCTTCCGGATCTTCTGACTCCTCTTATGTAATATCTTTCATCTGTAACCTTCACTGCCTCCTGAGGGCGGATATACACCATATCGCCGTATTTCAATCCGCTGATTTCCACACAATCTTTTTTGGATGAAATACTCGCCGACTGGGATTTGACAGCAACTCCTCCACTGGCAATCACTCCCTGGTTCCCCGCATACAGGCGCACCGTGTAGGTATATTCTTCTGCCGCAGCCAGTGTATGGCTGTCTGCAGCTATCATAAGAGAAAAAAACAGAACACTCACGCATATCTTTCTTAACCATCTCATACTGCTTTCTCCCCTCTTTCTGCCTCTTCTTCCTGCTGGCTGCGGAGCATAAGGATTCCTCCTATTAAAAGTATCATCCCGGAACTAAACAGCAAAATTACATACCGCATAATTTTTGTATCATCACCGGTTTTTACAGCAGTCCGGTCTGTGCTCAACCCCGTCGGATCTCCAGGAACGGTGCCTCCCCCTGAAGAAACCAGCTCTATGGCAAAATCCATCTGCAGCCTTGCCAGCGTATTCTGATAATCATTGACAAGCGTTTCTCCATCCAATGCCACCTTAAGCTTTACGATGCCTGATTCCCCGTTTCCCATTCGGTCCAGATAAAAATAGTTTTGAAGAGTCTGTGCTGCTCCATGCAGTCCGACTCCGTTAATTTTGCCTTCTCCACCGAATTTTTCACTGGAATAAAGAGTTGTCGTCTGTCCTTTGGCATCTGTATAAGTCAAAAGATAATCATATGCACCGCCTGCAGCATTTCCGGCATCCTCCAATGACTCCAGCACCTCGTTTTTCATATACCAGTCTGCCTGTCCGTCAAAAGTATTTTTAATCGTAACCGTAAACTCCACCGAATCTCCCGGCTGCATGGCATTTGCTTCATTGCTCATGTCTGCAGATGTAAAATTACTTTCCAGCTTTTTTCCGTCAAAGACTACCTGCCACCCGGAGGGCCCCTGTCTGTCTTCCGCGAAAACCAACACAGACGATGCAAGGATGAAAATCAAAACTGTCATAAGGCTTATTAATTTCCACTTATTTTTCATTCTCCCCGCCTCCTTTAAAGAATTCCAAGACCGGATGCATCCACGCCCCATGCGCTTTTCATCGCATCCTGGGCATTGTGCGTCTGCACTGCATCCACCTCTACATCCACATGAAATTCCACACCGTCATATTTATATACCGTCTTAATCGTATCGCCGTTTGTTTCTATTGCTGCTTCCGACGCCAGTTTTCCGTCAATACGGATTGTATCCGCAAAAGGTTTTGTCTCTTTTCCTGTGGGTAAAATTCCTTTATAAAACAGCTCCACACATTCTGCCGTATTGTTGGGATTTTTGATCCATTGGTCTGTATTTACCAAATTTAAATCAATCATATCCGGAGAAAGCGTCGTTACTTTCTGTCCGTTCTTCATCCAATATCTGTAAATGCGCACTCTTACATATTCATCAATGGAGCCGCTGTTTTTTACAGTCAGTTTCTCATCATATTTTTTGTTCAGAGCCAGCTTTTCCTCCTGGCCCAGCATATTGGAAAGCAGTTCGCCGCTTGTAGAGCCGGCTCCTTTATTTGTGTTGACTTTCCACTCATTCTTATTATAATCCCGGCTGCTGACAATTTCTCCATTTTCCAACAGGCTTACTCCAATCTGGGAAACCGTAATCTTTGCTACATAATTTTCACTGTAATATGTCAGCGCCGCTCTGGTGCTTCCCACTGCGCTGCTCAAAAGAAGCAGAACCGCCGATGCCAGCATCAGATACGTCAGCTTTTTCTTTGCCATTATCGGTCAGCCTCCTCTCCCTGTACTCCGGCAGTCTCCTGATAATCTGCATAAACTGTATTCCAATCTGCAGATGGGTTTCCTGCCTCATCATAAATAACCGGTGTGCATTCCTGAATCACCACCACATTAAAGCTGTCCCGGTCAAGCTCCTCCTGCGGACTGACTTCTACGTCCAAAATCTCTGTACTCTCTCCTGCCGGAAGAATCGGACTATAGTACCAGTAATCGTCTTGTCTGGAATATGTCCAGAGTCTCCCGCTTTCGCTTTTATCCTTACAGACAACGTCAACATCTTTGCCCGCAAATACTTTTACCCGGACAAAACAGTCATTGATCTGTGATGTATTTTTAATGGAAACATGCTTTGTCATACGACTTAACTCTTCATGAATCGTTGTCTGAGAACCCAGATGCACGGTCTGGCTGCCTCCCGCAGACACATAGGTTGTAAAATATGCCGATGCATGTTCTATCGTCAATGCGCCTGCCATACAAAGCGCGGCTGCCGACATGGCAAATATGATTTTTCTGCCCGCTCCCTTTTTCATTTTTATCGCAGCTCCTTTCTGCTATTTGTGCGTCTTTTCAGCACATAAAGGAATATCCAACGAATATTTCTTATTGTTCCGCCGAACCGGTAGGATTCTCCCATGTCCATTTACGCGTTCCGTCAGACTCCATTCCATCCAATTCAAAGTGATTCGTTACGCCATATCCGCCCCGGTTGCCTCCATTGTAACAGTTGCGAAACGCAGCGGATGCTTCTGATGCGCCTTCCTTCCCGGCAGCCACAGCGGCATCCGACCAAATCACAACGGTCTCTTCTTTAGAGCCGGACACCGTATAGCTTGCGCCGGAATAAATCTCCTCTACCGTCACTGTCAATCCCGCCGGAATCTTTTCCAGAGTAATCGTATTGCTTCCAGCCGCAGTATAAGTCATACTCTCTACTTCTTCATATTGTACCGTACCGTTTTTGTCTACTCCGGTAATACGAAATACAAAGGTCGTCGGTCCCAGCGTCTCATTATAATTCTGTAATTCCTTTGTAATATTCAGTCTTCCAAACTGAGGAACAGCCTCCGGTTTCAAACCAATTACTGCATCATATTCCCATTCGTCGCTTCCTGCTCCTGTCAAAGTATAAGAACTGCCGGGAAGAGCCGTTAGATATGGCGTAAAAGTATATTGAACTGTATAATCCGGATTATAGGCTTCCTCAGGCACAATCAGATACAATCCGGGCAAAAGACCTGTAATGGATGCCTGGGCTGCTTTACCGCTTCCTTCCACACTCTCGATCGTTTTTGTATCTGCCGCTTCTACTCCTTCTGCTTTTCGTATTTCCTCCGCCCGGGCTGCAAGCTCCTGCCATTTCTCTGCCGTAACAGTCGAATCATTTCCGCTGATTCCGCTGAAATTCATTTGTTTAAATGCCTCTGTCGGCGTATATTTCTGACCTGTAATATCTACATCTGCCACTCGGTATACGGACACCGGAATAGACATCTGATTCAAATCTCCCAGATATTCGTCGTTGCTTCCCGACTCCGCTCCCACTTCTACAGAAACCGTAAGACTGCATTCCTGATCCAAAACAATTTCCCTGGCTGCCTGTGCCTGCAGAATATTTATGCAAGGCAGCAGCAGTAATGCTGCCAAAGCCAGTATATATCCCTTTTTTATTTTTTTACTTTTCCTCAACTCTCTCCCTCCCTGCGCTTTTTCTTCCTTTTCATTACACGGTGCATAATCAGAATCACCAATACAGTCAGTCCAAGGCCAAACAAAAGATACAGCATATAATAATTTTGAATCGCCTGTACCATCGACTCTACAGGCGTAGATTCCAGCTCTCCGTCATAGGAAACTCTGTGCCCTCTCACCAGCAGGCGGTGGCTGTTCACTCCATAAGGGGTACAGGTAAACAGCGTTACATAATCCTGCCCTTCTTCCACTTTCACCGCTTCTTCCAGCGCATCATAATCCTCTTTATCAATCATAGGAAAAATCTGATCCACCTCATATGCCAGATCCTCATCCAGAATATGCAGATAAAATCTGTCTCCCTTTTCCAGCTGGTCAATATCCGAAAAAAGCTTTGCACTGGGCAGGCCTCTGTGGGCGGAAAGAACGCTGTGACTGCTCTCCCCGCCAATGGGAAGTTTGGTGCCGTTCATATGTCCGACGCCTGTGTTCAGCACATCCTCCGCCGTCCCGTGGTAAATGGAAAGCTTAATATTGATTTTTGGGATTGTGATATAACCCATAATGCCGCTCCCGGTAACATTCAATACCTTCCAGTACTCTGTGTCTGTTATATCGTCAGAACCATTGATCCCAAATACATCTGTCGTTATACTGTTCTGTAAAAATGTCCGGTTATAAGCTTTTGCCTCTTCCCATGCTTCTGTAAAATCCTCTTCCTCCATCTTGTCAATCGCCGTATCATAATCGGAAATCAGCTTTGACTGGCGGTAAGTATTCCACTGATTGGAAATCGTAGGATATGCAAGTATCCCAAACCCTGCAAGAAATAGCAGTCCAAAGAAAAATGAAGACAATTTTCTCATCATAATTTATCCTCCTCGGTCCCTTTCTTCACCTGGAGCCATTGACTAAGCTCCTGCACTTCTACCTTTTCACTTTCACGCAGCCATTCATCCAACTCCTCCTGACTCGGAGAATATTCTTTTTCAGTTTCTTTTTCATCCTTCTGCGGCGTCTGTTCTTCTCCAATTTCTGCATCGGCACTCTGCAATGCCCATTCTTCTCCCACTGCCGTTTTATCATCCTGCGGCGCTGTTTCTTCCACATCTTTTTTGCCCACAGCCTGCGCTGCAAGACGGCGTTCCCTTCGGTAGAGGAAAAAGCAGAATATCGCTGTAATTAAAATTCCTGCAATTACCCACAAAAGGTAACTCGTATGTAAGCTCATATTTGCAAGAGGCACTGTTTCATCTGCAAAAAGCTCCGGTTCATATGGAACCCTGTGCCCCCGTACCAAAAGCCTGTGGCTGTTTACGCCATAAGGCGTACAGGTCAGAAGGGTTACCAAATCCATTCCCTCCTCCACCGCCAGGTTTTCTGTTTCTTTCGGCTCTACAACCAGAATCTGGTCTACTTCATAACAAAGGGTCTCATCCAGAATATGCAGCAAAAAATGATCTGTTTTCTCCAGCTTATCCAAATCTGTAAACAATGCTGCGCTGGGCAGACCCCTGTGAGCGGAAATAACTGCATGGGTGCCTTCTCCTCCAATCGGAAGGGAGCTTCCTTCTAAATGCCCCGCCGCTGCCTCCAACACCTCATTGGCGGTTGTATGAAAAACCGGGAGCGTGATATTTATTTTGGGAATTTCCACAGTCCCCATCATACCGTTTCCGGCAATATTCAGACAGGACATATACTCCTCATCCTCGCCGGCCTCCGCTGCAATTGCAAAAGAATCCGGAAGTATACTTGGAAGAAGCGCTTCGTTGTATTGTATTGCCGCCTCCTTCTCTGCCGCATAATCAATCGCACCGGCAGTTTCCTTTTCGGCAACCATCTGGTCATATGCGCTGATCAGACGTTTCTGCCTGTAATTATTCCATTCATTGGCTATGAAAGGATACAGCAGCAAGGAGAATCCAGCTAAAAACAATATTATGATTAATATTTTACTTGTATTTTTTTTCATCTGGGCTCTCCTTGTTGTTGTATCATTTTAACTGTTTTTATTCCGGAGCAGATTTCCCGCTCCGGAATATGGTAATTCTGTCTGTGTTTCTATTTCTTTTCAGATTTTCTGCGGCTTAAGAAGAACAATCCTGCTGCCGCGATCATGATCAGGCATCCTGCAATGGTAAAGATTGTCGTACCGATGCCGCCGGTGGACGGAAGCGTGGAAAGCTTGGTATCAGATATCTGGGAAACGCCCAATCTGTCTGCTGCCGAATCTGCCTGATTTCTGTCGGCGCCCCATGTTATATCTGCAGGGCTGTTATTTAAGCTGTATCCTTCCGGAGCCTCTACCTCTTCAAATTTATATTCTCTGTCCTTATCATCTTCAAGGCCTTTTACCGTAAAAGTTCCGTTTTCCTGAGTAACAAGCAGCGCATCCTCTGCTTCAGGTTTCTTCGTTGTCCATCCGGTTACAATATAATCTACTTTTACATTATTCACTTTTATTGTATCATCCGTATTTTTTTCCGTAACTGCATAATAAGTTGTATCATCCTTTTTATAGTACAAAACAAATTTTGCATTGGCAAGTGTCTCTGTCGTATTTTCCCCTGCATCTCCATCGTATTTTGTCATCTGCAGAGTTCCTGTATAAATCTTATCAACCGCTCCCGGTCCGTCTTCCGGATCTGTCTGGCCATTCTGCGTTTTCAGTTTCGTCTCTGCATAGTTGTCAATTACCGTTGAAGTCACATAAGCCTTATATTGAATTTCCAGAGTTTTTCCGGCATTTGCACGATCTTTTGCTATCTCTTTCAAATCAAGGGAAAATGAATATTCATACCCATCATCCGCACAATTTATGATGCCGGCTGTCTTCGGGCCATCAACAGAATCCTCTCCCAATGTTATGCTGACGGGCACTGTATCGCCCTCTTTCGTTGCAACCTTGTCTTCCATACCGTTGGGCGCCGGACCATCCGCTACTGTTTCATCTGATACATACTGTGCGCCGTTTATCATATCCACAATATTGAAATATACGTTTTCATCCTTTACATCATCCGGAATATACGGAACAACCGTTGAAATCGTATAAGTCACTACGTCTCCCACAGCAGTTACCTTATCTGTTTCATTATCCGCTTTACTAAGAGAAATCTCAAATTCCTCGCTTTTTGCCGCCACTGCATCCGGTGTGTCAAGTGATGTTACCGCGCCGTTTGTATAAGCAAAGCTTACATAAGACGCCATTGGATTGTATTTGATCCAGCTTGTTACCTTGCCATTGCTCATTATTTTGACGTCTTTGGCGTGAATGACATATACGCCCGCTGTGGTTGCCTCAATTTTATAATCTGCACCATCAACTTCTGCTGTTTTTTTACTTTCCGAAGACGCTGCGGCAGAAACCGCTTCCTGAAATGCCCGCGCAAGAAGTTCTGACGAAATAGATGCCGCGTCCTTCTGCAGTGTTGCCGGAAGCTTTTTTCCATTCTCGGGATTCACAGATATGATTAATCCCGCAATAATCATCTGATCCGATTTTTGGGAATTGCCCTCCCCCTTCTTGATTTCTTCTTGAAAACTTGCTGCCGCAGAAGTATTTGTAAACGCCCAGCCTGTGAGTGTTTTCTGATTCGGTTCAATAATCTGCTCATAGGATACCGTACTGTCTGCATTCACACCCGTTACCACAATATCTACCGGATCTACCGCCCCAAACGTCGTCATCGACATTCCAAGCACCATAGCCAGCGTTAATAATAATGCAAATAAACCCTTCTTTTTTCTCATTTTCCTTCTCCTTTTTGAATATAAGTATTCTGAATTCCCACATCGGTTCCGTGCAGTACAGGAACTGCCATAAGTTGATTCATTTTCTAACTTCCCATCTCCTTCCTGCACTTATTTTTATATAAAATCAGCGCGCCCGCTATCATAAACAGCATTCCGCCAATCGAATACCAATAAATTCCACGGCCGCCGGCATCCGGCAATTCATATACAGGTGTATTGTAAAATGTATACACACTCTCTTCGATTTTAATGCCGTTTGTTCCGGACAACTCATTTACAATCGGTTCCTGCCCGGCAATTTTCACCCGATACCCCTCTTCAATCGTCACATTCCAGATATCTGCGCTTAAAGAATATCCCGGAGACGCCTCTATTTCTGTCAATCGGTAAGTACCTATTTCAAGATCTCCGATTTGGATTTGCTGTGGCGGCGTACAATCCCCTTCCCGATACCATGTAATAACGCCGTCATCCCGAGAAGATTTTCCGTAATATGTCTTTCCGCCTGTTTCCGTAGAAACAAGCTCAAATACCGCTTCTAAGAATGAACCGCTTTTCGCTTCGCTCTTTTTTATGATCTTCCAGGTACATTCGTCCAGCCTCCTGTTCTTCACGGTAACCTTTGCATCCATACCTAACTGCATCGTACCCATCTTTGTTTGCTGATTTACAGCAGCGGCTCTGCTCGGGGATTCATCCTCTGTCTCGCCCGGCACTTCATCCGGTGCAGCGGACGGCGAATTCGTCTCCCTCTGCTGATACTCCAAATCATATGCCGGTTTGTCATACCGGGGTCCCGGATCTACTTCTTCCACAAGGAATCCCGTGCCTGCCAGAATGTCTTTGATCACAACCGTATCATCCGGCGAAATTCCTGAAATGATCCCGGGTTCCTGCGTTCTTCGCATCTCTGCATCATCGTCAATCTCATTCGGGTTTACATTCAGATAATAATTGCCCTCGTAAAGTTTCAGTTCACCGTCCCGTCCTTCCAGCCATACCCGGAAATCATAAGTATCTCCACCGCTGTCTCCGTAAACCAGTTCTTTCTTTATAATCAGTGCATTTCGATTCTTCTCTGAACATTCATTATTGATCAGAATATAGACCCTCTCTCCTACTACCCTGGTATCTGTATCGGCGTAATCGGTGCCCGGCTCGAGCTCCACTCTCTTCGTTTCCGCCTTCTCTTCTCCATTCTCGTCTAATACAATCTGATCCAGATTTATGCCGGAATATTTGTTATAGTCCATATTTAATTCTCTGACATAATATTTTCTGTTTTTTTTCAATCCCTCCAGAGCCAGCCTTTCACCGGGATACAGATGGAAAATTCCATCCGCCGGAAGTTCAACACTTTCTCTACTTCCATTCGACTGAATGACATAGGCTTTTACATCTGTTCTTCCTTCCCCATACAATGCCTGATTCAGCAATTTATATTCAGATTCATTTACCTCCTTGTAGTCCTCATCAGTACCCGAAGTCCAATCATCTGCAAGCGGCTGTAAATAGATCTGAAAATCAAACTTTTCATTGGTATATTCACCCTGCACCGTATTCGATAATCTTTTCTCAACCTGAACCTCTCCCGGCGGAATCACAGGAAGATTAAACCTTACTTCCAGGTTTGAAGCTCCCATTTCACGCTCCATATACCACATTTTAAAATCATGTTTTGTATAATCTGCAAAAATTTTATTGCCATTCACGGTTTTCCAGTTGGAAGGAGCCAGCTTGTCATTCAAATCATCAATAATTTCCCGGCTTGCCCCCTGAGCCGCCGCCTCACATGCATTCTCAAACAATTCGTACAAAGATGTCGTTTCTACTCCCTGGACAAAAACCTCCCCTGTGGAAAAATCAATATATCCGGATCGTGCATCATGAGATCCTCCCATATCCAGAACTAATACTCCGTCAATATATACCCACAGGTCGTCATCTCCGGAAAATTCATATCTCATGGGAACCGCTCCGACTTTACCGTTCTGCATCTGATAAAATTCCGTTGACAGTTCCATACCAAAATTGTAATTTACAGCTTGATCCGGCAGATAAAGGTTTTCTCCATAGCGTTCATGATCCGGACTCAGGGGAGCGCCCTGCGCCGTATACAGATTCCGCCCGACAGAAATATTTCTGGATGTATCAAAGGTATTATAAGGTAAAAACTGTCCTTTGCCGGCCAAAGCTTCGGTGCCGTTTACAGTTGTCGTTAATTGTTTATATACGGTAAACTTTCCTGTTTCTGTATTGTATGAAGCCCCATTTTCCGTTGAATTGTATTCATAGTATCCTTCATTGATATATTTATCCTCCCGAAACAGGTTATCTGCGTCTGTAGCAGCGGCAAAATAATCCTGTAACGTTTCCGTCCCATACAGCTCCGGAAAACCGGAATCGAACTTTCTCATCGCCGCCGTCTGACCCTGTCCGGTATCTGTACCTGCCTCATATGCAAAAGACGGATAACTGTTCGCCTCAAGATAAGGTTTTAATATACCCTGTTTGACATCCTTATTGTCCTTCGTCCATCCCCATCCCGTAAACTGTATGCCTGGATAATCAATCATCCTCATCCTGATCTTGTCTTTTGTAGAAATGGTCGGCTCCACATCCAGGGGCGTCAATCTGCATATCCCACGGTACCCATTCTGGATTTTAACTTCATTCTGCTTAAAGGTTCCCACATAACTTTCATTGTTATAAAAGATAAAATCATAGTCGTCGTCTGAGCCTGAAAAATAGAGCTGATCCACTTCCTGAACCATTTTGATGTTTTCCGAATTTGCATAAACAATCTGCACACGGGAAAATCCATACTTCAGTTCTGTACCTGTCAATTCTGACAAACCGGGCCATGGATGATTATTTTCAAAATTGATCCACGGATTTTTCCCTTCTATGGTAATATGTTTCTGTTTCGGAATCTTTGGACTTGTCTGCTCTGTAATCGGGTTGCCCTGCAAATCCGCACTTTCCATCGTAAACTCAAGCGATACATCTGCATCTATTTTTTTATAGAGCGTCAGTTTGCTGCCGATATCTAACCCGCTCCATCCTGCAAAACCGCCCTGAGCGCCGCCGCTGTAAGAATTGATATAGTCCCTCGCTCCCCGGATTGCAATTTTGCCGTCCATGCAGGTAACTGTCAGTCCCTGTGCTGCGCCGATTCTTATCGTACTGTTATCCGGTATCTGTATACAGCGCTCTTCCGATTCTTCATCTGTCTTCTGACTGATATAAAAAGTTCCGTCCGTCTGTTTCTCAAAATGCCACAGAACCATGCTTTCCGAACGATTCACCAAGTTCCCTCCGGCAAACCTCACTCCATTCAGTCCGGCTGTTCCGGAAGTCAGATTTGTCTCAGTAGCTCCCATGACAAGACCTCTTCCGTGCAGACAGGTAATCAGGAAATCCTGTCCGTCAAGGTCGTCCACACTTTCTGTATATTGCTGATAATAAAACTCTCCTGTTGTCGCCTCCCAGACGGTTCCCACGTCTGCCAGAGTTGATATGTCTGCCGAAACGGCATTATCCTCTCCATGAATCTCAGCGCTAAGTACCTCTTCCTGAATTTCATCGGACTGCATCGCCATGCCCGCATCACCGGTATCTTCCATATGATCATTGCTTAATACCAGATCATGATTTCCCTGAAACTGAACGACGCCTCCGGCTCCGTTGATGTCAAAGCCCTCTGCATTGTCCTTGTACTGAATCGTCACACTGCTGATTTGAATCAGTTCCTCCGGTACTTCTTTGTCAAATTCCAGATGGAAAAACCTCTGGAATCCCACTTCTTTAAAATTCAGCGCCTCCTGCGCCTTTCGGGAATAGATTTCCGCCGCCTCTCCCGTAATCTCTTCCGCCGTAAACTCTGTATTGTCAAGCATTCCCTCAGGCGCCGTCACATCCAGAGTAATCCGGTAATCTTCTCCTTCTGCCGTCAGATGATATTCTCTACCAACGCCGAATAACCGAAATTTATTCCAGCTCTCCAGCTCATTGTCGTTCTTTTTCTCCTTTGCCGCAACACTCCCGCTGTCATCCGCATCCAGAAAATACCTTCCCCTGCGAATAGTAATCCATTCAGAGTCTGTCTCCACGGTCAGTTCACATGCTTCTTCTTCCAAAGCGACATTGGAACCGTCGATGTTCAAATACTTCCCGGACGCAGCATTTTGAATGTGATAAATGGTTTCCTCTATTTTGTGAAATGTCCAGAGATTTGTTTCTTCCGGTTCCTGCACAAAGGTCAAATCCTCTATTCTGCTGCCGGCCAGCCCTTGTATGCCCTGGCTGTTTAACTCTGCGTTTCCTGTCAGGAAAATGTGAGCGCCGTCCCGAATCGTTTCTAACAGAAATGTCTTTCCGTCTAAATCCTCCGGCACGCCTCCTTTATAATAATAAGCGCCGGTTCCCTTTGCCACAATCGTTCCTACAACGGAAAAACTGCTCTGGGTAAAGGTAAAAGAGTGTTCCTCGGCATCCATTCCCGCATCCAAAACCTCTGTGCCGTCTTTGGAAAAATGCACTGCGCTTCCGCTTGCGTCTTCTTCTATATCAATATGATCCGCATAACTGATTGTAACATCCACCGGAGCAGAGGGTTCTATCTCTTCTCCGTCCACCAAAAACGTCACATCAAAAAATCTGGCAAAGCTGATCTCCTCTGCATCCACTGCCTTTAAGGACTGACTGAAATATTCCTGGTATGCATCACTGCCCGGTTCAATCTCCTTTACTTCCAAAACAGCTTCTGCCGGAATCTCTGCCTCTGCCGGAAAGCTTACCGTTACCGTATAATCCGGACCGTTTACTGTCATGGTGCGTCCCTTCGGAGTTTCTTTCTGCTCCTCCTCCAACGCATCCTCTGTTTCTGCAGTTTCTGTTTCTGCAGTTTCTGTCTCTCCGCCTTCGGGCGCTTTAAAATCATTCTCTAACTCGCTGATCTTTAAATAGCTGACAATGCGGCTCTCTCCCATGCTGTATGCATTTTCTCTTACCTCATTTCCGCTGTTTCCTTCCACAACCCGAACCGTTGCTGTTTCCATGTCGCAAGCGGATACGATGCCCATCTGATTTCCGGTCTCTTCTCCTTCTCTCTGGAAGAAGATGAGATCTCCGGTTTGTGGTATATAGTTCCTGGACGCAGTCAGATACGCGCTGTTTCCTTCTCTGATTTTCCCAAATTCCTCACACCATTTCGCCGTATCTGCTTCTATAGGAAACAAATTGGATGCGCTTAATCCCGCGTAGTATATACAGAAATTTACAAATGCTCCGTCCCAGTCTATGTATGCATCGCCCATAAAATGTCCATACCGGGTATAGCCTTTATGAATTCCGTCTGCTGCAATAATATAATTATCGGCGCTCTCCCGATAACCCAGCTGCATCTGTGCCGCTGCCGCCAGATCTTCACCCCAGATTCCTTTCCATTCCACTGCCGCATATTGTGCATCCCAGACGGATGCATCTTCCACATCTGCAGATGCATCCGTATAACAGGCATCTGTATGGGTATGCTCCTCCTGTCCGCAGACAAGCTCTCTTCTGCAGCATTCCTCTGTATGGACATGGCCTTCCCCTTCTTCCAGTCCACAGGCATATCCTTCCGGCGCCTGATAGCACTCCGCCGTATGCGTATGGCCCTCTGATTCCTCTAATCCACAGGCATATCCTTCCGGTACCTGATAACACTCCGGCGTATGCTCATGTTCTTCCGATTCCTCCTGTCCGCAGATTAGCTCTTCCGGATAACTGCATTCTGCTGAATGGGTATGCCCCTCGCTTTCTTCTTTCCCACAGATCAGTTCCTCCGGATAACTGCACTCTGCCGTATGGGTATGTCCCTCTTCCTCTGCCGTCTTGCAGATCAGCACGGTTTCATAGCATTTTTCATTATGGGTATGTTCTTCCAGTCCGCATTTCGCCTTACCCGTCATAGCGACTCCGTACTGTGTCAATACACCCGCCACGCTTCCCACTACCATGATGACCAGAAGCAGCACGGCAATGTGGATCTTCCTGTTCTTTTTCTGCCTCTTATCCAGTTCATCCAAATATTCTTTTACAAGTTTCTGCATCTTTCTCACCTTCCCGCCCCAGTGCATCCCGTTATGTCTTCCGGCAATAAATGGATTCTCTAGTTTATAATTTCTATGTGATCCGCCGGCCACGCGCTGAATATCGCTTTGCCCGCAATCTGGTCTGTTTCCACACACCCGATGGATCGAATTCTGCTGTCAAGGGATACGGCTCTGTTGTCCCCAAGTACAAATACCGTTCCCTCCGGCACTTCGTAAGGAAATTCCAATTCGCATTTCCCAAAACTTTTCTCTGCCGCATAAGGTTCTTCCAGCATTTCGCTGTTCACATATACATTACCGTCTCTGTCTATGCTGATCTGATCTCCAGCACTTCCTATCACACGTTTCAAAAGTATTCTTCCGCCATAGTAAAATCCGATAATGTCGCCCTTTTCTACTTTTTTTGTCCGATGAAGAACAATTATTTCACCCTCTGAGAGTTTCGGCTCCATACTGTTTCCGTTAATCTGAACCAATAAAAACAGCCGGGTTGCCGCCAGAGCTGTAATTGCTGCCGCCACAAGCAGTACCGCCATAATATTCCACAGTGTTTTACGAAAAGCGCACCGCGCTTCTTCTCTGGCAAGCTCTTCTCTCAAAAGCTCTATGGATGGAATTTCAGGAACTTTCTCCTCCGGATTATTTTTATCCATAAATATCTCCGGAAGCCGCAATTCCATATTCTTTTTCCGGCTTATTCTCAACTGCTGTATTCTGCTCTAAGCTGCCTTCCGGCTGTCCGTTTCGGAATGCATTTTGTTTTTTACGAATGCTGACGATTCTTCCTGTTTCAAAGGGGTTCTTCTTTTCACTGCGCTTTTTGCTGTTTCCCATATATTCTTCTACGGTTCTTTGAATTTCCTCAAACATCCTCCTGAACTGACAAAAAGCTGCTTCAATGGCCTGGATTCGCTCTTCTCCAGCCTCTTTTTCCGCCCGCAGCTCTTCCAGTTCCTGTATAAGATCTGTAATTTTCACATCTTTCTGATTCAACCGTTCATCTTTTACGTCCAGTTTCTTTTTCAGACGCTCATAGCTCTCCAAAGTAACCGCCATTTTCTCCCGCATTTCATCTGTTTCCCGCTGCAGCCTCTCCGTTTCTTCACACTGCATGAGAAGCATTTGCAAAAGATCCCGTCTTTTTAATCTCCGCAGCTCTTTTTCTGCCATATAGCTCCCCCCGTTCTCTTTGTTCCAACCCTCTCTGTATCTGATCCTGCACATCTTAGAATTGTAATACAATTTGTAATAAGATATAAAAAAAGACAGATTTGGAATCTGTCTTTTCAAACAATTTACAAGAATTATCCCTATAAATTGGATTTTTTAAACAAATTTTAAAATCTATCTTTATCTTACGCTCTCCATTTTCTTTTGTCAAATAAAACATTAAAAAACGCACTCCAAAAAGCCTGCTCTCCTATTCGATCATACGAAAAAGTAAGCTTTTTTGTGCATTTTTTACAAAAAATACCTTTTTATTTTTGTCTTCCGCCCATAAAATTCAGCGCCGCTCCCAGCACAACAACACATGCTGCTGCGATTTTTCCATACACAGACGTCATACAGGTTAAAACCTTCCCCATCCAGGGAACAATCCATATCACTTTTCCAATATAAGCATCATATGCCGCGGGCAGAGGATCTTCTTTTTCGTTTGCATCTCCTTTTGTTTTGAATGTACCGGATACAATATTATTTTCTACCACCCGGTGCGTAATGATGCCCGCATCTTCCAGAGAACTGTAAAATGCAATGATATCTTCTGCCTCTGCTTCCTCCGGCGCGCCTTCCTGTACATAGATAAGGCTCCCCACCGGCATTTTCGGCTCCATGCTGCCGCTTAGCACATGATACATATGATATCCAAAGAGCTCCGGCAGCACCAGCAGGGAACACAACAGAATCACAATCAGAATCAGGATCGTTCCCACGGCGCTGCAGATTTTTCCATATTTTTTTCTCATAGTTACTCTTTATGGTCTCTCGACCTGTTTTCTGTCTTATCGGCTGATGCTGCAGCCAGCTTTTTCCGCCGCTTATTCAGATAAACGGCTGCGACTCCCAATACAGCCGCCGCTGTACCGGCAATCCCGATATAAACCGGCATATATCCCATTACCATGCCCTGCTCTTCTTTTATATTGGCCAGAGGCACTTCTCCGTCATCCAGATTTTCCAGATCCTGCTGTTCTAAAGGAACTTCATCATCCGGCAGAGACACATCTCCTCCCGGAAGAGCCTCTCCGGCGTCATCTTCTTCCGCATCTTCCGCACCGCCGTCTCCGGCGTCCGCCCCATCGTCCGCAGCTCCGTCATCCGCCCCCGGCGCAGCGTTGCCGCCGTCTGTCGTCGTTGCTGCTGCATCTGTTGTTGTTGTCGTTGTTGCCGTTGCTGCATCGGAAGGTGTTGCAGCCACAGCTCCCGGCGTCTCTGTTTCTCCGGCTGTTATCCTTACATATTGAAATGTAAATACATTTTCCGCTGCATTTGCCGACAATGTCTTCACCATATTTAAAGATCTCGGCTGATATCCTTCAATATAACGGGAAGATACATACTGCCGCTCTCCGATGTTTCCATAATAAGTATCGCTTTTCATCAGCGCATTGCCGGCTTCATCCTGATAATTGACCGTATATTCTGCCATATCGCCTTTGATTCCGTAAGCCACTACATAATCCCTGTCAGACGCCACATAAAAGGCCGGCGATTCCGCCTCTGCATTATCCCTTCCGGATCTTCTCACGCCTCTTACATAATATCTTTCGTCTGTCATGTCTGCTGCTTCCTGCGGACGGATGGATACCATATCTCCGTATTTTAATCCACGGATTTCCACGCAGTCTTCTTTGGAAGAAACAACGGCTGAGCCGGATTTTACATCAATGCCTCCGCTTTTCAGAACTCCCTGATTTCCCGCATATAAGCGTACGGTATACGTATACTCCTCTTCTGCCGCAAATACGGCGCGGCTGTTCGTTATCAAAAGAAGAGACAACACCAGAAGGCCCATGCATATACTTTTTAATCGTTTCATACTGCCCTCTCCCCTCTTTTTTCCTCTTCCTGCTGACGGCGAAGGATCAGGATGCCCCCGATCAAAAGAATCAGACCGGAACAAAACATCATCATCACATACCGCATAATTTCTGTATCATCCCCTGTTTTGACGGCAGTCCGATCGGTACTAAGCCCCGGCGGATTTCCCGTTCCGGGAGTCGTGCTCCCTCCGGAAGAAACCAGCTCTGTGGCAAAATCCATCTGCAGCCTTGCCAGCGTATTCTGGTAATCATTGACAAGTGTCTCTCCATCTAAAGCCACTTTCAGTTTTACTACCCCCGACTCATTATTTCCCATCCGGTCCAGATAGAAATAATTCTGAAGGGTCTGTGTCGCTCCATGCAGTCCGACGCCGTTAATTTTGCCTTCTCCGCCGAATTTTTCACTGGAATAAAGGGTTGTGGTCTGTCCCTTAGTATCCGTATAAGTCAAAAGATAGTCGTATGCACCGCCTGCAGCATCTCCGGCATCTTCCAGAGATTCCAACACCTCATTTTTCATATACCAGTCCGCCTGGCCGTCAAAAGTGTTTTTCACGGTAATTGTAAACTCTACCGAATCTCCCGGCTGCATGGCATTTGCTTCATTGCTCATATCCGCAGAGGTAAAATTGCTTTCCATTTTTTTACTGTCAAATGTCACCTGCCATCCGGATGCTCCCTGTCTGTCTTCTGCCAAAACAGAAACAGATGACGCAAGGATTAAAATCAAAACAGCCGCAAGGCTTATGCTCTTCCACTTATTTTTCATCTTCCCTGCCTCCTTTAGAGAATTCCAAGACCGGATGCGTCCACACCCCAGGCGCTTTTCATGGCATCCTGGGCATTGTGCGTCTGAACTGCGTCTACCTCTACATCCACATGAAACTCTACGCCGTCATATTTATAAGTCGTTGTAATCGTATTTCCTTTTGTTTCTACGGATGCTTCCAAAGCCAGTTTTCCGTCAATCCGTATCGTATCTGCAAAAGGCTTTGCCTCTGTCCCCGCGGGGAGAATTCCTTTGTAAAACAGCTCGACGCATTCTGCCGTATCATTGGGATTTTTGATCCAGCGGTCGGTATTGATCAGATTCAAATCAATCAGCTCCGGGGAAAGCGTTGTTACTTTCTTCCCGTCTTTCATCCAATACCGGTAAATGCGGACTCTTACATATTCATCAATAGAACCGCTGTTTCTGACCGTCAGCTTTTCTTCGTATTTTTTGTTCAGAGCCAGGTTTTCCTCCTGCCCCAGCATATTGGCAAGGAGGGCTCCGCTTACGGAACTGCCTCCGTTATTCGTCTTGATCCGCCATTCGTTTTTATTGTAATCCCGGCTGCTGACGACTTCCCCGTTTTCCAACAGGCTTACTCCAATCTGGGAAACGGTAATTTCCGCTACATAATTGTCGCTGTAATACGTCAGCGCCGCCCTGGTGCTGCCCACCGTACTGCCCAAAAGGAGCAGAACTGCCGCTGCCAGCATCAGATATGTCAGCTTTTTCTTTCCCATTATCTGTCAGCCCCCTCTCCCTGTGTCTGGTCATAATCCGTATAAACCGTATTCCAGTCTGCGGTTGCTCTTCCCGTTTCATCATAGATCACCGGCGTGCATTCCTGAATCACCACCACATTAAAACTGTCCCGGTCAAAATCTTCCGGCAGATCGCCGATTTTCACATACAAAACCTCTGTACTCTCTCCGGCCGGAAGAATCGGACTGTAATACCAGTATTCATCTTCCTTGGAATATCTCCAGAGATTGCCGCTCTCGCTTTTATCCTGATAGGAAATCGCAAGATCTCCACCGTAAAATACTTTTACCCGGACAAAGCAGTCGCTGATCTGTGATGTATTTGTAACCGTAATATGCTTTGTCATATCGCTTACGTCCTCATTCAACTCTGTCTGCGAACCCAAATGTACAATCTGGCTTCCTCCTGCAGACACATAGGTTGTAAAATATGCCGCCGCATGTTCCAGTGTCAGCGCGCCTGTCATACAAAGAGCCGCCGCTGACATAGCCCATATCGCTTTTCTGTTGATTCTCTTTTTCATTCCCATCGCAGTACCTCTCTATCGTCCCGTAGAAGTTGTCGGATTATTCCATATCCAGCCGCCCTCACCATCAGATTCAAAATGATTTGTTACGCCATATCCTCCCCGGTTGCCGCCGTTGTACCGGTTTCGGAATGCCACGGATGCTTCCTGTGCCGCGCCCGCTGTTACTGCAGCATCGGAGGTTATCAGAACGGTTTCTTCCTTCGATCCCTCTGCCGTATAGCTTGCACCGGAATAAATTTCCTCCACCGTTACCGACAGTCCTGCCGGAATCTTTTCTAATGTAATTGTATTGCTGCCTGCCGCCGTATAAGTCATACTCTCAACTTCTTCATATTGTACAACGCCGTCTTTGTCTGTTCCGGTAATACGGAATACAAACGTTGCCTGCCCCAGCGATTCATTGTAATTCTGCAGTGTTTTTGTGATTTTCAGTCTGCCATACTGAGGATCTGCATCCGGCTTTAAACCAATGACGGTATCATAGTTCCATGCATCGCTTCCTTCCCCTTCTACCGTATAGGAACTGGAGGGAAGGGCGGTCAGATATGGGGTAAAGGTATATTGAACCGTATAATCCGGATTATAGGTTTCCTCCGGCACAACCAGATATAAACCCGGCGTCAGCTCTTCTATTTTTCCCCGCGCGCTCCCGCTGTTTCCGTCTGCAGCGCAAACCTCTGCCGTACCCGCCGGCTCCGGCTCCCTGCTTTTCCGTACCGCCTCTGCCTGTTCTGCAAGCGTTTCCCATATTTCTGCCGTGACGGAAGAAGAATCTCCGCTGATTTCACTAAAATTCATTTCTTCAAACGCATCTGCCGGCGTGTATTTCTGACCTGTAATATCCACATCCGCCACCCGGTAGACTGACACCGGAATGGACATTCGGTTAAAATCCTCTAAATATGCGTCATTACTTCCCGGCGCGCCCCCGACTTCCACCGAAACCGTAAGACTGCATTCCTGATTCAAATCAATTTCTCTCGCCGCCCGTACCTGCATAATGCTTAAGCAAGGCAGCAGAAACAATGCCGCAAGAGCCAGTACGTATCCTTTTTTTACTCTTTTACTTACCTTCAACTCTTTCCCTCCCTACAATTTTTCTTCTTTTTCATTATACGGTGCATCATAAAAATGACCAGAATGGTCAAACTAAGACCAAATAACAGATACAGCATATAATAATTCCGAATCGCCTGTACCATAGATTCCACAGGCGTAGATTCCAACTCTCCGTCATAGGGAACTCTATGCCCCCGTACCAGCAGACGGTGCGTATTCACTCCATAGGGCGTACAGGTAAACAATGTTACATAATCCTGCCCTTTTTCTATTTTCAATGCGTCTTCCAGCGCATCATAATCATCTTTATCAATCATGGGAAGAATCTGATCGACTTCATAAGCCAGATCTTCATTTAGAATATGCAGATAAAACCTGTCTCTCTTTTCCAACTGGTCAATATCCGAAAAAAGCTTTGCGCTGGGCAGTCCTCTGTGGGCCGAAAGAACGCTGTGGCTGCTCTCTCCTCCAATCGGAAGCTTCGTGCCGTTCATATGTCCGACTCCTGTATCCAGCGCCTCTGCTGCAGTCCCATGATAAATTGAGAGTTTAACATTGATTTTGGGGATTGTGATATACCCCATAATGCCGTCTCCTGTGACATTCAGCACATTCCAGTACTCTGTATCTCTGATATCCTCAGAGCCGTCAATTCCAAATACGTCTGTGAGGATGCTGTTATGCGCAAATGTCTGATTATACGTTTCCGCCGCCTCCCATGCTTCTGCAAAATCTTCTTCCTTCATCTCATGAATCACATTATCATAATCGGAAATCAGCTTTGACTGCCGATAGGTATTCCATTGATCGGAAACAGTAGGATATGCCAATATACCAAACCCCGCAAGAAACAGCAGCCCGAAGAAAAACGTGGACAATTTTCTTATCATGGCGCATCCTCCCTGGCTGCCAGACGCCGTTCTCTTTTATACAGGAAATAGCAGAATGCCGCCGTAATCAAAATGCCCACAATCACCCATAACAGATAATTGGTATGCAGGCTCATATTGGAAAGGGGTACTTTTTCATCTGCCAGCAGCTCCGCCTCATAAGGCACACGGTGCCCCCGCACCAAAAGCCTGTGGCTGTTTACGCCATAAGGCGTACAGGTCAGAAGGGTCACCAGATCCATTCCCTCTTCCACTGCAAGACTTTGTGTTTCTTCCGGTTCCACAACCCGAATCTGATCGACTTCATAGCAAAGGGTATCGTCCAGAATATGCAGTAGAAAATGATCCGTTTCTTCCAGTTTATCCAAATCGGTAAAGAGCGCCGCACTGGGCAGACCTCTATGAGCGGAAATCACTGCATGGGTGTTTTCGCCTCCGACGGGAAGGGAGCTTCCCTCCAAATGACCTGCTGCTGTCTCTAACACCTCTTCGCTGGTTGTATGAAAAATTGGAAGGCTGATATTGATTTTGGGAATTTCTACCGCTCCCATCACGCCGTTTCCGGCGATATTTAAGCATGACATATATGCCTCATCTTCGTCTGACGCCTCGGCAACTGCAAAAGAATCCGGGAGAATGCTGGGAAGAAGCGCCGCATTATACTGAACGGCCGCTTCCTGTTCTGCCGCATAGTCAAGCGTACCGGCTTTTTCCATTTCCGCAACAACCGTATCATAATCGCCCAACAATTGTTTTTGTCTGTAATTGTTCCACTCATTGGCTGCGAAGGGATACAGCAGCAGGGAGAATCCGGCTAAAAATAACACTATGATTAATATTTTTCCCGCTTTTTTCTTCATCTGGACTCTCCTTGTTGTTGTATTCTCTGATCTTTTTTGTATTCCGGAGCAGATATTCTGCTCCGGAATATGGCAACTATAAACATATAAGTTCTATTATTTTGCAGATTTTCTGCGGCTTACGAAAAACAGTCCCGCTGCTGCGATCATGATCAGGCAGCCTGCGATTGTAAAGATTGTGGTACCGATGCCTCCGGTGGAAGGAAGTGCGGAAAGCTTTGTATCAAGTACATCTATCTTACCTTTCAAACTCTCTATATCAACTTGGTTTTCCTCTATTGTCTTAGCCTTAACTACTACATCTTTAATATTTGTATTGATAGAATAACCATCCGGCGCTTTTGTCTCTGTGATGTGATAGGTGCCTTCCCCAAGACCTGTTACTGTTACTGTACCGTTTTGGGCCGTTATTGGTGTACCGGCTATTTTAGCATCGCCTGTTGGTTTCTCCCATCTGACAAATTTGTTATTTTCAAATACTGCATAATATTGGGGAGCATTCTCATCCTCCTCGTCGTCTTTACTGATAACAAATTCAGCGCCGTCAAGAGGCTCGCTATCTTCAGCGTCTTTTTTGTTAATTGTGATTTGTACGGTATAAAGTTCGTCGTCATTTGTACCAAACTGGCTCTCACTGTCGCCATCCCCAATGGAAGCGTTATTTCCAACCTGTGTATCCGTTACTGTTGCCTCATAGGCAATTACAATTGGCTGATTCGCATGAGTATTATTCTCTAATACAGAACTTAAATCTGCCTCAAACTGTTTTTTTGTTTTACCATCTACCGTTACTTCCTTTACCGCTTTTGAATATAATTGTGTATCTTCTGCGGCTGCTGTTCCGCCCTTTACGGATGCCAGAAGTGCTTCTACAGTTGTTCCTACACTGCCATAATATACCGTTAAAGTTACCGTATCGCCGTCATTTACCTTATAATTCGCGCCAGTAATCGTATCCTTCAAAGTATATTTTCTCTCCGTATCCCCCAATGGAACAAACGGTACAATAGATCCTATATAATACGTTACTGTACGGCCAATTTCTGTAACCTGCGTATTCTGATCACTTGTCTTCTCTGTTTTAATTTCAGTTCCTTTTGCATTAACGCCTACCGACTCTAATTTACTCGGTATTCCACCCGTATATCCAAAACTTACATACGCTGCCATCGGATTATATGTATATCCCTGTGCAATTGCTCTGATATAATACATGCCGGCATTATCTACTACAACGCTGTTAGATGGTTCTGATAAAGTGTATCCTCCGTTTGCAACTGCTTCAATCGCATTCTTTATCTTAGTTTCTATATTTTCCATCTTACCTGTCAGATCTACCCCTTCAGGAATTTCAACGCTGCTATCCTGATGCTTAATCAACATCCAGATTGCTGTCTGATCATCTTTCGCATTTAATGCCGTTGTGAAATTTGATGCAATCGCATCAGTCACGAAAGCCCAGCCTGTATCTTTTTCTGTATTTGGCTGAATCAACTGTAAATATTGATAAGTGGTTCCTTCTTTTGCCCCATTTACCGGAATCGTAGCCGTACCAAGATCTGCAAATGCCGTAATCGACATTCCCATCACCATAGCCAGTGTCAATAACACTGCAAACAATCGTTTCATTTTTTTCATTTCTGTTCTCCTTTTCTCTCTTTTAAAATTTAAGTTTTATGCATTTCTGCACCTGGTTCCGTGCAGCACAGAGACTGCCAAAAGCACGTTTATTTTTATCTTCTCTGCACCTCCCTGCACTTATTTCTATATAAGATCAGCGCGCCTGCCATCATAAAGAGCATTCCGCTAATCAAATACCAATAAATTCCGGAGCCGCCCGCTTCCGGCAATTCATACAGAGGCGTATTATAAAATGTATATACGTAATCTGTTCTTTCCTCTGCGCTGCCTGCCACAGTTATTGTCTCTTTCTTCGGAGTCTGACCCTCAATTGACACTCCGTACCCGGGTAAAATCTCCACTGTCCAGGTTTCATCACTCAGAGAATATCCCGGCGCCGCTTCAATCTCTTTCAATATATAAGTTCCCACTACCAAAGCGCCAATCGACAGTTCATCTTTGCATTCTCTATCCCGATACCATCTAATTTCGCCGTTGTTTTTAGGATCCGATTTTCCGTAATATGTCGTTCCCCCTTCGCTACTGGGCGCCAGCTCAAATACAGCCGCCAAAGAGCCGCCTCCCTCTGTCCGACTCATCTTTCTAATGTGCCAGATCTGATCATCATATCTTCTGTTCGTGACTGTAACTTCTGCATTTTTACCGAATGCTATTGAACCCATTTCTGTTTTCTGCTGTGTTTCATCCGTTTCGCCTTCTGTCTCTTCCACCGCAACCGGATTATTGCTATCAGGTTTCTGACAGGATTCTTCATTTACATCATACACCGGAGTATCATACTGAGGTCCCGGATCAACTTCTTCCACAAGGAAACTTGTGCCCGCCAGAAGATTGCGGATGATTACAGTGTCGCCCGGTGAAATTCCTGAAACAATTCCGGGACTTCCCTCTTTTGTTGTAAGCCTTGGCGTATTTTCGCTGATTTCTTCCAACGCATCCTGATTGTCTGTCAATGTCAATTGACCCTGATCATCTTCGGAATAATACTTTCCGGCTTCGTTTCGCAGATAATAATTTCCTTCGTAAAGTTCTAATTTGCCGTTCTGATTTTCCAACCATATTTGGAATGAATAGGTATCTCCCTTATTCTCTCCGTAACCCATGACTTTTTTGATCAGCAGGGCGTTTCTGTTTTCTTCTGAACACTCATTTTTAAATACGACATAAGTTCTCTGCGATACCGTTTTGACGGATGTATCTACGTAGAAGCCTTCGCCCTCTTTATCCTGCTTAAGCTCTACCTTATCCTCTGGAGAAACGTTTCCTTCGTTATCTGTTGAATCCAGCACAATCTGATCCACCTTTACACCGGAATACTCATCCTGATTCCTATTCAGATGCAGCTCTCTGACATAATATTTCCGATTGCTTTTCAACCCTCGCAAAACCAGTTTTTGATTCGGACGCAGTTGGAAAATGCCATTTTCCGGGATCTCTTCCTTTCGTTCCACCCCGTTTGGCTGCACAATAAAAGCTTCTGCTCTTGTTCTGTCTGCTGTAACCAACTCTGTATTCAGAAGTCTGTATGCAGACGGCGGCGCCGTCTCATCCAGTTGATCTTCATCGTTTGGAAGAAGATCTCCTATAATCGGCTGTAAATATACCTGAAAATCAAACTTCTTATTGGCATATTTTCCCTGCTCAGAATTGGAAAGCTGCTTTTCAATCCAAACTTCTCCCGGCGGAATCACAGGAAGATTAAACCTCACTTCTAAATTGCTGCAGCCACCTCCTCGTTCCATATACCACATTTTAAAATCGTGTTTCGTGTAATCTGCAAAGATTTTATTTCCCTCTGGCGATGTTTTCCAATAGGAATCTGCCAATTTGCTGTCCAAATCATTTATAATTGTCTGGCCTGCCATCTTTCTTACCGACTGTGTTTTTGCATTTTGAAACAAGTCGTAGAGTGTTGTTCTTGTACCCTCTTTTCCCGTTCCGTTCTGCACGTAGACTTCTCCTGTGGAAAAATCAATATATCCGGATCTTGCATCATGACATCCGCCCATATCCAAAATCAAAACGCCGTCAATATAAACCCAAAGATCATCATCTCCGGTGAACTCATACCGCATGGGCTCTGTTCCCACTTTGCCGTTCTGCATCTGATAGAATTCCGTCGATATTTCCATTCCAAAATGATAATCCGGACTTCCTTGATCGGGCAGATAAAGATCTTCTCCATATTTTTCATCTGACGGGTTTAATTTTGTCATGGATGCTGTATATGTATTTTGCACATTGGCTGTTTTGCGATTTGTATCAAAGGTATTGTAAGGCAGGAACTGCCCTTTCCCGGTTAATTTATTATCCCCCTCTGTTCCATCGCTATCCCGGGTGGTTGTCAGCTGTTCATATACTGTAAAATTTTCTCCGTCAAAAGACGCTCCGTTCTTCTGCGAACTGTATTCGTAATATTGTCCATCGGCATAATATTGATTCGCCACAAACAAATGATTGGCGGAAACCGCATTCTCAAAATAACTTTGCAAACTTGTTCCCAGGGAAGAGCTAAAAGTTCCGGTTCCCGTATTATAACCATTGCTATATGCAAAAGAAGGATATCCGTTTTCCAGATACGCATTTAATATTCCCTGCTTGACTTCCACGTTGTTCGGAGTGTGTTCCCAGCCGGAAAACTGCTGGCTTTGATAATTTATCATCCTGATATTAACCTTGCCTTCCGTATCAAGGGTCTCCACCGGAGTCAGAGGATTCAGCCTGTATGCACGGTATCCGTTCTGGATTTTTACATCTGCTTGTTTAAATGTTCCTACATAATGTCCATTATTATAAAAAATAAGATTATACTGTGCATCATTTGAAATATAAAGATGGTCTACTGCGCTTACTTTTTCAACATCATTTTCCTTATAAACAATCTGTGTGGTTTCAAAGCTGTATTTTTTTTCTGTTCCCTCAGCATCTTTAATTCCCGGCCAAGGATGATTTTTATCAAAATCCACGTATAGATTTTTTCCGTTTATCTGAAAGGAACTCCTTTGGGGAATGGGCGGAAGGGTCTGCTCTGTAATGGGAATTCCTGTCAAATCTGCGCTTTCCACATTCAAAGTCATATTTAATTCCACATCCTGCTTTCCGTACAACGTCAGTATATTATTGGTATCTCCTGTGTAATAACCGGCAAACCCGCCTGACCTGCCGCTGCTGTACGAGTTGATGCAATAAGAACCGCTTCCGATTGTGATCCTGCCGTCATCACAGGTAACCGTCAAGTTCTGCGCGCTTGTGCTGACACTTACGTTATAGCCTGATATATTCAAATATCTGGCTCCTGCTGTTTTGTCGCTTCTCCTGATACGGAATGTTCCGTTATTTTGTTTTTCAAAGCGCCAGAGCACCATACTGTCTGACCAACTCACAACCGGTCCGCCGGCAAAACTTTCTCCGGCTAGTCCGGATGCATTATTATCCAGTGATTTACTTGCAGCCCCCATAAGAAGACTTGGATTCCCGTTCGACTGAACATTGGAAATGAGGAAATCTTTTCCATTCAGATCATCCGTGCTGTTAATATAGGTTTGATAATAAAGCTCCCCTGTAGACGCCGTCCATACGGTTCCGATATCAGCAAGCTCTGATATTTCCGCAGAAATTGTATTCGCCCTTCCATTAATGGCTGTATTTAAAACCGCCTCCTGGATTTCATCATATTGCAGAGCCGCCCCCTCATCTTCTGCAGCGTCCGCCGTTTCTGCGCCTTCTGCGCTTAATACCAGATCATTGGCTCCTTTAAATTGGACAAGGCTTCCCACTCCATTGATGTCAAAACCTTCTGCATTGTCTTTATACTGAACCTCCACACTGCTCACATGGATCAGCTCATCCGGAATTTCTTTGTCAAATCCCAGATGAAAAAACCTCTGAAATCCCACTTTTTCTAATCCCAATGCATCCTGTGCTTTTCTGGAATAGGCTTCCGCCGTCTCTCCCGTAATCTCTTCCGCCGTAAACTCCACACCGGCGAACAGCCCCTCCGGCGCTGAAAGGTTTAAAGTAATCCGGTAATCTTCTCCCTCCGCCGTCAGCGTATAATCCGTCCCCATGCCAAACAGCCGGAATTTATTATGGCTTTCCAGTTCGCTTTTCCTTTTTTCTGCCGCCAGAATACAATTACTGTCTCCGGCGTCCAAAACATATTTTCCGCTGCGGATAGTAATCAGATCAGAATCGGTTTCCACTTTCAGTTCAAATGCTTCTGATTCCATTGTTACGTTGGAACCGTCGATATTTAAATAGGTTCCCAAACCCACATTCCGGATATGATATGTTGTTTCATCTACTTTATGAAATGTCCAGAGTTTTTCCTCTTCCGGATTTTCTATGGAAGCCAGCTCCTCTGCCCTGCTTCCTTCCAATCCCCTTACGCCGTCATCATTTATGGTTTCTATTCCTGTCAGAAAAACAGAATTGCCGTTTTGCACTGTTTCCAGCAAAAAGGTTTTCCCGTCTAAATCTTCCGGTACGCCTCCTCTGTAATAATAAGAGCCGCCCGGTTTCGCCACTACGGTTCCCACTACGGAAAAACTGCTCTGTGTAAAGGTAAAGGAATGTTCTTCCGGGTCAATCCCGGCGTCTAAAACCTCTGTGCCGTCTTTGGAAAAGTGCACTGCATTGCCGCTTGCATCTTCCTCTATAGCAATGCTGCCGGCATAGCTGATTTTCACATCCACCGGAGCAGACGGTTCAATTTCTGTTCCGTTTGATAAAAACGTCACGTCAAAGTATCTGGCAAAGCCCATCTCTTCTACATCCATAGCTGCAAGAGACTGTCTGTAATATTCCAGATACTCTTCACTGTTTCGCGCAATCTCTCTTACTTCCAAAACAGCGTCTGCGGGAATCTTTGCTTCTGCCGTAAAGCTTACTGTCACCGTATAATCCGGACCTTCCGCAGTCATTGTACGCCCCTTTACGGTTTCCTCCGGCTCTTCTGCCTCATCCACTGTTTCCGCTGCATCCTCTGTTTCTTCTCCTTCAGATGACTTAACCGCGCTTTCCAATTCACTGATCTTTAAATAGCTGACAATACGGCCATCCCCTATGTTGTATGTATTTTCTCTTACTTCGTTTCCACTGTTTCCTTCTATAATCCGCAGCGTTGATGTTTCCGTTTCATAAGAAGACACAATGCCCATTTGATTTCCGGTCTCTTCTCCTTCTCTCTGAAAGAAGATAAGATCTCCGGTTTTTGGCGTATAGTTCTCCGGCGCTGTCAGATACGCCGCGTTTTCTTCTCTGATTTTTATAAATTCTTCACACCATTTTGCCGTTTCTGTTTCTGTCGGGAACAGATTGTATGCGCTTAATCCTGCATAATGCATACAGAAATTTACAAACGCTCCGTCCCAGTCTATATACGGATCACCCATAAATTGTCCGTACCGGGTATAGCCTTTATGAATGCCGTCCGCCATAATAATATAATTATTGGCGCTTTCCTGATACCCCAGCTGCATCTGCGCCGCCGCCGCCAGATCTGCTCCCCAGATTCCTTTCCATTCCACTGCTGCATACTGACGATCCCAGACTGAGGAATCTTCCACATCTGCAGCCGCGTCTGTATAACAGATATCCGCATGGGTATGTTCTTCCTTTTCACAGACAAGCTCTCTTCTGTAACATTCCTCTGTATGCCCATGGCCTTTGCCTTCTTCTAATCCGCAGGCATATCCTTCCGGCGTCTGATAGCACGCTTCCGTATGGGTATGGCCTTCGGATTCTTCCTGTCCGCAGGCATATCCTTCCGGCGTCTGATAACACGCTTCTGTATGCGTATGTTCTTCGGATTCTTCCTGCTGGCAGATCAGCTCTTCCGGAAAAAGGCATTCTTCCGTATGAGTGTGTCCTTCGGATTCTTCCAGTCCGCAGATCAATTCCTCGGGATAACTGCATTCCGCCGTATGGGTATGGCCTTCTCCTTCTGTGATTTCACAGATCAGCACATCTTCATAACAATCTTCGCTGTGGGCATGCTCTTCCAGTCCGCATTTTGCCTTGCCCGTCATAGCAACGCCATACTGCGTCAGGACGCCCGCCACGCTTCCCACGACCATTACAGCCAAAAGAATTACCGCAATACGGACTTTTCTGCTCTTTTTCTGCCGTTTGTTCAGCTCGTCTAAATACTCTTTCACAAGTTTCTGCATCTTTCTCACCTTCCTACCCTGTCATATCCCTTTGCGCCTTTCGGCAGTGAGGGGATTTTCTAGTGTATCATTCCCATGCGCACCATCGGCCACGCCCGAAATACTGCTTTACCGACAATTTGCTCTCTCTCCACACAGCCAATCGAACGAATCCGGCTGTCAATAGATACGGATCGATTATCTCCCAGCACAAATACCATTCCCTCCGGAACTTCATAGGGAAATTCCAGTTCGCATTTTCCCAGATTTTTCTCTGCCACATAGGGTTCTTCCAGCATTTCGCCATTGATGTACACATTGCCGTCTCCGTCTATATTGATATGATCGCCGGCGCTGCCGATTACGCGTTTCAAAAGTATTCTGCCGCCATAATAAAATCCTACAATCTCTCCCTGTTCCACTTCTTTTGTCTGACGGATAAATACGATCTCACCATCCGCCATTGCCGGTTCCATACTGTTTCCTTTAATCTGAATCAGTACAAACAGCCGCGTCGCCACTAATGCTGTAATTGCCGCAACTACGATCAGAATGACCATAATGTTCCAAAGCGTCCTGCGAAAGGCGTATTTGAGCTCTTCTCTGGCAAGTTCTTCCCTCAGCAGCTCTATAGGAGGAATTTCAAGATTTTTTTCATCTGAATTCTCCAGATCCGGATTTTCCTTATCCATAAATGTCACCTGACGCCGCGGCCATTCCACATTCCATGTCTGTATTTTCCGCAGAGGACGAACTATCTTCCAGGCTGTTTGCGGTCTGTCCGGGATTCATCGAAATGATCTGTCCATTCCGAAATAAATTCTGTTTTTTACGGGTATTTGCCGCCTTTCCTTTTTCAAAAGGATTTTTCTTTATCTCTTGTATTTTTTCATTTGACATATACTGTTCCAACGCTTTTCTGGTTTCTTCAAATATCTCGCTTAACCAGCTGACCGCATCCATAATAGACGCAGCCTCTGTTTCTCCCGCTTCCTTCTCCGTCTTCATTTCATCAATCTCATGTTTGAGCACCGCTATTCTGGCATCTTTTTCATTTAAACGTTCATCCTTCACGTCCAGTTTCTTCTTTAAACGTTCGTAGCTCTCAAGAACAGCGTCCATCTTTTCTTTCATCTCGTCGGTTTCCTGCTGAAGCTTTTCTGTTTCTTCACACTGCATGAGAAGCATTTGCAAAAGCTCTCTTCGTTTCAACTTTCTCAATTCTTTTTCTGCCATATCAATACCTCTTTACTCTTCTTTTTCACTGGTTTCCTCTGATTCTTCCACTTCATCCAAAACCCCGTCTATCATTTTTATCAGCTCCAATGCCGACCGGAAACACACTGTCTGGTTTTTATCCAGATAAGTAACTCTTCCCTGCCAGCTGCTGTGCTGTCTATGCTGTACACGGACGACAAATGTCCCCATATCGCCATGCTGTCCTAATAATTCTTTATCGCCCATCACCCTTGCCATCCCTTCTCTTTTCTGACAGCGATACGTTCGTCCGGATATATCCCTGTCACCGGTTCCCATATGGGGAAAACCAAGTGCATTAAAGAATTGCTCCGCAATCTTTATGACTTCCTCATATCCATAAAAAGGTATCCCTTCTCTGCTATAACCATGATATAAGCAGCCTCTGACAATTTCTCCGTCTTTATGACTGATACATAGTACAATCCCATTTGGCGTCCCAATATAATGTCCGGCTGCTTTCATTGTTATTTATCCTTTCCATTTCCACTGCATTTTACGTTTCCATATTAACAGTCTGCCGCTATCCCAATCGCTATCCATTTGAAAAAAAATGCGTGTTTATATAGTACAAATCACATTATTTACATGATACTGCACGTGAATTCTCTGTCGTCCCATCATAAATTTCTGATTTATGCGTTTCTTCACAATTTCACAATCTTCTCTGGTAGTGTTGACCAGAAGAATTAAAAACTGCCCGTTTCCATATTGATTGATAATATCCCCATGCCGGATAGACATCTGTATCGCTTCTCCCAATCGTACAGACGTCTCTTCTAAGCGCTTCCCTTCTTTCATAGGATTGTCTTTACTGTCTACCAATGTACACAGCATAAGATAAACGCTCTGCCCTCCTCGTTCCATCATTCTGCCGATCATATGGTAAATACCGCAAAACACGGGATAGGAACACTGATATCCGCCCAAAATATCCTCTTGATTCTCCGTCAATCCCTTCTGAATGTGATCTAAAACCTCATAGGAATGCCTGATTTGGTTTCCCAGTTTCTCCATCATATCCATCATTTTTGCGGAAGGATAAACCCCCTGCTCGTTCAAATAACCGTCTACCGTATCTGCATATAGCTTTCTGGCTTCCTCAATACGCCCTCTTTTTATCAGCGCCTCCATAGTCAGACTTTCCCAGTCAGAATATGGAACAATGCCGGAGGCATATCTGCCCAATTCTTCCAGACGAACCCAGTCTTCTTTTTCCCTCAAAATCTCCGCTGCCCGTTCTGCACATATGCAAAACTGCTTTCTATAACGCCTTGCTTCCGCACTTGCCCACAAAACTGCTGTGTGCATAGGAAGAAATTCTCCCTGATATGTATAACACGCCTCCAGATAAAGCGTCAGTTTCTCCTCTTTCTCTTCAGACAGTTCCGCACGGTTAAAAAAATCATCAAAAACCGCCGCATCTTCCACGACTGGTATCTGCGACGTCCAAAAATATACTCCCTTTTCCAAAACAATATAATTCTCTTCCGGGAGCCCCATATTTTTCAACTTTTTTTTGGCTTTATATACAATTGTCTGCAATGCCTGATGGCGGTTTTCCACATCTCTGTCCCCTAACAGCGCATCTTCCAGACAATCTCTGGCCACTCCGCCGGATACATGATGAAACAGCATCTGCATCAAGCCGGTAAACTGAGTATCCCGAATCTTTCCCCCTGTCAACGGATACCCATTATAACGTATTTGATAGTTTCCAAACATCTGAACATACAACGTATTTACTTTTTCCATCTCTACTCCTCTTAGCTTTCAGCCTTTGTCAAATGCGCACGAAATACATTCCCCACTATATTCCATGTATCTTTGCGGCCATAAAGTGTCATACTTTATGACAGTCTGCCCTTTCTTCTCCGGAATCCTGTGTTTCTGAATCTGTGGGACCAGAATTTTGACCATAAACAGCGATAGTTCCCAACCGGTCCATATGCTGCCGTTTCAAATTGACAGAAGGATGTACATACCTCTGAAGCGTCGTAGAGACGTTGGCGTGTCCTAAAATTTCTGACAACGACTTGATATCAAAATTGTTTTCTACGCAGCGCGTGGCAAATGTATGGCGCAGCGCATGATAATTAAAATGATCCAATCCGCATTTTTTTATAATCCGCTTATATTTTCTGTAATATCCCTTTGGTTCTAAATAAGAATTGTTTCCTGTCAATACATAAAACTCTTCCTTTTTTTGATATTCCTTTACGACTGGAAACAGTGCGGCGGGAATCGGAATGTTGCGGATCGAACAATTTGTTTTGGGATGATCGATTACAATTTTTGTTTTATTTTTTATTTCAGAATCTGTTTCAAAATTCATGTTTGGAATACGCTGTATGGATCTGCTGATATGCACAAGTCCATTTTTCATATCAAAATCCTCCCAACGCAGCGCACAGATTTCTCCAATCCGCAGCCCCAGATACAGGCTGAGCAGAATCCCGAAACTAATCGTACTGTTTTCTTCCAGCAGGATTTGTTCTAATTTCTGCTGTTCTTCGCAGGTAAGGATTTGAATTTTAGGCATATTCTGCCTTGGATGATGAATCACAATATGACCGGAACAGTCATATCCCCGTTCTATGCCGTAATCCAATGCCAGACGAATGATGGAAAGAAATCCGCCCACTGTTTTTGGTGATAATCCACCGGATTTTTTCAGGTTTCCTTCCTCCAGTTTTTTCACTGTAAAACAATCAATATCTTCATTGTTTAAATCAGATAAGAGAATCTCTCCCAGCTCCGGCCGGATATGCTTCTCAATGATCGCCGTATAGCGGGAATACGTAGATTCTTTTACATCTCTTCGGATAAAATGCAGCCAATCTGTCAACAGAGCGCCAAATGTTGTTTGAATCAACGGACGTTTTTCCTTACAAGCGTCATGGGTAAGTTTTTCTGCCACCATCTTGTTTTTTGCATCTTTTGCCTCTGCATAAGATTTTCTGTAGATAGATATATATTTGGCCTTGCCGTCTTCTTTATATCCACTGATAAATCTTGCTTCCCATCGTCCGTCTTTTCTCTTTCTGATATTTTCTCCTCTTCGCGCCATAAAACTTCCTCCTTTGTATAATTTTCTCTTAACAATAACAGATTTTTTTGTTCCGATATGCAGCGGCCTGACCAGAAAAATGACCAGAAATAATGCAAAACAATATCTTTTTGATCAAATTCAGGCATAAAAAATTCCTAATTGACATCAATATATATTGAAAAAAATATTGATTTTATAGAATCGTAGGTGTATAGTCATATAAATTGAAAAAAATATTTCGTTTTCTTTTGTCATAAAGTATGACACTTTATACTTAAATTCCGGCTCTTGCCGACATACTTGAATTTTTTACAAAAGATCCGGCGCCGGAGGCTTTTTTCAAACATATGACACACGAAATAAGGACAAAGCTCGCATACTTGGCTTTGTCCTTAAATCATGACTGCATATCATATCTCATATTCTGTTTTTCTTCATATCAAAATTTTTATTTTTCCCCACATACCTGAAAGATATAAAATTTTAAATAATAGCTTTCATCTGCCGCCCAGAGAATCGGATGATCCGGCGCCTGCGTACGATACTCCACCTGGCGGAGCCGTTTATGTACATTCTGCGCCGCCTGATGAATGGTCTTTGTAAACAGCTCGTAATCCATAAAATGAGAGCAGGAGCAGGTTGCCAGATAACCCCCGGGCCTTACCAGCTTCATTGCCCGGATATTTATCTCCCGATACCCCTTTACTGCATTTTTTAGTGAATTCCTGGATTTGGCAAAGGCCGGAGGATCTAAAATAACAACATCAAACTGCTTTTTCTGCTTTTCCAGTTCCGGCAGCAATTCAAACACATCTGCACACTGAAACTGCACTGTCTCTTCCAGACCGTTTAACTTCGCATTTTCTTGGGCCTGTTTCACAGCAAGCTCTGAGGCGTCTACGCCGATGACGCTTTTGGCTCCTGCAATTCCTGCATTCAAAGCAAAGGAGCCTGTATGGGTAAAGCAGTCCAGTACTTCCATATCTTTGCACAATTTCTGAACGGCCAGGCGGTTATATTTCTGATCCAGAAAAAATCCCGTCTTCTGCCCGTCTTTGACATCCACCAGATATTTCACGCCATTTTCTGTGATTTCCACTTTGGTATCAAACGCCTCTCCGATAAAGCCTTTGATACGCTCCAATCCTTCGCTGCTCCGGACTTTTGCATCGCTCCGTTCATAGACGCCGCGAATCTGTATGCCGTCTTTTGAAAGTTCTTCTTTTAGAAGATCCACCAATTCTAATTTCAATCTGTCGATTCCAAGAGCCAGGGACTGCACGACCAGCACATCCGAAAATTTGTCCACCACAAATCCCGGCAGGAAATCCGCCTCTCCAAAAATCAGGCGGCAGCTTGAAATGTCTACGGTCCGTTTCCGGTATTCCCATGCCTCTTTGATGCGCATCCGCAGAAATTCCCGGTCAATCTCCTGTCTGTGATTTCTTGTCATCATGCGGACCCGGATTTTAGAATTCTGATTGATGAATCCTTTTCCCATGGGATATCCGTCAAAATCATGTACCGTTACAATATCTCCGTTATGAAAGGTTCCCACAATGGACGCAATCTCGTTGTCAAAAATCCACATGCCTCCGGATTTTAAGCTTCTTCCTTCTCCCTTTTTTAATGTTACAATTGTCATACTCTCCATCCTTTATCTTATCTCTGCTATGGAAGCTCCCATGCCAAAGCCTCTCGCTCATATACCTCAGCCTGTTCCAGGTAGAAACTCACCTGCTCTTCTTCCCATGTCTCATTTTCCTGTATCTGTCCGGCAATTTCCCTGCAGCACCGGGACAGCGCTTCCAGAGACAGTTTCCCTCCTCTTCTAACATCAATCACTGTTTCTGTGCCGTGAACTGCCGTGTGAAACCACTGCATCGCCTCTTCATAATCTGCTATCTCCATAAAATAACTGCCGATCTCATAACAGAGTTCCCCGCAGACTGCATCCGGCATAAGTTTAAACGCCAGTGCAAAAAACCGGGCGATATCCCCTGACTTGTGATAAATATGGCAAAGACTGCATACCGCCTCTTTTTTCATATCCACGGAAGCGTCTTCCTGCTTTAAAACCGATTCAAATATATCCGCAGCCGCCAGAAAATCCTCTGTCGTACCGCTTACAAACAATTCCTTTACCAGCATGGAATGTAGTTTTGCAGAAAGTTTTCCCTCCCGCTCAAATACCCTTCGGAATAATTGAAAATCTCTGCCGCTATGTAGATTTTTCGGTAAATGTTTGATCTCAATGTCACTGTCATAAACGACAGGTTCTAAACGCACGGTTTCATGCACTGCATCTACCCAGACGAACTCCCTCAGCCGTTTGTAAAGCTTGGGGCGGTACTCCTTCTGGAAATTGGCGGTTGTATTAAAAGCCGGAGGCGTAAGGTAATGCATCTGCACAATTTCAATTTCCGGCAAAAGGGCTTCTTTTAATTCGGCCAGCCGTTTGTGATTGAAATAATCCACCACCTCGTCTGCATCCGCCGAATAAATATACTCCATCTCTGCCTTGGAAAACGCAAAATTCCTCGCGGCGGCAAAATCATCCTGCCATTTAAAATCGTATATTTTGTCTGTAAACTCTGCTGCAATTTCTTTTGTATGATCTGTGGAGCCGGTATCTACAATAATAATCTCATCCATCAAATCCGCAATCGACACCAGACACCGCCGCAATACATCCGCCTCATTTTTTACAATCATGCAAAGACTAATCGTAATCAATTCTGGTAATCTCCTTTTTGTTTCTTATTATAACACCGTTCCAGAATAAGTCCAATCCTAATCTTCGCAATTCATTTTCTTACACGCCCTCCGGTAAAAGCAAACAGACAGAATCATCGCTGTTGTCCAGCCAATCGGCCATGCGCACCATATACCCAGGACAGAATGCAGCCAGCCGGAAAGCACGAAGGCCAAAACCACACGCAGAATCAGATCTGTAAACGTACCGATCATAAACTGGCGCATTGCACTGATTCCCCGCAGAATTCCGTCCGCGATCAGTTTTGCCGACACGATAAAGTAAAACGGCGACACAATCCACAAAAATTGTCTGCCTGATAACAATGCCCCCACAGAACTTTTTTCCATAAACAACAGCAGAAAATATCTGCCAAAGAGGATGTACAGAATACAAAAAGGAATACACAGACACCATACGATTTTAATTCCCGCCCGAAACCCCTCGCGAATCCGGCCAAATTTGCCCGCTCCAAGATTCTGGGCTGAAAAATTGGAAATTCCGTTTCCAATGGTGGTAAAAGATGTAATCACCAGATTGTTCAGTTTGACCGCTGCGGAATAACCCGCCATAACAGGCGCTCCGAATCCGTTAATCACACCCTGAATCATAATATTTCCGACAGAAATAAAGCTCTGCTGCAAAATACTGGGAACGGCGACCACCAGAATTTTTTTCAAAAGCTCCCAGTCAAATAATAAAGCCTTTTCCGAAGCCTGGATTTTTTCAAGCCTCTTCCAGATGGCAAAGACTGCCAGAATGCAGCTGACTCCCTGGCACAAAAAGGTGGCCCAGGCAACGCCCGCCACACCCATATCAAAAGCTTTTACAAAGAGAATATCCACTGCGATATTGGCTGTGGAGGATGCTGCCAGAAAATAAAACGGTGTTTTGGAATCCCCGAGGGCAGAGAAGATCCCCGTTGCAATATTATAAAAAAACACAAAGGGCAGACCCCATACATAAATATCCAGATACAATCTGGAATCTGCAAATACTTCCTCCGGAGTCCGGATTAAATGCAGCAGCGGCGTACATCCGCCAATACCGATACACATCAATATTGCGCAGATTACAGCGCTGAAAATACACGCCGTAGACACCGCCGTTTTCAGTCTGCCGTATTTTCCGGCTCCAAACAGCTGGGAAACGATCACAGAACAGCCCATATTGCAGCCAAAGGCAAAGGCAATAAAGATCAGCGTGATTTCATAGCTGTTTCCCACAGCAGCCAGTGCATTTTCCCCAATAAATTTACCGGCTACCAGACTGTCAGCAATATTATATAGCTGCTGAAAGATAATACTTCCAAACAAGGGAAGGCAAAACTTCCATAGCACTGTTTCCGGTTTTCCAACCGTCAAATCCTTATTCATAGAATCATATCCTTTCTATTTAACATTGAGCATCTTTATTGCTTATTTTCAAAAATGTATTATAATACATTTTATGAAATACGAAAAATACATATAATACATTGGAGAAATACAAAATATATATGGATGTTAATTTTGAATACTATAAAATTTTTTACTATGTGGCAAAATATGGAAATATCACCAAAGCAGCAGCCGCCTTGGGCAGCAACCAGCCCAACGTCACACGAATCATGAAACTGCTGGAATCCCAGCTGAACTGCAGATTATTTATCCGGGAGGCCAGAGGCATCACCCTTACGGAAGAGGGGGAACTGCTCTATTCCCATGTAGAAATAGCCTGCAGGCATTTACTAAACGCCCAGGAAGAAATCTTCCGTCAGGACTCTCTAAGATGCGGCACGGTGGAAATCGGCGCCACGGAAACCGCTCTGCATCTTTTCCTTTTAAAAGCGCTGAGAGATTTTAAAACAGAATATCCTGCCACCAAAATAAAAATCCACAACCACACAACGCCGGAAACCATAAAGCATCTTATCAGCGGCAAACTGGATTTTGCAGTAATCACAGCTCCTTTTGAAATACCGAAAACGGTTTTCTGTGAAAAAGTTCTGGATTTTAACGAAATACTGGCAGGAGGAACCCAATATCAAAGCCTGTGCCAAAAACCTCTGGAACTAAAAGACGTAAAAAATTATCCCTGGATCGGATTGGGCAGGGGAAGTTCCACTTATGAACTTTACCGGAATTTTTTTATAGAACACAAGATAGATATAGAGCCTGATATGGAAGTTGCAACGTCTGACCTCATGCTGCCACTGTTAGAAAACAATTTGGGCATCGGCTTTGTGCCGGAGAAACTGGCGCTGCCTCTTTTAAAAGAAAAAAAGCTGATACAAATACATATCAGCTGTGATATTCCCCGCCGCTCTATACAAATTGTCTCGGATAAAGGACGGGGAAAAAGCCTTGCGGCGGACACTTTTTACAAGTATCTGAAAAGCAGGATTCTATGATTCTACAGCCTTAAACGCCTCTTCCAGATCTTGAATGATATCGTCGATATTTTCTGTTCCTATGGACAGTCGAATGGTATTCGGCTTGATGCCCTGCTCTGCCAGTTCTTCTTCATTCAACTGAGAATGCGTGGTAGACGCCGGATGAATAACTAAGGATTTTACATCTGCCACATTTGCCAATAATGAGAAGATTTCCAGATTGTCAATGAAATCTTTGGCCTTTCTGTCGTCTCCCTTGATTTCAAATGTAAAAATAGAACCGCCGCCATTGGGGAAATATTTCTGGTATAATTTCTGCTGCACCGGATCTGTAGAAATCGAAGGATGATGCACCGCCTCTACTTGGGGATGATTCTTCAAATACTCTACTACTTTTAATGCGTTTTCCACATGGCGCTCCACACGCAGGGATAATGTCTCAAGTCCCTGTAAAAACAGGAATGCGTGGAAAGGTGAAAGGGTTGCTCCGGTATCTCTTAACAGGATTGCGCGGATTTTTGTTACAAATGCCGCTGCTCCTACTGCTTTCGTAAAGCTGATGCCGTGATAGCTTGGATTCGGTTCTGTCAGCGACGGGAATTTGCCGCTTGCTTCCCAGTCGAATTTCCCACTGTCCACGATCACGCCGCCAATGGTCGTTCCATGTCCTCCAATAAATTTCGTTGCGGAATGAACGACAATGTCTGCGCCATATTCAATCGGACGAACCAGATACGGTGTTGCAAATGTGCTGTCTACCACAAGGGGGATTTTATGGGCATGGGCAATTTGGGCAACAGCTTCAATATCTGCAACATCTGAATGGGGATTTCCCAATGTCTCAATATAAAGAGCCTTTGTATTGTCCAAAATTGCTGCCTCTAGGGATTTTGGATCAGGCTCTGTAAATGTAGTCGTTATGCCATACTGCGGCAGTGTATGAGCCAGAAGATTATACGTTCCTCCATAGATATTTTTGGCTGCTACAAGATGATCTCCGCTTTGCGCCAGATTCTGGATCGTATAGGTAATTGCTGCTGCGCCGGAGGCAACGGCAAGAGCCGCCACGCCCCCTTCTAATGCCGCGATTCTCTGTTCAAATACGTCTTCGGTAGGATTCGTCAGCCTTCCGTAAATATTTCCCGCATCGGAAAGTCCAAATCTTGCCGCCGCATGATCGGAATTATGGAATACATAGGAAGACGTCTGATAAATGGGAACTGCTCTTGCATCTGTAACCGGGTCCGGCTGCTCCTGTCCTACGTGCAGCTGTAATGTTTCAAATTTCAAATTTCTCTCTGCTCTGCTCAGTTTTTTACTCATAATCGTTCTCCTCGCTTTGTTTTATTCTGTAAATAATGGTGTGGAATAATAACGGTCGCCGCTGTCCGGCAGTACTGCCACAATTGTCTTTCCTTCATATTCCGGCCTCTTTGCCAGTTCAATAGCGGCATATGCAGCGGCGCCGGAGGATATCCCAACCAGAATTCCTTCCCGTTTTGCAATCTCTCTGGAAATCTCAAATGCCGCCTCATTATCTACCGTAAATACTTCATCATATAATTTCGTATTCAATACGCCAGGTACAAATCCCGCGCCGATTCCCTGGATTTTGTGAGGCCCGCCTTTTCCCTGAGACAATACAGGAGATGCCGACGGTTCTACTGCTACTACTTTTAGATCCGGATTTTGGGATTTCAGATATTCTCCTGCTCCTGTTATGGTTCCTCCGGTTCCAACGCCCGCCACCAGAACATCTACCTCTCCTTCTGAATCCTTCCAGATTTCCGGCCCGGTGGTTTCTCTGTGCACCTTTGGATTGGCGGGATTTTCAAACTGTCCAGGAATAAAGGAATCCGGCAATTCTTTTGCAAGCTCATCTGCCTTGGCAATTGCGCCTTTCATGCCCTTTGTTCCGTCTGTCAATACAATTTCCGCTCCGTACGCTTTTAAAATATTTCTCCGTTCTACACTCATAGTCTCCGGCATCGTTAATATAATCCGGTATCCTTTTGCTGCTGCAATAGATGCAAGACCGATTCCCGTGTTGCCCGATGTTGGCTCAATAATAACGGAGCCGGGTTTTAGCAAGCCCTTCTCCTCTGCGTCTTCAATCATCGCCTTGGCAATTCTGTCTTTTACACTGCCGGCCGGATTAAAATACTCCAGTTTAAAAAGGAGACGCCCTTTCAATCCATATGACTTTTCCATATTTCCCGCCTCTACTAACGGTGTGCCGCCAATCAGTCCCAATGTTCCCTGATAAATTCCTGCCATTTACTCTCCTCACTTTCTGTCTGTTTGACTTTCATTTCCTATATTTACTACTTATTTACTAGGAATTTTCTATACTATATCTCTTTTCCTCCTATTTGTCAAGAAAAAAATTTTTTTATATTTTTCAATTTTTTCTTGACAATTCCTTCCTTTTCCTATATTATTAATTGTGCTGTGAGGAATTCGCCCAGTTAGCTCAGTTGGTAGAGCAGAGGACTGAAAATCCTCGTGTCTCTGGTTCGATTCCGGAACTGGGCATTTGTCACATGCGGGTGTAGTTCAATGGTAGAACACTAGCCTTCCAAGCTAGATACGTGGGTTCGATTCCCATCACCCGCTTATTTTTATGCCTGAAAACATTTTTATAGAAAGAAGTCCTTCGGTTTGTCATGCAAAACCAAAGGACTTTTTCTTTATATTTTGATTGTGGGACAGGTTCTGATCCTCCGATAAAAGAAAGAAAAATTATATAATATAATCATTTCCCAATTCTTCCTGCCAGATAACCAGATCTTCCAGCGTATATTTATCCAAAACGCCGCGGATTGCCGCATCCAATTCTTTCCAGACCCGAATGGTTACGCATTCGCTCTGCCGTTCACAGTCAACCGCATCATTTTCCAGACAGGCAACGGGAACCATATTTCCTTCTACCTGGCGCAGAATCATGCCTACCGTATATTCAGAAGGTTTTTTCACCAGACGATATCCTCCCTGAGGCCCTCGGATGCTTTTGACATATCCGGCACGGACAAGAGATGAAATAATCTGCTCTAAATATTTGACAGATATAGACTGTCTCTCTGCTGTATCTTTCAGACGAACCGGCTCTGCGGCGTCATTCATGGCAATATCTAACATCAACCGCAGAGCGTACCTGCCTTTTGTTGAAATCTTCATATTTATTCCTGCCTCCTGATACTTATTTTTCTTATATTCATATTAGCCGCTTTTTCCTAGTGTGTCAATATGAAATCAATGAATTCTTTGCAGTTTTAAGCAGAGCCGTTACTGTTCGCTCCTGGACCGTGCGCTGCGCTGCACGGTCACAGGCCGGTACAGTACTGGGGTCGGAATCCGGCCTCTTGCCGTATGGACAAAGCGTAATCATCATTCTGACACACATTCTTTCTATTTCACAACTTCCGGTTGCATTTCCTCCTCGTTTCCAGTAATGTAAATTATATAAGCATGTCTTATCACCACATCTACGAAACGGAGGAATTTTATGCCTAAATATATCATGGCGTTGGACGCCGGAACTACCAGCAGCCGCTGCATTCTTTTCGATGAACGGGGAAGTATATGCAGCAGCGCCCAAAAAGAATTTACCCAGATTTTCCCAAAATCCGGCTGGGTAGAACATGATGCCGATGAAATTTTTTCCTCACAATTAGATGCTGCACAGAATGCAATGGCAAACATCCATGCATCTGCTGCCGACATCGCCGCCATTGGCATCACCAATCAGAGGGAAACTGCCGTTGTATGGGACAGACATACCGGTTCTCCCATTTATCATGCTATCGTATGGCAGTGCCGCAGAACTTCCAGGTACTGCGATTCTTTGAAAGAAAAGGGTCTGACCGAACTATTCCGGCAGAAAACAGGCCTTGTCATTGACGCTTATTTTTCCGGCTCTAAAATCAAATGGATTTTAGAGCATGTAAAGGGCGCAAGAGAAAAAGCTATGAAAGGAGATCTTCTCTTTGGAACGGTGGAAACCTGGCTGATCTGGAAACTGACACGGGGACAGGTGCATATCACCGACTATTCCAATGCCTCCCGGACCATGTTATTTAATATCCATACCCTGACGTGGGATGATGAAATTTTGACAGAACTGGACATTCCAAAATCCATGCTGCCGACGCCGAAACCCTCAAGCTGCATCTACGGAACTGCCGATCCTTCCTTCTTCGGCGGTCCGATTCTGATTTCCGGAGCGGCGGGGGATCAGCAGGCTGCCCTTTTCGGCCAAACCTGCTTTCTGGCCGGCGAAGCCAAAAACACCTATGGCACCGGATGTTTTCTGCTGATCAACACCGGAAATACACCCGTGTTTTCCAAAAACGGGCTTGTCACTACAATTGCATGGGGACTCGACGGAAAGGTTACTTATGCACTGGAAGGTTCTATTTTTATCGCCGGAGCTGCCATCCAGTGGCTGAGAGATGAATTGAAACTGATTGATTCTGCGTCAGATTCCGAATATATGGCAAGAAAAGTAAAAGACACCGGCGGCTGCTATGTAGTCCCCGCCTTTACAGGACTTGGCGCTCCGTACTGGGATCAGTACGCCAGAGGCACCATCGTGGGGCTAAGCCGCGGCGTCAATAAATATCATATCATTCGTGCAACATTAGAATCCATTGCCTTCCAGGTAAACGACGTCTTAGAAGTGATGAAAAAAGATGCCGGTATGCAGCTTGCCGCCCTCAAAGTTGACGGCGGCGCAAGCGCCAACAACCTCCTTATGCAGATGCAGGCCAATCTCATAGACGCACCCGTCAGCCGCCCCGTCTGTGTAGAAACCACAGCTCTGGGCGCCGCTTACCTCGCCGGATTAGCTGTAGGCTACTGGTCCAGCCAGAACGACCTCCGAAAAAATCAGACTGCAGACCGTATTTTCCTGCCGGAAATTACCAAAGCAGAAAGGGATTCTAAATTAAAATTATGGAAAAAAGCAGTAGTGTCTTCCTTTTACTGGGCAAAAGAAGACGACTGAAGTTTATCATTTGCCTTTTTTTGAAATTTGTCCGACTGGATGATAAACCGCTCATGGACTCCTTCGCCGACTTTTCCGGTTTCGTCCATAACTGCTGTTTCAAATACAAGTCTTCTGCCGTCCACTTCTGTCAGCCTGGTTTCGCAAATTACCTTCATACCCACCGGAGTGGCAGAAAGATGTTTGATATTCAGGGCTGTGCCGACAGTTGCGCAGCCTTCTTCTAATTCGTCTGCAACGCTTTTCCATGCCGTCTCTTCTATTAACTCAATCATGGCGGGCGTTGCAAACACCTCCAAAGTTCCGCTTTTGCGGGCAATGGCCGTATGATCTTTTGTCACTGTAAGTTCTGTATGTCCTGTTATTCCTGCTGCAAGCATCATCTTTCCTCCTCTTAATCCGGATACTTCAAGCGTTCCTCACTCATACGGCAAAGAACCTCTTCGTAATATTTCTCTGCCAGGTAATTTGCCATGGGAAGATTCATATCCAGATAGTTGCCGCAGTCTCTGGCTGCCGCTCCCGGAACCTCATCTTTAAAATCCCGGATAAATACAAACATTTCCTTTAACAGATCCACGATATCCTTTGATTCATAATCTCCTGCCAGAATCAGATAAAATCCGGTGCGGCAGCCCATTGGTCCGAAATAGACAGTCTTATCTTTAAACTCTTTATGATTTCTAAGGAATGTTGCTCCAAGATGTTCTATGGTATGCACCTCCGCCGTATTCATCACCGGCTCAAAATTCGGTCTTGTCATACGGAGGTCAAACGTAGTCACCACTTCTGCTCCGATGTGATCTTTCCGGGACACATATACCCCCGGCAGTAATGTTAAATGATTGACTGTAAAACTCGCTATTTTTTTCATGCTAATCTACCTGCCATTTCTACTATTAGTCGAACAGAATGTTCAATTGCCTTTGCTTCAAATGTGGGATAATCCATTTGCGCGCTGTCGTCTGCTTTATCGGAAATTGCCCGGACAATCAAAAACGGAACCTGATTCAGATATGCAGCATGGGCGATAGCAGCGCCTTCCATTTCTGCACAGCAGCCGCCAAACGTCTCTGTCAGCCACGCCTTTTTCTCTTTGCTGGAAATAAACTGGTCTCCCGTTACTACTCTTCCTTCGTACACGCTGATGTCCGGATTGACTTTCTCGCAGCTTTCCTTTGCAATTTTTCTGAGTTTTTCATCCGCCTCAAAAGATTCCACATCCATATCCGGGATTTTCCCCGGCGCATAGCCCAGGGCCGCCACATCCATATCATGTTCCACAGCATCTGTGGCCAAAACGACATCTCCAATATCAATCTCTGATTTCAGGGAACCTGCAATTCCCGTATTGATCACACAGCTGACCGGAAAATGATCGATCAGCACCTGCGTACAGCAGGCTGCATTGACCTTGCCGACTCCGGCTTTGACTACAACTGCTCTGGCTCCGTTTAATTTCCCTTCATAAAACTCCATGGAGGCGGCTTTTGTAATGTTCACATCCTCCATTACTTCTTTTAATTTTGCCACCTCTGTGTCCATAGCGCCGATAATTCCTAACATTTCACTTTCACCTCTTCATTGTATTTTTTCAGTTCTCTGTCTCACTCTCTTTGATCAGAGTCAGAATTGGTTCCTCATTCATATTCTTAAGTATCAGTACATCGTCTGACTTCTCATACAGATATTCTGTGCTTCCTGCATGATCCACCAAAATCATATGATCGTGATCTGCATAGTAGTGTTCTGCAATCTGCATCGTGATGCTTCCGTCTTTTTCAAAAATATACTGGTAGCTGTCACCGTCTTCCCCGATCTGATAGGCTCCGTCAAACGCCGCATCGGAACGCAGCCCGTCATCTCCATCCAGAAAATACAGACGCATCGAATTGGAATCTCCATCCAATTCCTCTGAGATATAAGTCAGTACAATATGTTCTTTTTCTTCCCGGATCAGATACTCGGAAAAATTATAGTCCTCCGGCAGTTCTCTATCGATATCATCCAGACAAACTCTTACAACTGCTTCCCCTGATGCATTCTCCTTCAATTCATAAATCCCCCATTGCCGGACAACCAGCGTACTGTCTTTTGAAAACACAAACTCCATGTTCTCTGCACCCTCCAGAGAATATCTGTCTTCAAAAATCACTTCGGATACCGGATATTTCTGTTTTCCGCAGCCGGACAGCAGCAGGATTACAGCCAATAACAGCAGATTCATCATTCTGCTCATGTATTCACCCCTTTATTCGCAACAGTTCAGGCAAGCTGCCCTGTTACATGCAAAAATCCATTGAAAATCGCTCTGCGATGGAATTTTTGTTTACTTTTTCACAATCCCTTTTCATTATAACATATCTTTTGCTTTTTTCAATGAAGTTTCCCTTTCCATATCATGTCCCTGTCTTCCTTCTGCCTCAAAACGAATCCTCTCCAACCACATATTTCATTGGTATGGCATAATTTCTTCCTCTTTCGCAAAACTCTTCGTGATCGTTTATCACCAGATTCCAATTCTTATATATATGCCGACAAACATCATTTAATCGGTCAAAGTAGTCCGTCAGCGCAATAGCGCCTTCCAACTGACCTTTCTTTCGGTACAGCTGTAATAAAAGCGCATTCATTTCTGATAACACTTTACTGGAACAATTATAGAAAGGTAGGCAGGAAACAAAACATCTTGAGATGGCGGCTGAAAACTTTGATAAAAAGCGGGATATGCTTTTTGATACCAGCCTCCGTCTGGAGCAGAGGAAGATTTGATACAAATAAAGGTTGACTGCAGTAGTACGATATACTAATATAATAAATGAAAAGGACGACAGCAGTCACACAATAACATTGGAGGATACTATGAGAAAAGTTATATTGCAGCCCAGCGAAAGGATTTTAATGGAAGAACTCTGGGATGAGAATCCGCAAACAATTACACAGTTGTTTCATGCATTGCATGAAAAACGCGACTGGACAAAAAGTACAGTCAGTACAATGTTGAATCGAATGAGCAAAAAAGGCCTTTTGAGATTCGAGCAGGGAAAAAAAGCAAAGCTGTATTATCCTGCTGTTGAACGGGAGGCAGTTAATTTTGCTGAAACGGAGCGTTTTTTAGACTGGGTATTTAAGGGCTCTGTCAGTATGATGATGAACACCCTGTTAAAAGAGCGGAAACTAAAACCGGAAGAAATACAGGAACTGTATGACATGTTAAAGGAGGCAGAGAAATAAAATGCTGAACCAGATTATCAGTTCATCTATCCTAATATTAGTTGTATTATCGCTCCGTAGTTTATGCGGTAAATATATCGGACAAAGATTCAAATATGCGCTATGGCTTGTTATTGCAGTAAAATTGCTTATCCCAATGCCTTTTGAAAATCCGTTCAATGTCACAAACTATTTTCCGTCAGAGAGTAATTCCGCAGTTCCTATAATGGATAATAAAAAACGCGAAGATATTTCCGCCATAGCAACAGAAAATACGCAGCAAATGTCTTCTGCAAATGAGGAAAACGAGAAAACATCTCCGGCAAACAATAATGATGCTATTGCAAAAACAGAATCCATAAACCCAACTGTCAGCATAAAAGATAAAGCAATCGGAATTCAGATTTTAAAATGGATCTGGATAATAGGAATTGTTTTCTTCACAGGCTATCTATTGATAAGTAATATTATTTTTTCTGTTAAATTAAGGCGGAAACGTAAATATAACGGAACATACCGTGCTGTATTACCTGTTTATGTAACATCTCTTGTCCATAGCCCCTGTTTATTTGGAATAATAAAACCGGCAATTTATCTTCCGGATGGCTGGGGGATTAGCGAGAAGTACAGAGGTTATATCCTTTTACACGAATGGATACATTTCCGCCACAAGGATATGATCTGGTCTCTGATAAGGTCTATTTGCCTTACGATCTACTGGTTCCATCCTCTTGTGTGGATTTCCTATATTTTATCCAAACGGGACTGTGAGACAGCATGTGATGAGGGCGTTATGGCAGAGCTTGGCGATGATAAAAAAACAGATTATTGTCGAATGCTTGTGGATATATGTTCCTTGCTTTCTAACGACAGCAGAAACTATTTATTAATGCAGGAGTTAAAAGGAGGTAATCGGGAAATGAAGACAAGATTATCATTATTGATAAAAAAATCTTTACCTATGACATGGATGATTATTCTGGCGGCAGGAATATCTTTGGGCGCGGCGAGTTGTACTTTCGGAACCGGGACGGTTACTGATACAGAATCTTACCATGAGAAGGAACCACCGATAAGTATGGATGAATCAGAAAAGACAGCAACATCCATATCGGTTACTGAAGCAAAGCCGGATCTGACACAGGGCACAGGAGCAGACGGCGCAATGCTGTATTATGCAGATAAAAACCGAATTATTTTCGGCGGGTCTTTCGGACTTTTTGTATATGATACCGTAAATCAAAAAATGCTTAGAAGTGTGGATCTGGCTGCTATCGGCTGTTCTTATACACAAGGAGATAAATACTGTGAGATTCAGGTATCAGAGGATGGTCAGCAGGTCTATCTGCATCCTATGGACATGACAGATATGTATATTTATGATGTGGAAAAAAACAGTCTGAAAAAAGAAACCTATGATTTAACAGGAATCTCTTTGTATTCAGGCGTTGAGAGCGGCGACGGTTCGGCGGTCTATCAGACTCCTGAGGGGCAGGAGCAGCTTTTTCTATCCCATTCATGGACTGAAATAGGACAGCTTGGATATAGTAAATATACAAGTGGAAAAGATGATCCAGAACCCGCAAAGAAATTTTTTGTTCCAGATGAATACAATAAGGCTCCCTTGCTGGCATCCTCAGATTGCCATGGATTAGAAAAAGCAGAAATGATGTTCCGTGGAAAAATGTACACTTGTGATTCCACAGAAGCTTTACAAAAACTGGAAAAGATAATCAGTAAAACAAAAGTTATAAAAGGGGTTCCCGCATGTCCTTTTGAAGACGCATTGTACCTGACAAAAAAGAATGGCAGCATGGGCGTAATATATCCAGCGACGGACAGTTGCAATGCCATCCTGACAGCAGACGGGTATACTGAATTTGGCAGCTCTGACAACAGTGAATTGTGGAATATATTGGGATGGAACCCCGAAAATACTTTCCAATGATGTGATTAAGGAAATCCCCGAATTGCGTTACCGCACGATTCGGGGATTCGTTCCTTGTCCTCATGGACTTATAAATCTAAAACTGCATATGGCAGGCGAAGATTCCGCCATTGCAGATCTGATCATGGAAAGGTCTTTTTTCCTCAGTATCCTAATGCTGGATATTTTCCGGAATAAATTTTGTCATTGCCCAATGCGGCGCGATCCTTCCCAGAGGATAATTTGACATATCATCATATGCCCGATAATCGATACGTGTCCAGCCCCCATTTCCCCCATAAATAATCTCAAAGCTGCTCCTTCCCTTTCCATAGCTGATCTCTACCACCGCGGGATAATTTTTGAGGATGTTTTCCACGTCTCCGTAAATGCTCTCTATATTTTCCAGATCCGGATAACCAATGACATTTTCCTCTTCATCTAGCTCCAGTCTTCCGTCCACACCTTCTTTTCCCTTTATGGTAAAGTAGGTTGCAATGTTAAAGAGGTTTTCTCTATATTCCGTAAGCATGCGGTTTACATCCGGAAATGTCCCCTCATAGTACGGAAATGATTTGGGCCTCGCGTAATTTACCACCGTTAAATAGATCCTTCCGGTCACTCCATTGTGCGCCCTGGCCGTTATTTCACACTTCCCTTCTTTTTCATATGTAGTAATTGTCCCTGTCTGATCTACAGATGCAAGGGAAGGATCGCTGGAATTCCATATTAATTTATCGGATATTGCATCCGCGGCGTAATATTTTACACTCACATCCCCACCTACATCCGTATACTCCTCCAATTCCTCTCTGTCGCATATGCCAATCTCCAGACGATAATTCCCCTTTTCATCCTGATCTTCTATTCCAATATCCACATACCCCGCATTTACCGTCCTTGCATCTCTCCCATATGACATAGCGGACACTTCATAAGACTTTTTGCTTTTTTTCTTCTTTTTATAGGAGGCCACCTTATATCGATATAATTTGTTCGGCTTCCTGTTTTTATCTACCCATATATGCCTCTTTGCTCCTTCTAACTTTTTTATTTTTATGTATTTCCCTTTTTTCTTGTTGTACCGGTATATATAATACCCATCCACTTTTTCACACGCTTTCCATTTCAGGCGAATCGACGTCTCTGTTTTTTTTGTCGCAATGAGCCGGTCAGGTACAGGAAGATTGTTTGCCGCGTGTGTTTCTTGCGGACAGTACAAACATAAAATTGCCGCTGCAAAACATATGATTGTGTATAACAGCCGTCTTTGAAATAAATGATTATTTTTCATATTTAATACGCCCTCCTGGTTTCATCATCATAATGATCAAATTGATTTAAAATACAATCAGAAATCACAGTTTTGGCATTCTCATTAGTTTTATAGGACTCATAATGTTTGCCTCTTCCTTCAGAAATCAAATATGCCTGAAACATCATTTCCAAATCATTTGGCATCAAATATTTGTCCATCTCTCTTTCAACCATAAGATTGTCATACTGACCAGCGCTGCCGGTTACAGGCACTCCTGTTTCTTCATTATCCGTAAACCTGTCATATTTTCCATATAACATATATCCATCATCAAGCCCCAACATATGTCCCATCTCATGAGCTGATGCATATGCATATGACTGATCGTCAAACCATCTCTTACCACTATCTACATTATCTGAAAGCTGTTCAAAAAAAGGCATATAAATTTTTGCAGCATCATTAAAATATCCATAGCATTGATGATACCAATGATCTCCAGGACTTGAACAGTCAGGACATTCTCCACCAATCAAAATCTCATTAAAAACTTGCGATTCATGATATGTTTCATTCTTATTTTCTTTTTCATGAAATACAAATTTGATATCAAAATTCATATCTTTGAATTCATACTCTTTATCTCCCCTGTTGGCAATCGCCACTTCATACCGTTCTTTTATATTATCCTGAATCATCCTGTAATACTTGGAAAGAACCGCATCCGTCGGAAGATAAATCACTTTTCTGTCATAGTCTCCGCCGACCGGAACATACTGTAAAAATTCACAATATAAATGTATGGTAAGCGTTCCGTTTGCATAACTATATTTCACAGGCGAATAATAATCTCCAAAAACGCTGTATTGGTTGATATCCTGACTTACATCCGTACATACAAACGGATAATCCTTCTGAAACATACTGATATTTGTGTTGTTATCGTACTTAAACAAAGTTCTGGCAACAGCAACATTACTTTCTTTTTCTTTTTTATTTGTTCTTTTTACCACAATCTGATACTCATATTTTTTTGCTGGTTTTGCAGTTTTATCCACAAATTTCTTCTTTTTCTTTCCAACTTCACCTATTTTCTTAAAATTTTCCTGCCTCTCCCACACATCCCTTCTTTTAATAATATACTTCGTCGCATGCTTTACTTTTTTCCATTCCAGATTAACGCTGTTTTCCCCTGTATCTGTCACACGAAGATTCAATTTATCAGCAGTATCTTTCGTTCTTGCTTTTACCGGATTGCTCTTTACCTTTTTGTTATTCTTCTTCACAACAACAAGCTGATACCAGTAATTTTGATAAAATTTTACTTTTTTATCGATATATTTTTTCTTGCCCGCCTTTAATTTTTTAATCGTCTTATAAGTTCCGTCCTTTTTATCAGAACGCAAAATCTCATATCTTTTTACTTTTTTCTGCTTATTCCACGTCAGTTGTATGCTCTTATCCGTATATCCGGCTGCCTGAAAATTAAATTTATTCTTTGGCTTTTAGGCGCTATCCTGCGGTGGCGCCTGTTCCGGCTCATCTTTTTCATCTTCCACGGTATCTTTCCATGCTGCATTATAAGGCGGGCTACTAACATGTACCTCGCATTTTGCTTTATGAAGGCCGTCTGCCGTAGAAACTATGATAACGGAAGCTCCCGCCCTCTTCGTTGTAGTGATATGCCCCTCTGCATCAATGTCCACAACCGCCGGATTGCTGTTATCATATACAAAATTCTGCTCCGTTGCGGCTTCCGGCTCCACATCCACTTCCAAATCCCATTCTTCCCCCATATCCAGATAGATATCCTCTTCAACAGAAATCGAAGTGATCGGTATGGTGACATCGCTCATCTTTATAAATCCAACACGGTATTCACTTGATTCCTCCGATTCTTCCTGCAATACATAGCGAAAATAATCATCGCATTCCGCCGTAATTGTAATTGCAGCTCCTTTTTGCAGCTCACCGATCTTGTCATTATTCTCTACGCCGGTATTGTCCGACGCGCATCTGTACACGTCCGCTTTTTTATTTGTCATACCTTCGCATGCCTGTATACTTTCATACACGGATACAAAAACCTTTTCTTTTAACGTTTTCCCGTCTTTCGTTAAAATGGTAAGTGTCACAAGACCTGTGCCCTGCGCTACGGCCTCTACTTTACACTTTCCTTTTTCGGTATCCTGTATTACAAACGCATCCGGGTTGTCGCTGGCGTAAGAACTGCTCTTTACTTCATAACCTTTTACCTCATAATAAAATTCTTCTGAAACCGCGCCGGGCGTAAGCGTAATATGATGCCTTGATTTCGTTCCGTCTCCGATTAAAATTCTTACGGTAGAATCCGTAACGTCTGCCGCTTTCACTTCCATCCGACCAAATATAATTCCCAAAAGAAAAACAATCAGAACAAACATCCCCATACAAAATTTCTTTAACTGAATTATCATATATTCCTCCATTTGTTATATTGTTTTTTGTTTATTGTATCATTCAGGTACAGTCATATAAAGTTTTATCTTTTTTGTTTTGCTTTACATATTTTCCTCCTTCCAGTCATTTTTTCGTATTTCATTTATTTTAAAACATATTATACCATTTAAGTAATATTTTTTCAATACTATTATTCTTTCAATCACTCATTTATTACTATCTGTTTTATATTTTCCGTTAATCATCACTTATCCATTATCAGCGCATTTCAGCATACAATTCCTCAAAAGAAATGTATCATCCGCCTCCCTTTCGGCCATACTAAAACAAAAAATACGGAGGTCTCTCATGGTAAACAAAGATACAATCCAACTATTAAAAGAATGTGATTCCGGCACGAAAATGGCTGTCTCTTCTATAGATGAAGTTTTTGACAAAGTTCAGAATTCCAAACTAAAACAGCTTTTATCAGAAAGTAAAAGTCATCATGAAACGCTGGGAAACGAACTGCATGCCCTGCTGTTAGAATATCAGAGCGAAGAAAAAGATCCCTCTCCCATGGCAAAAGGCATGTCCTGGCTGAAAACGAATGTAAAACTAAATATGGAAGGCGGCGACGCTGCAGTTGCAGACCTGATTACAGACGGCTGCAATATGGGCATCAAAACACTCTACAAATTTTTAAACAAATATTCCGCTGCAAATGAAATTTCCAGGGACATCTGCAAACGCCTCGTTGCCATTGAAGAGGCTCTGCGCAAAGACCTGCAGCCCTGTCTTTAAGAGGCGGCAACCCCCTTGTTTTTTCCCTTGTGAAATGTTACTATAATTTTTAGAATGCCAAATGGCACAACAGAAAATATCAACGTTTTACAGGAGGTAAGTATGGATTATTCAAAAGAATATGAACAAAAACTCGTCACTGCAGACGAAGCCGTAAAAGTCATTCAATCTGGCGACTGGGTTGATTACGGCTGGTGCAACGGCACTGTCGATGCTTTGGATAAAGCTCTGGCAAAACGAACCGATGAATTAACCAATATCAATTTACGAGGCGGAATTCTTTTAAAAGTTCCGGCTGTTTTTGAGCGGGAGGACGCAGGAGAGCATTTTACCTGGAATTCCTGGCATATGTCCGGCATTGAACGCAAATTAATCAGCCGGGGATGCGCCTATTATGCGCCGATCCGCTACTCCGAACTGCCGCGCTATTACCGCGACTCGGCCACACCGGACGACGTTGCCATGCTGCAGGTTGCGCCTATGGATAAACACGGTTATTTTAACTTTGGTCCAAATGCCTCCCACCTTATGGCAGTATGCGAAACCGCAGGAAAAATTATCGTAGAAGTCAATCAGAATATGCCCCGCTGTCTCGGCGGATTTGAAAACGGAATTCACATTTCCAAAGTAGACTACATCGTAGAGGGCGAGAATCCTCCGATTGCAGAAATGGGCGCAGGCGGAGCTCCTACAGACGTAGACACCGCCGTTGCCAAATTAATCGTAGAAGAAATTCCGGACGGCGCCTGCTTACAGCTTGGCATCGGCGGAATGCCCAATACCGTCGGCTCCATGATTGCAGAATCCGATTTAAAGGATCTGGGTGTTCATACAGAAATGTATGTAGATGCTTTTGTTGATATTGCAAAAGCCGGCAAAATCAACGGCTCCCGAAAAAATATCGACCGTTTCCGCCAGACATTTGCTTTTGGCTGCGGCACAAAGAAAATGTACGACTACATTGACGACAATCCGGAACTGTTAAGCGCTCCGGTGAACTATACCAACGACATCCGCTCCATCTCCGCTTTGGATAACTTCATTTCCATTAATAACGCCGTAGATTTAGATCTCTTCGGACAGATCAATGCAGAATCAGCCGGCGTAAAACAAATCAGCGGCGCAGGCGGACAGTTGGATTTTGTACTTGGAGCTTATCTCTCCAATGGCGGAAAGAGTTTTATCTGCTGTTCTTCCACATTTAAAACAAAGGACGGCCAGTTAAAATCCCGTATCGTACCCACATTGGCTCCCGGCTCAATTGTAACAGATACACGCGCTAATACACATTATGTCGTAACAGAGTACGGCAAAGTCAATTTAAAAGGCCTCTCTGCATGGCAGCGCGCAGAGGCGCTGATTTCCATTGCACATCCTGATTTCAGAGACGAACTGATCGCAGAGGCGGACAAATTAAAAATCTGGCGCAGAAGCAACAAATAATTTTTCTCTATTAAAATAAGAGCTGTCCATTCACAGATATACACAACACAAACTGTTATATCTATGAACGGCAGCTCTTTTTTATCTATGACAGCATTTCAGCTTTCAATTCCCTTCAGGTATAAACAAGATATCTCCTGTTACAAATTTATTTCCATCAGATACATAATACAATTCTCTTTGCATCTCTCCTAATTTTTTTGATTGAGAGTCTGAGTCTGCATAAACCCCATACTTCACTATCATCTTTTCTTCGCGAAAAGTAACTGTACGATATAAAGTATGAACCGAATCATCCGTTTCCACATCCAGCTCTTTTAACTGTTTTTTTAAAGATTCCAAATCCTCATCGCTGTAGAGATCGGAAGGCAGCTCCAGCCTCTCCCATTGCCCATCCGTATCGCCAAATACCAGAACATACTGAAAGGCTCCCGAAGCTCCTGAGGCCTCTACAAAAATAATTTCCTCTTTTTCGTCACCGGTAAAATCGTATGCCATTGTCGTCAGACCAGCGCCTCCCAATGGCTGTTCCCTTTGTTCGTACGGAATCTCCTGACTGCCAATTTTAATCACTTGATAGCCGACATTTGAACTCCATATTTCTAACGGCGTTATTTCACTCCCGATTTGTAATTCAGTGGAATAATCCTTTTCATAAGCGTTATAATCAAGTTCAAGATCATATCTGTCGAGCTGCTCAGTCCCGGCAGAATCTCCGTTTTCCGAAAACGTTTCTGCTGTTGTATCCGGTTTTTCACTGCGGCCGCATCCCCATACAAACAGTATGCAAAAAGCGATTCCCAATACCGCAAAAACCCTTCTTCTTTTTAAATTTAAGCTATTTTTCAAGATACAAATCCCTCCCTGCATTGGCTCAAAAACGCTGTATCTATGTATGATAGCACATACGTCCGGCAAAAACAATGTGTGTTTGGGCAATGGGATTTTTGCACTCTTATATCATTACTGTTCACAGTAACGAATCCGGCCTATTTAAAGCTGCCTTATGGCAAGAGGCCGGATTCCGGCCCCAGTACTGTACTGGCCTGTGACCGTGCAGCGCAGTGCACGGTCCAGGAGTCAACAGCAACCTTATATCATTTTCTTATGGTTTCTGCAGCAACTGAAGAATTTCCTCAAATGCCGCATCATCCTCATCGTATACGCTCTGTATCGGATTTAACAGCTCCGGATAAAACGTCTCCTCTTTCCGTGTCAAAAATAAATATTTTTTTCCTTCTGAAATTTCCGGCATTTTTTGTTCTTCCTCTTCGGTATCGGCAAGCTGTTTCACAACATATGCCGTATCCTCAAATATTCCGCCCGGATATGCTATCTCTATTTCCCCATTGACAGAATCGCCTTTGTAAACCCGATCTGATTTCACGGTATAAACCGTATAAGCATACGGTATCTTTTCCAGTTCATCCATGTCTGATGTGTCTGCAGGGGGCTGACCGGTTTTTGCATCCAGCATTTTATACTCCCATTTCTTCGGGAGGCTCTGGATCATGCTCATATATTTTCTGTGAAGTCAGTATCGATATGATTTTTTGAATATCTCTCTGTTCGGTCAATTTTTTATATTTCACATCATCTTCACAATACATAGTAACAGATTCCACTTTTCCCACATCAAACGGCAATTGATATCTTTCCCGGAGAGGATTGCAGATTATAAAAATGACAGCCGCTGTCAGAACTATAAGAATAAGCAGCTTTACTTTTCTATTGTTCATCTTTTTTCTCCTGATTTTAAAATATTATTTGCTATAAAAAATAAAATGTGTCACAAGCTAAAATTTTTATATAGAAATTATTTATTTTATATATATCATGTTTATATGCTTTTTTTCAATATGGTAGTTTGTCTTATATAAATTATCTAAAACCAAAGCAATGCAGGCTATAACATTTTCATTTTAAATATTTTCATCCTCATGAAACTTTTCCATCTTTTCAACAGTCTAATAAATAGAACAACACAATAGGAGGCGAAACATTTGGGACTTTTACCATGGAAAAAAACAAAAGCAAAAACTGTAGAAGATCTGCTGCTCACAAACTACAATCAATATTTCCGGCTTGCATACAGCTATGTCCACAATGATGATGATGCAGGAGACATTGTGCAAAACGCAGCTTACAAGGCAATCAAAAACTGCAGCCAGTTAAAAGAAACGCAATATGCTGCTACCTGGCTTTACCGCATTGTTATCAATGAAATTTTTACTTTTTACGGTCAAAAGAAAACAGAGCCCTTAGAAGATGCAGAAGAACTTCCCCAGGAAGATTCCTACGAAGATATCGACTTAAAACTGGCGCTGAATTCTCTGCCTTTGGAAGACAAAATGATTGTTGAGCTGAAATATTTTGAAGATATGAAATTGGAAGAAATTGCAGCAATTCTTGATCTAAATATCAACACAGTCAAAAGCCGGCTCTACCGCAGTCTGAAAAAATTAAGACTTATGTTGGAAGAAGACGGGATTAATACAGACAGCGCGCTTTGCCACAAAGTCCATAAGAACACATAACTTAGTCAGGAGGGAAACTATGAGTATCAGAGAAGAAAAATGGAATGAAATCAAACAAGAATACCACACCCACAATATGAATGAAGAGCAGGTAGATCATATGAAAAAAAACATCCAAAAAGCAAAAAAAGACCAACGGCACATAATTCGTACAATTGCTGCAGCAGCGGCAGCGGCAGCCATAATTATCACTATACTGCCCAACACCTCTAAAAGCGCAGCCTATGCCATGAGCCGCATTCCGATTCTTTCCAAATGGGTAGAGGTCGTTACCTTTCGTGATTATCAATATGATGACGAGCGACATACGGCGGATATCAACGTACCGGAAATTAAAACAGATCCAAAAACTGATTCACCGGCCGGCGAAACGATTCAGAAGACCGCTGAAGAAATCAATGCAGAAATCGATTCTATCTCCAAACAGCTGATTGAGGAATTTGAAGAAAATGCAAAAGATCAGGAAGGTTATCAGGATATGATCGTAACCTCTGAAGTCATCGCCACCACAGAAAAATACTTCACCTTGAAACTAATCTGTTATCAGGGCGCCGGAAGCGGAGCGGAATGGGATTATTTTTACACAATTAATTTAGAAACCGGAGAACGCCTTGCATTAAAAGATCTCTTTCAAAAAAACAGTGATTATATGACTCCGATCAATGAGTCCATCACGGCGCAGATGAAATCTCAAATGGCCTCTGATGAAAATATCGTCTACTGGATTGATTCCGATATACCGGAATGGAATTTTAAAACAATCTCCGATGAGACCGGATTTTATTTAAATGAAAAAGAAGAACTCGTCATCTGTTTTAATGAAGGAGACGTCGCACCCATGTATATGGGATGTGTGGAATTTGTCATACCAAAAGAGGCGCTTGCCTCCATTTGGGCAGAGTAATCTTGTTGATGCTCAAAGGATCTGCCGCGTACAATCATCAGCGCGCAGATCCTTTGGGATCAAAGGCTAGCTTGTCTGCTCGTTCTCCTGACGAACCAAATCTAATATACACTGGATTTCTGCGCTCTCTACCGGAGCATCTCCGTATTCGATATGTTTCCCGGACTCATCCACGCCTCCTAAGAATTTTTCTTTCTTTTTCTTACCCTGCTCAATCGTAAAATAATGAATACGGTTATTTGCAGAATTTAAGGTTATATAAATGCGATGACAAAGCCCCTCGATTTTCTTTACTTTCGGCAGATCTATCTGCACCAGCAATAAATCCTGACTGATATTTAAAGCCATAACCGAAAAGCTGTCTTCTTCATAAGGATAAAGCTCCTGATTTTGATAGGCATTCCGATAAATTTCATCTACCATTTTTTCTTTTTCATCGCTCAATGTCTGAATAAATTCTGCTCCTTCTTTGTATACCCTGCGAGGAAAATCATGAACTTCCGCCTTCCTGCGCATCATAATCTGATACTGCTCCGGCGTCAGTTTGATCTGTTTTTGCCCTGTAAGCTGTGAATTTTCTTCTTTCAAAAGAGCTTCTATCATTTCTTTTTTAAAGCTCAGATTATGCGTAAATGGGTTTAATACCATTCCCTGGGTTTCAAATCCCTTCTCCAGGGATAATTTACAGCAGGTCCAGAAGGGAATATTCATCAGAATGTCAAACTTCGGCTCTTTCGGAACCTGATTTGGACTGGAGTACACCGGAAAAAATTTTTCTCCCTTTTGATTATTCAAAATTGCCGGAATCGGCACGATTCCTTTGGGCATCTTAATCTGTTCCCCGGGCTTGTCTTTCATGCTCTGCTTTAATTCTTGTACCTCCGGCGTGTTCGGAAGCATGGCCGGCGTCAGAAAAACCGTTTTCTTCATCTGATGCAGTAATGCCTTTAAATTTTCCTGCGCTGTGTCTTCTTTATAAATCTGTATTAATTGTTCTGTTTTTTGATTTTCGCTGCTCATATTTTCTCCATTATCTCTTTGTTTTTTCCTTCATCATACTACCATATATCTTTCCTTTTTTCAAGAAAAGCTCCGTTTGCCGCAGATAAACTTTACATGGACGGATTCCGTTAACTATAAGGGAAGGCTGAATCGTTACGTATAATTTCCCCTTCATTCCATAAACTATCTCCGAAAGGAGGAATGATTTATGGATGCAAAAGAAAATACAGGAATTTCATTTGCAATCAATACCTTAGATGATATTCCAAAACCTTCCGCCAACGCCAAAGAAATCATCGGCCTTGTCAAGCAGGGCGGAAAGGTAACCGGATATCAGCTTTCAGATGAACGGATTGTAGACAAAGAAGAGGGTGTTGCTCTTGCGAAGGCAGGCGAAATCGCAGGCGTCGGCATTGCACATCGGAAAGGCACGGAATATTTAAAATCGATTCCCGATGGCACAGACGACAACAACCTGAGTCATCTCCCTACCGTAAGAGCTGCTGCAAACATTGAGCAGGGAAAATGATCTTTCCTGTCCATAAAAAACTGCCACCGGCAGCTTTTTTGCATACTAAGGCATAAAAAATCCAGAACACCTGTCATTATCCATGTGTTCCGGGTTTTTTTATTCTTCGCTATTTAACTGTTCGATAAATTCTGCCGCGTCATCCGGCACGTCATCCATGGAATCATCTCCCACGTCAACAACATTTACTTCTTTGCGGTACAAAATATCGTACATAACCGGTACGATAAACATGGTCATAAATGTTGCATAAAACAATCCGCCCGCAACAACAATCGCCATTCCTTTTCCCAGCTCACTTGCCGTATTCTGGCTGAAGATCATCGCCAACATTGCCAGAATCGTTGTAAATGCCGTCATCAAAATCGGCCGCATACGCGTCTTTCCGGTAGCTACCAATGCATCATGCCTTGTCATACCTCCGATACGCAGCTGATTGGTATAATCCACAAAAACAATTCCGTTATTTACCACCGTTCCCATGAGAACCAAAAATCCCATTAAAGTAATCAAGGACATCTGCTCTCCGGTAAAAAGCATTCCCAAAAGACCTCCTGTAAAGGCCAGCGGCACGGTAAAAATAACAATAAACGGAGACAAAAGACTCTGGAACTGGGCTACCATAACAAGATAAATCAATAAAAATCCAAGTAATAACAGTTTTCCCATTTGATTCAGCATATCTGTCGTATTGGAAGTCTCTCCGCCAAACTCAATGCTATAGCCTTCCGGAATCTCATAATCTGTAAGCAATTCCTCTACTTCCCTGGCAAGAAGCGTGGTATTATATCCATTCTCCGTCTCTGCCGTTACACTCATCTGCCTCTCCCCATTATACCGGCTGATATCCGCCACACTGCTGCCATAATCCAGTGTTGCGAATTCACTGAGCTTGTGGGTTTCTGTTACCGTCTTGCCGTCTTCATCCTGTTTCTGGGTTTCAAATTCCATATCCATGAGATTTTCTTTTGTCAGAAGATTTGTTTCATTGACGATCTTAACGTCCATGTCTGCATCGTCTACCGTCATAGTCACCGCCGTCTTGTCTGTCGTCAAACGGTCAGATATATCACCGTAAATCTGGGCTCCTGTCAGTCCCAGCCGCATAGATGCGTCTTTATCTATATTCAGATGAATTTCTTCATCTGCTTCTTCCTGTCCGTTGGAAATATTGGAAAACCCTTCTATGTCCTCAAGCATCCCCATGATTTCCTCACTGACTGTCTTTAAGGTATCCAGATCAGAGCCTTTGATATCAAGCTGAAGTCCGCTGCCAAGCATCTCATCCATTTCGCCCATCATAGAATTGGATACTGCGACTTCACAATCCATCTCTTTTGTATTTTCTTCAATCGCCTCACAGATTTCTTCCACCTGTTTTTTGCTGTTGTAATCTTCCTGGGGCAAAACAAAATAAGAAAAGCTTCCGTAATTATCCTGGGAACCGCCTCCCATTCCGCCCATCAATCCTGCGGAACTGCTGCCGTCCATAGCGCCCGCATATGCAACGCCTTCTACTGTAAGAATGGCTTCCATTACTTCATCTGCTTTCCCATAAGCGGTATCTTTGTCGTCCTCTTCCGGCATCGTCACTGTTACGGAAATCTGGTCGCTGCCCATATCTGGTATCAACACAATTCCCATTCTCATAACTGTAACAATGCAAAATACAAGAAGTGCAACAGAAATTCCCAGAGGCACTACCTTAAACCGCAGACAGAATTTTAAAATATCTGCATAAATATCCTGAATTCTGTCGAAAATGCGATGCTGTTTCGGCGCTGCCTTTTTTAACATAACAGAACCCATAGTTGGCACTACAGAAAGAGCAACTGCCAAAGACGCCGTCAGCGCAAAGGTAATAGTAAGGGCAAAGGGCAGCATCAAATCTCTTACCATTCCTGTTGTAAATACCATTGGGAAAAATACACAAATCGTAGTAAGGGTAGATGCAATAATTGCTCCAGCCACCTGCTTTGCTCCCTGCACAGCCGCACGGGGCGCATTTAGTCCTCTGTAACGCAGACGATAGATATTTTCTATCACCACAATGGAATTATCTACCAGCATACCCACAGCCAGAGACAGGCCGGACAAAGACATCATATTTATAGAAAGCCCTGTAAAATACATAATCACAATGGCTGTCAACACACTGAAGGGAATACTGAATGCAACAACCAGAGTCGGACGTACATCCAAAAGGAAAATTGCCAGAATAATAATTGCCAGCAATGCTCCAATCAACATACTCGATACAATACTCTCTATAATCATGGAAATATATTCTCCCTGATTGACAAGAGGCGTAATATTCAGCTCTGGATATTCCGCCTGCAATTCATCAATAGCAGTTAAACATTCTTTGGATACATCACTGGTACCGGCTGTACTTCCTTTAAACACAGAAAGAATTACGCCCGGGTCTCCGTTTACCTTTGCATAAGCATCTCCCGCATTATCAATCGTTGTAATATCCGCAACATCATTTAAATGAATATCTCCGATATCGTCAATTTCACAAAGTACCATTTTCTCCAGTTCATCGGCGGAAGTATAGTTTTCTCCTACTTTCAAAAGCCACTGCTTGTCATTTTCATCATCCAGATAGCCCGCCGGCATGGAAAAATTCTGAGCATAAATCATTCCGGACAATGCATCCAGCGTAAGCATCTGATCAATATTAGCATTTTTCCTGGCCTCTTCTACAGAATCCTGATATGTCTTGTTGGCATTTTCCAGTTCTTCCTGGGCCTCATCCATAGCTGTTTTCGCAGCTGCAATCTGTGCGCTGCCGGAACCAAATCCCGCTGCCGCCGTAATTTTACCTTCCTCCGCCTGTTTATAAGCATCATCCACCGTAGACATCTGTTGATCTACCTGTTTTAACACTTCCTCTGCCGCCATAATCTCTACCTCAAGATTCGCCAGTTCCGTGTCAATCTGAGGAAGACGGACATTCACAATTTCATATAGCTGCTTCAATGTTTTTTGATTTAATTCCCCGGCCTGCTCTGTGATACCGGCATCCATCTGAGAGCCCGGCATGGAGGCCAGTGTCTCTACTGCTGTCTTAAAATACTTCAGCTTTTCCGGATGATCAATGGCGTCTTTGATATTTTCCGGCATCTGGGCTGCATCAATGGGACTGTATGCGCCCATCTGCGCTTGTATTCCGGCTGCCGCCGTTTTCATCTGGGCAAACATTTCATTTAAGCTGTTGTATGTACTTTCAATCTTATTTTTCTTGTAAGCCTTTTTCTCTCCCTCCAATGCGCTTTTGCTGGCCTTTAAACTGGTCAGCTGGGATTCATAGGCGGCTCTTGACGCCACCGCCTCATTTAATTTCAGCGTCGCATCTGCCAAGTCAGAAGAGGTCTCTGTCTGCTGATTCTCCAGTTCCTTTTCCTGCTGATTAATTTGGGATCTGGCATCTGCCAGAGAATTTTCCGCATCTGTCAGCTCTGTTTTGGCATCCGCCAGTTTGTCATTGGTCAAAAGCAGGATCTGTTCATTGATCTTATTGATTTTCTCCTGATTCAGACGCACTTCTATCGTCTGCTCAACAATACCCAGATCAGATACACTGGCCACGCCCGCCTGACGCTCAAAATAGGGAACTACCACATTTTCCGCAAAATCAGACAATTCGTAAATATCTTTCCCTTCGTAACTGACGCTGGCATACATGGTCGCCATCATATCCATGCTGATTTCCATAATATTCGGTGTCCCGCAGGTATCCGGAAGCTGGGATTCTATCTGATTCGCAGCAGAGGACACCTTGACCATAGCAGAATCCATACTGGTATCTTCTGCAAACTCCAGCATGACCATACTGTAGTTTTCAGCACTGCTGCTGGTAACATTTTCTACGCCATTGATCGTTCCCAACGTGCTTTCCATTGGCTTTGTGACATTTTCCTCTACTTTTTCCGGACTGGCTCCGGGATAGGTTGTAATGACCATCATGTACGGCATGCTCATTTCCGGAAGCAAATCCGTCTTCATTCCGGTAAGAGAAACAAAACCAATGACCAGCACAATGATTACCGCCACCAGAACGGTAAATGGCTTTTTTACGCTGTATTTTATCATCTTATCCTCCATTGGCAACACTGAGAACTGCCCAAGCTGCGTTCTGATCTGAATCGTAGCAAAAAAAGAAATCCATATTCAGAAACGTTTGTATTTTAACACAATTTGATAGTCTCGAAAATGGATTTGATGATTTTTTATACTTTTTTCAGATTTTCCAGTAAAATGTATATCCCCAGAGCGTTGCTATTACGATGCATATCGAATCAAAAAATCTGCTTTTCCGCTATTATCGATCTCCATAATAACATAAGAAGGTTTTTTCCCCTCCTGCCTTGGATAAGAAAGACTTCCGGGATTTATGGCGATTACCTTTTTCCCATAATGAATCAACGGCCTGTGAGTATGACCAAACATCACAATATCGCACCCTCTGCCTTCCGCCTCTCTTTTGATATCCTCAATACCGGCATTCACATAATAATAGTGGCCATGGGTAATTAAAATCTTATACTTTCCTAACTCCAGCTCCTTCTCCTGATCCAATGCAGAAAAAAAGTCACTGTTGCCTGACACGATCTCCAGGGGACATTTCGCCAGTTCTTCAATGTAATCTTCACAGCCTTCCGCATCTCCCAAATGGATTACCAGATCAATCGCCTCTTCCCGTTCCAACACTTTTATTAAATTCTCATGTCTGCCGTGTGTATCACTGATCACCAAAACTTTCATCATATAACTCCTATATTCTTTTCTCCAATTCCCCTCTGATAGCCTGAAGTGCATTTCCTCTGTGGCTGATCGCATTTTTCTCTTCCCTGGAAAGGGCTGCTGTAGAACAATGATATTTTTCCACATAAAATATCGGATCATATCCGAAACCGTTTTCCCCCTCTGGTTTCTCGCCGATATAGCCTTCAATGACGCCTCGTTTTACAATCTCTTCTCCCTCAGGAAATACAGCTGCAACTGCACAGACGAAACGAGCAGTCCGCTGTTCCTTTGGAACGCCCGAAAGCCGTTCCAGCAAGACCTGATTCTTGATCTCATAAGAAGTATCCTCTCCCATGTAGCGCGCCGAATATACTCCCGGTTCTTTATTCAGATAATCAATTTCCAGTCCGGAATCATCTGCAAGTACAATTTCATTTGCAGCTTTGGCAGCAGCCCTTGCCTTAATGAGTGCATTTTCTTCAAATGTCGTTCCGTTCTCTTCGATATCAAGATGAATTCCGGCCTCATTCATAGATAAAATTTCTGCATCCAGTCCCCCAAGAATCTCCCGAATCTCCCTCATTTTATTTCTATTTCCTGTTGCAAAAATGATTTTTCTCTTCATAGATTCTCTTATCCCCTTTCATATGTACCTTCTCTGCCTCAATATCCTTCCGCAAATGCCCTCATAACCGCATTATAAATTCCCTGGGCAGCTTTACTTTGGTATTCTTTGGAACGCAGCAGATCCAGCTCCGTCTGATTTGTCATAAATCCCACTTTAATCCATGCAGCCGGCGCCTTGATGTTTCCGGTGATATCCTCGCCGCTGTCTGCCACCAGGCCTTTGTTGGAGCTGCCCGTCACAGCCGTTACCTCTTCCAGACAAATGCGCGCCCAGTTTTCCACCGTTGGCTCCTCTTTGGCACGCTGCTCATCGTATATCACCTGGGTTCCGTTAATACTGGACATCATACCGCTTTTTGTTGCATTGTTGTGTATACTGATAAACAGATCTGCATCTGATTTATCCGCCAGTTCCATACGGCTTTCCAGCGTTGGGTTCTGATTATCGGTTCTGGTATAATATACGCCGATGGATGCATCTTTTTGAGCATCAAATAACTCTTTCAGCTCCAAAAGGATATCCAGATTAATATCCTTTTCACAAATCCCCTGCTTTTTTGTCCCCGGATCATCTCCTCCATGTCCGGCGTCAATTACTACTACTTTATCATAGAGTTCCTGCGGTGTCAAAAAATCAAGATAAAAATAGTCCCCGTCGCAGCTGCTGTTTAGTTCAAACACTTTCTCCATCATTAACTGCACGACTCCGTAGTTTTTATGAAACTCATAGGTAAGACTTTCAATATTCTTGCCGCTGCCCAGTATCGGATATTCATAAAAATAATCCTCTCCCGCGTAGGGAATTCTGATATCCACAGTCCGGGTTACATAGTTTTCCGTCACAGTCAAATCTTTGCCCTCCACACCCAGAGGGAGCTGTAAACGAATCTGTCCGGGAAACGACAGTGCATCCTCTGCCTCTTCTCTCGCCTGTTCATTATTATATTCCATAATTTCAAGCCCTGTCATATTCAGCTGTTCGGCTTTTGTTTTCGTCTGATATTCCTTCACTGCCGTCAAAAATTCCTCAGAAGCTGTATTTAAACGGGGAAAATAAAAAATTGTTCCGCAGACAGCCAGAGAAACTATGAAAACAAAAATCGCCGCTTTTTTCAGGATTCTTTCCTCCAACGCATTATCCCTCCACAACTTTTCGTTTCGTATATGCCTTCAGGCAGAGATTACAGGAAAAGGCATCCTCCACATGTTCCCAGCGTTTTCCATTCATACTGATATAACCCTCTCCATCTGTCAAATCAGCCTCTTTTGTCGCCTCGTCTGCAGCATATTCAATGGCCATGGGGTGTACGGCCTCCGGTGTGTTGATATACAGCAAAATCCCATATCGTTCGCCCGGTTCCAAAGAAATTTTCTTCTCGGATGGAATCGTATAGTACCCCGGATTTTCCAGTCTGCCTTCTGCAATCAATTCCCTCTCTTCCAGAGAATCGGTATCTTTAAAATCATGCACCACATAAGCCTTGTATTCCGTATTTTTTGCAATGGCATAAAATCCAACTGCCGATAATTCTTCCTCTTCTTCTGCCGTATATATATTAGCGCCGTAAACCGACGGCCGGTTAAATCCAATCTGCCCTACCCAGCCGCAGAGATCCGACTGGTATATTTTATCGTAATTGTCTGTGCTTTCCACTTTTGTGTAGACTACATTGTGGCTTCCTATATTCGTATCATAATAAGAAACATAAAATACACCGTTTTCTCCAAATCCTTCTCCCCAGCTGTTCTGACAAATAAACGCACCGTCGCCTTCCACATTTACCGAAAAATTTTCTTTTGCATAATGATCATCCCAGCCGATAATCACAACCTCGTGATTGGGCTTTTCCGTACCCATATAGCAATAAGCATAATTCGCTCTGTTAAAAAAAGCAGATGAAGAAGCGCTGTTCCCAAGATCACTGTACAAAGAAGTCTGAACTCCTCCATATTGAAATACAGCCTCTTTGATCTTTGCGTAATCCTTGCCTTCCATAATCTGTATTTCCTGCACATGCTTAATGGCAGCAAGTCCCGGCTCTGTCCTGCCGTCGCCGAAAGGATCGTCTTTTTCAAACACCGGACCCTGCCATGCCAAAAGATATGCCATTGCCATTGTATATTCTCCGCCTGCACTGGCATCAATGATAAATGAATTGCTCATGCTCATGTGATCCGGCGAAAATTCCATCGACTCTTTAGGCAGCATCCCTGATTCCAGTGCGCTCAAAGAAGCAAAGGCCCAACAGGTTCCCGTATTTCCCTGGTCTTTAATCCTGCTTGTCCGGTTACGCTTTCTTAAGTCATAGCTTGCCGGAACAATGGATGCGGATTCTACAGTATCTACCGCTGACGCCCGGTTTTTTTCTATATTCCATTCAAATTGATATCCGATGCTTTTCGCCACTTCCCCAATACTGACGTAGTACTGATTCTCCTTACAAATCATGGGGGAAATAATATTTCGCATTTCCTCGTTTACGGAAATCTCCGCCTGATTTAAGCCAAGCAGAACCGTGTCGTTTCTTTTCTCCACCAAAAGCTCTTTTCCTTCATACAAATGAGAACTGCACTTTAAACCTTCCGGCAAAATGTCCACAGGTACCATAATATTGAGATTATTGTCCATAAAAATAGACGTTTCCTGATTGGTAAATTCTTTGTTGTCAATGGCGACTGTAATCCGTTTCTCATTCACAGTCTCTGCAATCAAAGGATTCCAATCTTCTTTTAAAAGCTTTGCTCCCCGAAACTGCTCCACTGTCTCATAGTCCCTGCCAAAGCTGTGAAATTTCAATATACAGGCCAAAATGGCAATAAATGCCAATACTATATAACGTCTGACATGTCTCATGCTATCCCTCTGTTCTTTTTCTTCGGCGGTTTCGGACCCAAAAACTGATAAAAATATGTTTTCAGCATTCCGTTATAAATTTTTCTGTTTTTATCCGCTTTTCGTCCGATGTATCGTTCTGTTTCCTCATAGGAAGTAATCATATACATAGACCAGGAATCCAATCCCCGGTAAGCCTGTCCAATCTGCTGATACAAATCCGGCAGGGCTTTCTTCTCTTCCAAACGCTCCCCGTAAGGCGGATTCGTGAAAATAAAACCGTATTTTTTCGGATGATGCAAATCGCTTATTCCTCTCTGCTGGAAATGAATCAAATGTTCCACTCCGGCCCGTTTTGCATTGTCCCTGGCGGCTTTGATGATATCCCCATCTATATCATACCCCTGAATATCCACAGAAATGTCTGTATTGACCATATTCCGCGCCTCTTTGAAACACTCCTTCCACAAATCCTTTTCAATTAAATTTTCCCAGGTTTCAGATAAAAAGCGACGTTTCATCCCTGGTGCAATATTTGCTGCAATCATTGCCGCCTCAATGAGAAAGGTTCCGCTGCCGCACATAGGATCAACAAAAATCCGGTCTGCTTTCCATGGCGTCAAAAGAATCAATGCCGCCGCTAAGGTTTCTGTCAAAGGAGCTTTCCCACATAAATAACGATATCCACGCTTATGCAAAGACACCCCGGATGTATCAAGCGTTACCGTCACTTCATCCTTGTACAGAAAAACGCGAACCGGATAAGAAGGGCCGTCTTCCGGAAACCAGTCCATATCGTACTCCTGTTTCATACGTTCTACCATTGCTTTTTTCACAATCGACTGAATATCCTTTGAGCTGAATAATTTACTTTTGACAGAAGACGCTTTGGTCACCCAAAACTTTCCATTTGCAGGAATATAGAATTCCCATGGCAGACCCTTGATTCCCTGAAATAATTCCTCAAAAGTCTCTGCATGAAATTTTCCCACTTTCAAAAGCACCCTCTCTGTTGTCCGCAGAAAAATATTTCCCCGGCAGATCGCCTCCGCATCTCCTTCAAAAGTAATTCTTCCATCTTCTACCTGCAGGATCTCATATCCCAGATCATAAATCTCTTTTTTCAAAACGGCCTCCAGCCCAAAATGACAAGGCGCCATTAATTCAAATTTTTTCATCTGTATCTCCATTTTCTTAATTTGTCCCCTCCGGGCATCCCAGTATGACACGCTCCTTTGGAGCGGTCGCAGAAAGTATCCTTTATCATCTTATCTTTTAAAAACAACAGTGTCAATCCCTTTTCCCCTGTCTTTGAAATGTCCCAATCTCCATATCTGCAGATATATATGCCTGATAGCCTCCTGTTACTGTATATACCTTTCCTTTCCTCTCTTTTAGCTTTCTCGCCGCCAATAAACTCTGATTTCCATGCTCACAATATAAAATCAAACTGATTCTCTCCGGTATACTTCTTTTCCAGTCTTCTATGTATGTAAGCGGATAATTCCGGGCGTTTGTGATATGTCCCTCTCGATAACTTCTCTCATCCCGCAAATCAATCAGCATCGCCCGTTCTCTTTTTCTGATTTCCTCTATTTCTTCAATCTGTATCATTTCAAATCCATATGTCTGCGTTTTTTCCATGCACAATACCCCATTCCTTTTTTCTCGTGAAAACGGATTACAAACTATCGTTTGTAATCCGTTTTCTACAAGTATTTTATGCAGTTTTTGTGTTTCCGTTACAAATTTCCGTTAGCGTCCGCAGTTAGATGTGCTGTCGGATGCATGATCAGATGCACTATTAGACGCTTTGTTGGAAGACTTGTTAGAAGCCTTATTAGACGCTTTGTTAGAACCGGAATTGTTGGATGCGCTGTTCTTGTTTGCTGCATTCTGACTGTAATTCTTTAAATTGTAGCTGTTGGAACTTTTGTTTTCACTGTTTTTTGCCATTTTCTTTACCTCCTAAACAATTACTGCATCCATAGTATCTGTCTTCGGAAAGCAAATTATACAGTTTATTTTTTATTTCCAAAAAATATCAAATAAATCACGTACAGGATTCCGCCAGCCAAGACGGCTGATGCAATTATCGGCAGCAGCACAATCCCGATTTTCACTAACAGGATTAGAAAAAGAATTCCGATTATCCCTGTCATCAAACGTCTAAACCAGAGGCGAGGAAAAAATCTGCTCCCCTCCGTTTTTTTTGCGGATTCAACTTCTTTATCATCAAAATTCTGATGCCTGTCGCCTTCATAAAGCTCCGTCAGCGTCTTCGCTGCCAATCTGGGATTGCCAATGTCTGCGATCACTTCTTCCTCTGTTCTGCCTTTTCTGGATTCTTCCATGATATAGTTTTCATAATAATTTAAATGTTCATTTACCTGAGCCTGCGGTATCCGCCCCTGCAACGCAATACGCAGTTCCTTTAAAAATTCTTCTCTTGTCATAAATTTCTCCAATCACTGTATCGTCTTACATTCACAGGTAAGCGTCTGAAAAGTGGTTTCTTCTATTTTACTTCTTTTCCAGTGAAACTGCAACTGTCCCATTCAGGGAAATCCGAGCCGGATAAGATTAGATGCCGCTCCAAGCTCCGTGACCGGCAGCATACAAAAATCCCTTGAAAACCTTATGTTTTCAAGGGATTATACAGCGTGCGTGAGAGGATTCGAACTCTCATGCGGTGAGTTTTTGATACCTTCAGATAAATTTATCAAATCAATACCTTTTTCCAAATTCTCCTGATCTCGCATTAGCAATGTCATATCTTTGTCCTCCTATTCACTATCCTTCCTCACTTTTCTATTACATCCCTTGCATACTTCTTCTGCATTCACTAATCTCCTCTGCAGAAGTTTCGCAAACAGTCATAATTTGCACATCATTAAATCCCTGCCCTATCATTTTAATTATGATTCTTCTACGTTCTTGCATCGTTCCTTTTTCAATGCCTTTTTTAATTCCTTTTTCAATGCCTTTTTCCAAATTTTCCTGATCTCGCATCAACAACGTCATATATTCATGCCTCCATTCCCTATTTTTCTTTGCCATTTTTACCGCATCATCTAACTTCTTTACAAATGAATCATCCGTTTCCTTTCCGGCCACATAATCCAGAAATGCTGCCAATTCCTTGCTCACATCATCCATCTCACTATCCGCGTTCAGAAAAATCTTCACTGCCCCGTCTCCCAGAACTATATTTGTATCTTCTTTGCAGATATTCTCAAAAGTATAAATATGCCGCCCCTGGCAAAATACGTCAAACGGACATATAAAAATAATATAGCTTGGCTTCAACAGCTTATAATGCTGTCCTTTATCTATCAACTGTAAATCTATTACACTTTGGTAATACCGGCTTCTCTTCGGCAGCTCCTTTGTATCAGTGACTTGCATTTCAATGTCATAAATTGTGCCTTTGTCATCTCGGATATATACATCCAACCGGATACTTTTTGCATCCACATCAGGCTTAATCGCTTTTTGTAATTCCGGATATTCTATATGATCTATCTCCAGATCCGGAAGTATTCTTTGAAGCAGTTCCTTGCACAACTCTGAATCCTGCATAATTTCCTATATAACTATAACGCCAAATGGCATAGAGGTATCCTTTAGGATTTTTCCAAACAGAAAATCATTGGATATTCCCAATTCTTCCCAAGATGTATTCTTTATCGTACTTTCTATATTATCCATGCTTTATTTCCTCCAAAATTCTCTGTTATATTATTATTTTACTTCTTTTTTGCCAGAACCGCAAGATAGCGGTTAAGAAAAAGCAAGGCAGGAAACAATGCATGCTTTACATGATATTTCCTGCCTTAGCTTACTTTACGATATTGCTACACCCAGTCCGTCCAACCAGTCAAAAAACTGCTTCGACGGAATTCTGATTTGATGACCGACGCGAATTGTCGGTATTGGACAATCCTTATCATTCAAAAAATCATAGGACTTGTTTCTTCCTAAGCGCAACACTTTCTGCACTTCCTCTACTGTCAACACTGCCTTTGATCTTAATTCTTCATTCATATGTAACCTCCATATTTCATATTTATTTTATACTACGAATAAATACTGTATCTTTCAAACCATGTCACATACGGACATGGAATCAAGATCAGTTACTGTGAGTTTTCCACTTTAAGCCAGTCAGACATTGCCGTGGTTTTATATCATCCGCATTTTCTATACTTGCCCGACGCAGTTTTTTGCAGTGACACCGGAATAATGGTTAATGATTTTCCGCATCAATTCATCCTTCGTACATATAATCATATCTCCAGGCATGCTTTTAATATATTCCCGATACCGTATATAGATATCTTCCTTAGGCAATGCATCATCTGAATTTATCCAAAATACCGGCAAATGGAAAAAAGATATGGGATAGCTCCTGACAATACTCTTGGTATGCCCAGATTAGAGTTGCGTGCCTCAAAAGCAAAATTATAACAGTTTGCAAAAAAATATAATATTATTTCTCCAAAAATTGACTTCCTGCAGTTTCTTTCACGTGCTCCTTATATTACCAAAAAAGAAATTCCTAAAATAGTCTCTAAAATGGTTGGCAATCGTAATTTCTACAGATTTCAGAAAATAAAATCCAAAATCATGAATTATGACTATAAAGATTCCGATAAGGATTTAATGCTTCACACTATATACTATTTTTCCAGTCACTCTTCCTCTGAAAATTTCCTCGAAGAGTTTCACCTACAAAATAAGGATTGGAAGAAAATAATAAAAAAATTTGACAAGCTGAATGCAGTCCCATTCCCATTCCTAGGACATACAAATTTCCTGTATATCCGGGCGTATCAATTTGGGATGTCAGTTTTTAGACCTGCAAAAAGGCACATGGTTTGCATTGACTGTGCTCCATATGCCTTACGATATTAATTTTAATTCTACTTCATTGAATAGATAAACAGCATTTTCAGTATAACCAGTAGACCTATCTTTTACGTCAGACGTATATCTACAAAACAATACACCCCGAATATCTTAACCATATCCGGGATGCATCTATTTTTGTTACTTTATTATCTTTTGATCTTCACTTTTTTTGCCTTTGACCATTCGGAATAATATGATGTACCATTTACCGTTTTGTAAGTTCGGATTCTAACATAATACTTTTTCCCTGATTTTAATTTTTTGACTGTCAATTTTGTCGTTGACGGCTTTTTCACCGTTTTGATTTTGCTACCTTTGTTCTTAAATTTCTTATTAGTGGAATATTGAATTTGATAGCCAGTGATGCCTGTCTGTTTTTTCCATTTTACAAAGAATGCTTTTTTCTTTGCTATGATCTTACCTTTAATGGATGTTGCTTTCGGCACAGTCACTTTTCCTGAATTTGAGTCTTCCTCTGTATTGTTTCCGCCTTTCTTCTCTTCTTCCATAAGCAGCTGTGCATTGGTCTTAATCTGGTCAATGACTGATTTTGCTGCCGCCAGTGCACGACTGACCCCAGCTTCATTTGTTGCGGCATCAATTGCTGCTTTTCCTGCCGCGATTGCCGCTGCAAGCTCAATCTTCTGTGCCTCTCTGTAGTCTGCCGGATTTTTATAGTTTTCCAGTTCGGTTTTTCCCTGCTCTTTTGCTGTTGCCAATGCCGTATCCGAATCCGGCTGTTCTTCATCTCCGCCAGAACCAGGTTCCTGCTCTTCTCCCGGCTCTATATATTTCTCTACGACAACAAAATCATAATTATTATTGGTATACTGCTCCGGTTTTTCCGATACAACATCAAAGTACAGTGCCTCTGTATCTGCAGAATAATTTTCGGTATTTTCGTTCCAAATGTAAGTAGCTTCTGCCAGAGCGCCTCTTGAAACCGTTCCAAGGTCAATGGTTTTTACCAGTTCCCCTTCCCGGCTTCCTTTGCGGATTTCCAGTACGGCAGATGTATCAACGCAGCTTTCGTTTGCAGCATAAATTTCAATCACTTCTCCAAATTCATACCGGTTCTGCACCAGATTTACTGCAAGGTCGGTGTATCCTGCTTCCAGTTCAAATCGATTGTCCGTCTGGTCCACATCACTTTCACATTCTGCTGTCACTGCAATCGTTCGACGGTCAAAATTGGAAGGAACCATATAATCTGCTTCTACAACAGCACTCTCTCCCGGTGCAAGGCTTTCCGATACTGCTGTTTCTGTCCCGTCAATATCAATTGTGTATCCCTCTGTTTTTTTGGAACCGTTATTTTTCACCTGAACGCTGATTTTTGCCATACTGCCCGGCACAAAAATGGTTTCATCGGCATATGCGTTTTCCAATGCCAGATTTACGGACGGTTCCGCCATCAGTATGCATAAATCTGTCTGTTCCGCTCCTGTCTTTTTATAAAGGAACTGCAGATTTCCGTCTTCCGTAAAAATCCCCTGTGGGTTATAAATACTTGCGTCCGTATCGGAAATCCGAATGGATTTGCTCCATACATCTTCAGAAGAATCGTAGAGACTTCCTTCAATCTGCTTATTTCCCTCTTCATCTACCGCTGTCCAGACTACGGCAAGCTGACCGGCAGCTCCGTTTACCACATGAAAATCATCGGTCAATGCCCCTGTATCATCCTGATAAATGACGGTTTCTGCTCCTGCATCATCTGACATGACAATACTGTCGTCACGATACCAGAACCGAAACATCTGATTTCCGTTTTTCACGTATTGTACATTGGAATCTATGAATTCATTCTGTGTGGATCTTGTACTGTTTTTCTGTATGATAATTTCACGGTCGTTTAGTGTGGATAGATCTTGATCCGTATCCAACGTATAACTGATCTCATAATCGTCTGTATATGCCGTAGCGATTGCCGTTACAAGCCCTGCATCCTCTGCATATGTTTTATGCTCTATACTGCTGCCGTCTATGACAGAATATAAAATATTATTTTTCCCCGTGGTAAACAAAAGATTATTTTCTGTATTCTGCAGATAAGCGACATATGGCCTGCCTGCTGCATTTATTGCAACTTTGGGTGATGCTGCCAGAAAATCCGGTTCGCTTACTGTAACTGCATTGGAAAAACCGTTTTCTTTTGTCCATACGGACATGGCGATTGTGCTTGCTGCAGCCACTTCGGACAGTTCCGCCGTATTGTCAAACTCTCCTGAAATATTCTGCCACGCTACATAAATTTGTTCACCGTCCGTTACGGCTGACGGCGCATAATCCGCCGTGCCGTCATCTGCAACTGCTATCGGCGCAGACCAGGTATCTTCCGTTTCATTATAAATGGAATAAACCAGTTTGGAACTGTTAATCGTTTCTCTGTCTGCATCTGTTTCCGTCCACAGGATCATTTTTGTACTGCCTGTATCTATAATCTGTATCCCGGCATCCGGATTACTGTTTGTTTCCAGGATTCTTTCCATGGAACCTGTTTCTGTTGTATCCAGAGCTAATGTCTGAATTCTTTCCTCCCCAAGCCAGAGACGTTCTTCTTCGTTTTTCATGCCTTCTGATAACTGAAAATCATCCATAGACAATTCCGATAATCCGACTGCATCAGCAGACCGCTGTGCACCTGTCGGCAGTAATTGCCATTCTTTTTCTGCCAGCTTTAGAGAATATTCAAATGCAAGCAGTTTTGCCTTTAATGAAAGCCCTCCCTTTACGGAAAGCTTTGTATTATCATTAGTTCCGAGTTTTGTGGAAAACGGCAGACTTCCTTTTCCTTCCACACCTACTGTTGCAACTGCCATAACGCCTACACCGCCTTCCGCTGCAAGTGTCGGCTCAAGCGAAAGCGTTATTCCTGTCTTTTCCAGATCAAATTCTTTCTTTGTCCAATTGTATGTAAGCGCACCTTCTGCTCCGCCGTCGGCTCCCAGAGATACTTTTGCATAAACCGGAACTACTCCAATCGTATACTGTGCCTGAATACCTACGCTCAAAGAAGCTTTTAATTTCAGCTTTCCTGTAAGGATCGTATCTCCGCTGCTGTTCATAACGCCTTCCATGTAGCCATATACTTCTGTCTTTCCCGTTGCACTGCTTGTCCAGTTTGTATCAAGACTGTCGATTACGTTTTTCCATTGGGACAAATTCAAATCTTTTGGCTGACACTCACATAGTTTTTTCCAATCTTCCCAGTCCTGGTCTTTCAGATAATCTCCTTCTGACAGCGTTTTGTTGGCCCCTATGACAACTTTCACTTTTCCAGACTCCACAGAAGCATCAATTTTTACTTTTTTCAGTTTGATGCTAACGCTCTCTCCGGAAAGAAATGAAACATCTTCTCCCAGCGTTCCGGTGGAATCCGTATCAATCAAATCCAGGCTGTTTCCGGATGAAGAAGGTGTCGAAGAACCCTCAATCACAAACTGTGTCTTTTCCGTAACTGTCGTTCCGTCGGATGCAATCAGCTTTGCATAAATCGGGAATTTGCTTTTAAACGCTTCTCCCATATCCAATTGAAATTTTCCGTCCGTACTGGTATAAGAAATGCCGTTTTCCTGATACAAAACATAAGAAGTAGGTGTTTTATTGTTCCAAACAGCATTCATCTGGATACTGATATTCTGAGAACTTCCCAATACTTTATATTTCTGCTGGCTGATCATTGCATCATAATATTTGCCGTAGGAAGTCTGGCACATTAAGGTCGATATATAAGGATTGTGAGTATCATTTTCCTGTAATTTTCGCATCCTCACGCCTATTGTATTGTTGTTCCACAGCATTTGAGCGTTTTTATTATAAATATCCTGGTAAAAATAATATTCCCGGTATCCCTCTTTCGTTACGGATATTCTGGAATTTACCATCGGCTGATCTGTCAGATTATTTTCAATAACTGCTCTTCCGTCTGCACCAGTTGATGCATTTCCAAAATTTTCTACCGTAACCCTGGCATTTTCAATCGGTTTCTCTGTGACAAAATAGGATTCATCATGATCTATCGCACGAATGATAATATCATTGTTTGAAGAAGAAGTATCATCTCCTGTTCCACTGCCTCCTCCTTCTCCGCTGCTTCCGTCGTCTGCCATAGACCAGAGATCAGATGACAGATTAATATGCAAAGCTGGCACACACGCGGCAAGGCGGTAGTAGACATAAGGACCATATCTGCTGACGTAGCCGTAATAGTCGACAGACGCGGCATAGTCGGTATAGTGGCCCGGCGACCGCAGCCACCACCAGCAGTTGCCTGCATAATCACTACTTGAACCTACATATGCACCCATTGCATGCGCATAATCGCTTGCCTTTACTCTACGGCTTACCGAATATGTAGTATAACCTTCACAAAATCCATAGTCAGGATTCATCACTTCCGAAATCGAAAGCAGATACACCTTATCCCACGTATTGTTTCCGCCTTCTGTATTATAATAAGGATTGTCTTCATTTACTACTGTCTGGGATATGATTGCTCCCTGCTCACTGCTGCTGAATGCCGTTCCATAAAAATCATTGTTCAGCCAATTCCGAAGCGTACAGGTTTCCCATGTAACGGATGTATACTCTTCATTATAATCTTTACAGTCCAGCCCTTTGTCCGCCACAACAAACATCGTACTGCCGTTCACTCTCAGCACGCGCCATTTAATCCGCTCCCATTTAAAATAGCGGTATTCACTGTTACCAAAATAACCGTCATAATTGGTATCACTTTTACTAATCCTGCGATACTTCGTCCCATTCACCCATGCATCCCCATTGGCATCATAGGAAGCTCCGGTGATTGCTGCTGTCAGCGCATTTCCAGTAACCTCTGTCTGAGGATAACTGCCAAAATATACATAGCTCCATTTTGTGGTATCCGTTCCGTCATTCTGTTTCGTACAGTTATGCACCGGATCCGACGGCAGTTCTCTTGTTTCTCCGGTTCGTTCCACTGCATCTTCCGATTTTACCGCTGGTGTTTCAGCAGAATTCTTCGCTGCCTCCCCTGCAGTCTCCGCCAGTACAGGAATCCCCTGCATAGTGAAAAGCATTGCCGCTGCCAGCAACAGTACTGTAATCTTCCTCCCCGCTTTTGTCTTCTGCTTTTTCATTGTGTTCTCCTTTCTTAATTATAATCGCTTTTCTATATCATCTTTTTGCTTTTGTCAACACAAAATCATGGAATACTTTTTTCTGAAGCTTGTATGTATGCCCGTGCTTTAAATGTCCTTTATAGCTTGCAATACTCCGAGTGACTTCTTCCAGTGTAATCTCATCCTCCCGGTACTGCCGTTTTATCTTTTTCATTCTTCTCTTCCATCGTCGTTTGCTTCCTGTTCTTAACCTGCGGATTACTTTTCCGGTATCCGTCAGATAAAACCGAAAACCCAGATAGTCCACACCGTCTTTCATTGCAGTAAGCTGTGTTTTTTCGTTAAATGCAAGCAGCAGATCTTCTTCCACATAATACTGCATAGCCGACAAACACTGTTTCAGATATTCTTTATCCTGACACAGAATGATACAGTCATCCATATATCTGGTATAGTATTTCATCCGATACTTTTCTTTTACCAGACGGTCCAATCCATCCAGATAGTATAGTGCAAACCACTGGCTTGTCTGATTTCCCATGGGTAAGCCCTTTCCCGGCGTTTTCTTATAACTGTCTATGATTCGTTCTAAAAGCTCAAAAACATCTCTGTCTTTTATGATTTTCATCAGCCTTGTTTTTAAAACCTTATGATCAATGGAATCAAAATACTTATGAATGTCACATTTTAAAATATATCCTTCGGCTCCGTATTTCTTATAATACTCCCGGAAAAATCCGCTCAGCCGGTTCATGGCAAAGTGCGTTCCCTTCCCTTTGCGGCAGGCGCTGTTGTCATAGATCAGATGGCGTTCCATAAGCGGAGCCAGAATATTGTCGCAAAGGTTGTGCTGCACAATCCGATCCCGAAACGGCAGTGCCTGAATTTCACGTTTCTTGGGATCATATATGGCGAATTTGTAATATGCTCCAATCTGATATGTCTTTGCCTGTAGTTCTTCCTGCAGTTTTATCAGTTCCTCAGACAGATTCAGCTCAAACTGTATCACCTCTGTTTTCTGAAGTTTTCCTCTTCTGCATTTCTTATATGCCTCATACAATCTGTCAAAATTGTACATGATTTCGTATTCCATGTCTACCTCTTTTATGCCGCCGGAAGGAGTTTTTCTTTCTTCTTTGTCTCCTTATAGAATGAAAAAAAAACCTTTCCGGTATACGTTTCCATTCCCGGCGGCAGTTCTTTTTCCATGGGAATCTCCCATGAAAGGGAATCCGGTTCCTTTTCTGTTGACGTTGCCGTTATTGTTGACATTCGCGGCATTGTTTGTATTGTTGCCCGGCGACCGCAGCCACCACCTGTAACCTTATCCCCACAGGCGTTTTTTATCACCTACGGAACCTGCCACCGGCAGCTTCCTCCGGATGCATGGCAACTAAGCATCCATGCCCACAGCATTTTTTTGCATTCACTGATCTGCTTTGCAATCTGTTCCTGCTGCTTTGGGAGGATACATTCCTGTTCTCTGGCAATCATGGCCATGTGGCCTAAAACTTTTAAATCTATCATCGCCTCTCTCTGATATTCCAGCCGTTTTCTATAACTTTCTGTCTGTGTTTTATCTTTAATATAGATTTCATTGGCACGGATTAGGTACTCCATTATGCTAAGAGACACATTCTGTAGCTTTGACGTAATCGTAAAACGAAATTTCTTCGACGACTTTTCCGTTATTGTAAAAATATATTCAATCAGCTTTCGGCTCTTTATCATAATACTTAACTCGTTTTCCTGTTTCATCATTTTTCCATTCTTTTGCAATCTCTTTATTGAACATCATAGTCGTAATACGACTATTTTTCAATAGTCCTGTTAAGACTTTTTATAATACGAAATATAGAAAAGTCTCCATTGAAAGGATTTATCCATGATTTTCCATAATATAAGAAATCTACGAGAAGATAATGATAAGACACAACAGGAACTTGCCAATTTTCTGAATGTGAAACAAACCACTTATTCTAAATATGAATTGGGAAAGATTAATATTCCTATTGAGGTGTTTATCAAGCTGGCGGATTATTATCATGTGTCTGTGGATTATTTGCTCGGCAGAACATCCCAAAAAAATTTTAAACCATAAATACCTCTTATGCCCAAATGCTTTTCTTATGAATTTTTACTGCATAAAGGGCAATTCCTCTACTGAGAAATTGCCCCTTGCATATATCTTTTAATTTTTCAGCGATATAAACCACTTTTTCTTCCAATTCTTCATAAAACAATGGCAAATACCGCAAAATATACTTTGTATCAGCCATTTATTCTCCTTCTGATTTCTCCAAAAACTTCATCATGTGTATAACGCCTGCTATCACTTTCTGCTGCAGAATCTGCTCTATCCATGGCAGTTTCCGCACCCTCTGTCAATTTTGAATATTATTCAAGACTCAGCACTACCATAGTTCCATATCCATTTTTTGTCAGATACACCAGTTCGCCGGAATTTACGATTCTTTCTATGTCCGGAAATGTATTTCTAAGATCTAAAACTGGTTTTATCTGTATCATACTTTTTCTCCTCATCATAATTTTATCAATACTTTATCATGTTTCTATTATAATTTTATATAACTTTTCAACGTTTGAGCATAAATATATTTTCATTAGACAAGCAGAATTTTACACACTCATCACACAATTTTCTCCATAATATGGAAACTGTGAATCATGAGTTAGCAATTTTAATTTCTCATATTTGGCCTGCGATAACAGCATCCTGTCAAATGGGTCATTATGTTTTGGTGCATTATCCGCTCTTATCAACGTTTTTAATAAAAAAATATGATCTGTTTTTATTGGCAACCGAGTAAATCCCGTCTTTTCACACAATGCAACAAACTCTTCCTCTGACACAGGCATATTTTCCGGTTTAATTTTATGCTTGATTGCAACTTCCCATACGGAAGCCACACTATAAAACACTTCATTACTTTCTTTTTCAAGAATTTTTATCACTTCATCCGGCAGCTTTGCTGTATCAGCAATAGCCCATAATGCAATATGGGTATCTAACAATATCCTCACGTCTACCTCACCCCAAACATTTCTGCAATTGCATCATTGCTTTCATCTATATCATCCGGAATCTTATATTGCCCATTCGCAATTCCCAATGTCCTCTTAGATCCATTTGGCGATAAATGCATGACAAAAGGCATTCCTCTCTCCTCCACGCTTTGCCTTGCAAATATTCTTACTGCTTCTGCAAAAGATGTCCCTAATTGTCTATATAATGATTCTGCCTGTTCCTTTAACTCTGAATCCATTCTCACCTGTAATGTTGCTTCTTTTGCCATAACAAAAACCTCCTTTTTGTAATACAATCATATTACAAATGTGCTATTTGTATCAATCAATAGTTTCATATTTTCTCAGCCTCTCTTCCCTGAGTTCTGATAATGACTGTTCTATATCCGGAACCGCACCAATCAATGACCTCATTGCCACATCTATTTCAGATACATTTTTCGGCATTTTTTCAGTCTGCTTTTCCATTGGAAACACAATTACTCCCATACCCTAATCTCCTGCCATGGCTCACGTTTTAAAATGTAATCCAGTATTACATTTGTATCAACTAAAATCCTAATGGCCATACTTCTCCTCCCTGTACTCTTTCAGTTCAGTGTCATAATTTATGAAATCTGCTTTTTTTCGCATTTTTTCAAGCTGCTCAAATGCATTTTCCCGCTCTTGTACTGTATCAAAATATAATCCGTTCATTCCTTGTATAATCTGTATTACAAAGGTCAGTTTATCTTCAGGTATTTTTTCTAAGTAATTCGATAGCATTTTTTCTAAGATTCGTCATATTGTCAATTTCCTTTCTTGAAGCAGGAATTTTTCTCTTAGTATAACATATTTTCATAATTTTACAACTTGCAGGGCACGCCCATGTTCGACAAAAATTCTACAAGATTCTATCCAACATTTACAAATTATTTTATTAAGACTTCTTCTTTCCAACCGTTATAACCTCAACTATCATGCTATTTGAATCGTCTTTTTCCAAAATGTCTCCCATAATATCATTCATGGTTTCTACCCCACGTTCCACCAAATCATCAAACGAATGCCCATAAATATTAGTAGTCGTAAACACCTGCTTATGTCCGCCAATCTTCGCCACATCTACGGCACTCATTTTTGTCATCAGCATACTAAGATTCGTATGCCGCAGATCATGATACCTGATATGCTTAAAACCAATTTTCTCAAGAAAAGCTTTTTATTGGTTGCTAAGAGAATTTGGATTCCATGGTCTGCCGTTATCATGACAAATCACATAATCTCTTTCTGAAAAGTATTCCTCTTGCAAAAGCTCTTTCATCTGCCGCTGACGATTCTTTGCGCGCATAAGGCAATCCAAAAACCAGTCTGGGATGCCAACTGTTCTAATTTCTTTATTTTTAGTAGATTTCCTTTCAACAACATTCCCCTTTACAGTCGTTCTTACCTGACATATTTTAATTTCCCTGTTTTCCAGATCCGGATTATGCCATTCTAAAGCGCAGGCCTCTTCCCGTGCATCCACACCAAAAGGCCAAATTTACAGCAACCTCAAGATCACAACGTCCACTCTCCCGTAAGGCAATCAATAACTCCTTTGCTTCATACGGAGAATATATCTCATGGTTAAATTCTCCCACCGGATAAGGCTTTATGGAATCTACAGGATTTTTATAGATACCATAAATTTCTTCCTCTGAAATCATATAGTCAAACAAAGTATGTAAATGTGTTCTATGCTTATTGACGGTTTTTGCACTTAATCCTTTTTCCGTCTTTAAATAGGCCATATATTTTCTAATTGACGATGTATTAGCTTCTCTATTTTAATATCTCCAAAATACTCTGTCGTATGCCGCTGCAGATTTCTTGTTGAAGTCTGTGTCGTTTCAACATTCTGTACATCACCTACACTTGCATTCCAGTTATCAAATAATTCCTTTAATGTTACTTTATTCGGCTTCTGTAAAATTTTCTTATCTCTTTGACTTTCATGATTTCTTAAATACTTCCGGGCATCTGTTAGATTCCCTTCAATTACTTTTTTGCTCTTAATGATTTTTCCCCGTTCGTCTCTCCCAAAATACAAATCCACTCTAAATTTTTTAGGATTTTCTGCATTCTGATATATATTTGCTTCTATTTTCGTCCATTTAACAGCCATTCTTTTTTCCCCTTAATGAAATTATTTTGTGCTTTTTTAAATTTTGTGTGCTTTTTTGTGTGCTTTCTTATTATAACGCATAAAAAACCCCTTGAAAACCCAATGTTTTCAAGGGATTGTACAGCGTGCGTGAGAGGATTCGAACCCCCGACACCTTGGTCCGTAGCCAAGTGCTCTATCCAGCTGAGCTACACACACATATTAATTTTTAAACGCTTTTTGCGCAATGCCGGCGACCGGAATCGAACCGGTACGATGTCGCCACCACAGGATTTTAAGTCCTGCGCGTCTGCCAGTTCCGCCACGCCGGCATATGGGACCTATAGGGCTCGAACCTATGACCCTCTGCTTGTAAGGCAGATGCTC
>CAJUEY010000009.1 GCA_910585825.1 uncultured Lachnospiraceae bacterium | reverse complement strand
GAAGCTGTCCGCAGAATATGAAGCGGAACAGCGGGAACTGGAAGAAAAGGTCAAGACAGACCAGCAGGAAGTCGATACCTACGAACAGAACAAGAGCGATTTTGACAGCTTCGCCGCGATTATCCGTAAGTATGTGGGGATAAAGGAACTTACCCCCGCAATCGTCAATGAATTTATCAAGAAAATCATAGTCCATGCGCCGGAAAAGGTGGACGGGAAACGGGTACAGAAAGTAGATATTGTTTTCAACTTTGTAGGGGAAATCAATTTCCTTTCTGCCACGCAACCGAAACGGCAAGGCGCATAGGAACTCGAAAAGACGGTACAGCCCTTGTAATTGGGGCTATACCGCCTAATCTGAAATTACTTCCCTCTAACCGCAAACCCTTGAATTTGCAGTGTTTTCCGCTGTTTTTATGCGACCGATTCTAACCGATTGTAGTAGGTTCTAAATGTTCACATTGCGCCCGCAATGGTGTTTTTAACTATAATGTCCGCAGCGTGTCCGCGAAATCATATTGCCGGAACATCATTTACGACAGATGCAGACTCTTATTTTTTTTCTATAATATGGTTGTATACATTTAATACAATGGGCGTTGCATCCACAGATGATATAACCAAGAAATTATTCGCAGCGTTTAATGGGCAGCTCCGGGATGAAATGGGAATAAAATTTCAGTTTCTGCATTTGTAAGCGGGGCACATCAATCGTCTTGCTTTTTTGGGAACACCGGATATCCATTACCCTGTAAATCAGTGGTGATCTTATTGAGATGTTGTTCTTTGGAAGGTTTCTTTCGCTCATTGATAATACCGCCCTCCCAGGCTCCTTTTGGTGTTGTATGAATGGTTTTATCTTTATCGGTTGCTTTCATAGTGACCTCCTAAAATTTTAGTAGTAGTATAACCAGTGTGAAGGATCAATATGAGTAATTCAGAAATAGATAGCGGCATTCTTTTCAGCGGCTCATTTATGAATCAAAATAGAACAGTTCTTCAAATTTTTTATCCAGCGCTATGCAGAGAACAAGAGCCAGTTTCGCTGTGGGATAAAACTGCCCTGTTTCAATGGAACTAATGGTATTTCGGGATACGCCGACCATTTTGGCAAGCTGGCTTTGGGATAGTTTCTGTTCTGTCCGCACTTCCTTCAGATGATTTTTTAGAATAAGTTTGTCGTCCAAAATATCACCGCCTTACAAAATTTTTGATTCAGTAATCAGATTATAAATATGGCACCCGGAAAGCAGCAATACAGGTAAAGTAAGAATTATGACATAAAGAAGATGTTTTTTCTGTTTCAGCTTTATGTATTTTACCCATGAAATGGTCATATTTCCGGAAAATACCACTGCATAGAGTCCGTAATTGAAACCTTCTCCAACGAATATCTGTACTGCAAAAAATAAGGTTGCAAGGGCCATGAGTACTATAACAGCATAGGAATTGGCCTGTTTTAAAATTTCTTCCTCATAGATATCTTTGTTCTTGTTTTCGGCTCTGCTTTTGGCTAATATTTCATCCTTGTTCATTTGTCTTCCTCCTAAATAATGCCAAGTTTTATTTGCAAGTATAATATAGCACTGCCAAGTATACTTGTCAATCCTTTTAATGAAATTTGTAAATACTGTAGTTAATTCTGAAAATTCCGAGTTTCGGGAGTCTGCAGACACACAATTTTAAAGAATTTTTAATTGTAATTGTGCTAAGATAATGATAATATAGTTACGAATATGGAGCGGTTTATAACCATTTTTTCGTTTGTGAGATTTTTTATAATTGATGGAATGAAATTCTTTTTTACAGAAGCCTGTAAAAAGAATGGCACAGATAAATAGGAGGAAGTATGAGCAAGAAGAAATTAGCAGTGATACTTTGTGCGATAATGGCGGCGGCAGCTGCAGCATTTGGTATATGGTATTTTCTGGGAAACAGCGGAAAGGATAGTAAAGACAGAGTATATGTACAAAAGGTTTCTACGGTTATAGGAAACGGAACCGGGGCGCAGAACCGATATTCCGGCGTCGTGCAGCCTCAGGAGACAGTTGAAGTCAATGCGGACTCGGATCGTACCATAGAGGAAGTATTGGTGGAAGTGGGGGATGAAGTAGAAGAAGGAACCCCTTTATTTAATTATGATACGGAAGATTTGAGTCTGGAGCTGGAACAGGCGAAACTGGAACTGCAGAATCAGGACATTGAGATCAGCAACTATAAATCTCAGATTCGGGATCTGGAGAAAGAAAGAAGCAGTGCGCCGGAAGGGGACAAGTTTGAATATACGACACAGATTCAGACGCTGCAGACGCAGATTAAGCAGGCTGAATTTGAGAAATCCAGTAAGCAGCTGGAAATGGATAAGATACAGAAAAAAGTGAATAATTCTCAGGTGCTTAGCAAAGTATCCGGCGTGGTGAAGTCCATTAATGACGGAACTTCTCAGGATCAGGAGTCTTCTGCTTTTATGACGATTCTTTCTTCCGGCGAATATCGTATAAAGGGTACGGCAAACGAACAGAATGTGAATATGATTGCTTCCGGATTGGATGTTATTGTACGTTCCAGAGTAGATGAAAGTATTGTGTGGTATGGTCAGATTGACAGCATAGATACTGAAGATACGGAAGAAACTTCCAATGACGATATGGCTTATGACGGAGAAGACAGCAGTATGTCTTCCAGTGATTATTCCTTTTTTGTTTCTGTGGATGATATAGACGGCCTGATGTTAGGACAGCATGTTCTGATTGAATTAGATGAGGGGCAGACTGAGGAAAAAGAGGGAATATGGCTTTACAGCGGATATATTGCATTTGATGATATAGAAAGCAGTGCGCTGGAGAGCTTAAGCGGTTCTACGGAGAGCATGGAAGAAGGCAGTGAGATGCTCTTTGATCTGGAAGGAGATACAGAATCTTTTTGGGATTACGAACCGGGAATGGAAATGCTTTCTACTGAAAATATGGACGATTGGGGCTATCCTTATGTGTGGGCGGATGACGGAAACGGAAGACTGGAGAAGAGAGATGTGGAACTGGGCGAATATGATATGGAACTGGATCAGTATGAAATTCTGTCTGGTCTGAGCGAAGATGATCTGATCGCTTTTCCGATGGAAGGCCTTTATGAGGGAATCAAAACGGTAACAGATGAGTCAGAAATCGATTATTCCTCCGGCCTGTACAATAATGGTACAGAGGAAATGGGGGATGACATGGAATGGAATGAGTTTGACAGTACGGAAAGCGGCTATGATGATGAATTCTATGATGATGAATTCTATGACGATGAATCCTACGATGATGAATCCTACGATGATGAATATTACGATGATGAATATTATGATGACGAAGATGATTATGATAATGAAGATTACGATGACTATGATGAAGATGATTACGACGATGAGGATGCAGATGACGGAAATGATCTGGACGGCATAGATCAAAACAGAAATGGAAAAATAGATCTGAATGAGTTCCTGAGAGTGGAGGGGATTCTATGATACTGGAATTAAAAAATATTTTTAAAGATTATAATTCAGATAAGCTGACGGTTCCGGTGTTAAAAGATGTATCCCTGCAGGTGGAAGAAGGCGAATACGTAGCGATTATGGGGCCGTCCGGCTCAGGGAAGACAACACTGATGAATATCATCGGATGTCTCGACAGACCCACTTCGGGAGAATTCTATCTGGCAGGAACAGAGGTAGCCGCTTTAAAAGACAAAGAACTTTCCAATCTGCGGTTAAACAGCATTGGATTTGTATTCCAGAGTTTTCATTTGATGCCCAGAGAATCAGCATGGGAAAATGTATCACTGCCTTTAAGCTATGCCGGCATCAAGAAAAAAGAAAGAAAAGAACGCGCCCTCAAAGCACTGGCAAGAGTGGGCTTGGAAGATCGTGCGGCATTTATGCCTACGCAGCTGTCCGGTGGACAGAAACAGCGTGTTGCGATTGCGAGAGCTATGGTAAACAATCCCAAAATTCTTCTGGCAGATGAACCTACGGGAGCATTGGATTCCAAATCCGGCGCACAGATCATGGAATTATTTCAAAAATTAAATGAGGAAGGCGCAACAATCGTTATGATTACGCATGATAAAAATATTGCGAGCCATGCCAAGCGAGTTTACAATATCATTGACGGGGAGATTTCAGAAGAGGCAGGAGAGGAGGCTCATGCATGAAACGGGGAAAAAAGATGATTGTCCTGATCGTTGTTGTTCTGTTAATGGCAGGGGCAGCATCCGGCGGTGTTTATGCATATCAGAAATATCAAACGGAGAATCGGCAGGCAGATGTGTTTTCTGTGGCTAATATTAATATGGGCTGGTTTGGAGACCCTATGTCAAGTTTTGGAAATGTTATAGATAATTATTCCCAGTCCGTTTATATAGAAGATAAAACGATAGCAGAAGTTAAAGTTCAGGAAGGGGATGCAGTTGAAATCGGTGATCCGCTTCTTGTGTATGATACAGCAGAAACACAGCTTGAGATCGAAATGAAAAAATTGGAGATACAGGGAGTAAAAAATGATATTACCCTGGCGAACCGGGAAATTGAAAAGTTAAAGAAAATCAAACCTTCTTCCAATACGACGAATACTACGACGACTGCATCCACAACTACAACAAAAAAGACAACTTCAACCAAGACAACTACTAAAACGCAGTCTTCGGATGTAGTCGTGATTCAGGTAGAGAAGAAAGACGGGGATGCCTATAATTATATAGATACTACGGCAAAACCTTATGAAGGAACAGGAACGGCAGACAATCCCTATCGTTTTCTGTGTACACAGGAATGCTATGTTCTGGGTTCTTATCTGAATCGATTGGTAAAAGATGGAGAAGTTGCAGCTTTTGAAATCTGGAGCGGCAACAGTATGACAGAAGGTACGCTGGTCAGCTGCTGGACGGTAAATGGACTGGAAAGATCCTCAGTAGATGCAGATTCCAAATGGCTGGTTTCCACACATGAAAAAATCGAAGAAGAAACGGTAAAAGAAGAAACGGAAACCGAAGAAAAAGAGAGTGAGACCCCAACAGAGGAACCGGAATCTCAGGAAGAAACTTATACTGCAGAAGAATTAAAAAAAGAGATCGAGGAAAAAGAAGAAGAATTACGGAAACTTAAAATTCAACATCAGAGTTTAAAGCTGGATCTCAAAGGGCTTAGAAATAATAAAAAAGCAGCGACAGTTGCATCCTCAATCAAAGGTATAGTAAAGACCGTGGGAGATCCGGAGAATCCGCCGGATGACGGATCTGCATTTATAGAAATTTCCGGTTCAGAAGGAATGTATATCAAAGGCTCTGTCAGTGAACTGATGTTAGATCAGATTTCGATCGGTCAGGAAATTACAGCAAGCTCATGGGATACCGGTCAGGAATATGTGGCTGAGATTACGGAAATTTCGGAATATCCTACCAATGAAAGAATGTATGGAGAAGGCAATCCAAATGCATCTTACTATTCTTTTATGGCGTATATTCAGGATTCCGGAGAGCTTTCTGATGGAGATAGTCTGGATCTTTCCATTGACCAGAATAATACGGAGATAGAAGACGATTCTTTGTACATTGAAAAAGCATATGTCAGAACAGAAGACGGAAAATCCTATGTGTTAAAAGCCGGAGAAGATGACCGCTTAGTCAAACAATATGTACAGACGGGAAAAACAATCTACGGTTCCTATATTGAGATCAAATCCGGATTAAGCGAATCGGACCGGATTGCGTTTCCCTATGGGAAAACTGCAAAAGAAGGAATCAAAGCAGTTGATTCGAAAGGATATTAACAGAAAGGGTATGTATGTTAGAAAATATTCGGTTATCATTTAAAGGTATATGGTCTCATAAAATGCGGTCTTTTTTGACAATGCTGGGAATTATTATCGGTATCGCAGCGATTATTGCAATTGTTTCTACCATTCAGGGAACCAATGAACAGATTAAAGAAAACCTGATCGGCTCCGGTGACAATACGGTAGAGATTGCATTGCATCAGGGGGACGACACATTTGAAATAATGTATGAGGGAATACCGGCGGGAGTTCCCGTGATTAGCCAGGATGCCTTAAAACAGGTCAAAGAGGTAGATCATGTGGAAAATGCATCCCTGTATCTAAGCAGACCGGAGTATGACGGAGTTTATTATCTGAATACTGCCCTGTCCGGAGGATCTGTAGTCGGAATAGATGAGAACTATTTTGATACCTGCAATTTTATCATTCAGAAAGGGCGTGGGTTCACAACCAGAGATTATTTGGATTATCGAAAAGTTGCTTTGCTGGACAAAGATTCGGCAGACGTCCTGTTTCAGGGAGAAGACCCTTTGGGCAAAACGATCGAGATAAAAAGAGAGCCTTATATCGTAGTGGGGATTGTGGCGAAATCCAAGGAGTTTGAGCCGGTAATCAACAGCTTGGAAGATTATTACACCTATGCGCAGATTTCGGCTGGCAAGGTATATGTTCCTGACAGTACATGGCCTATCATTTATCAGTTTGACGAGCCGCAGAATCTGGTGATCAAAGTGGATTCCACGGATAACATGACAACTGCGGGAAAAGAAAGCGCCAATGTTTTAAATAATTATCTGACGACCGATGATGATACCGTCAAATATCAGGCACAAGATCTTTTAGAACAGGCAAAGAAAATTCAGGAACTGGGAGAATCCACAAACAGCATGTTAATCTGGATTGCCGGAATATCTCTGATCGTCGGCGGTATCGGCGTTATGAATATTATGCTGGTATCCGTCACAGAACGTACTCAGGAAATCGGTCTAAAGAAGGCAATTGGAGCCAGAAAGTCTAATATTTTAGGGCAGTTTCTGACAGAGGCAGCCGTACTGACCAGCATGGGAGGCATTCTTGGGGTAATATCCGGAATTGTTCTGGCGGAGGTCATATCCAGAATCAGTGAAACTCCGGTTGCAATCAGCATTCCTGCAGCTATCGGAGCAGTAGGTTTTTCCATGGTGATCGGAATTATATTTGGAATGCTGCCTTCTTATAAAGCAGCAAATCTCGACCCGATTGATGCATTGCGGAGAGAGTAGGTTAGAGCGTGTTTGAAAATTCATTCCCGCAAAGTGGGAAACACATCTGGTAAAAGCAATTTTCAAACATGCTCTGGTACAGCCGGGAAAAGATAAATCAGAAGGAAAGACCTGCGGTCGAAAGAAACGCAGCCAGCTTTGGGCCATTTATCTTTTCCCGGCTGACGTAATTATACCGGCCTGTTTTCCAGTCATGCGGTAAAAAATAAAATATTACCAAAAAAATCCCCTGAGATTTTGTTACTATTTTCTTATAAAACCCTATTTACAAATCATTTATTTGGGTGTAATATACATTCATCTTTTAAATCTTTTTATCAACAATTCATGTCACAAAAATCCCCTATATCGATCAATTATAAGGAGAACTGAATTGCAGGCAGCGTTCTATGGGATTGCCCGTCATATCGGCACGAGTGCGAATATGGCAGCAGTAGCAGCAGGTCTGGTTCATTACTATGGCTGTTCGGTATCTGTTGGAATCCCAAAACAGAAAAATTCCATTTCAGAAAAAATCATTCTGACAGATTGCAGCTGCAGCAATGATGCAGATAGAATAATAGAAATCTGCGATCTTCTGGTATTAAATTTATCCGTTCCCAATCGGGAATTGGATCAAGTCTATCTCAGACATTCATTAGTTCGCAAGAACGTCATTTTCCTGTTCGGAAAATATTATCAAAATGAACCAAATGAAATACGGCAGCTGGCGGCAGAGTATCGGATTGACAGATCCAGAATCTGTATGATTCCATACAATCCAGGATTCGGATATGCCTATGAGAGGCATCGTGTTTTAAATTATATGAAAAAATGCCCGTTTGCCGGAAACTATAAAGACATACAATTCCAACAACAGGTAAAACAGGCGGTGGATGCCGTTTTAACTTATGGAAACAGAAAAGGAGAAATTTATTATGGATGAAATTTTTAAACAATATGGCTCAACGATTATTACTGTACTGGCAATTATTGCCGTGATTGGAATTATTACACTGGTGATTGGAAATGACGCAAACAGCATTGTATACAAAGCGTTTTCTGATTTGATTTCAAATTTCTACTCCAGTGCAGGCGGTGTAGTACCGGGACCGTAATATGTTTTTCGGAGGAACTTTATGGATGAAATGAAAAACAGAGACATCCTTTTGGATGAGGAGAGTTTTGGTCCTCTGCTGCCTTTTATACAAGATGATGCAATCACTGATGTGGATTATAACGGAAAGGATTTGTGGCTGACCGATATCAATAAAGTCAAAGTCAAAGCAGACGCTTCTCTGATTACACCGAAATTCATAGAGGTATTTATCAATAAAGTCAGCATGGCAGTTGAACAGCAGTTTAATCCGGCAAATCCTATTTTAGAGGCAGAATCTGAAGAACTTCGCATCACGGCAGTTCATGAGACTGTGACAAGCACAGGCCGGGCGTTTTGCATTCGAAAAGCCCCTGCTGTACCAAGATATGATGCTGATGATTTAATTCGGCAGGGATACTGCGAAGAGAAAATCTTAGCTCTTTTGATCAATTGTATTTTTACTAAAATGAATTTTGTCATATGCGGAGATACCGGTGTGGGAAAAACGGAATTTGCAAAATTTCTCTCCGGTTATATCAGACCGCAGGATAAAGTAATTACAATTGAAGACAACCCGGAGTGGCATTATGATAAATTGAATCCCGGCAATGATTGTATTGCCATAAAAGTAAAGAAGGACAAAACAAAAGAGGGCGAAAAGAACAATATTACATCTATGAATTACACAAATGCCATTAAGACGTGTTTAAGGCTCAATCCTTCCTGGATTATGCTTTCTGAGGCTCGTTCCAAAGAGGCCAAATCCCTTCTGGAATGCTGGTCTACCGGAGTAAAAGGGATCACTACCATCCACACGGATAATGTACTTAAAATTCCGGACCGGTTCATGAATATGATACAAAATTCCAGAGATGCAGACCGAATGGTAAACGATATTTATGATTTTATTGATATCGGGATTTTACTGAGAATAAAGGAGATGCCGGACGGCGCCAGCAGACGTTACATTGACCAGATGTGCTTTTTTGATCGGGAAAAGGAGGAAAATCATACATATCTTTTGGTTGACGAAGGGCAGATACAAGATGTTGCGATTCCGGATTCCATTCACAAAAAGATGAAAAGGGCAGGTATCTTAGATCCTTACGCACATGCCTATGTTTTGACAGATTATCCCAAACGGGTTTTTGGAGAAACAGAGAAAAAACAAAGATGAGAGGGGAATTACTGTGAAAAGAAAAAAGTTATTTCTGTATTATTTGGACCCGCGGAATGTGTCTGCGTCTGTTGAAAAATACGGTTATACCTACAATGTGAAAAACACAATACTGGCATATCTGATTGTTATTTTATTATCTGCTGCGGCAGGAGCTGTTTTTAAACTGGGTGTGCCCGGAGTATGTGTGGTAGCTTTATATGGTATGGCGATGATGCCTCAGGTAATTGTCAACAGCTATAAAAATATGTACGAGCAAAAACGTTTTTCTGATGTCAATATGTACATAGAGCAGATTTTATATTCCTTCCGGAAAACACCGAAGATCATTACGGCGCTGCAGGACGTGGAAAAGATTATTTCGCAGGATTCTCCCATGAGAAAATGCATCAAAGAGGCGATTCAGTATATTTTATATGAATATTCCGAAGAAAATTCTCTGGATACCGGTTTGAAAATAATTGAGAAAAATTACAAATGCCAGAGGTTAAAGGATGTTCATGCACTGATGCAAAAGACGGAAAAAATTGGAGGAGATTATGAATCTTCTATAAAAATTCTGCTGTCCGGCAGAGCAGTATGGGAAACAGAGACCTGTAAATTTCAGAAGGAGTGTAAGAACAGACAGCGTATGGTTAATATCGCTCTGGCGCTTGTCTGCAGCGTATGTCTCTTTACACCTCTGGTTATTTTAAAATTTGCACCTGTCGTTGATATTACAACATCGCCGATTTATAAAATCGGTACGGTAGTCATGATCCTGATATCCATGCGAACTTATATCAAAGCAGACAGCATGGCGGCTGTCAACTGGCTGAGGAATGAATCGACGTTGACAGATGAGGAGCAGAGACGACTTTATCAAAAAGTAAAATACTATGATTTTGACAGAGAAAAACGAAAAAGCCTGATGTGGTCTGCTTTAGCGGCAGGATTTGGCTTGGCATTCTTCTTACTGAAATGGAAATATCCGGCAGTCTTATGCGTATTGCTTTTCTTTTTCATGATCAATCAGCACAAGATAGGTTATAAACTGGCCAGAAAGCGATGCAGTGAAGAGATTGCAAAAGCATTTCCCCAGTGGTTAATGGAAATTTCCCTGCTGCTGCAGGTTTCCGAAAATGTGAATACGGCAATTGCCAAATCTATGGAGGAGGCGCCCGCTATATTAGAAGAAAGCTTAGAAGAAATGCAGAGTCAGATTATGGAAAATCCGGAATCCAATGCCCCTTATATGAATTTTATGAAGGAATTCGGCATCATGGAGATTCAGTCGGCAATGGGTATGCTGTATTCTATTTCCTCCGGAAGAGGAGGAGATGCCTCACTGCAGATTGATGAGATTTTATCTAAGAATACGTCTTTGCTGGGGCAGAGTGAAAGTATGTCAAATGACAACCGTCTGGCGGCATTGTACTGGCAGTTTTTATTTCCTTCCATCATTGGAGGAGGAAAGCTGATCGTAGATATGACATTGGTAACTATAGCATTTATGTCAACAAATTTATATTAGATTAGGAGGGGCAGCTATGTCTGTAATTATAAAATCTTTTATGGGAGTGTTTTTCTTTTCCCTTGTGGTGTTTCTTGGAGTGGGCATTATCAATTATCAGGCGGATGTGAGTCAGGCATCCAGTTATAAACAGGATGTGATTGAAGAATTGCAGAACAGTAATTTTGCACCGTCTGTGATGAATGCCTGTATTCAAAACGGAGCAGATCATAATTATGAAGTGAGCATAGACGTATCTTCCGGCGACGGTTCCCACAGCACTTATAGCGAAAGCGCTTTGGCAGAAGATACTTCAGATGTGACAGCAGCTTATGTAACAGTCAATTATAAAAGCAGACTGCCGTTTTTGGGATTGGAAACATCGAATTGTCTGAGAGGCTTTGCGAAATAAGGGTCTTTAGGTACAGACAGAAAAAGGAGGAAACATGAACAACGTATTATTTGAAGATTATGGAGAGGCAATTTTATATGTGACTCTGGCAGTTATGGTATTGGGATTTCTGGCAGTCTCTATAGGAATATTTACAGCATTTTAAAGAAAAGAGGTAAGAATATGGATGAGGTAATCAATCAAGGCGGTGAACTGGTGATAGGAATAGCTGCAGCAGCTGCAGTGATTGGAGCAGTAATGCTTTTACTTGGCAGGACTGATGCAGGTATTCTACGGATGTATATTACCTGTATATTAGAAGCCGCCTGTTAGGAGGAAGTATGGTTGCGTTGATGAAACAATATGGAAAAGCCGTTTTCATCTGTGTGACGTCGGTACTTGTTTTGGGAATCCTGTTTCAGATGCAGTCAGAGGGAAAAACAGGATTTATGGAAATCATATATCAAAAAACTATGGAAGATATGAGCAAGGCCAGTCCCGCAGATTATACGGATGCAGATGCCGTAAAAGCTGTTATGGCAAGAAAAAAGCCTCAAATTACTTATACATATACGAAGACGCTTGTGGGTGCAGTCGTAAATCTGGAAAATATGTTTGAGGCAAAAGATGCAGAAGGGAATCCTGCTGCACTGGAAATTACAGATATCGTAAATCCTATGGGAGAAAGCATACTGTATCTGACAAAAGAGGACAAAAAACAACATCGGCAATCTGAAGATACAAAAAATATTCTTTTTGCCAGAACAGGCATTTATACCGTATACGTAAAGGCTGTAGATGCAGAGAAGAAACAGACGTATGAACAGTACAGACTGCCTGTGACAAGTAATTAAGGAATTGTCATGAAAATTTATTTCATGACAGTTCCTATAGAAAGGATCAAGTATGAAAAAAGCTGCATTTGGAATAGCCTGTGGTCTGGTCGCATTTTTTGTTTTTGCTATGTTGCTTACAGTATATGGAAGGAGCATACGGAAAGGAGAAACGGATACGGCGCTTTCTCAGGCAATTGATGCGACGCTTTCAGGCGTTATGAGTGAAAATAATTATACAATTGAAGAAAACGAAACTTTTGTGGCAGATTTTTTGAAGGCGCTGCTGATACAGACGAACAGTGATTCCGATCTGAAAGTGTCAATTTTGGAGGCGGATTACGAACTTGGAATTTTGTCTGTGGAAATAACGGAGAAATTCAAACATCCAAACGGAAGAGAGGGAACTGTATCGGAAGTGAGAACAGTCATTTTTGATAAAGTAAAAGAAGAAGATGCAGTATACAAAACAGTGCGCTTTTATGCAGCGGATCAGATTTATAAGGAGTATACCCTGGTAAAGGATTCTCTGTGCAGCGTTCCGGTTTCTCCAAAGAAGGAAGGAAAAGTCTTTCGATGCTGGCGTTTTGTGACTGGAGGCGTAGGAGAGGCAGAAAGTGTCTCCGTGACGAGTGCAAAAGGAACGAAACAGGTGCTGGCGTCAGAGCACGTTCCTTATGCAGTATCAGAAAATACGAATCTGATCGCAGTATTTGAATAATAGCGAGGGAGGAATATAATTGAAGCAAAAAATAATGGCATGGTTTTTGATTTTTTCTATGGGCATGACATCTGTGTCTATAGCAGGACAGACCAGAGAGGTGAAAACAATAGCTGAAGAGACGGAATCAAAGGAAACTGTAACAGAAGAAACAGAGACCGCCGAAGAAGAAATCCAAATTACAGAAGTATCGGACTTTTCTACATTTTTGGAGGCGGCTGCAGAAGAGATTGCAGATGATCCGGCAGTAAATGAAAAGAATCCCTGGCAGAATAAACGACTTTTGGTAAAAAGTGAAGAAGAGTTTGATGTTATGGGAGCAGAAAGCGTCATTACGGGATATGATTCTCTTTTTGTACTAAGTTATAGTTCGCAGGAAGAGACAAAAGCTGCTTATGAAGCTTTGAAAAAAATACCCGGCTTAACTGTGGAGGCGGATCAGTCCTATGAGACTACTGCAGCAGCGGCAGAAACAGGCGCCGCGCAAAATGAAGGATTTCAATCGCAGGATTCAAAAAGTGAAAGTACTCCGTCGAACAGCAAAATGATTCTTGCCGCTGTACTGGACACGGGTTATGATGAAAAGGGAGGCAGAGGAGACAGAGTTACAAAAGGCATAGATTTAACAGGCGGAGACAGAGGTTTTGATGAAAATGGCCATGGAACGGCCATGGCAAATATTATTTTAGATCATACGCCGGACTGTGTCAGGGTCATGCCGGTGAAAGCCGCGGATGAGACGGGAAAGACGTCGGCTCTAAAACTTTATCTCGGTATCTGTTATGCAATGGAACATGGAGCAGATATTATTAATATCAGTATGAGTGCGTATAAAGCGTCCGGTTCCGATGTTGTTCAGAGTGCAATCTGCAGGGCAAGAAAAAAAGGAATTTTCGTTGTGGTATCTGCAGGGAATGCAGGGGAAGATGTGCGTAATTTTTCTCCGGCAAATGTGGAAGAGGCGATAGTTGTGTCGGCTGTTGACGCACAGAATGCCAAAGCGTCTTATTCTAATTATGGAGAAACACTGGATTACTGTGCTTACGGCGCCGTGCATGCGGCATGTTTGAATGGAGAAGTGATAAAGCAGGAAGGTACGTCAGTGTCTGCAGCAATTGTATCAGCAGTGATAGCCACACAGAAAGCCTGCAAAAATGACAGTTCTTATGAAGAAATGATAGAAACGCTGAATGGTATGGCAAAAGATTTGGGAGACGAAGGAAAAGATCCTTTGTATGGAAACGGACTGCTCGTACCGGATTCTCTGGAACTGCCTCAAAAACCAGAGGAAGATACGGGGAAGAAAGAACTGCCGGAAATTCTTTCCTGTGATTGGAAACATATTTCCATAGAAGAATTGAATCGCTGTATCGGAAATGCTACCAATCTGGAACGAAGAGTCTTTTTGGACAGGCTGAGTGAAGAGGAGAAAAATCAGCTGCTTTCCATGGATACGCTGTTTTCTGAAAAAGTAATTTATTCGGAACATTCTTTTGATGAGTCAGGAAATGAAACAGAGATACACCGGGAAGAGGGCCGGTTGTATGATATTGTGACAAAAGGCAGTCTTGCAGACGAGTATGAAATTCAGGCACAGAAATATCATGTATTTGCTTACGGAAGCAATGTCGGCACGAGAAGCTGTATCAAACTGGATACAAGCGCAAATCAAAATGACGCAGTCATCTATTGCTGGATGAAAGACCGTAGTACCGATAACCAGAACAGCGGAGAATACGGCATCACATTTGTAAAAGGAAATTCGGCATTTGATTTTGGCCAGTGTACCCATAAAATTGAAAACTGTGATTCGGCAGACAGTGGAAATCCTGTTGTATGGAGGCTGAAGATTCGGAATGTAAAAGCAGAAAAACCCGTTAATTATGCATTGAATTACAGTTCTGATTTATGGAATCGCAGTACATTTCAAATTACAGGAGAGCAGGTATCCGGTTTAAAGAAACATTACTGGTATGTATTTAATTATCAGGTTAAGCCGGCATCGGGAGCTGCAAGACAGAAAGCCTATGCAGATGGTTTTTATCATGGCGGTTTCTGGGATCTTTCCAGTGCAGCCGGAAAAAAATGTGGAAAAACAGAACTGGTTACAACCGTAGACATTGGCAGCAGGGATTTATATACAGATGAAAATAAAGACGGAATCGTTTACCGGCTTCCCCTTACCGCACATAACATTTCCTCTTCTGCAAGAAGTACAGAGAATACGACGGCTACCTGTCTTCGGCAGGGATCTCAAACTGTGGAGACGACATATAGCTGTTCTATCTGTGACAGGACATGGTCGGAGTCTGCATCCCGGGTAATACCCCGATTAGCGCACCATTATATAGCAAAAACGGAAGATGACAACGGCATTCCAAAAGGAAAATATTGGGAGGAATGCAGCAGAAACTGTAGAGGAACAGACGTAAACGGCGCTTTTTGGCAGAGAAATATTAAATTTTTACATCCCATACGTTATTGGGAAATGAATCCGGACGGCAGTTATGAAGAACTTCCTACGGGAACGGATCGGGGCGATATCTATTATGTACCTGGAGAAACGATTCCCATATGGAAAAAGGCTCCTTCAGAAGAGTTTCAAAAAGGTGCTTTAGAATCTTCCGTAGCTTTGGCGCAGGCATCTTATCAGGATGTATATATTCCAAGAAAAGAATACCGTGTCGTATATATAAGAAATGGAGCTGTAAAAGGAGCAACACGATCTCAAAGAGTTTATTGCGGTCAGGTGTTTGATTTGAGAGAAAATGGATTTGAGCGAGAGGGATACCGATTCCTTGGCTGGGGGAAATCGCCGGGAGGAGGAGTGACGGCGGATAAATCCGTAAAAAATCTTTCGCTTATTCACAATGATCAAGTTTTTAGATATGCACTCTGGGAACCCGGAATTTTTAAAATTCGGTTGGATAATCAGGGAGCAAATTTAGAATCCGGAACTGGAACTGTGTTTGAACATTATGCCAGAGGATACTATGCAGACGATGCATTAAGATCACAGTTTTGGGCTAATAAAATAAAGATTCCGGAAAAAGAGCGAAAGGATACGACTTTGCCGGAGGGAATTCGAAAACAACAGTTTGACGGCTATTATACAAAGAAAGCCGGAGAAGGTTTTCAGGTGATAAAGCCGGATGGGTTCTTGAACACAAATATTAATCATGCAGGAGATTATAAATATTTTACAAAAAACAGTACGGTTTATGCAAACTGGAAAGATATGAGTATTGTTCAGTTTGACCCAAATCTGAGTGAAGAAGATATGAAACTGATTGAAAAAGATGAAACGGGCTCTGTCTATGATGTTCCGGTGCTTTGTCCAAAGCCCAGATGGAAAGAAGAAGGAGAAGACATCATCGTAAGTTATGGAAAAGCAGTCGTTAAGAATAAGGACTTTTCCGATTTGTATCGGTTTAAGGGCTGGAGCTTAACTCCGGAGATAACAAGTGATGAAGAGATTATATTAAGTGAAGAAAAACGTGCCCATACATTTACAGCAGATGCAGATATTAGACTTTATGCTCAGTGGGAGACTAATTTTGTATTTGCCTATATCGGGAACGAACAGTCGAAAGGAACGGATTATCTGGAAGAAATGCAGCATGCTTATGATGATTATGCTTTTCCGGAGAATCGCTTTGAAAAAACTGTTCAAAAACCGGTTGTGGATATTGTTTCCGGACAAACGGAAAACGAAAAGGGAGAACCCTATATGGAAACAATTCCCTGTAGTTTTCAGGGGTACAGCATGAGAAAGGCAGCAAAAGGCCGGCAGTCACAGGAGCTGTACCATGCCGAAAATGGAGAACTGCGGATAGTGCAGATTTTACAGGAGGCAAGAGAAATTGCAAAAGAGGGAAATCATCAGGGGCTTACATTTGGAGCGCCGGCATCCGATTACGGAACTTATCCTGCATCTGCAGAAGAAGGAGGAAATAAAACTGCCGGAAATGAGATTTTAGTCAATGAGAAAACACCCTTCGTTAGTTTTTATGCCGTGTGGGATCAGTATCCTCAGATTCAGGCGGCGGATCTCTATCTGCCTTTATCTGACGCAAGAGAGGGTGTTTTGACAGAAGAATATTTGTTAAATATGGCGAAAGCCATAGATGAAGAATTAAAATCAGATACTAACCGGGAAGGAGTAATGAAAGCCGGCAGAGACAAGGAGAAGCAAACTTCTTTTACAATTCCGGATTATCAGGCATCCGAATTTACAGATGCAGAAAATGAAATGAGCATAACGATTACTTACAGAGCAGAAGACGCTGTCGGCAACGTTACAACAAAAACAATAAGAGTACATTTAGCAGATATTTCAGGAAAGAAATATGAAACCGGACAGGTGAGGTTCATTTCAGAAGAACATATAGATACGCTGGCGGAAAATTCCATCTGGAGAACAGGAAAATATGCAGAGAAACTGGCAGAAACTCTTGGTAACAAAAAAACAGGGGAAGAGTATACGGCAGTAACGCCTTTGCAGCAGGCTTTTGGCGCAAGACCGGTATTAAAGCCTGGAAGCGGTGTATGGGATCATGTTCAGGAAGTATGGGAATTTGATCATGAAGAAGTAGAAGAGATACAAAGTTATATGGAACAGGCCGAAATCAATGCAGATCCACAGGAATTTTTAAACCGATTCGGATATTGCAGGATACAGTAAAACCAAAAGAACCTGCTGTTTCAGGAATTTTCGGATGTTTATAGAAATAAAAAAGAACAGGCCGGCCGGTGGTTTTTCCACCGGGCCTGACAGTTCTTTTTAATCTTCTTTTTGTTCGGGAAGTTTCATATATATTTTTTCGATACGGTTTTTGTCCATTTGGAATACCTGCAGAAGAATATCTTCTTCTGTGATAATGATCTCGTTTTTTTCCGGAACATGATCTAACAGACCGATTAGATATCCGCCAATGGTATCATAGTCTTCTGACTGAAAGGGAAGATGAAGTTTGTCACAGAGATCTTCCAGATTCATGGAACCCTGAATGTAGTATTCCCGTTCCCCTGCTTTTACAATGGGATCTTCTTCATCGGTATCATATTCGTCTCGAATTTCACCGACGATTTCTTCCAGTAAATCTTCTAAGGTGATCATTCCGGCAGTGACGCCGTATTCATCTAATACAATGGCAATATTAATGGAATTTTTCTGCATTTCCAAAAAGAGTTCCGAGGTGTTTTTCTGCTCATAGGTAAAATAAGGTTCTCTCATTAACTCTTTTACGGAAAAATTTTGTTTGTCTTCGCATAGCAGTAAATCTTTTATGTTGACAATGCCGATGACATTGTCGGTATTATCTTCATATACGGGAAATCTGGTAAATTTGTCTTCCCGGAAAATGGCGATCAATTCTTCGTAACTGGTGTCAATTTTTGCAAATGTCATATCGATTCGGGGAATCATAATTTCTTTTGCCAGAGAGTCGCCAAAATCAAATACGTTATTAATCATTTCATGTTCTGAATTTTCCAGAACGCCGGTTTCATGGCCCACATCGACGATTGTTTTGAATTCTTCTTCTGTCATGGGGGTGTTTCCTGCAGCAGGATTGAAACGCAGCAGTTTTAAAAATCCCATAGAAAGATGATTGACGATAAAAATTACCGGATTTAAAAGATGTATCAGTCCATAAATAACAGAGGAATAAGCCAGGGCAATTTTATCGGCATGGATGGTAGCGATTGTCTTGGGAGATATTTCTCCAAAGATCAGAATCAGCAGTGTGAGAATACCTGTGGCAATGCCGGCGCCCATGCTGCCGAAGAGTTTTATGGCAAGGCTGGTTGCTATAGAAGACGCAGATAAATTCACAATATTATTGCCGATTAAAATTGCGGAAAGCATCTGATGCATATCATCTGTAATAGTAAGTACCCGTTTGGCTTTTTTGTTTCCGCTTTCTGCTAAAGTACGCATGCGGATGCGGCTTACGGTAGTAAATGCTGTTTCTGCAGAGGAAAAAAACGAAGACAAAAGCAGCAGAAGAACTAAAAATATAAGTTGTGTGATTGATTTGGAATCCAAAGACTACCTCCTTCTTCTGTTTTACAGACACACTATAGAATAGATTTTACAGATTTCCGTTATGCCGTCAATACAAAAATTAAAAAAATTATGATTTTTTAGAGAGAAATGCCTAAAATGATGAAAAAATAATATTTTCATATAGAAAAATCTATGGTATGATATAAAATGTTTTTGTTGGAACTCAAATAAATCATTGAAAGGAAGGCAGGACAAAAGCTGTCTTTGATAGGAGCTGCAAATGCAGTGTGGGAGGTAAAGATGAATTTAGAAGAAATCTTAAAAGAGAGATGCAACAAATCAATCAAAGATTGTACCAACGAAGAATTGTACTATGCATTATTGGAAATGACAAAGAAAATGGCGAAGAAAAAGGAGAGCAACAAGGGAAAGAAAAAGCTCTATTATATTTCTGCGGAGTTTCTGATTGGAAAGTTATTGTCTAATAATCTGATCAATCTTGGAATTTATGATGATGTGAAAAAATTATTAGAAGAAAACCAAAAGAATTTAAGCGAAATTGAGGAGATAGAACCGGAGCCATCGCTTGGAAACGGCGGTCTTGGAAGACTGGCTGCCTGTTTTTTGGATTCTATTGCTACCCTGGGATTAAACGGCGACGGCGTGGGACTGAATTATCACTATGGATTGTTCAAGCAGGTATTTAAAAACAATCTACAGCAGGAAACGCCGAACCCCTGGATGGAAAAAGAAAGCTGGCTGACAAAGACAGACCGGGTTTATACGATATCTTTTGGAGGATTTCATTTAAAATCCAGAATGTATGACATTGATGTGACCGGTTATGAGAACCGTACCACCAAACTTCATCTGTTTGATGTGGAATCCGTAGATGAGAATATTGTATCGGAAAATAATATTGATTTTGACAAAGAAGATATTGCAAAGAATCTGACATTGTTCTTATATCCGGACGACAGTGATGATGCAGGACGTCTGCTCAGAGTATATCAGCAGTATTTTATGGTAAGCAGCGGAGCAAGACTAATTCTGGATGAAGTGACGGAACGAGGCGGAAATTTACATAAACTTTATGATTATGCAACAATCCAGATTAATGATACACATCCGACCATGGTCATTCCGGAGTTGATTCGTCTTTTAATGGAACGGGGTATTTTGATGGATGAGGCAATCGATATTGTATCTAAGACCTGTGCCTATACGAATCACACGATTCTTGCGGAGGCGCTGGAAAAATGGCCGATTCATTATCTGGAAAAAGTAGTTCCGCAGCTGATGCCGATTATTTATGAATTGGATAACCGCGTCAGGGAAAAATACGATGACAGCTCTGTTTATATCATTGATGCAGAACAAAGAGTGCATATGGCGCATATTGATATTCACTATGGTTACAGCGTCAACGGCGTGGCTTATCTGCATACGGAAATTTTAAAGAATTCCGAGTTAAATCATTTCTACCGGATTTATCAGGAGAAGTTCAATAATAAGACAAACGGAATTACATTCCGACGGTGGCTGCTGCATTGCAACAAAGAGCTGTCAGCATTGATGGAAGAATTGATCGGGCCGGGATTTAAAAAAGATGCCATGGAGCTGGAAAAACTTTCCGATTTTGTAGAAGATGAAAAGGTGTTAGACCGGATTTTGGATGTGAAAACATCCTGCAAAAGGGAATTAAAAGATTATTTAAAGAAAGCCCAGGGAATAGAACTGAATGAAAATTCAATTTTTGATATTCAGATTAAGCGGCTGCATGAGTATAAGAGACAACAGATGAATGCACTTTATGTGATTCTAAAATATTTCGAGATCAAGGAAGGAAAGCTGCCTTCTACGCCGATTACGGTTCTGTTTGGTGCAAAAGCAGCTCCTGCTTACATTATTGCAAAGGATATTATTCATTTGATTCTCTGTCTGCAGCAGCTGATCGAACAAGATCCGGAAGTATCTCCATACTTAAAAGTCGTTATGGTAGAGAATTATAACGTAACATTGGCTGAAAAACTGATTCCGGCAGCGGATATCCATGAGCAGATTTCGCTAGCGTCCAAAGAGGCCAGCGGTACCAGCAACATGAAATTTATGTTAAATGGCGCGATTGCCCTTGGAACTATGGATGGAGCCAATGTAGAGATTGCAGACCTGGTAGGCAGAGAAAATATATATATTTTCGGAGAATCCAGCGACGAAGTAATTGAACACTATGCTAAGGCAGATTATGTGTCAAAAGATTTTTATGAAAAAGATCCGGATATTAAGCGTGCAGTGGACTTTATTGTCAGTGATGAGTTGTTAAAGATTGGACAGAAAGAGAATCTGGAACGTCTTTATCATGAATTATTGAACAAAGACTGGTTTATGACATTATTGGATTTGAAATCCTATGTACAAGAGAAAGAACGGGCATTCAAAGAATACGAAGACCGCAGAATATGGGCGAAGAAGATGCTTATTAATATCAGCAAGGCTGGATTCTTCTCATCAGACAGAACGATCAGACAGTATAACGATGAGGTCTGGAAATTGTAATATTTGATAGTATATGAACCGTAACAAAGCAGTTTCTGTGCCATTGGGTTTTAGGTCAGATCCTTGAAAAACAGAAACTGCTTTGTTATACTACATACATATTATTTGAGGAATATGCAAAAACTAAGTGAAGTCGGGAACAATATGAATAAGAAAACAGATTCAAAAAAAATAGAAATGATGGGGATACGTCTGGACAATTATACAGTCAGAGAATCTCTGCTGCGTTTAGACACTTATCTGGGAAATACAATTTTGAATATTATTGAAACGGTTACGATGAAACAGCTTATCTTATCCGTAGAGATGCCGGTGATCAAAAACTGTTTAAATCAGGCAGATCTTTGCGTGATTGGAGAATGTGAAATTTTGTCCGAAACAGAAAATGATGCCATACAGCGTATGCGGGAGGTTCGTAACTGGGATTTTCTGCATGAGCTGTTAAAGAGGATGTCCTACGGCAGAAAAAGAGTGTTCCTGCTGGCCATGACAGATGAAGAACTGCATCAGATTCAAAAGATGTTTCTGGAAAAAGTTCCTCAGTTTGAGGCGGCTGGCAGCTATGCTGTAGAATCCTGTGTGGGAGATATGGATACGATTGTGAATGAGATCAACGGAGAAACCCCGGATATTGTCATTTCCGCATTGGATTCCCCAATGGAAGAAGAATTTATATTGTCTCATAAAGATAAGATCGGGACAAGCGTATGGTATGGAATAGGTGTTTCTTATTATAAGAATCAGGGAAAGATTCAGGTGGGAAATACTTTAAAAAAGCTGGCTCTCAGGGGCAGGCTTCGCCATTCGGTATCAAAATACAGACAAAATGAAAATAAGGACAGAATATAGTATATGAAGTTGTTAAACAAAAGGCGGCTCTATGTGGATTATTTGATGATTGCGGTGGGAACAGGCTGTATGGCTCTCGGGATTCAGTGGTTTTTGGACCCGGCGGGGCTTGTTACAGGAGGATTTACCGGCATTGCAATTATCGTCAGACAAATGAGTCTTACAGTCACAGAAGGAGGCATTCCTCTCTGGCTGACCAACCTGGCATTGAATATTCCGATGTTTTTGATTGGATGGAAGGTAAAGGGCAGGAACTTTGTAGAAAGAACAGCAGTTGCTACGGTTTTGCTTTCTGTATGGCTTTATGTGATAGCGCCTGTCAATATGGCGCAGGATGATCCGCTTTTAGCAGCAGTGTTTGGCGGCGTGATGATGGGCGTTGGAATCGGATTGACGCTTTTGTCTAAGGCGACCACCGGAGGTACTGATATGGCTGCGGCGCTGATTCAAAATAAGCAGCGTCATTATTCGGTTGTGCAGATCATGCAGATTATTGACGGAATGATTGTGCTTTGCGGATTGTATGCATTTGGATTAAAGGCAGGATTGTATGCTGTCATAGCAATTTACATTACCTCAAAAGTATCGGATGCTTTAATGGAAGGTATGAAATATTCCAAAGCGGCGTTTATTATTACCGAACATCATAAAGAGATTGCGCAGGCGCTTATGGAAAATTTAAACCGTGGGATTACAGGGATTTCTGCAATGGGCATGTATTCCGGAAATGAGAAATGTATGCTGTACTGTGTTGTTTCTAAAAAAGAAATCGTGGATTTGAAAGAAATCGTTGTTGGGATTGACAGTCGTGCTTTTGTGATTGTATCAGATGCAAGAGAAGTTTTAGGCGAAGGCTTTATGGAATATCATAACACAAAAAAATAGAGGAAATACATAAAAGAATCGTATTTCCTCTTTCTTTTTTCGTGATTTTAGCTTAGAATATGTAATAGGATTTTATCTTTTTGAGAAGGAGAACAGGATATGATTTCAAATCAGATACTGCAGAATACGATTGATGGGTTAAAAGGAATTACAAGGGTAGAACTATGTATTATTGATATGGAGGGCAACGTGCTGGCAGCAACTTTTTCTGATACGGAGGAATACATAGAAGCGGCGGAAAGCTTTGCCAATTCTCCGGCTGATTCTCAGGTTATGAATGGCTGTCAGTTTTTTAAAGTGTTTGACGAACGTCAGTTGGAATATGTGCTCCTTGCAAATGGAGACAGCGATGATATTTACATGGTAGGTCAGATTGCAGTATTTCAGATTCAGAATCTGCTGGTTGCATACAAAGAAAGATTTGATAAGGATAATTTTATTAAGAATCTTCTGTTGGATAATCTGCTATTAGTGGATATTTATAATCGTTCCAAGAAACTGCATATTGATACAGATGTCCGCCGCGTCGTATATATTATTGAGGCTGACAGGGACAAAGAAGGCAACGATCTGAAGAAAGTCAGAAGTATTTACGGCAGCACATCCCAGGATTTCGTGACAGCTGTGGATGAGAAGGATATTATTGTAGTAAAAGAACTGACGGAGAACGAAACCTATGACGATCTCAACAAGACGGCAGAAGTGATTTTTGATCTTTTTAAAGGAGATGCCAAAAAAGAAGTACATATTGCATACGGCACGATTATTGGTGATATCAAAGATGTATCACGTTCTTACAAAGAGGCTCGAATGGCTCTTGACGTAGGCAAAATATTTTTTCCGGAGAAGAATATTGTAGCCTATGCCACATTGGGAATCGGACGTTTGATTTATCAGCTGCCTATTCCTCTTTGTAAAATGTTTATCCGGGAAATTTTTGACGGTAAATCACCGGACGATTTTGATGAAGAGACCTTAACGACGATTAACAAGTTTTTTGAAAACAGCCTGAATGTATCAGAAACTTCTCGTCAGCTGTATATTCACAGGAATACATTGGTATATCGTCTGGATAAACTTCAGAAGAGTACAGGATTGGATCTGAGGGTATTTGAGGATGCCATAACCTTTAAGATTGCGCTTATGGTAGTAAAATATATGAAGTATATGGAGACGCTGGATTATTGACATAGGAGGCATGCATGATTAAGTTAGAACACGTCAGCAAAGCTTATTCTGCCGGGATTCCGGCATTAAATGATGTAAATCTGGAAATAAAAGAGGGAGAATTTGTATTTGTGGTGGGGGACAGCGGTTCCGGGAAATCAACTCTGATAAAACTGTTGTTAAAAGAATTGGAACCTACAGAAGGCGTGATTACAATTAACGGCAGGAAGCTACATACGATCAGACACAAACAGGTTCCCAGATTTCGAAGAAATCTGGGGGTGGTGTTTCAGGATTTCAGGTTGTTAAAGGATAGAAATGTATATGACAATGTAGCTTTTGCGCAAAGGGTAATCGGAGCGTCTGTCAGGGAATCCCGCAGAAGAGTGCCGCAGATGCTTTCCATGGTAGGGCTGGCGGCAAAGTACAAATCTTATCCAAGACAGCTTTCCGGAGGAGAGCAGCAGAGGGTAGCGATTGCGAGGGCGCTGATTAATCAGCCGAAGATTTTGCTTGCAGACGAGCCTACCGGAAATCTGGATTCCAATAACGCGTGGGAGATCATGAAATTGTTGGAAGAGATTAATGAGAGGGGAACAACCGTTGTAGTCGTTACTCACAATATGGAGATTGTCAGAGTAATGGATAAACGTGTGATCACGATAAAGAAAGGTGTCATCATATCTGATGTAAGCGGTGAATACGATGAGGATTAGTTCTCTTGGTTATACCTTTAAACAGGGCGTCAATAATATCTGGAGGAATAAAATGTTTTCCCTGGCATCTATTGCGACGATGTCAGCCTGTATTTTTTTGTTTGGCCTGTTCTTTTCCATTGTTATAAACTTCCAGGCAATGGTCAAAGATGCAGAATCCGGAGTAGCCGTTACCGTTTTTTTTCAGGAAGGAATATCTCAGGAACAGATCGATGAAATCGGAAAAGAAATCCGGCAGAGGGCAGAAGTGTCGGACTGCCAGTTTTTGTCAGCAGAGGAAGCCTGGACGGAATTTAAAGAAGAATATTTTAAGGGAAGCGAAGAGGCGGCGGCGGGATTTGCAGATGACAATCCTCTTGCCAATTCTTCCAGTTACGCTATTTATATGAACGATGTTTCTATGCAGCCGGTGTTGGTGGATTATCTGAAAGGATTAGAAGGCGTGCGGGAGGTACGTCATTCTGCGACCGTAGCCAATACACTGTCAGATTTTAACAGTCTGATCGGTTACATTTCTGTAGGGATTATTTTGATCCTGTTTCTGGTTGCGATTTTTTTAATCAGTAATACCGTAACAACGGGAATTGCGGTTCGCAGGGATGAGATTGGAATCATGAAGTTAATCGGAGCAACAGATTCTTTTGTAAGGGCTCCCTTTATTGTAGAAGGGATTCTGATCGGCTTGATCGGAGCGGCGCTGCCTTTAATACTTTTATATCTGTTGTATAATAAATTAATTGTATATATTGAGGAGAAATTCAATTTTTTAAGCAACCTGATTTCTTTTGTTCCGGCAAAAGGCGTATTCCATACGCTGGTTCCGGTGGCATTGATTTTAGGCGTCGGCATCGGTTTTCTGGGCAGCCGCATTACGATCCGCAAACATTTGAATGTGTAGAACCGGAGGATGCTGTTTAGACTGTGACTTCATAGTTTCACCAGATGATACCGGAATGATTCGGACAAATGAAACGTATAATGAAATGGATCATTTGAGGATTTCCCTCTAAAGTGTGCCTGGAGACAGATTTCTGCAAGATGCCGGATCGGGATTGTAGAAACCGTTTTCAGGCATATTCTAAAAAAATAGAGAGAAAGATTCATGCAATGGAAACAGAGAAAGGATAAGAGCAGACATGGATGAAATGGAAGAATATGAGAAAATAGGCGAGGAACCAAAATCAGACAAAAAGTTTTTAAAAGGGGTTCTGACAGGTGTAATTGGAACGGTTTTGGTTGGAGTTTTAGGACTCTTTATTGCAACCAATGTTATGGGCGGCCGTATGGTCATCGGAGAATCAGAAAGCAAAGATGCGGAGCAAAACACCATATTAGGCGAAAAGGTACAGAAGAAGATTGCAGAATTAATGGGATACATCCGTCTGTATTTTTATGATGAGGTTGATGATGAAAAACTGGCGAACGGTATATATGCCGGTTTGTTGGAAGGATTGGATGATAAATATACCCAGTATTATACGCCTGCGGAGCATCAGGATATGCAGATCAGCGCTACACAGAATTACTATGGAATCGGCGCGGGACTTTCTCAGGATAAGGAGTCTATGCAGGTGACGATTACCCATGTGTATGAGGGATCTCCGGCAGAGGCGGCAGGTTTGCAAAATGGAGATGTGATCGTTATGGTAGAAGACATTGAGTCGGTCAGTATGGAACTGTCGGATCTGGTGACCTATATCCGTGGAGAGGAGGGAACTTCGGTACATTTGCAGATTTACAGAGAGGGAGAGCCGGAATATCTGGAATTTGATGTGCAAAGAGCGAATATTGATCTTCCTACGGTGGAGCACAGAATGTTAAACGATAAGATCGGGTATATCCACATTTTGGAATTTGGAGAGCCTACAGTAGAACAGTTTGAATCGGCTGCAGAGGATCTTTTTGACCAGGGTATGCAGGGGATGATCGTAGATGTACGGGACAATCCGGGAGGAATGCTTACTTCGGTAACCAGTATTTTGGATGATTTTCTGCCGGAAGGAACTGTAGTATATACCCAGGACAAATACGGAGAACGAAAGGATTATACCTCTGATGCAGGTCAAATCATCACATGTCCCATAGCTGTTCTGATCAATGGAAACAGCGCCAGCGCCTCTGAAATTTTGGCAGGAGCGATTCGGGATTATAAAGCGGGAACTTTAATCGGTACGAAAACATATGGAAAGGGCGTTGTGCAGTCAATTATCCAGCTGGAAGACGGAGACGCCATTAAACTGACAACTGCAAAATATTTTACGCCAAATGGAGAAAATATACATGGAACCGGTATTAGTCCGGATGTGGAGCTGAAATATGAATATTTGGGTGAACGGGCAGACGGATACGACGAGCTTCTGGACAATCAGGTACAGAAAGGAATCGAAATTTTAGAGAAAGAAATTTCGGAGCCATAGATGCGGTGCGATAGATGATGAGGAAAATAAAATACAAAAGCAGATATCTGTGGTTTTTCGCGGCGGTTTTCTGGATGCTGCTGATTTTTCACTTCTCTGCCCAGGAGGCAGTGGATTCAGGAAAAATGAGCGGCAGTCTGACAGGCTGTATAGCAGAACGTGTCAATATGTTGTTTCATCTGGAATGGAACCGGGAATCCATAGAAATATTTGCAGAACAGTTAGAGTATCCGGTACGGAAAATGGCTCATATGACAGAGTATGCCATTCTGGCATGGATTTTCCTTGGAAATTGTATGCAATATCCGTATTTTCGGAAGAATTGCTGGTTTCTTGCCTGGATTGGAACTTCTGCATATGCTGCAACAGATGAATTTCATCAGTTGTTTGTAAAAGGACGTTCCGGTGAAATAAAAGATGTGATGATTGACAGTTTAGGTGCGCTGATAGGGCTTTTATTTGCCTGGGCAGTCATATATATCGTTAAAAAACGGCAGAAAGACCACGGTCTTTTTCATAAAAAGTAAAAAGAAAGAGGTGAAATTAATGGTAGAAGCAGATCAGTATAAAACAATCTTAAATACCTATCGGGGACCATTAGTGGAAGTGAGGGATTCACTTTGACTTAGCTGGCAAAGAACAGCAGATCCAGGAATTAGAGAGAGAAATGGAGGCTCCAGATTTCTGGGATAATGTAGAGATCTCCCAGCAAAAGATGAAGGATTTAAAAAGCCTGAAAGATGATGTGGAGACATTTGCAAAGTTAAAGGAACAGTTTGAAGATATTGAAACCTTGATTGAAATGGCAAACGAAGAAAATGATATTTCTTTGATTGAAGAAGCAGCGGAAGAACTTACAGAGTTTGAGAAAACTTTTGAAGGAATCCGAATGAAAACTCTTTTATCAGGAGAATACGACAAAGATAATGCGATTCTTTCCCTCCATGCCGGAGCCGGAGGAACTGAGTCCTGCGATTGGGCGTCTATGTTATATCGTATGTTTACCCGATGGGCATCGGACAAAGGATTTAGCGTAGAAGTGCTGGATTCTCTGGATGGAGATGAGGCGGGCATCAAATCCATAACGTTTCAGGTAAACGGAGAAAATGCCTATGGCTATTTGAAATCTGAAAAGGGAGTGCATAGATTGGTTCGGATTTCTCCGTTTAATGCGGCCGGCAAGCGGCAGACTTCTTTTGTTTCCTGCGACGTTATGCCGGATATTGAAGAAGATATTGATATTGAAATTAATGATGAAGATATCCGGATTGATACTTACCGTTCCAGCGGAGCGGGAGGACAGCATATCAATAAAACTTCCTCTGCGATCCGTATTACTCATTTTCCTACGGGAATTGTAGTACAGTGCCAGAATGAAAGGTCTCAGCATATGAATAAGGACAAGGCCATGCAGATGTTAAAGGCAAGGCTTTATCTGTTAAAACAGCAGGAAAATGCACAGAAAGCAGCGGGAATCCGGGGAGAAGTGACGGAAATCGGCTGGGGAAACCAGATTCGTTCTTATGTGATGCAGCCATATACTATGGTGAAAGATCATCGCACCGGCGTGGAAACCGGAAATGTGGACAGCGTTATGGACGGCAAGATTGATTTGTTTATCAACGGATACTTAAAATGGCTTTCTTTGGGATGCCCTGCGAATATGTCAAACGGAGAAGAATAGGCAGCTGTGAGTCTGAGGGCTGAAATGTTACAAGATGGAGACATAAAAAAATAAATTGCAACAGCAGGAAAATTATGTTATTATCTTCCCCGTGAGGACAGTTGTATCTGTAATGCAAACACATATAAGGAAGGCGATGAGTTATGGCAGCGCGAACACGCTATTTTGTTTTAAAAGAGAAAGCCGTACCTGATGTGCTCTTAAAGGTGGTTGAAGCGAAACGTCTGCTGGATTCCGGAAAGGCAGAGAGCGTTCTGGAGGCTGCGGAGGCAGTGGGAATCAGCCGCAGTTCATTTTACAAATACAAAGATGATATATTTCCCTTTCACGATAACGCCAAAGGGAGAACGATTACGATGATTATTCAAATGGATGACGAACCGGGACTTTTGTCGGAAGTACTGAAATCCGTGGCAGATTACCGCGCCAATATACTTACCATACATCAGAGTATTCCGGTAAACGGCGTAGCGTCTCTGACCCTGAGTGTGGAAGTGCTGACAGATACCGGAGACAGTTCCCAAATGGTGGAAGACATCGAAGGTAAAACGGGAATACATTATTTAAAGATACTGGCCAGAGAGTAAAGGGAATGGAGGAAATTATGATAAAAGCAGCAGTAATGGGATACGGAACCATAGGTTCCGGTGTAGTAGAGGTATTAAATATCAACAGAGAGAGCATTGCAAAAAGAGCCGGTCATGAGATCGAAGTCAAATATGTGCTGGATTTAAGAGATTTTCCGGGAGATCCAATTCAGGAAAAAATCGTACATGATGTAAATGTCATTGTAAATGATCCGGAAGTTCAAGTGGTTGTGGAGACAATGGGAGGCGTAGAACCTGCCTATACATTTGTAAAATCCATGTTGGAGGCGGGAAAGCATGTGACGACTTCCAACAAAGCCCTTGTGGCGGATAAGGGAGCAGAATTAATTGCACTGGCAAAAGAAAAGAATGTGAATTTCCTGTTTGAGGCCAGTGTGGGCGGAGGCATTCCAATTATCCGTTCTTTAAATTCCTGTTTGACAGCAGATGAGATCGAAGAGATTACAGGTATTTTAAACGGAACCACAAACTACATGATGACGAAAATGTCAGATGAGGGACTGGAGTTTGAAGACGTATTAAAAGATGCTCAGGATAAAGGATATGCAGAAAAAGATCCTTCCGCAGATATTGAAGGATACGATGCCTGCAGAAAGATTGCCATACTGACATCTCTGGTATGCGGCCGGCAGATTGACTTTGAAGATATTCATACCGAAGGAATCACAAAAGTTTCTGCAATTGATATGAAATATGCGAAGAAAATGGGACGGGCTATTAAGCTTTTGGCTTCCAGTAAAAAAACTGAAAACGGATATCTGGCTATGGTAGCTCCGTTTTTAATTTCCCCGAAACATCCGTTATATCCGGTCAATGATGTATTCAATGCAGTATTTGTCCGTGGAAATGTACTGGGAGACGCAATGTTTTACGGCAGCGGCGCCGGAAAACTGCCGACAGCGTCTGCGGTAGCGGCAGATATCGTAGATATTGTAAAACATTTAAATCGAAATATACTGGTGGAGTGGAGTTCTAAGAAATTAGAGCTGGCGGCTTTTGGAAAAGCAGGGAATGTATTTTTTGTCAGAACCTCTTCCGCCAAAGAAGAAATTGAAAAAGTATTTGAAAACCCGGAGTATGTGGATGCAGGAATCCCAGGAGAGACAGGATTTATCACGAATTCCATGACAGAAGAAACGTTTGCAGAAAAGAAAAAGGATTTAGAGATTCTTTCTGTGATCCGTATGGGAATGTAATAAAGGAGCAGACAGATGAAATATTTAGTAATTTTAGGGGACGGTATGGCAGACCGTCCCATTGAGTCTTTAGACGGCAGAACACCGCTTGCCTATGCCGATACACCGATGATGAACCAGCTGGCAGAAAAAGGAGAGATTGGAATGGTGCATACGATTCCTGATGGTATGAGTCCCGGAAGCGATACGGCGAATTTGTCCGTCTTGGGATATGATCCCAGAAAATACTATTCCGGAAGGTCTCCGTTAGAGGCTCTTAGTATCGGCGTACCTATGAAAGATACGGACATTGCCCTTCGATGCAATGTTGTTACTCTGTCAGAGGAAGAGGAAAATTATGAGGAGCGTACAATCATAGACCATAGCTCCGGCGAGATTTCTACGGAGGATGCCGCTGTTTTATTAGAGGCAGTCCGAAAAGAATTAGAAACAGAAGAATTTCGTTATTATGCGGGAACCAGTTACAGACATCTGTTGATCTGGGATAAAGGAGAAACAGCAGATCTGACGCCGCCGCATGATATTTTAGGGCAGCAGATCGGCGATAATCTGCCCAAAGAGCAGAAACTTCGGGAAATGATGAAAAAAAGCTATGATATTCTGGTAAATCATCCGATTAATCAGGAACGGAAAAAACAGGGCAAAAATCCTGCAAATTCCTGTTGGTTCTGGGGCGCGGGCACCAGACCGCAGTTATCGTCTTTTGAAGAAAAGACAGGAAAAAAAGGAGCTATGATTTCTGCGGTGGATTTGTTAAAGGGAATTGCAGTGGGAACTTCCATGAAAGTGATTACCGTAAACGGAGCAAACGGAGGGCTGAATACTAATTATGAAGGCAAAGCGCAGGCTGCAGTGGATGTATTGACAAAGGAAGGCTGCGATTTTGTCTATGTTCATCTGGAAGGACCGGATGAAATGGGGCACCAGGGAAGTACTGAGCGTAAAGTGCAGGCTATTGAAAACTTAGACCAGCGTATTATCCGGCCGATCGTAGAAGGGCTTAGAGCGGCAGGAGAAGATTTCCGCATGGTTATACTGCCGGATCATCCAACACCGGTTTCTCTCCGCACCCATACTGCGGACAATGTACCATATCTGATGTATGACAGTACAATGGAACAAGCGCATTCCTGGAAATACAATGAAGAAGAGGCAGAAAAATCAGGAAATCTCATTGTAGAAGGACATAAATTGATAGATCATTTACTGGGATGCCCATAAGGAATAGGATGGAGAACGCCGGAAGAAAAATATCCGGATAATAAAGAGCAAGGAGTAGAGAGATGATAAAAGTAGTAAAATTCGGTGGAAGTTCTTTGGCCAGTGCAGGACAGTTTGCGAAAGTTGGAGATATTATCCGTTCTGACGAAAACAGAAAATATGTAGTTCCCAGTGCGCCGGGAAAGAGAAATGCAAAAGATATCAAAGTAACGGATATGCTTTACGACTGTTATGCAGCAGCAGAGGCAGAGGAAGATTTTAAAATAATATTAAAAAAGATCAAAGAAAGATATGATTCTATTATTAATGGTTTGAATTTGAAAATCTCTCTGGAAGAAGAATTCCGTGTAATAGCGGAGAATTTTGCTGACAAAGCGGGAGTTGATTATGCGGCGTCCAGAGGGGAATATTTAAACGGTATTATTATGGCTGCCTATCTGGGATATGAGTTTATTGATGCGGCAGAAGTTGTATTTTTCAACAAAGACGGGGAGTTTGATGCGGAAAAAACCGATAAAATTCTTTCTAAACGGCTGAAAAAATGTGAGAGAGCTGTAATTCCCGGATTTTACGGAGCAAAAGACGACGGCAGAGTGTGTACTTTTTCCAGGGGCGGTTCAGACATCACCGGTTCCATTGTGGCTAAAGCAGCCGGAGCAGATCTTTACGAAAATTGGACAGATGTATCCGGATTTCTGATTGCAGATCCGGGCATTATCGAAAATCCAAAAGTGATTAAAGTCATCACATACAGAGAGCTTCGGGAGCTTTCTTATATGGGGGCGACGGTGCTGCACGAAGATGCGGTATTTCCTGTCCGGAAAGCAGGCATACCCATTAATATTCGGAATACCAATCAGCCGGAAGAAGAAGGAACATTGATTGTGGAGAGCACCTGCCACCATTCCAAATATACGATTACCGGAATTGCAGGCAAAAAGGGCTTTGTAGCTGTCAATATTGACAAAGATATGATGAACTCCGAAGTGGGATTTGGGAGAAAAGTGTTATCGGCATTTGAGCAGAATGGCATTTCTTTTGAGCATATGCCCTCCGGAATTGATACGATGACTGTATTTGTACATCAGGAAGAATTTGAAGGCAAAGAGCAGCAGGTCCTTTCCGCCATTCATCGTCTTGCACAGCCGGATACCATTGATTTAGAGGCAGATCTGGCGCTGATTGCAGTGGTGGGCAGAGGAATGCGTTCTACGAGGGGGACGGCAGGCCGTATTTTTTCCGCGCTTTCCCATGCAAATGTAAACGTCAAAATGATTGATCAGGGGTCCAGTGAGCTGAACATTATCATTGGTGTTGCAAATAATGATTTTGAAACGGCGATAAAAGCAATCTACGACATTTTTGTAACAACACAGTTGTAAACAGGAACAAATAAGAGGAGAAGGCCTATGAAATTATTGATCAAAAACGGCAGAGTCATGGATCCTGCATCAAAGCTGGATGCAGAATCCGATATACTGATTGAAAACGGAAAAATAGCCAGGATATCAAAAAATATCAAGACAAAAGCAGACAAAATAATTCAGGCAAAGGGGTGTTTTGTAATGCCGGGGTTTATTGATCTTCATGTGCATTTGAGAGATCCCGGTTTTGAAGAAAAGGAAACGGTACTGACAGGAGCTTTGGCAGCGGCAAAAGGGGGATTTACTACAATTCTTGCTATGCCAAACACCAAACCTGTGGCAGATAATCCGGACGTCGTCAATTATGTACATCAAAAAGCAAAAAATCTTGCCCCTGTCAATGTACTGCAGATTGGCGCGGTAACAAAAGAACAAAAGGGAAAAGAGCTGTCAGATATTGCAGGAATGGCTGCAGCAGGGATACCGGCGATATCCGAGGACGGCAAATCCGTTATGAATACGGCTGTTTACTATAAAGCAATGAAAATTGCAAAAGAAAAGCAGATTCCGGTGTTTGCCCACTGCGAAGATAAATTTCTGGCGGCAAACGGTGTGATGAATGAGGGGAAAAAGGCACAGGAGCTGGGATTTCCCGGAATTTCAAATGAAGTGGAGGATACGATTACAGCAAGAGACATTATACTGGCCAGAAGGGCCGGCGTGCATCTTCATCTTTGCCACTGTTCCACAAAAGGCAGCGTAGCTATGTTGAAACAGGCGAAGAAAGAAGGAATTTCAGTAACTGCAGAGGCTTGTCCCCATCATTTTGCTTTGTCAGAAGAAGATATTCTGGAAGACGATGCCAACTATAAAATGAATCCGCCTCTTCGTTCCATAGAGGATATGGAGGCAATCCGGGAAGGATTAAAACAGAATGTAATTGATGTGATTGCTACGGATCATGCTCCCCATACGGCGGTGGAAAAAGGAATGTCCATGAGAAAAGCTCCTTTTGGGATTGTGGGACTGGAAACGGCGGCAGCTCTAACGTATACGGAGCTTGTATTAAAGGAATATCTTACGCCCATGCAGATGGCAGAGAAATTAAGCTATAACCCGGCAAAAATTATCGGTTTGGAAAAAGGGACCCTTGAGGAAGGCAGTATAGCGGATGTAGTGGTTTTCGATCCCTCTAAAACCTATCAGATTAATGTAAAAGAATTTGCAGGAAAAGCAAAAAATACACCTTTTAACGGCAGAAAAGTAACCGGAAAAGTAATTGCGACCATTGTATCCGGCGAAGTGGTATACAGAGAGGAGAACTAAATGATTCAAAAGTTAGCGGATAAAATCAAAGCTACCCATGCGCCGATTTGTGTGGGATTGGACCCAATGCTGGACTATATACCGGAACATATTTTAAAGAAAGCGTTTGCGGAATATGGAGAAACTTTAGAAGGAGCTGCAGAGGCAGTCTGGCAGTACAACAAAGGAATTATAGATGCAGTTTATGATCTGATTCCCTCCGTAAAACCTCAGATTGCCATGTATGAGCAGTTTGGCATTGAAGGATTAAAAGTATTTCAGAAAACGGTGGAGTACTGTCATGAGAAAGACCTGGTAGTAATCGGAGATATCAAAAGAGGGGATATTGGTTCTACATCGGCAGCCTATGCAGCAGGGCATCTTGGAAAAGTAAAAGTGGGCGGCAATTTCTATGCGCCTTTTAACGAAGATTTTGTTACCGTCAACCCTTATCTTGGGACGGACGGCGTAAAACCCTTTATTGATATCTGCAAAGCAGAGAAGAAGGGCTTGTTTATTTTGGTAAAAACATCAAATCCATCCAGCGGAGAATTTCAGGATCGTCTGATAGACGGCAGGCCGTTATACGAATGGGTTGGGGAAAAAGTGGCGGAATGGGGCGCAGACCATATGGGAGAGACTTACAGCTATGTAGGCGCAGTGGTAGGAGCAACTTATCCTGAAATGGGAAAGGTTCTCCGCAGGATTATGCCAAAGAGCTTTATCTTAGTTCCCGGTTATGGCGCTCAGGGAGGAAAAGGCGCAGACCTTGCCCATTTCTTCAATGAGGATGGATTGGGGGCGGTAGTAAATTCCTCCAGAGGAATCATAGCCGCTTACAAGCAGGAAAAATATGCATCCTTTGGCAGCGAGCGTTATGCCGATGCTTCCAGAGCAGCAGTAGAAGATATGATCGCAGATATTGACGGAGCATTGCAGGCGGCAAAGTAATGCGGTATGGAATGCGGCAGTCAGCCAATCAACAGGTACGAAGTAAATACGCTCTAACATAGACAGGAGAGAAGAATGTCAGATAAAAAACGGGAGAGGGCGGTTATCCTCCAGAAGAAAGAAATCGCAGACGGGATTTTTGATATGTGGATTGCCACAGAAGAAATTGCCGGACTGGCAAAAGCGGGGCAGTTTGTGATGCTGTACTGTGGAGACGGCAGCAGGCTTTTGCCCCGGCCAATCAGTATTTGTGAGATCAACCCAAAAGAAAAAAGCCTTCGGCTGGTTTATCGAATCGCAGGAAAAGGAACAAAAGAACTTTCAGAAATGAAGGAAGGTATGGAGCTTGATGTTTTAGGGCCTCTGGGGAACGGATTTCCCCAAAAAGAAACCTCTGCTTTTGTGATCGGGGGCGGAATCGGAATTCCCCCCATGTTAGAGCTTTCCAAACAGTTAAATTGCAAAAAGCAGATAATACTGGGATTTCGGGATCAGTTATTTTTGGAAAAAGAATTTGAACCTTTCGGAGATGTTTATATTGCAACAGAAGACGGTAAGGCTGGAACAAAAGGCAATGTATTAGACGCGGTATCAGAGCATGGATTAAAGGCAGATGTCATTTATGCCTGCGGACCGCTGCCGATGCTTCGGGCATTGAAATCTTACGCAGAAGAACACGATATGGAATGTTTTGTATCATTGGAAGAACGTATGGCTTGCGGAATCGGCGCATGTCTGGGCTGTGTATGTAAATCAAAGGAGACAGACAGTCATACAAATGTGAAAAACAAACGGATCTGCAAAGAAGGACCAGTTTTTGAGGCACAGGAGGTGGACTTCTGATGAATATGAGTGTAGAACTTGCAGGAGTTACATTAAAAAATCCTGTGATGACGGCTTCCGGGACATTTGGCTCCGGAGAAGAATTTTCAGATTTTGTGGACTTGAATCAGCTTGGAGCCGTAGTGACAAAAGGCGTTGCAAATGTTCCCTGGGAGGGAAATCAGACTCCGCGGGTAGCGGAAGTATATGGCGGCATGTTGAACGCCATTGGACTTCAGAATCCGGGCATTGATCTTTTTATAAAAAGAGATATTCCGTTTTTAAAACAGTATGATACAAAGATTATTGTCAATGTCTGCGGAAAAAGCGCTGCAGATTATTGCGAAGTGGTAGAGCGTCTTGGAGATGAGCCGGTAGATATGCTGGAAATTAATATTTCCTGTCCAAATGTAAAAGAAGGAGGAATTGCATTTGGACAAGATCCCAAAAGCGTAGAAGAAATTACAAAAGAAGTAAAGAAATATGCAAAGCAGCCGGTGATTATGAAGCTAAGCCCCAATGTTACGGATATTACAGAAATGGCAAAGGCGGCAGAGTCCGGCGGAGCAGATGTGCTTTCTTTGATTAATACGCTGACCGGAATGAAAATTGATATCTGGAAACGGAAATTTGCTCTGGCCAATAAAACCGGAGGATTGTCCGGGCCTGCCGTGCATCCTATTGCCGTTCGCATGGTATACCAGACAGCACAGGCGGTGAAACTGCCGATCATCGGCATGGGCGGCATTGCTACGGCGGAAGACGCTGTTGAAATGATGCTTGCCGGAGCAACGGCAGTGTCAGTCGGAACTGCGAATTTCCATAATCCCGCCGTGACGGAAGAAATCATTGCGGGTATGCACTCCTATTTAAAAGAACAGGGCATCGAGGATATCCGGGAGCTGATTGGAGCCGTTTAAAACAAATACTACAGTACGCTGTGTGCAGTTACAGTGCATAAAGGAAGTTATTCCTCACTTTCCCATGCGTATGGAGCTGTGATCACATGGATTTCGGAGAATAACTGTGAGTGCAGTGGAGCGGATTCCCATTTGGCAGAATTGGTCTGGGTGAAAGCTCTTTGAATTACCGTAGGCGGGAAACATTTCCCGCCATTTCTATTATAAATAAAGGAAAATTAGAACATACATCAGGAGGAAAAATATGGAAGCGGGAGCAATACTGATTAGTGGAATTTTTAATGGCTCCAGGCTGTTGGAAATTCCATTTTATCAGAGGACATATGTTTGGAAAGAAGAACAGTGGGAAAGATTTCTGGAAGACCTTGGCTATGTGACCAGGACAAAGAACCCTTATTTTTGGGTTCCATCATTTTGAAAAAAGGCAGAACATTACAGACGTGGGAAGATTATTCTGACTGCAAAATCGTGATTGACGGACAGCAGAGGCTTACGACGCTGATTATTTTTATGAAGGCATTGTGCCTGAAAAAGAAAGAAAACCAGCTGTTTGAACGGGATTTTATACTGGAAAATAATCAGGTGGCGCTGCGTCATGGCAAAAATGACATAGACGCATTTCAAAAAGTCATAAGACAAACAGAACCTGAACTGTTGGAAAATAAAGAGCCAAAATCGCAGATCATTGAGGCTTATAATTATTTTATAGAGCATATAAAAGATACCTCTTTATACAATAGAACGGTCATTAAGCAAAACATCCAGTTCGTATGCATTGATCTGGTAGAGGAGGAAGATGAGCAGCAGGTATTTGATACCATAAACTCCCTGGGCGTAAAACTGACTACGGCAGAGCTTTTGAAAAACTATTTTTTCGATGAGAACAACGTGGATGAGTATAACAAAAACTGGGCGGCTGTATTTGAAAAAGATGATGAAACGAAAGCGTACTGGGATATGGCGATACCGTCATCTTTTGGAATGGAACGAATGAATGTAATATTGTTTGGTCTTAAAAATACCACCACGATTCCTTATATTCTCTACATAGCCCGAAATGTAACGGATAAGCGGGAATTTAATCAGATGTGCGGAATTTTAGAAAGTTACATTATGCGTCGTATGGTGGTGCATGCCACAACCAAAAATTATAATCATTTATTTACATCACTGATTTTAAACGGTGTGCTGGATGCAGATTCTTTATCCAAAAAGCTTAAGGAAGGAAAAGATTCTATCACTTACATTCCGAATGATACAGATATGAAAAATAGCTTTCATACAGCGAAACTGTATAATATACAGACAAAAGGAATTCTCTATCTGATTGAAAGCGGCATTAGACCGGCTAGAAGCTCCACTGCGCTGCTGGGATTTAACAAATACAGTCTGGAACATTTGATGCCGAAAAAATGGAGAAACCACTGGCCGCCCTGCGCAACGGAGGAGCTTGCCAAAGCAAGGGATGCGGAGCTTTTAACGCTGGGAAATCTGGCGATCATTCCTCAGTTTTTGAATGCATCCATCCGAGACGCCGACTGGCAGACGAAGAAGGCGGGAAAGAATGAAAAGCCGGGATTGGCGGAGTGTGCCGGCGGATTGAATACGCTTTTAGATGTGCTGAAGAAAGATGAGTGGAACGAAGATGAAATCGCAGCTCGGGCAGAGTGGCTGTATAAAAAAGGGATTGGGCTTTGGAATAATTTGATGTGGCGAAAGAAAAGAATCTGTTTCTGGCAGAGGCGCAGAAGTCGGTATTTCTTCCATTGATGCAGGATTTAAAAAAAATGATTGCAGAAGGAAAACTGGAAGGCGCAAAAAGCAGTTGTACATTTGAATACAGGAGAGGAGATTGTCTTGGAGCATCCATGCCAATATGAACTGGTTTATGAGATTGAGCATTTTCACAACTGTATGCGGAAAGGTCTTTTACAGAGCCCAGTGATGAGTGAGGCTATGACAGTCAATACGTTAGAGATTTTAGACGGTATTCGGAATAGATGGAACTAGAACTTTAAGAAATGGGTTTTTGGCATTGTAATGTTTACTGTAATATGATATAACAATATATATCAGAGACGAATGGAGAAGGCTTATGGGGAGTGTGGAAAAGATCGTTGATGTAAATGCCCACATAGAAGATTTACAGTGTGAGATTGATGTCAATGGCAATGATGCAGTAGCAAGAATTTCTTTTTCGAATTTAGGATATGGAGATATAACTGCAATTAAATTTAATGCGCGGGGATACAATTCATTTGGAGATATCGTTCCGGTAAATGGGAAGGATAAATTTTTCCTGATCATTCAGAATATAGTTATTGCGAAAAATGAATCCATCATGAATTTAAAAGCAAAATTGCCGGATGCAAATATACGAAAGCTGGAATTAGAAGAATGCCAGATTTGCTATTCAGACGGTTCGGTTGTTTCTTATGAAGGTGAGAATCGTTTTGCATTTGAACTGGAAACGATTGATAATCAGGAACAATTAAGTGCGCTGCACAAATTATATGACGAAAAGGCAATGTTTAAGTTGAAAGATTATTATGCCAAAGGCTGGGTGTGTTCCTGCGGCAGATACAACAGTTATAACGCAGTCGACTGTTCGTTGTGCGGTAAATTAAAAGCTCGTACAGAAAAAATATGTTCGGATGAAAATCTGAACATATTACTGGAAGAATACAGAATTAGTGAAGAGAAAGACAGAGAAATCCGGGAAGAAGAGCGGAAGAAGTCAGAGAAAGAGAGATGGAAGAGGCGTATTTTGATCGGCGTCATTGCCGCTGTCTGTATCGTTTTGGCGCGTCCTGTTTTGAATGTCGTACAAATCAGTCAAAGGACTACTTATCAATCAGAAAGCGATATGAAAAAGGCACTCCGGGGAGTATGGACGCATTATGATGATGAATACAGAGAAGAATTAAAAATCAATATCAGAGGTTATGATCTTGTGAAAAGATGGGTAAGTCTGGGCAGTGATAGCGATATGGAACTTGAAATCAGAGAGTGGAATCCGGAGCAAGGAACTTTTACAATATCATTGGGTACTTATACTGTTTTAAAGAATGGCAATATAAAAGATGAAGACGGAAATGAATTTGAAAAAGGCGGCGACTGGGAGTACATTGACAGCGGAATATGAGGGAAAGAGTATGTTTTGTTTTAAATGTGGGGAAGTAATTCCGGATGGGAGCCTTGTTTGTCCAAAATGCGGGGCATCTTTGGAAGGGAGTAACGATCAGGCAGTCGTGTATGTTTCCCAGGAAGAAATCAATGAAAACCATGCGCTGGCTGCAGAAAGAGTGCGGGATAAAAGTTTTTATATTTGGTGTGCATTTGCACTTTTGTCATTTGCTTTTCTGGCGCTGAATTATCTTCATGTCAGCGTTAGATTATATTATTCTGGCTCGTCTGATACAGATTATTCCGGCTATGGTTTATTGGGCTGCTTAAAAGGAACTGTTTCTGTATCGGGATACATGGTTATTCTGCTGATTATTGTCAACCTTGCAGTTTTCCTTACAGGAATTTTGGGAGCACAGGGAACTGTTATCAAAAAGAATATATTAAAAATATGGATGATGTTAGAGTCGATTGCTTATTTGATTGTAACGATTGTGCCGTATTTTAATATCAAAAAAGCTTTGGAATTGTTTGATTCGGATATATCTGCAACAGGCATAGGCGTGGGATGTTATTTAAATATTGTCTTGGCGGTTGTTGCGGTAATTTATTATCTTGCCTGTTTTTACAAAAAATTAAGTGAAGAATAAAAGGAGAAAAGGGCTGCGGCAAATAGTCGCAGTCTTTTTAGCTTTTTGAAAACTGCATTCCGGATTGTGGGCGGGAAATTTGAATAGACTGTGTAAGAAGATTGGGTATGATTCAACAACGATACGAATCGCTGTTGGGTCATATTTCTTTTATTGACAATTTTCGACATGAATTAAATGTGCCGGATGCTATATTAAAATAGGATTTGCATTTGTTAGGAATCCTTAGAAAATCCTTGATATAGCGAGAATAGAAAGGAGGCGTTTATGAAGCTATTATACTATGGCTTAAAAAACCGGCATCAATTTGATGAAAAACGAAAAGAAGAAATTGAAAAATATATCAATTCGACATTACTGGATGCAGCGTTAAACAATACAATACAGTATATACGGGATTCTGCGGGGGAGTTGGAAGCATCTGCATCACCGTCTAATTATAAACAGAAATTTGATGAATTTTTATACTGTGTGATTTGTAAATTGGAATGTTTTCGGAAAGTTGCCGAAGAAATCGGGGCCTTCTATCAGAATCATCCAGAGAATAGGGAGTCGTTTGTGTGGACGCTTCTGAATGAAGAGGCGCTGGGAAACCGGCAGAAAATCTGCAGATTTTTGGAAAAAAACGGGTACCGCAAATGGCATGAATATAATAGGGACAATCCTTTTACGCTGGAAAATCATGTCCGTATCATTTCCAGGATAGAAATGGATCTTATGAGTATAAGAGATGAATTTAGAGACATGCCTTATACTGCTCAAAAACAGAAGAAGTTGAATGATAGAATTACGATTACGGTAAAGTCTTCTGCAAAAAAATACTGCATGGCATTACTGCACTGCGTGAAACAGGTTCGTCAGATACGATGGCTGGCATGGTTTGAGAATTATTTATATCTTCTTCTTTTTGCTTCTACAGCTACGATTTCTCCTTCCCACAAATATATTGTTTTGTTTCCGGAATTCTTTTTTGTGGATATCTATGACAATCCTGTACCGCCGAAAGACGAGAGTATCGGGCTATGTAAAGCCCTTTTATGAAGATATTGCCAGATATTTTACAGAGCTTAATACGGATTTTCAAGCAGATCAATATTTAGAGCAATCTTTTTGGCAGAGCCGTTTGGCAGATCTTACGAAATTGTATCCTAATTTGATTATTTTTGCAGGAACCATTGTCTGGAAAACCAAAGAAAAACATCTGGTCTATACAGATGGGGAAGGGGTTGCCACAAGAGAGAAGAAGGGCTTTCAGCCGGTGGAAACGGATACTTTTTATAATACGGCTCTTCTGTTTTCGGGAGGCCGGTGCTGTTATCTTTGGGACAAGCAATTTATTTCGAGAGTGGATGGGGTCGGGGGCATTAAGGTGATTCACCGGCATGAAACCCCGTCTCCAGATGATTTACATTATATCAAAAGCAGCATGAGTATTGAAAAGGAGATCGAAATGCAGATGCAGGGACCTGTATTTCGATGGAGTTTGGAGGAAGAGAGTATTACTTTTTTGATTTCTGTCTGTCTGGATTTTAAAGAATTGTCAGGGCAGAATTATGATCCGCCCCCGGACATTCATATTCTGATTGCAGCCGGCGCTCCGATATCTAAGAACTTTGTCAAAGGGAGATATTTTTGGCTGGGCTGTGACGGTGAGCGTTTGTTTGCATCTTTTTGTTATGATATTCAACAGAAGGAAACATATGTGCCGGAAGACGTGCTGGAATTTTACAGATTTTCATTTCAGCTTCCGGATGAGAGGGAAGAAAACGCTGACTGTAGTACGGATTTGATGCAGGGCGGTCATGCGTTTTACAATAAGGCGATAAAAGGAGGGCTTTCTTATCGTGATTTGACAGAATCTGCCGTGTTTGAGGCGGATCAGGAAACGGATTGTATTTGCATTGAGAATTCTGTCTCAACAGAGGTTCAAATTACAAAATCCGGAGCGGAAAAGGCAGAAGGTACGCTGACAATCCGGGAGGGGGAAGATGCGTTTATCTATCCGGTGACAATGATTCCAACCGTTGATCCGGATACCAATGAACCGGGGGTTGCATTGTCTTTATCAGAGGAAGCAAAGACGAGGAGTTTTTCTTTATCGGAAGCGCTTTTATTTGCCGGCAATATATCCCATGGTTTTTTAGAGATGATTGAGCTGCCCCTTGGCGTACCGGAGGAATGGAAATTCTGTTTTTATGAAAACGGGCATCGCACCTGCCGTCTGTCATTCCGGTATCATCAAAAGCTCCCTTTGATTCAAAATCTGCTGACCTTGGAAAATGCGTCTCTTACGATTATCCGAAGCGACGATATTTACCAATATACACTGAGCGCCGTAGTGGATATTGTGGGATGTGCGTTGGAGTTTGGGGTGATTTCCGGCTCCCTTGATCTGGTTCAGGCATATTTTAAGCCGGCGTCAGAAGATCAGTCATTTCCGGGATTTCTTTCATTTGCTGCATGGGCTCTTGGAGGACAGACGGAGGATTTTAAAAATTTAGCAGAATTCCGGCTGCCTGATTTGGCACTTGCCTCTGTCAAAGCTTATATAAGAACAGGTGAAAAATTCGATTTTGAAGAAATTATTGTAAATACGAAGCTTACGCTGTTTTCTCTGGTATTTGCCGTAAATGTTTCCGTGATCGGAAAGAAAATTCAGGGTTATCTGGAAACGGGACAGGAGAAAAAAAGCGTTTCGGATATGATAGAGCAAATGTTTGCACAGGAGCAGGCTCCGGACGTTCCAAAGGCGTTTCAGACGCTTTATGTGGAACAGGCAAAAGTGGAGGCGGATATCAAAGGCGATGCTTATCAGTTGTCTTTTGGGATCAGCGGCGTCTGGGAGGAGGGACAGATCCGTCTGGATCGTCTGAACATGTCTTTTGCAGGCAGTCCAAAAGGAAAGGAGCTTAAATTCTGCGGACAGATGACGCTGTTTGAGACATTGACAATGCAGATGGAGATCTTTGACAACAGCGGAGTCTGGTCTGTGCAGGGAGGAGTTTTTGTACCGGAGGGAAAAAGTCTTTCTGATTTATGTGCATCCTTTGGCTGGAAGAGTCCGGACGTTTTTCAACGGATCAGCCTAAACTATGTGACGCTGTTTGTTACGCCGGGAACGGGGAATTTAAAATTTGACTGTTCCGCCGTCCTGCAGTTTGAAACACTTTTGATGCGGTTTCTTATTACTGCAGATAAATCAAAGGAAGGTACAAAATACACAGGAGAAATGAGTTTTTCTAAGTCAGGAGGAGAGGAGGAAGAAAAAGCATTTCCTTCCCGTTTTCTGGTGTCATTTCAGGAGAAACAGGGAAAAGAAGAGCTGTTGTTTGAGTGGAAGCAGGAAGAGAAATTTTCCATTACGGATTTTTGCGGACTGTTCGGTTTCAAGGACTTTGAACTGCCGGAATTTTTAAATATTTCCATTGCTCATTTGGAAGGTTCTTTTGATTTTCACAAAAAAGAATTTACATTTCTTGCAAAGACTGTAGATGGTAATCAGGTATATATTCAAAGCAGCCTGTCAGACAATACAAGACAGGTTATCTTTGGAATTGCTTTGGAGATGAATTTAAACCTTGGACAGCTTCCGTTGGTGGGAAATTGTTCGCCGGTTATGAAGGAGGCCGGGCTGTGCGGTTTAAAAACTCTGGTATTTTCAAAGGATTGCAGCCATGTCACCATTGAATCTCTGGATATTGCGGATCAGGCGTTTCATCAGGGAATCTGGCTTTCGTCAGATCTGCGTTTGTCTGATATCAAAATTCCACTGAATCTGGCGATTGCATCCGGAGAAAAGAAACATGACTGGAAAGCAGAGGCGAGGGGCCTGGATGAAAAAAGCAAACAGGCATCTGTCCGCATTGATAAGCATATCGGGCCTTTTACGATCAGAAAGATCGGGATATCCTATGAGGATCAGATTCTGAATTTTATGTTAGATTCTGAATTTACACAGGGGGCATTATCTTTTGAACTTGAGGATTTGGGGATTGGATATCAAATCCGGGAAAAGAAACCTTCCTTTTTGCTGAAAGGGTTGTCTGTAGCGGTAAAGACAGATGCTGTAGCAATAGGGGGCGGCTTTCAGAGAGTGGATTCTCATACGTATCGGGGCTCATTGATCATCGGGCTGAAATCATTCCAGATGGCAGCTTATGGGGCATATACCACAAAACCGTCTCATTCTGCCTTTGTATTTGCATTGTTAAAGGCAGCAATCGGCGGTCCTCCATGCTTTCAAATTACCGGAATTGCTGCAGGCTTTGGCTATAACCGCAATCTGAATCTGCCGGATATTGAGCATCTTTTGGAATTTCCATTTTTAAAGGCGGTCAGTGGAAAGCTGTCTTCGGATGAAATTTTTGAGAAGGAAATGACATACTTTCCGCCGGAGACAGGAGAAAACTGGATTGCCGCGGGTGTTTTGTTTCATTCCTTTCAGATGATTGATTCGATGGCCATGCTGACTGTTCAATTTGGAAATGAGACAGAAATTCATCTCTTGGGGGAATCCGTCGTCAATGTGCCTTATCAGGCGGAAACACCCATTGGACATGCCGTTTTGCTGTTAAATGCATCTTTTGTTCCTGCCGGTAATCTGATTGCTGTGGAGGCTGCCCTTTCCAGCGAGTCTTATATTTTGTCAAAAGATTGTCATTTGACGGGTTCTTTTGCTTTTTATACATGGTATGGCGGCATACATAGAGGGGATTTTGTTGTAACTTTAGGAGGGTATCATCGATTGTATCAAAAGCCGGAACATTATCCGGATGCCAGACGCCTTGGCTTAAACTGGGAAATTACAAAAGGGCTGACAGCGCTGGGGGAGATTTATTTTGCTATGACGCCGTCCGCGCTTATGGCGGGCGGCCTGCTGCAGCTTCAATATACGGCTTCTTGTGTGAAAGCATGGTTTGACGCCCATGTAGACATTTTGATACAGTGGAAACCCTGCCATTATGATTTAAGCATCGGAGTAAATATCGGAGTCCGGGTGCATCTGAAATTATTTACGGTTCAGTTAGAGCTTGGATGTGATCTGCACATATGGGGCCCGGAGTTCAGCGGGACGGCGAGGGTGAAACTGTGGATTATCAGTTTTACGATATCTTTCGGCCATGGAGAGAGTCAGTCCGCGGGATGTATTGATACCAAGGAATTTGTATCTTCTTTCCTGCCGCAGAAAGAAGGAAAAGAAACAAAAAACGACGCCCAAACCTTTTATGACAGCTGTACGATTGCAGTAAGCAGAGGAATGATAAAAGAGCTTGATACCGATGGCGGCGAAAAAGCAATTGTCCTTTGCGCACAGGATTTTGAAGTGACAGTAAAATCCTGTGTACCTGCAGGCTCCATTTCTTTTATGCAGAAAAGGGTTTCTGCACACTCATTGGAAACGCCGGTAAAAATCAGGCCCTGCGGTGATTTGGATTTGGATTCAGAACTGGTTATCCTGTTTGAAAGAAAGGACGGGGTTGTGATAGAGGAAGAATTTATTTCTGATATTATCACGGAAAATCTTCCGTCTGCTTTATGGGCGTCGAAGGATTGGAAGGAAGAAACAATTTCTGTAAAAACAGGTTTGATTGTCCGGCCTAAGCCTTTCTGTTATTATCAGCTTTCCTATCAGGAAGATTTTGATCCGACGGTCATTTCTGTGTGCATGAAAAGCCCGGCTGCTGTTGTACCGAAAAAATATGAACAGAAACAGGCATTTGAATACCTTATGGGGATAAATGCGGAAAACAAAAAAAGAAAAGGGATATTAGAAGGGCTTGGCGGTGCATTTTTGAATATCGGCCTCGACCGGCTTGGCAAAAATCCGAAAGAAGTATTTACCGAACAGCCTTTGATTGCGACGATAGGAGGGAATCCATTATGGACGCATCATCAGTAAAAAAAGCAGTTTTTGCAGAATCCTGCACGCCGCCCCTGCAAAGCGGAGAATATATTATGAAAGCAGTTTCACGTTCAAAAACCCTGGGGGATTCCGTGACTGCCAGACAGGAGCTTTGGGTGGAAGGGCCTCGTTTTGCAATAGCAGAAGAAGACATTTGCTGCGCGTATCCTCCCAAAGGAGGCAGGGGAAGTTTTGGAAACAGTCTTCCTCATATTGTATTTAACAGGAAAACGCTCCCCTGGGAACGTTCGGCAGACACGCAGACAAATGAAGCTGTGGGGAGTCCTTCTTTTCATACGCCGTGGCTTGCCCTGCTACAGCTTAGAGAGGGTGAAGGGGGAATTGTGTCAACGGATACGGTTCAAAATGCCGTAAATCCCAATTCTTCTGATATTTATGTTCCCCGGCTGCATTTGCGCAAAGGGGAAGAAACGGAAATGTGCAGCTATATGGATATAGAAACGTCCCTTTTTCGGAAGGTTTTTCCGGCATATGAGGATTTGGTATATTTATGCCATGCCCGGCAGACAGAGCCCTATACAAAGTCAGATGATACAGGCGGCCCCGGAGATGAGTGGCGCTCAGTCGTCATGGGAGCCAGAATGTCTGAGATTTCTGATGAAGGAAAAAAGAACCGGGTTTATCTTATTTCGCTGGAGGGATATGGCGACTATTCTCACCAAACGCAGATAGATCGTTTTTCCCATGTCAGGTTAATTGTACTGTATAGCTGGACTTACGAAGCGGTCAGTTTTCCCTGGCATTTTAAGGAGATCTGCAGCAGCCTTAAGATTGATTCTTTGGGGCTTTCTACAGAAGGACAGAAGGAAGAAGTACTTCCTTTTTTGGAAAACGGGTATATACCCATGAGGCATCAGATCAGAAACGGCGATCAGACAGTTTCTTTCTACAGAGGGCCTCTTGCGCCGGCGCCAATAGAGCATCAGGGGATACCGTCTGTTTCCTCTGCCGATTCGTTATATATTTATGATCCCGATATCGGTATGTTTGATGTTTCTTATGCTTGTGCATGGCAGCTTGGAAGGCTGATTGCGCTGAATCAAAAATCCATAGCCATGAAACTTCTGCAGGCAAGAAACACAAACCGAAAACAGATGCATGCCGCGTCACTTCAGGTTGAAATGAATATGCAGTGCAGCCTGAAAAGAGAAGAGGGCCAAAAGACCGGCCTGGCGGATTCTGTATTGTTGCTGTTGGACCGGCACCTAAGGAGGAAAGCGTGAGATCATGGTTTAAAAACAACGGGATGTTGTCTGAAGAAAATGTTTTTTGTTCCATCGGAGCTCAATTGAGTATTGCCTATATGGAAAAAGATGATGTGATGGACTTTATCAATGGCTTATATATGCTGGAGGGAGTGCCTGTGGGAGCATTGATTGCAGACGGGCAGCTGCTGCAGCCGGAGACTTTGAACATTTTTTATCTGGATTATAATTGGATCGAAGCTATGGTTGACGGCGCGCTGAGCATTGGACGAAACTGTTCCTCTGATCTGATGCATGATCGTGCGGTTTTGCCGACGCTGAAACAAAACGGTCGTCTGCATGGGGCAAATATGCGATCCCTTCGGTACGATCGATTGTCAAAAAACAGTGACGGCGGAAAGCGCCAGACTGGATTTTTGCTGCGTTCCCAGCTTGTGGAAGGGTGGCCCGGGATTGAAGTTTCCTGCTGCAGCGGCGAAACGGAATTAAATATCATAAAGCTGGAGCATATCGGGACTTCTGTTCTGTTTTGCATTGTGGACGGGGTTTTGGACAAAATTACACTGACAGAGCCTGTGGAGAGTTTATTTTTTGGTTTTGAGGAGGCAGAGGAAGCCTTTGTAAAGCGGCTTGCATCTTTAAAAGAAGGAGAAACCGGCAGAGATGTCAATGTATCGGTTCCACTGGTTTTTCGCGATGAGGAGCAAGGACTTTTAAATATCAAAGCCCTTGCGGGGGATATGCAGCAGGCATTGACGGAGGCGGGAAAAGGCAGCGCGTATTTTTCGGCTCTTGAGTTCGCCTTGCAGATGATACATGAAAGAGCGCGCTGTACAATTGAAATTAACCGTAAAAATTCTGACGGAACAGGAGGTGGCGTTCATGAGTAAGATACTTTATGTTCCGGTTATGCTTGAGGGGCTTGTAATCGGAAAAAACAGCGCTCCGCTGGCAGATTTGGCACCGGATTATTCGAGGATTTCCGAGATTCCTTTGGGAAAATATACAACGAGGCTTTTTGGAACCAAAAAGGAGCTGCCGGGAATCCACCTTCACTGGACGATGCCGGATGCACTGCTTAGCGGCACGCATACAAGCGGCAGCAGCGGTGAAATCCGATTTCCTGATTTGCCAAACCGCTGGATTGTACAGCGGCTTTGGGTGAAAAACGGGGAAATAAAGCAAAAGGCATGGATGATAGAGAGCGATTTTGTCACAAATCATCCCTTGACCGGGGCAGAACAGTACGACAGGACTTCGATCCCCACATTTCGCCTTGAGAACGGGCTTTGGGAGGGAGCGGGGCTTGACGGACAGATTTATGGTTATCTGGGAGGAGCCAGGATATATGGAACAGAGAACTTGGAGGAGGGGTATTATCTGTCCAAGTTAACGGCAGTTGGTTCGGGGGATGTTTCCTTTGCCGCATTTTATCCAAAATCCAGATCTGTATTTGGATTCTACGACAGTATGGAGGATGAAGAGTCCGGAACTTATACCTATGTATTGACAGGGTATTATGAAAATGAAGAGAAAGATCCGTTGACAGGCGCAGATAAGGAAACATTGAAAACGCTGGCATGGTCTTGTTTGGACAGTGGAGAAATACCAGGAAAAACAGTCTGCCACAGTGTGCTTGGGCAGGTAGAATGGAGAGGGGCGGATCAGGAATATCCGTCAGGCGTTCCGGAGGAAGACATTGGAGTTTACATAGGAAATACGTCCGCGGAAGCATTGTCTGCATTTCTGCAAAAGGAATTGCCGGAGGAGAAGGGGTTGGAGCGTATTTTGAATGCCTTCCAAAATGATCTGCTTGACGGTATAGAAAATAATGGAAATCCGGACGCTCTGATTCGCCTGGAGGAGCAGCTGCATGAAAAGCAATTTGAGAGCATAGGGCAGGGAACCATGTGGGGGCTGCGCAATACCTTAAAAAAGACCAATCACGCCAGGCTTGAGAGGGAAAACTATCAGGATCTTGCATATATAAATCAGCTGCAGGAAGAAAATAATCTTTCCGGGGCAATGATAGAATCATTAAAAAATGAAATTTATTTTGCATGGTGGAAATATGTTTTGGTGGAAAGTGATCCATGGGGAAATGACAGAGTCCGTCTAAAAGAGGAGCATGCAGAGTTGTGGAAGGATTTGGAAACGGCGAAACATTCAGATTCCGGGACATTTCTTTCCCTGATTCGCAAACTGCTTGCAGAACTGAAAAAATATCAGAAACAGGTAAAGGAGAATGCAGAAAAGATCTCAGAACTGCAAAAGAACCTGAATGACCGGCTGCAGGAAAAGGGAACGGCATTGAAGGAAGAACAGAGGGATCGTTTTTATATGGCCGGTCCGCCTGTGCTGATGTTTTGCGGCGACGGCGTGAAAAGGGCATATAAGCAGGGATTCCAAAAGAATGATGCGGATGGGCTTTTGCATTGCAGGACGAATCCGGTATCGGCGCTTGAACTGGTGATCGATCAGCATAAAGTCACGATGACTGCCGAAGATGCAGTCGGGCTGTGTACCGGAACGCTCAAACCATTGCTTTCGTCTGCAGCCGATTTGTTGGGAGAAACATTGCTGTTGTCTGAGGATTTTGCCGGATGTATTGCAGAAAAAGCCCTTGAAATGGCAGGTCTGCCAGGCACGCCGGAGAAACTGGAGGCAGTGGCGAATGACATTCGCAGAAAGCAGAGGGAAAAAACAGGATTTTTGGGCAGCTTTCCGGACCGGATTGCGGTCTGCCAATGGAAACAGCCATGGGCACCGCTGCTGATGGAATGGAGGGTTCAAATGAAATCTGCCCGTTCCAATATTCAAAAGGATGATTCTCTGGGCAGGTATTCTCTTGAGGAAATTGATTTAGAGATGAACCGGCAGGAAAATACAACATCGGATACGGAGCCAATTGAACTTTGCGGCTCGACAATTATTTCGCCCCATGCAGTGGATCATTTCAGTCATTTCATTGACAGAATGGCAGAAGAGCAAAGAGAAGGACTGGATTATGACAATTTAAAAAAGGCGGCAGATATTGTCGGAAAAATGGAAATTTTGTCACAGCGTATGGATGGTTTTCATGAGGCGCTGATTATGAGGGATTATCTGCCGGCTTTGCCCCTTTATGCTGCTTCCGAAGAAATTCGGCCGCTGCTTCGTGAGTTGACGCGGATTTTGGACCAGCCCTTTATCAGTCCCAGAGTGGAAGACCTGGAATCCAGATTTTTTCCGATTCGGGCTGGCTTTCTGTCTGTGTCAGAGATTTGGCTGGTGGATTCTTTTGGACAGATCAAGAAGATAAAGCCGGATGAGAAAAGCATCTCTATTGGAGAAAATTTAACATATGAAAACAGGAAAGGAGAGGTGTATCTGCGTCCCCGGTTCATGCATCCCGGCACTGTCCGGTTTCAGTGGCTGGCAGCCCGAGCAGAGGAAGAAATGAATCTTGCGATGGAATCTGTAGATAACGGCACAACACCAGTTTTGGGATTTGTGCTCCCGAATTTTCTGGACGCTAATTTTCAGATTTATGATTACGATGGCAGACTGCTTGGATTTGTTCAGGAAAACGGACAGGGTGCGCACTGGATGAAACCTCTGCCTTCCTGTATTCCATTTGAAGAAATACCTTCTGCGCATCTGCGTTTTTTTGTGAAAGGCCTGCTCGGAGATCACAATTCGGCATGTAGGGAGCTTCTGCAGTATTTAGACAGAGCCTTTGGCAGGAGCGCCCCTGAAGGGGATGAGCAGTTTTTCCAATTAAGTTTCGGGAGGCCGCTGGCGCTTGCCAGAGGAAGCGTGCAGATTCTGGGCAGAGGATATCCGCCCCATGTACAATGGTTTAAAGAAGAGCTCGTCTGTAATCAGTTTGATACAGAGAAGTTTGAGGTTCGTTTTGGAGATAAGCGGAAACTGTTTGACGGTTTCGTTGGTTTTTATACAGGGGAACGGGATGAAAAAACGTATCAAAAACTGTTTGTACCGGATTTGTTTTCGGAACCAAAATCAGAATATATGGTGCGGGGCAGCAGTATTTGGACAAGCTTGTCGGAGAAGGCGGCAGAACTGACATTTTTATTTGAGCCTTCCGGCCGCATTACCGTTTCCACAGGATTCCTTCCGGCAAAAGAGGTGGGGCTGGATGGAATGTATTACCATGAGCAGCTTAGCAAGAGTGAAATGTATTTAAGAATGGCTCCTTTTCTGTCGCCGACAGATCAGATAGAATTGCCGGTTCCCGGGGGAATGGCGGGGAAATGGTTCTTTCATTCTGTCATGCCTGAAGGAACAATCGTAAAAACAGAAGAAATTCATGTGCCTGATGTACAGCCCGCGGATATGCGGATGCAGATAAAAGAAGGATTTTTAAGTACGGCAGGAGATAGGAGGAATGATAAATGAACCCATATTTTTCATACATGATATCGCCGCAATACGTTTATATGACAAAAAACAAATCATCTGAAAACACGCTGGAGCTTATTATTACAAATTATTCATCCGAATCGGCTGTAATAGAAAATCCGGATTGTCTTGCTCCGGATGATTATCCGGCATATGATGATTTGCCCAAAGAAAATGACCCCGCCGGTTTTTATGTTTACTTTAATTATGGCGGCTGCAGCGGAGATTTGACAACGGAGGACGACGGTGCAGATATGATGCTCGGCGTTTTGTCTTCTGACTGGGAGGTTTCGTGGGTTATGGACAGTGAATCAGTGGGCGCATACTGGATTATAGCGCCTAAGAAGACGATTGCCATTGCTGCCCATGACAGCATTTCTGTGAAAATATCAAATATTCGCTGTAATGGCATTGCCGGAGAGACGCCGGTTCATATTGCCTTTCGGAACAAAGGGGAGATGTCTTTAGATCAGATCAATATTTATAAAATGTTTAAACTTGACTGTGATCTGAGCTTTAAAGCAGTATCGGAATATTTTACAGTGGATCATAAGGAATCTCTGGATGTGATGATCACAAACAATTCATCTTCTCCTCTTACCTTTCAGAACGGATCGAGTCTTGCACCGGAAAATTATCCGGCATATGATGATTTTTTGGCAGCAAACCAGGCCGCCGGATTTTATCTATATTTTTATTATGGAGGTGAGGGCGGAGAGATTGTCACAAAAGAGGAAAGTGTGAATTATTCTGTCAGCGTAGTCAATAAGTCAAACTGGAGGGTGAGTTATGGAGACAGCCCCACAGTAGGAAGATACTGGAAGATTTGTCCGGCGGAAACTTCTGTGATGAAACCCCACGAATCGCTGAAACTCTGCATTGAAAATCTTAACATAAATAAAGAGTCAGGATTGACGCCTTTGAATATAGAGCTGAGGGCAGATGGCAAAATACTGCCGGACAGGCTGGATTTGATAAAATTAAATGAACCTGTGGTAAAATCCTTTGGACCGGAGAGGGAAGACGGTGATATCAATGAAACGGTGACATTTCGCTGGGAGGTGGAAAACGGAGAGGAATGTTCTTATGTAATCAGCAACAGCAGCGGAATTACAGATGTCACAGGCTATGATAAATATGATCTGAAATTGATTGACAGCGCTTATACACTTACGGTTAAGAATCGAGCAGGTTGTCCTGTTTCCAAATCTTTTACCCCGAGTTTTACGTTTATTACCTGTTTTCAGGCTATTGATTGCGACGGAGAACATGTAACCTTAAAATGGGAGACGCGAAATGGAGGAAAGTGCCGGATCTCCGGTGCAGGAGAAGTAGAATTAAGCGGAACCAAGAAAGTGCCTGCAAAAAAGGGAAGCGCAGATGTGTTTCGCTTTACTTTAGTTCTTACACAAAAGGATTCTTTTTTGGAACATGAGCAGACTTTGGAATTTGGCTATGCAAAAATTACGCAATTTAACCGAAACAGAAAGTTATATCGTTCTCTGCCGAATTTATCTGCGGAGCTTTCAGAGAAAACTCCCTTTGTCACGATGGATGAAATAGAGCACCTGCCCGCTGTGCCGATTATTACGCTGCCATATGACGGGGGCTGGACTCCCCCTGAATGGCATGACGGGCTTGAATGGGACGGTCAGTATGTGGAATCCTATGAATTGGTGGGATATGATAAGTATAATAGCGGCGGATATCATTGGGAATATATCAGTGACAGCCAAAGCCACAGCTATACGCTGCGTGCGTATAGCATTGGCCAAAAAGTTTATGACGAACGATCTATTTGATGGTGAACGGAGGAAAAATATGAATAATCAACCGATATGCTGCATCTGGGAAATAACCATGGCATGCAATCTTCGCTGCGGGCATTGTGGATCTTCCTGTGCAGACGCACTGGAGGGGGAGCTTTCTACAGAGGAGGCGCTTGGTCTGTGCGAACAGCTGGCAGCAATGAATCTGCAATGGGTTACATTATCCGGCGGAGAGCCTTTTATGCGAAAGGACTGGCATCTTTTGGTAAAAAAGCTGTCGGAGAGCGGATTGGCAGTACATATGACCACAAACGCCCAGATGATAAATGAAGAAGTAATTGCAAAACTGAGAGACAGCGGCGTGGGGCAGATTGCAATCAGCATTGACGGAACAAGAGAAGTACATGACAGTATCCGAAAAAAAGGATGTTATGACCAGTGCGAAAATGCATTCCATCTGTTGTCAGAGGCGGGAATTGAGGCAGGAGCCGTTACGACCGTAATGAAGCAGAATATTGATTTACTGCCGCAGATGCGCGATGAATTAAAAAGGATGGGAGCTGTAACGTGGCAGCTTCAAATCGGAATTCCCATGGGTAATTTAAAGGAACATCCGGATTGGGTGATTTGGCCGGAAGAGATTGACAGGATTGTGGATATTGCTTATGAGGAAAATACAGGAGGAAGTCTGAAGGTTATGCTGGCAGACTGCATAGGATATTACTCCAGAAAGGAAATGATTGCAAGGCAGAGAATCAATGCGCCATCCTATGCGGCGCCTGTGTGGAACGGGTGTAATGCCGGAATCTATTCCTTTGGCATACTGCATAACGGAGATGTAGTGGGATGTACCTCTATGAGGCACAATCCTTATATAGAGGGAAATATTCGGAAACGGACCCTTCAAAAAATCTGGGAGGATGCAGATTCATTTGCATGGAATCGAAAATTTCGTGCGGATTCTCTGAAGGGATTCTGCCGGGAGTGTGTGTATGCTCAAAAATGCCGGGGAGGATGTTCTAATGTGCGTTTGAGTTTTTCCGGCGCTTTGCAGTCGGAAAATGAATATTGTCTGTACCACATTTATAAGAATAGGCAGTGAGAGGCTGATGCTCCATCCGGTTGGACAAGAACAGCGCTAATGATTTATATGCAGTATGCCGAAAATATAATAAAATAAAGGAGAAGAGAGAAAAGCAGATGAAAAATGTAAAATTAGCGGCGGCGGCAATTGTAATTTTGTGTGTGATTCTATTTCCTTCTGTGATTTCTTCGGCAGCCGGCTGTGGGGAGACCGTGAGACAGAATACAGAGGATGTTCTAAAGGCGGTTGATTATGAGAACAATGATCAGATAGCTGCATTGCTGGCGCCTTCGCGGTATTTTTCTTATGAGATGATGAATAAAAAGCTGGAAATCGCAAAGCGGGATGGGAGAAATTTTCTGGATATCAGCGATGATGAGGCAAAAAGAGAACTGAACAAGGACAATTTAAAAGTTATTTCTTTGGAAGAGGCTTTTGAAGAGGCGCAGGGACAAATCGGTCCGATGATTCAGAGGATCGTCGATTGTACCGCCGGCGCCCAGGAGAAAGGACCGGCTGATTTTACCGAAAAAATCATCCAGAACAAAGAAAAATTACTTCTTGGTCTTGCTTATGTGAAAAGACTGTATGATTTCAATATGGGGGAGAAGAATATCTGCGACATCCTTCTCTATGAGCCGGGGACATATGGAATTCAGACAGATGTTGTAGACTGGCTGATCAAAATCGGGGGCGCGGGAGGAGATGCATTAAAGATATCCAATTGCGCTAATGTATTTGGTTATGGGAAATTATTCTGGGATGTCACAGGCTATGGCGCCATGAATCTGGGGGCTTTTTTGGAGATAAACAGACAAAAGTGGATTCCGGATATGCAGTTGGATGATTGGTTTTTGAATGAAAGCCATGCATTGATAGCGGAAAAACCCTCTTCCTGGAATCTTTCTGCGAATACTGGTTTGTACAGCAGACTGTCTGAGGATCGGACATTACAGTCTCACATTCTTCCGCTGCTTACCGTATCAGAAGACAGCATTTATGTGATTTCCACTGCTGCCACAATTACATATGGTATTGTGGACTGCTATGTGGACAGGAACTTAAAGAATACAGATCCGGCTCTTTATAGGGAGAAGAGGGAACAGTTTTGTGAGGATTTGGAACGTACTGCCATACAACAGCGTGAGTTTATTGATTTTTGGCATCGGCTGGCAAAACCGGAAGTGCGCGGACAGCTTTCTACTAACCGTATTGTAAAAGACAGTCTGAGGATCTATGCAGATACGGCGCTCAGTGCACAGGAAGAGTGGTCTGCTAAATTTGGCAGGGATGCGTCCAGCGGCGTTAGAGAATTTTTGGCGCCTTTGAATTTATATGATACGTTTATGTTTTCAGACGGTTTGGCAGATGGCAGCGGCGTCCGTTATTATCTGTCAAAAGCTCTGACAGAACGGGGGCTTGCGACGTATGCCCATGAATTGACGCATCTGCTTGTTTCCCAGGTGATGTTAAGCGGATATGGTGCGCGAGACGGAATACAGGCGGAAGTATATACAAGAGGAATGTTTGAGCCGTATGAGTTGAATGATCCTCCTGCATTTAACCTGAATCTGATTTATGACCGTCTGGAATACAGTGAGAGATTTCATAATGCAGTTCCCGGACGGTTTCAGGATGAAAAAGACATGCAGGATTATATGAGTGGAATTCTGGATGTAGTTTATACGCTGGATTATGCAGAAGCAGATGTTATGGTTTCAAAGACGCCGGAAGAGAAGAAGAAATGGTTCCACAAACTGGAGCAGACGGAAGACGCAAAGACAAGGCCTAATCAGGGAGAGGATGGGTCAAAACATTGTCTGGATACTGTAAGAGAGCTGACGCTGGAAGAGGCGAAGGAACTGAATTCTATAGAAGATCTGATCCGTGACGGTATTATCGTCTCCCGTTATGAGGTAGACGGAACGATAACAACAGGGACTATGGCCGGAAATGGTTACTATGTTGTGCCGTTGTTCAGCGCTAATTACGCTGCGGTGCAGAATGAGAATGGCGTCAGCGGCGATATGATGATCCGGCGGCAGGCATTTGAACTGCTTGCCGAATATGGATATTACGGCGGCATGGTGCCCTATATATCGAATCAGTATAAAGAGTCGGCTCAGGCAGAGCAGGGTATATTGTCAGACACATATATCTTAAATAAAATATTTGGCGGCACATATGGCACAATGGCAGATTTTAAAACGGCTATGTTTCAGAAAAGAATCGAGAAAGTGGGAGAATTAAAGCCCGTTACCATTCTATGGGAAAATCGGACGGTTACGATTCGTGACTTTCAGACATTGCAGCAGATGATGAAAAAAGCTGTGGAAAGCGATTTGGCGAATGTAAATGTGACATCGGACGGAAGTAATAATATCCGTGCACATCAGACACAGGTAGAGCGTCTGAAAGAGGAGATCTTCAGGGCATATTTATTTCAGACAAAAGATTTTCAGGAATCAATTTATGGTGATGATGAAGATATTGTGAAGCCGATTGAACCGCCGGTTATAACACCGCCTGCACCGCCGGCCGTAACACCGCCCACACCGCCGGCTATAACACCGCCCGCACCGCCGGCCGTAACACCGCCCGCACCGCCGGCTGTAACACCGCCCGCACCGCCGGCTGTAACATCTCCGGCGCCGCCAGAAGTAACGCCGCAAACGCCGTCTGCACCATCAACGACAGACTCGGAAGATTTGGGCCAGGGAGAGAAAAATTCCGGAGTTTCCGGCGAACAGGACATGAAAACAGGCCTGCTCCTTGCATGGGTATCTTCTGCCAGGACGACGTCGCAGACAATCCGCTGGAAATCAGTCAGTGGAGCTGATGGATATTCTATTTATGGAGCAAAATCGAAGGATAAGTATAAGCTGTTAAAGACAGTCGGCAAAAGTACCCGTAAATGGAAACAAAAAAAGCTGAAAAAGGGAACAGAATACAAATATCATGTAGAGGCATATAAGATAATAGAAGGAAAACAAGTGGTAATCGCCGATTCTCTGCCCATCTATAGTAGAACAGATGGTGGAAAATATGGCAATCCGGTAAAATTGAAAGTAAAGAAATCCTCAGTGCGCGTAAAATCTGGAAAGAAGTTTAAGCTGAAAGTAAAAATGACGGGGATAAGACTGAATCAATCCGGCAGAAAGATATCTTATCTTTCTGCAGATCCGTCTATTGCAAAGGTAACAAAAAAAGGAGCCGTCACAGGAGTGAGGACTGGAACAACTGATATTTACTGTATTGCGAGAAATGGTTTATTCAAAAAGATCCGGGTAATAGTAAGATAGCAGTAATCATCCGCCAAACGCCCGGCATACATCTATATCTTCGATTGTGTATGCCAAAAAACCTTGCCGCAGCCCGCTGCGCCTGCGTTTTTTGACACACATACTCGAAGATATATTTTTGAAATCTGTATCTGTAATTTTTCTATCGAATTTTATTTCTCATTTTTAATCCATCTGTCATAAATTGATATCGCAGAAAATACTCCTATAAATGTTGATACCATACTCAATGCTGTCGAATTCAGGTCAATGCCGTTCTTGCTGCAGACCATATTGATGATTATATGGATAACCATCATTGCAATCGTTACCCCCGCTACTACGATAGCTCCTTTAAAAAAATGTTTCATAGTTTCATATCTCCTTCCAAAACAAATATATTGGTTGTAGAAAAGTATACCGGAGAATACGATCATTCTCTCAAAACCGTCATAAAAAGGCTTATTTTGTGAATAAATGCGGTTTTTCTCTGCAAAATAAACGTTTATTCATCATTTTCGCAGCAGCAGCGCTTGATACAAAGAATTCCATGCAGTATAATCAGGGAAGTAAAGTTTGAAAGGATGAATCAATGATATGCTGCTGTCTTTTTTTCAGCTTTCCCTTGCCGTTCGTAATGTGTGGCCCAAACGAATGAGCCTGAAAGCGTTTATAGCGCTTTATATTCTGCTGTTGCTTGCCGGAATGCCTGTAACGTTCTTATCCTGTATCCCATACGGTCTGTTTGGTATTCTGGCGGCAGCTTGTATTTATGGATTGGTTGTCGATCGGGATACCGCATCTTGGAATGTTTGCATGGGCATGATTGGATTTGTGCTTACTGTCGTGACGGATAATTTGCTGACACATTTTCTGAATCTGTTGATTCCTGCGGCTCTATCAACTCAGCAGTTTTTTTCTTTCGGAGTCTGGATGATTCGCATTTTGCTGTTTTATTTTATTACGCTGCTTTGCGGAAGGTTTCTTAGAAAATTATTACTGTCAGGCAAAGGTATTTTACGCCTTCCGCAGACGTGGTATTTAATCGACGCCGCATTGCTGCTCCTTATCACCATCTATCTGTTCGATAATTTGATTCCGGGACAAAACGGCTCTGTGGGCAGAATGATATATAATAATGTCCTGCATGTTTCAGGGTATCTGCTTGTTATGCTTTTTTTGTTTCTGGCGATGCGCCGTTCCTGGCTGGAACAAATACAGACGGAGGCAAAGCAGAAAGCCTTGCAGGATTTACAGGATTACACACACAATTTAGAAGTTATGTATAACGGTCTGCGTTCCTTTAAGCATGATTATGTCAACATTCTGCTTTCTATATCCGGCTATATTGAAAACGGCGATATGGACGAATTAAAGGATTTTTTTGAAACTAAAATCTTTCCAACGAAGAATTTGATTGATCAGGGTGATTACAAGCTGAACCAACTTAGCAACATCGGAGTGTTGGAAATCAAAAGCCTGCTCTCCGCAAAAATGATCTACGCCCATGAATCAGGGATAGATGTTGCGATCGATATTCCCGACAGAGTGGACAGTTTTCTGATAGATACCGTAAATCTTGCCAGGATACTGGGAATTTTTTTAGACAATGCGATTGAAGCCGCGCTGGAGACAAAACAGCCGCAGATAGGTTTAAATATTATTCAGAATAAGTCCGGTGTGTCAATCATTATAAGCAACCGCTTTTGGGATAACGGCATGGTGCTGCATAGATTGAAACAAAAAGGCTTTAGTACAAAAACCGGACATCAGGGGATTGGACTGTCCAATGCTCAGAAAATCATCAGTTCCTATGACAATGTGCTGTTGGAAACAACCATGCAGCACGACTGTTTCGTGCAGCATATGGAACTTACTGCCAAAAAGGAGTGACGTCACATGCTGAACATTTTTGTATGCGAGGATAATGCCGCACAGAGGCGGAGGATTGTGCAAATCATTCAAAATACCGTGATGATAGAAGAATTGGATATGCAGCTTGTTTTAGATGCGGAAGACCCTTATGTGCTGCTTAATAAGGTCAAGACCAGTCAGAACACAGGCGTTTATTTTCTTGATATTGACTTAAACAGCGATATGAACGGAATGAAGCTTGCGCAGCAAATCAGATTGTTTGACCCCCGTGGTTTCATCATATTTATAACCGCACATTCCGAACTAAGCTACATGACCTTTCAGTATCGGGTGGAGGCAATGGACTTTGTATTAAAAGACAATCCCGCCGAAGCGAAAGTGAAAATCAGAGAATGCCTGTTAAATGCAATGGAACGTTATTCGCTCCAGACCAACAAGACGCATAAAGTCTATACGATTGAAACCGGCGGACGAAAAATCAGCATAGATTATGATGATATTTTCTTTTTTGAAACTTCCGGCAATATTCATAAAGTCATTCTTCATGCGAAAGACCGTCAAATAGAATTTTCCGGCACCATAAAAGAACTGACAAACACGTTGGGCGGCAGCTTTGTGCGTTGTCATCGGTCATTTCTGGTAAACAAAAATAACATAAAAGAAACTGACGCTAAAAACCGAATCATCTATTTTGCCAACGGAGAAACCTGCCTGATGTCCACACGCATGATGAAAGAGCTTTGAAAGTAGGTTTCCTTATAGTTCTATTCGCTGCCTTGCCATCCTTGCCCGATACGGATATAGCAGTTTCATCTCCGGCAAAAACAAAAGCGCCGGCATCCCGCATTAATACGCTGCTTGACAATGCAGGGATATCTATTGGTACTTTTTATACGCTTTACCCGACAAAAGAAGATTTATTTTTTGAAACAATCACAAACATACAAAGGAGATTGACAGAAAAAATGATCGACATAAACAGAAACAGGCAGACGAAAGAGGGATTTGCACAGTCCATGAAAAAGCTTTTCCGGGAATACGACAGCAAGCCGTTTCTGTACAATTTCAATACGCCGGACTTTCAGTCTTTTGTAACAAAACTTCCCGAAGAAATGATTAAGAAAATCAAGTTTGACAGTTTTGATTCTTTCAGACAGATTATTTATGCCGCAAACTTAAGGCTGAAAATGGAGGAGGCACAGGCATATGGAATTTTGAGCGCGCTGTTGTCAACAATACGTGCAAAAGACACACTTTCCGTTACCTGTGATTGTTTCGCTGTTTTTGATTTTATGGTGGACAGCATTGTGGCAGATATTTTTGAGTAATGGAGATTTTATGACAGGATTTGAGCAATTAGCAGAAAAGAAGTGATGTAAATCACAGTATACTGTTATTACTTTAGGAGGGCAAAATGATAAAAGAATTCAATCAGACTTGCGAAAAGCTGAATCACATATTGGGAGTTTCCGTAAAGTTTCCCAATCCGAAAAAGAAAACGTTAAAAGCGGCTGCGGTATATAACTTTATTGTCGGCGCTAGTTTGTTGGCGGCAGGAATTGTTTTTTCATCAAAAGCATGTGCTGCAGCAGGCGGCATCAGTGTTCTCAGCAGTGTTGTACTGCGAAAGGAAAGCAAGAATATTTGCGCTATATGGTAATTTATTCCTTGCCTTTGCTTTTCCCATATTTTTTACTGCCTTCTTCCTGCTCAATCTCAAAATAATAATTAGAACAGTCTAAAGCGCGGTAAACATCATGGAGTTCATGGAAGGGTTTCTCCAGGAACTCAGAAGTCGTTTTAAAAGAGGAGCGTTTGCCTGCAGGTTCCAGAATCCTTGTGTAGACCAGGTCTGAAAGGATGGCGTTGATGTCATATTTGAATTTATGCTTAGCTTTCAATTTCTGCAGAGCTTATCTGTTATTGAGATGTGGGTGTAATCCTGGAAATGCTGAAAACAGGCATTTTCGGGATTTTTTTAAATCGGCATATTGAGTTGTATGTTTTTAAAAATAAAACATAATGTGCTTTAATAAAAACTTTATATTTAAATACAAATATTAAAATATAGGAAAACTAAAACTGTAGTTTCTTATAAAATTATGTAAAAGAAAGTATGATATATTATGTCATGGAGATTCAAAATGGATATTTTTTGAAACCAGACGGAAAAACAGATTAGGATGCACATGAACAGTTTTGTTGCAGCTATGGAGGCGGAGAGAGATTTGGAAGGGATGCAGACGATAAGGATCGCTTTGTGTGAGAACGATGAAAAAGACCTTGAGGTATTGAAAACAATTGTAGGAGAGGCCATGGAAGGATACAATCTCCCATATGATATCTATGATTTTAAAGGGGGAGAGGCGCTTCTTGGAACAGAGCTGGATTTTCATCTGGTATTTTTAGACATAATGATGGAAGGGGTAAGCGGAATGGAAGTAGGCAGAGAAATCTACCGGAGAAATCGTAGGATAAAGATTATTTTTCAGACGAACTACGGGCAGTTCTGCAAAGATGCAGTGAATTTTTCCCATGCCTTTGCCTATCTGGAAAAGCCATTGGCAAGACAGGAAGTGGAAAATCATATCGAAGCTTTTATGGAAAGCGGAGGGCTTTCAGAGGCAAGAGCCACATTTCACAGGGCGATTCCCATACGGGACGGAAAGCAGGAGACAAAGCAGACTGTGAGTCTGCCGGTGAAGGATATTCTCTACATCCAGAATCTGAAGGGGCAGAAAAAGGTGAGAATTGTCACTGGGGACGCTCAGTACATCTGCCGGGAGCCTTTAGATGCCCTGGCAGACAAGATGGAGTCGTTTGGATTTGGGATAAGCTGCCGGGGGATGCTGGTGAACTTTGAAAATATCCGCTGCATCCGGGGATATGAGGTGCAAATGAAGAATGGGGACGAAATTCCGTTGTCCCAAAAACGTTCTCCAGAGTTTCGCAGAAAGATGAACTATTACCTGCATTATTACGGCGACGGGAGGTGACGGCATGGATCGGATGCTACTGATTTTTTGCTCTCTGGTGTCCTGTATCATCATTGTAAACATCCTGTTTCGGTTTATGGAGGAGCGCTACAAACGAGTTTTTGAGAGTGAAAATTTTTACCGCTTTTTACCGGTGGCAAGCGTGCTGTTTATAACATGGATAAACACTTTTATGGTGCCGGCGCTCAATATGGCGGCGCATTTTCTTCTGTTGGGGTTCTCGGCGCTCTTTCTCTATTCCGGCGGAAAGGGCGGCAGGATTGGCCGTATGGCAGAGGTGGGGGCGGCATACATAATGATAGCGGTGTCTGAGTCCTTAGGGATGCTCTTTTTTGACTTTCTGTTGGAACTGACAGGTCGAACTCCGCAGAACCTGGAAATTTTAAAAAGCATGGAGACCGCATTTTCTAAGCTGGTGGTGCTGTTTTTATATTATGTTGTGTTTGGCAGGTTTTGGAAAAAGACGGGACTTAGAACAGGGAAACAGTACATTCTCTACCTCATTATGTTTTTGTACAGCGTCATAAATATTTTTGCGGTTTCCGCTATATCAGAGGAAGAGAGTCCGCTTATTCTGATGATGGAGGCGGGGAGCATTATATTTTCCAATATGTATATGCTCTATTTCGTCCAGTTCTCGGATGAAAGGAATGTCTACAAATATCAGGTGGAGATGATGGAACAGAAGGAAAAGATGCGGTATGAAAGCTATGAGGCTCAGCTGGAGAAATATATCGAAGCAGTGGGAATGCTTCACGACATGGACAAGCATATCAGGCAGATGGAATATATGTATCAGAAAAATCTGATCAGAGAAGCGTCTGGGTATGCAAGGCAGATCGGAGAAATCCTGCAGTCATTTATGCCTGTGGCGTATACGGACAATGCGATACTGAACTGCCTGCTGACAGATAAAGCAAAACAGGCGGAGAAGAAAGGAATTGTTTTTTGTGTGGAAGGATTTACAGGAGATATCAATTTCATGGCTCCTGCGGACATCACCTCGCTGTTTGGGAATCTTTTGGACAATGGGATTGCGGCGGCAGTGAAATGTGAGAGTGAGAAAAGCGTGCGGCTGTCGGTAGAAGCGTCCCATGATATGGTATCTGTCCGGTCAGTGAATACGGTAAGAGGGGAAGTTTTGATAAAGGACGGGATGCTTGCGGAGAGGGGAATTGGAATCATGAACATGGAGCGCTGTGCAGAGATATACGGAGGGAGCGTGATGTATTGGCAGGAAGGGAAGGAGATTACCTGCGACATTATGTTGAACCGGCCGGAAGAAAAAGAATAAAAAAGAAAAGACAGGCCTGATATAGAGCCTGTTTTTCTTTTGCTATATTTCAATGCAGAATCATTATTCGGGGAAAAAATATGTATGTGAGGGAAGATATATTGATTTTTAGACAAAAAAGTATATATAATGACAAAAAAATATTGGAGGTAAAATTAAAATGAAAAAAATGTTATTGCGTATCGGAGCAAAGATTGTAGACAAAAATGTAAAAACAGAGGCGAACAGTACGTGCGCGTTTATGGCGTATCAGCCGAAGATGCCGGAATCTGTCAGAAAATTAAGGAAAGAAAAGAAATAAGGTGAAACTTACATGTGATTCACTGATTGGTAAAGCCGTGGATTGTCTGCTGAAAGAAAATATTGCGGGCGCAGATGAGGCGGAGATCTATCGGTTTGGCCTGGAAATAACGCTGCTGAAAGCAGTACACTTAATTTCTTATTTTGGAATTGCCGCCTGTATGAAAAAGATTCCGGAGTTTATCATTATCTTTGGTGTATTTTATGCTTTCAGGAGAAATACAGGCGGATTTCATGCAAAGACCAGAATGGGATGCTACTGGTTTTCCGGCTTGATGGTCATCGTGTCATTGGCAGTGACAAAGGGAGAAATGCCTCTGGCGCACATATGTGGATTGTCGTTATGCGAACTGATGATATTGTGGTTGATTTCTCCGGTAAAGAATGATAACAGGCCAATGGATGAGGAAGAAATATCCTGTTTTAGAAAAAGACTGTTTCTCACAATGGCGTTTTATGTGGCTGTCTTTCTTTTGACAGCAAAGCTGGGATATTATCGTTTGGTCAGATTATATTCGATTGGCTTAACGTTGACTACCGTTTTAGCGATATTGGGAAAAATACAAGAGGGAGGAAATCCGGGTGAAAAACAAGAAAAAAATGTATAGCAGATTTCTTACGATTGCACTGGCTTTCCTTTTTTCTGTCCTGATTTCTTCTCCGGCACAGGCATCCGACGTGGAAGAGTCCGAAAAAAAGGCGGTGGTATTTCTTCTTGACGCCAGTGGGAGTATGACAGGGAATGATCCAAACCGCTATGCCATTGACAGCATTGCACAGTTGATCTATACTCTGCCGACAAATTACGAAGTGGGATTTGTGGCCTACAATTCAGATGTCTGCACATTGCAGGGCTTTTTGGGCAATTCTCAGAGAAACCGGATCATGGATGCGGCAGATTCCGTAGAATATAAGGGATATAGCAATGCAGGCGCGGGTCTTGACGCGGCGGTAGGGATGTTAGAGTCCGCCGCAGCGGACGAAAGAGAAATTATTCTGCTTTCCGACGGAGAAATTTTCATGGAGGACGAAGAGACAACGTCACAGTCTCAAAAAGCCTATCAGTCAGCATCTGCCCGGGCAGTGCAAGATCATATAAGAATCCACGTCATCGGACTTGGGAAAGAGATGGAAGATACCGCAAATTCTATATTTCAGGCGGCAGAAGATACCGGTGGCTGCGTTTATTATGCACCACAGGCATTAGAAATACAGGCAGCCATTGATTCTATTACAGAGAGTCAGTTGAATATCAGACAGATGACAGCATCCATTGTGGATGCTGGGGAAAGTAGAGAAAAGGCAGCCATTGACATGCCTTTTGCCCATGCGGATACCGTCCGGGTGCTTTTGACTAGCGATTCCTCCATCCAAAACGTAAAGACAAATTTTACGGCAGAAAATGCCAGACAGACAACAGGGGAGCGTTATTCTCTGATTGAGATAAAAAAGCCCAAAGGGGATACATTAAACATCAGTTTTGACGGGATGCCGGGGAGCCAGGTGAGAATCACGCTGATCCCGGAATATCAGGTGTTGTCAAAGGTAGAAGTTTCCTATGAAGACACAATCCCTGACGAAGAGGGAGAGGTTTATTATGAGAGGGAGGCGGAAATTGCCTGTACCTTTTATGATGCTGAAAATGAGAGTGTCCGGTTATGGACGGAAGAGTATTTTCATTACAGCAGATTAACCTTTGTGACAGAGAACGGGAAAGAAGAAAAGACCATAGAAGAAGGTCGCATTATATGCAAAGAAAATGTGACGGAATCTGCCGTCAAACACATATCATTTGTCTGTGATGCGTTTCCCGCAAATGTATTATGGATCAGTGATGTGGAGATTGCATTGGAGGGACCGCCTCTGATTCCGGTGGAAGAGCCAAAGGAGCCGCCTTACGGACTGTACGGCATGGCTGTTATAGCGGTGTTGTTTTTGATATTGATTCTGTTGCTGCTGTTAAAAAACGGCAGACCCCGGAATACATACGCGCCAGAGGAGCCTTACCGCCCGGCGCCCGGAAAATCCAGTTACGTGGGAAAGCTTAACCTATACATCACCAGAACCCGGTCGGGCTATGATGTCAGCCCTCTATCCTACGATTTATTCCGTCTTCCGTCAAACAGGGTGATTTCCATAGAAGAGATACTGGCAAACTGCGGCGTCAGGGAAATATTTGAAGGGGCGGGAGGTATCTATCTAAGTTCCGGACAGGGGAGGAGCATCATTTTAACGAATCAGTCTGACTGCTGTATTATGAAAAGCGGAGAGATCCTTATGAAAGGAAAAAGCTATCAGCTTTTTACGGAATCTAAAGTGGATATTGCTTTTGAAGACGAAATGAGCGAGCTGACATTTCAGTACAAAGATTTAAAACCGTCGGAGATGCATTAGTGCCGCCGGATGTAAGAGAGGGACTGTTCAAAAAATGATCGTGGACAGACCTGAATATTTTAAATGCAAGGAGTGAAAGAAGATGGAAATAATCAACCAGACAAACCGTACGCTTCTTCTTGATATGATCAATCCGGACAAGATGGATCTGCTGACGTTAGTCGGAGATGTAAAAGGTCTGGACAGTTTAAGCGATGATCAGATGCGGGAAATCAACCAGCATCTGGAATGTCACAGTTATGAAGAGATGGAGCGGAAGTTTGAGCCTACGGTATGGTCCTTTTTTGATGCAGGCGCCCAGTCGGTCAAATACACGCTGGAACGTCCGGAAAATATTCCGCAGTCCATGCTGACGGCAATCAACTTAAATGACTATGACAGTTTTTTCAAGACCATTCTCACTGTGATGGATTCCAGAAAGGCCCAGGGACTTTTAAATGTGGAGTTTCATTTTGAACATCTGTTGGAAATGATATCTCCCAAAAAGGTGATGGAAGATATCAGGATGGTAAGAAAGGAAATACAGTTTAATTACAGCAAATATGCAGCTTTGGAAGACGGAGATCCGGCGAAGCTTGACCTGGGAGACAAACTGAATCTGTTGTTTGAAGATGCCAGTAAGAATTACAACAACATCATGGCGATGCTTCCCCTGGCAATCGAAGATATCAAAACAAGGCTTTTGCTTGGAAACGGAGATTCCGGGAGTGACGGGAAGGGCATTGTGGCAGGACTTCTTACCATGGGGGAGAATGGAGAGCTGAAAATTTTAGAAGCGCCCAAAGAGGAGACGACCAGCCTGGCCGTTGTGGATGATGAAGTGACAGCCGGGTTAGTGGAGGTTTTAGCGGAAGATTATCAGACCGTGAATGAGTCTCCAAACAATTATGTACAGAACCTTGTAGTACGGACATTTTGTCCGCTGACGGCAACTACCCCTACGGAAATCGATGTGGAGACGGAAGTGGCAAACTATAACGCCTATCTGGAATTTTACCGCACCTCAAAGGATAATTTTATCAAGGTAGTAAAACCGTTAGTAGAAAAGCTTTTGGGAATACGGATGTTTTTTGACCAGTACAAAACCAAGACGAAAGGCATGGCACCTACCCTTTTGGTTGCAAATCTTTCTCCGGATATGCTGGCAAAGAGTTCCAACATTCCCAGGCTTATTACATACTTAAATACCACAAACAGCAAAAACAATTTCAATGATACCATATGGTATGCGATATTCCCAAACCTTTCCTGGAGCCAGAATGTGACCAACAAGATTCACAGAGAGCGTTTTCAGGGGAATGTGAAAAAAGCAGGAACGGATGTGTACAGTATGGAATCCCTGAGTATATTGTTAAACATCTTTAAAGATTACAGGGTAGAGACATTCTTTTCTTTTGAAAACCGGGAGGAGACGACCTTTAACGCACTGGCGGCAGAGGGCGTGGAAAAGATTATGGAGCGGTGCGCTCCGCTTATGGGGAAGCCTTACAGCGAGTTTGCCATACCGGTTCTGCCGAATTTCACCGTGCTGCCCAAGAATAAATCCGGCGTGGTATTAGACAGTAGGATGCGTATCACGGACGAAAACGGCGTAGAGCTTTCCGAGGCAAAAGAGGATGTGATCCGGCTCTGGATCGAAGGGGTATACATAAGCGGCGCCTATGTAGCGGCAGGGTTTCGGGCTGCCTGCCAGTGTCCGGAGTATTTAAAGAATCATTTCAATATGACAAAAGCAAAGACGGATTTAGAACTTCCGGGAGTGAGGTTTGATATAGAGTCCGGTAATCATTCCCTGATGGCGTATACTACTATGCCAAAAGAGATTACCGGGTTTACCAATACAATAAAGACCCAGATCAATCAGAAAAATTTCGGATGGGTATTCGCATCCGAAAATGCATCTCAGAATGGGATGGCGATTACGAATATAACGGTTTATAAGGCAAGGAATCTTTTGTATGATTCTGAACATTCCACTTATGAGCCGGTATATAAAACACAGGTGACAACTTACATAGAGAGGATCTTAAGGTATGTGACGGGAGATTTCAAAGAGGACAATATCAGAGATTTCTTTTCCAACAACCCAAGGAGCCAGAAAAGTAAGTGGCTGTCCAAAAAGGACTGCATCAATGCGATCATCACAGAGGGAGACAATTTAGACTACAGCATAAATGAAGACAATGGAATCTGTGATCTGACACTGTCCTTTAACGGCAGCCCCAGGAATCTGGAAGTGCAGATTACCCGGGTGACAGGTGTATAAAGGAAAGAACCAGATAATCATTTAACAGGAGGTAAAAGTTTATGGGTTTTCGAGTAACGATTGACGGATCAGGTCCGGTGAACCTGACAGAGCAGTGTGTAACCGGCGTGGAATTTTTTTCTGACATTCCAAAGGATTCCAACGCAAGAGCGACAGACAACGGAACGGCATTAAAAATTCATGGAAAGATGCTGTTTTCTCTGGGAGCGGAGGCGCAGGACGCCACTATTAACCTGGCAAAATGGAGTGTTGTGCCGAGCGAGAGTGCAGACGCGTATCGGAATGTAAAGGTAGACGTGGTAGCGGCAGGGCAGATCGTAAGGCAGTTTACGCTCCCCAATGCATTTGTGATGGAGTATGAGGAATCCCTTGACGATGAGACAGGCGTAGGAGAATTTTATCTCCATGTGAAACAGAAGAAGGATTTGACCAAAATGACAAAAATTGAAGGCGGATTCAGCGAGTAGGAGGTGAAAGCATATGTCATTACGGGTAACAGTAAACGGAGCATCCAGTTTTGAAGTTGCAAAAGAGTGTGTGCAGAAGATCAGATTCCGCACGGATATCCCATTGGATTCCAACGCTAGGACAAAAGATGTGGGAAGCACGTTAGAGATTTCCGGCAAGATTTTAGTATCCACAGACGGAGATCCTTTTGACAGTACCAGACAGTTAGCTTTATGGTCAGTGGTTCCGGCGGAAGAGGCTCTGGCTTACCGTCAGGTGGAAGTAGAGATTATAAATGCCGGGCTTGTGGAGAGAAAATACAGTTTCCCACGTGCTTTTGTAGTAGATTATAAAGAAGATTTTTCCAACAGCGACGGCATCGGCCAGTTCACTATTACCATCAAACAGAAAAAAGATAAGCTGGATACAATCGCCATTGAAGGAGGCTATATCGGAGCCTGATGGCTTTTAAGACAGGATAGGAAGGGCATGTCAGAAGACGTGCCTTTCCTTGGAAATATCGTATGGCATCACGATATCTTTGTATTTATCCAGAGTATCTTGAGGAAGATGATCTGGATAAATACAAAGGAAAGGCGGAAATGTCATGTCAGATTTTATGAAGAAAAAATATACGTTGGCAGAACCTGGATGTGGGATTACCGTTTTTAGCATGGAGGGCAGCGAGGTTAATCTGTTTGGAAGCCAAACGGTGATAGAGACCTCAGAAGAGGATATTTTTGAACCTATACAGGATTTTCTGTATGAAAAATTTGTGGAAGAGAAAGCAGATACCATGTATTATATTGGTGTGGCGAGAACCGTGTTTCTGGGTGTGCTGGCAGGCGTTGCTATTGTTGGCGGCGTGGTTGCAGCTGTTGTTTCAGGCGGTGCGGCAGCGCCTCTTTTAGGACTTGGGATAGATTATTATTATCATGATGGAATTATAGAATATTTTCCGCATTAATAAGGCAGATGAGTTTTCAAATATAAAGAAAGGAATTATGTATTAGGACACCAATATATAAAGTCAAAGACAATACATATAATTTATAAGAATGATGAATACAAAAATTTTAGAACAAAAAATAAGTCAATATGATAATGGAGAATTAACAAGGAAAGAATTAGGACTATGTGCGATGCGGGCTTATTATTCCTTGATGAGAGGCGAATACGTTGAACTTGAAAAGTTAATGGTATATCACTTTCTAAAAACGATTTCTACATTTCATGTTGTGCCGGATGATCTGGCGGATGAATATCCTTGTTCTGAGGAAGAAGTAAAGGATATCATGGAGATTTTACGTGGTAAAAAGGATCTGTGTTATACATTTAATATTAGAATATATGAAAATTTATATAAAAAAGAACCTTACAAATCCAAATGGGAGATTTTTAAGCAGTTAAGAGAGGATATTGAAGAAACAAATAAGGATCATATATCTCCTTTGGTTATAAATGAGTTGGCTGACTACGCAAAGCAGAGCGTAGATGAAATACGTACGCTTGTGGATTTATTAGAATGTCATATAAAAGGCATTATAATGGAGAATATCAATTTAAAAGAAGGAATTGTAGATTTCAGGCAGAGTGTCGGGATTTATGTAGCAGGAACAATGGTAAATAGAGAAAATTTCATTCCCAATTTAAAAAAACTTTTTTCTTGTATTATGGGAGAAACCTATTTTAGGGTTTCGGTTGTATATAAAAGAGGAGAACCGCATTTATCCTTAATTTTATTATAAAATTTAGAGGGGTTATAAAAACACAAAAAAAATTGTTTGAAGTAAATATATACATTTCAGGCATAATCTGAGAAAGGCGGCAGTAACATGAACGACTGGTACAAAATTCTCGGGATAACAAGGAACGCCGAAGACGCGCAGGTGAAAACAGCATATAGAAAGTTGGCGAAGAAATATCATCCCGACGCTCATCCCGGGGACAAAGCGTGCGAGGCACGATTTCGGGAGATAACGGAGGCATATACCATCCTTTCAGATCCGGTTAAACGGAAAAAATATGATGAAGAGCTTTCCGAGGGGCAAAAAGACCATAAAGACAGGAAAAGCCGGAACGTAAGCCAACAGGCAGGAGCAGATACAGTAAATGTAGATTTCCAGAATATCTCCAAAAACTTTGAACAGTTTTTTGGTTTCAATCCCAATACAAAGGATGTGGTAAATCCAGAGAAATTAAAGTCCAGGGCAAGGACGGACAACCCCCTGGATACCACAAATCTTTTTGAAGCGTTTATGGGAATAAAAGCTCCTGGGAGGTAACACAGATGAATTTGAAAAGAAAAATAAATTACGGGATTATGGCGCTTTGCATCGTCATTGCCATTTTCGCTCTGGCGCAGATGGGATGGACTGCAGGATTTATCTGGGCAGCGGCAGCCATACTGATAGGGCTGATCCATCTGGCATTCCCTGAGGGAAAGGACATTTTACAAATGAAACAGGAACTGCCGGAGTTTTCGCATAAGATGGGTCTGCCGGATGGAACTGCCACAGAGCTTGCCCTTTTAAACGAAGAGGGAGAAGATCTTGCCATATGGGATATTTATGGAAAAAACGGAATCGTTATCGGCAGGGATACAGGTGAAAACAGCGTGACGGTAGACCTTGGTAATACGGTATATGCTGGCATGATCGATGTGGAACATGCCGTTTTGAACTTTTTTAACGGTGCATGGTACATAGAAGATATTTCTGAAAAAAACGGAGTCAGCATCAAAAAAAGCGACGGAAAAAAATACAAAATTTCTTACGGGAAATCCTGCAGACTGGAACCGGAGGACATGATTTTTCTTGGACCGACCAGGCTGCAAATACGATAGCAGGAGGGAAATATGGGACAGTCAAATTTAATCCGCTGCCAGAATGGGCATTTATTCAGCAAAAAGAGGTATGGGACGGTGTGTCCTTACTGCAACATAGAAACAGCGACGCAGGAGAAAAAGGAAACCGAAAAAAGTGAGATAGATATCGAGGAAGAGCTGTTTAAAGATGATATTAAGCCGGTATGCGGCTGGATTGTGTGCATCTCAGGTCCTCGTCAGGGAAAAGATTACAAAATTATTTCCGGGAAAAATTTTATTGGCCGGGCGGATGACATGGATATCCAGATTTTGGGGGACAACGAGATTTCCAGAAGAAACCATGCGGTGATCGTATTTGATCCGAAGAAAAAAGAGACTGTACTTCTGCCGGGAGATTCCAACGGTCTGGCATATCTTAATGAAAATGCGGTGTATGTGCCGACCTCTTTAAATCCCTATGACAAAATTGAACTGGGAAAGTCCGTGTTTGTGTTCATACCATTCTGCGGAAACAATTTCATGTGGGGAAGTGAGCCGGAATGACAAATTTTGTAATAATCAGTTTCCTTTGCCTGATCATATTAATTCTGGATTTCGTAAAGATCTTTATCCGGGAGCCGGCTCCGGAAAAAATTCCCGATATTGGAAAAAGCATGACCATAGGAGGACGGGAAGTGCAGGAAGACCAGGTGGGAACCATGGAGACAAAAAACGGTGTCATGGCAGCGCTTGCTGACGGGGCGGGAAAGGAATACGGCGGCCGGATTGCCGGTCGGATTGCTGTGGATGTCTGTATGGATATCTTTGAGGATTACAATGCCTTTCACAATCCCCAGTATTATTTCAGAAAAGCCTTCCGCTGTGCGAACTCAGAGATTTTAAAGGCGCTGGGAGATGAAAACAGAGGCTCTGCCAGTCTTGGATGCGTAGTTTTTGCCGCCGGATATCTCTATTATGCACAGGTGGGGAATGTAAAGATCTGCGTATACCGGGAGGGAAATCTGATTCCGGTTTCCACCGGCCATACAGTAGCTGTTCTGGCAGAACAGAAATTTAAAGAAGGAACCATTTCCCGGGAAGATGCACTGGCGCTTTTGCAAAACAAAAGACTGTATAATTATTTAGGACAGGATGCCTTTCAGGACATAGAGATTTTTGACGCGCCCATCAAGATCAGGCGTGGGGACATTGTGGCGCTTATGAGCGACGGGGTTTATGACCTCATTGGAGTGCGGGAAATAGAGGCGGTTCTCAAACAGGAATCGGACTGCCAGAAAATGGCCTATGACATCATAGAATTAGTGAACCAGCATCCCGGAGATGAAAAGGATAATGCCAGCATAATCCTTCTGGGGATGGGAAAGGGAGCTAACACATATGAGAAAGCAGAATTCGGAATTTAAAACAGCCTTTGCCTCAGAGGCAGATCATGATTTAAAAAATACAGACTATTTTGGTTTTGTGGAATTGGATGATTTTGCCTGTTACGTGGTGGCGGACGGAATAGATGACCAAACGGATGCCGTAGGGGCAAAGATTGCCGTGGCAGCGGCGGTAAGTGCGTTTATGGAATCGCCTTCCATGGGAAAACGAGCGATGCGCAGATGTTTAAAAGCCGCAAACAAAGCGCTCATCAGAGAAAAGAGCAAGTTAAGGCTAAAGGCATCCGTGATCATTGTACTGACAAACTATGTAAGTCTTCGGTACGGGCAGGCAGGGAACGTTCGGTTTCGTCTTTACCGGGATGGCTTTTTAAAAAACCGGTCAAAAGACCAGTCGCTGTCCCTTGATTTGGCAGAGGAAGAAAAAATCGGACTGGACAAAGTGGCTGTCCATGAGGAGAGGAATAACCTGTATGCCTATCTGGGACAGGAAAAAGAGTTTCATCCATTTATTTCCAAAAAAATAAAATTAAAAAATACCGATGCCATTGCCATGTTTACCCGGGGTATTTGGGAAAACATAGATGAGGGTGAGCTAAACGATGCGTTCTCAGAGGCGTCAAACGAGCCCCAGGAGCTGGTGGATGACGTAGAGGAATTGCTTTTATCCAGACAGCCGAAAGATCTTGGAAAGTATACCTTTGTCGCACTGTTTGCCAATAAAATTTTTACGGATCCCAACAAAAAACGAAGAATAAAAAGAATTATCATGACAGCGATTCCTGTGATTTTTATTCTGATTATCCTTTCCGCAGCGCTTGTTATTCTGCATAACAAAAGAGCAGAGAGGCGCATACAGATGGAACGGGGCTATACGGATGCCATCGAATATATCCAGAATGATAATTATGTGCGGGCGAAGGAGCGGTGCGAAGAGGCGATGGAGCTTGCAGAGCAACTAAAAGACCATTCCATGCAGGAAAAGCTGGGAAATTACCAGAAGTTGATTGAGGCGGTGCTGCTGGCAGAGGATAAGCTTTCGGACAATCAATTTGCCGATGCGCAGAAACAATACAAAGAAGCGGCAAACCGCTCCCGGTATGTGGACGGTCTGGGGCTTGATTATATTTATGAAAGGCTTGCCTTGACGGCAGATTATCTGTCTGTTTATGATCTGATAAAGCTGGGCGACACCCTGGCTCTTAACCTGCAGTACGACAAGGCGGAGGAGAAATATCTGGAGGCAAAAGCCGCCGCAGGGGAAGTGTATTTTGACGAAGGCAGAAAACAGGCGATAGAAGCGCTGAATAAACTCTATGAAGACCAGAAATCCCGAAAAGAGGAGGAAGAAAAAGAGCGGAAAGAGCAGCTTACAAAACAGGAATCCGGAGCCAGTTCCACTGCCCAGGGAGATGCGGCATTTGCTCAGGGAGACTATGAGAGTGCAAAGGTATTTTATCTTTCTGCAAAGCAGGCTTATGACGAGCTGGGCGACGAGGCCTTAAGCGCTGCAATACAGGAAAAATTGGATGCTCTGGAGGAGAAGGCGGCCCAGAGGGAGACGAAAGAGCAGGAGGCCAGGGGGTATGTGGAGCAGGCAGAGCATGCAGAAGAAGACAGAGATTACTTATCTGCTAAGAAATATTATCTGCTGGCAAAAGATCTTTACGCTTCTTTGGATATGGAAGACAAAGTAGAAGAAATCAGCCGTGAGATGGAACGGCTGGAGATTGAGATCAACGCGGCAGACAGGCGGGAACAGCAGCAGGAGGACGGGGAAGTGGAAGATGGATGAGAAACAAAATTTTAACATGAAAGACTATATAGAAAAAAGGATGTTAGAAATAACGGATTTAGAGCAGCGCCGGATGTTCAAATGTATCGTTGGAGATATCCTTGTCCATATATATGAATACAGCAGAAACGCTTATGAAAAACTGGAGTCAGATATTTTAGAGGAGTGCAGAGAGGATGGAAACCGTTATGCCGTCTACATATCTATGACGGACAGGGAGCGCTATGACGAGACGGATGCTTTTTTGTATCCCATGAGACCAGAGGACGTAAAAAAAGAAAATATCTCCTGTCAGGCGATCAAAGATGCAGCAGGCAGGAAAGAGCCGGTAAAGCTTTTTACCGTTTTTTTAAAAGATACGGCTTCTCGGATATATTCTCTTTTCAATCAGAAAGAGAGGCTCTTTTTTGGACGTATCCAAACAGAAAAAAGAGAGTATCAGGGAACATTTTTTCTAAAGCGAAATGATGCGTACCTAAAAATGATTGAGGAGCTTTATGTTTCTTTTGGAGTGAATTTTAAGCCCTGGTTTACGGTATGTACAGCGTATCTTACGAAACTTTTGGATGTGTATCTCTGCAATGTGGAGGAGATCGGCGAGGAGGAAGAGATACAGGAGATTGAGGTGGATTTTGAAGAGTACGCCGGGCAGATGGAGTATGGGAGAATTCCCCTTTGGAACCTGAAACCTCTAAAGGAAAAGACCAGCGCTTATCCCAATCCCTGTGTGGACAAGATAAATTATGAGCATCAGTTTTTTTCTCAGAGACTGAAGGAAGACTGCAGCTATTTGGTAAAGGATGCCGGGGTGGAGATTACGAACATCCGCAGGCTGCATGGGGATCTGTATATTACCTGTCCCATTCCAATGCCCTGTGACTGGAATCTTTATGAGCTGCATCAGAAAACAGGGAAGGAAAACCGGCCTTACCCGGCGCTTTCCAACCGGTACAAAGAATCCTTTTCCGGCTGTATTACGGAAATGTATAAAAAGAGCATAAAGACGAAGGCAGAGATGGCAAGGCTTATGGAATCCTTTGACTATGGTGAGTATCTTGTTTTTCAGGACTTTGAAATTTTAGACCATGTACCCAGGGAATGCATTCCCTGCAATTACAACATGGATGGTTTCATCAAAGATGAGATACGGACCACAACGGCTGGATATGTGCTTATGGTTTCTTTCCGGGCGCTGGATCCGAAGAATTATTTAAACGAAGATATCATGAGCTTTCTGGTGACGCAGGTGCAGCGTATTTTTCCGGATTACCGCTGTGTGGGCAGGATTGAAAAGGAGGCAGTTCATTGAACTTTTTGTGGGATATCGCGCTTCGGGCAAAAGAACAGGGGTTTAAAGAAGAAGAGCTGTTTTTTAAACAGGCAGAGGAGTACAGTCCCTATTTTGAGCAGTCTTTTTCCTGCGTCAATGAGACAAAAGTAACTTCTCCTGTGATAGAATCAAACCTTCTGTACCGTTTTGCAGATATTTTTCAGGATATTCTGATGCAGGAGGATTCCGGGCTTACAAAAGAGGAGCAGAGTCAGTTTGGGGCATATCTGATTGATGCTGCGCTCCATGTGATCCTGTATGCGGATTTAAGGCATGGGCTTACCAGGCGGGAGATTTACATCCGGGAAATTGAAAAAGAGCTTTTGAAAGGGATTTTCTTTTCCGGGCTTTCCAAAGATTTTAGCAGAATTGAGAGAGAAAAAAGAAACCGTCTGGCATCCCTGGCGCTGGCTCAGATGGAGATGGGCTCATCTCCCTTTCTGTTTCGGCGGGCATTGCTTGTATTATATCCAAATGCTCTGCTTTATCAGATCAAAAAAGAGGAGAAAACGCTCCTTCTTTATATAGAAAAAAAAGAAAATGAAACGGAGAAAGGAAAACTCCGGTTTGTAAAAGAGATGTTTCTGCCTGTTGGGTATGATCTTCGGGTGTTCTGGCGCTATCATTTTGGGATTATTGGAGTGGAGGGCGCCATGCAGATGGATGAAATTGCCCTTTATTAAGGGGGAACATCTTGATTGGGGAAGGGGAAACGCTTATGGACAGGTATACATATACGCTGAACCAGAAGATAACAAAACAGGAATACCGTTCTTACACCAGAAGTGAGCTGGAGCTTATGACCACCTTCCAGCTTAGGGACATCTGTTTCAGGGAACGAATCATAAACGGCATACAGGCATCTTTGGATAAAGATGAGTTGATCCGACAGATCATGCGATTTCGAGGGCGCAAAGACGGGCTTTTTATTACAGAGCATCGTAAAGAAGGGATCGAACGCTTAGAGGAACTTTTAAAGACTGTCAGGATACATATTTCTCCGGAACCGTTAAGAGGGTGTGCAAAGATCACTACCTACCGGGGAATTGCTGTCACCTGTTCCGATGGGCTGACCATAGGGTATAAAAGCGGCATTGTGGACACCAATGCTCTTTTGGTAAGCGGCGGGGAGGTCTGCGCCATTTTTCATATCCGCTCCGTACAGGGACAGAGGGATCGGCTTTACCTGACAAAATCGGAAAAACTGCCCTGTAAGGAGTCTGCGGTAAAAAACTACCGGCTGTACTGTATGGGACGCAGTCAGTCCGAATGGCTGTATCATCTGTATGAAACCGGATATGACATGTATCCGGAGCATCTGGACTTTTATGAGGCTCCAGTCATGGATTTTAAGGTTCGGGAGCTTTTGGAGATGGATATGCCTTTGGCGATTGATTTTGGGACTACAAATACAACGGCGGGCATATATCTGGATTCCGGTTATCTGGAACAGCTTGAGGGCGATCCGGCAAGAGAATCGTTAAAAGAGAATGAGGCAAACTATGTGACTTTCCAAAGGGAGGACGGAACAAAGATGCCGTTGATTCCTTCGGCGGCAGGAGTTTTAAGTATTGACGGGTCAGAAATCCGGTATGTCTTCGGCTATGAGGCCATCCGTCTTTTACGTTCCAGCTATATGGACGAGGGATTTTGTGTTTTTTATGATATCAAACGCTGGATTGGCGAACCGGAAAAAGAAGAGGAGCTTTTTGACCAAAGGGGAAGGCGCTGTTTTGTCAAAAGGAAAGACATTATCCGGGCTTTCCTGGAGTACGTCATATCCTGTGCTGCCCAAAAGTTTAAATGTCGCTTTAAAAGCCTGCATTTGACCGCGCCGGTAAAGCAGAAAAAGTTGTTTTTAAGGCTTTTTAAGGAAATCCTGCCGGGATATCAGATCATGGAGGAGGACATGCTGGACGAAGGGGTGGCTGTGCTGTACAACTCCATTTCGGAACTGATCGATAAGAACCGTTTTAAAAACAATGAAGAACTTCGGGCGCTGATTATAGACTGCGGAGGAGGAACTACGGATCTTTCTTCCAGCCGTTTTACAATCAATAACCAGAGGGTATCTTACCGCATCCGCATTGCCACGGCCTATGAAAACGGAGATACGGATTTTGGAGGCAATAACTTAACCTACCGAATGATGGAGCTGTTAAAGATTGCCGCAGTCCGGGAACTGGGCGGCACAGAAAGCAAAAACGCACCGGATCTCCAGGCAGTGGAAGATATCATCCGGGAAATGGGTGTAGATATTTTCCGGCGGGTAGACAAAGAGGGGGCGGGAAACGTTTATCAGCTGCTGGATGAGGAATACCGGAAAGCGGAAACGTTTATCCCCACCCGGTTTAAGGAATATGAACACAGGAGCAACCATGAATATTTTGCTGTCAAAAATAATTATTATTTTCTGTTTGAACTGGCGGAAGAGATAAAAAAGGCTTTTTATGGAAATAAAGAGGCGCTCCGGGTGGCAGTGGGCACAAACCCGCCGAAAGAAATGGGTACGGTTGGCATTGAGGCAGACCGGTTCAAGCTTTCTGTCTATAGAAACGGGAAATTTGAGACGGTGAAGGATTTTCCCATTCTCTATTTTAATATCAGCCAGATCAGACGTCTTTTGGAGGGGGATATTTACCGTCTGGTGAAACGGTTTATCGAAGGACCATATGAGGATGGCAGGCTTTATGAATACTCCATCATGCGTCTTACGGGACAGTCCTGTAAGATCAGCCTGTTTCGGGATGCTTTAAAAGAGTTTATTCCGGGAAAAGTGATCGAGTCATCAAAAAGCAAAGAAACCGAAAAAGATGACTACGGTTTAAAGCTGATGTGCTTAGACGGGGCGATCAAATACATAAAAGATAAGCGTTTCGGGTATGCGGATGTCGATATTACGAGTGAACAACCGGCATTTCCTTATATCGTTACCGCGATTACCCACACTGGGGAGGAGCGTACTTTAATCCACAGCCTGGACCGGAAACAGATCAAAGGGTATATCTCCAGAAATATGACAGACCTGACTTTGCAGCTTTATCTAAAAGATGCAGGGGGCGGGGAACGGTATACATATCACTGTTCTTTTAATCCGCATGAATTTAAGCCCACTGAGGCGGAAGAGATCGTAGAGAAATACCAGGGGAAAATCATTCAGGACGAAGTGGATTCCATTATAAACCGGGAGCTTCGGTCATTTGTCTTAGCAGATGAGGAGCGGTGGGGATTTCTGGTAGTCCCTATTTTAAGGAATGAGGAGCAGTTGATGCTTGGGCCGGACCGTTTCTTCTTGTTTGAGACGGAAAGCTGGATGACAAATTTCTTCGACGGAACAAAGTAAAGGAGTGAGAGTGATCAATGAGGATACAGGCGATACCTGTTTTTCAGGATGCCCATATATTAAGAAAAACTATGCTGGAAGCCCTTTCCGATCATGCATACCTGTCACACCGATTGGTTTATCAGGGGTATGGAGACGGCATCCTTTCCGGATGTGAACTGACTGCTACGCAGGATAGGGTGATTTTAAATGAAGGGACGGTGTTTTATAAAGGGGAGATGTTTCTGATCAAAGAGCCGGCAGACGTTCCTTATTTTCCTACAAATACCACCACCATCTTAAAACTGTACATTTCAGAGCCGAAGGAGGATAGAAGCCTCCGCTACCGGGAGATGGATCTGAAACTGACGGAAGAGGATATTGCCGAAGAGGGCATAGAACTGTGCCGTTTTAAACTCCAGGTGGGAGCGAGGCTGCGTTTTCAGTATCAGGATTTCTTTGATCGGCAGACAGAATTTGATACGTTAAACATCATTCACGCCCCTTACGCCGTAAAAGACGGAAGTTCCCTATCGCCTGAGATCACAAGGGCTTTTGCGAAAGAGATGCTTTCCATGAAAAACCTGCCGGGAGAGGATGTGCAGTTTTGTCTGCAGTTATTGGGCAGAGAGCGTCCGGCAGAGAAAGAGATGCTTGCGGCATACATCAGTTGGCGGGAGGGGAAGGCATTGAAAGAACAAAGCAATGAAGCTTTATATAGAGGGCTTGTCAGAATCTTAAAGAAAGCAGGAAACGAAGAAGGTTTAGAAGATGATTCTCCCGGCAGAAAGAAGTGGAAGATGATGGTGGAATAGAGGAGGGAGGCAGACATGGCATACGAAGACGAAAAAATAATAAAGGCAATGAACGCCTACAAAAAGGGTACCTATGGAAGTCTAAAGGAGGGCTTTTTTATCAGAGAAGAACTGGTGGAATTTGAAAAAGAATGGCTTTTTGACCATAAGATGCAGATTTTGCTCCCTGTGTCTTTTTCGGATATGTCCATGGAGCTGGCAAAGCTAAAATACCCCATGGAGCAGCGGCCCCAGGTGATAAAGACAAACGAGGAGACGGACATTAATTTTACGTTCAGTCTGCTTGATCAGCCCCTTGCCAATGAGCAGGTAAAACAGGTGCGGGACAGTCTTAAGAAAATAATGAAAAGAGTCCGGCCGGATATGCGGTTTATGGAAGAGGGACTGGAGGAAACGGGGGAGCGTATCATCGGATGGTTTGAAGTGACTTACAGTGGGCTTGACACAAAGCTGTATAACATCATGTATTTCACTCCTATAGCAGGGAATATGATGCACGGGATCTTTAACTGCTCCATACGGGAAGCAAAGAACTGGAAACAGGTGGTGTTTGAAGTGATGCGTACCATTAAGGAGGGAGAAGAATGAGGGACAGGACGATTGGTTTGTCGATTGCAGATTTTGTTTCCATACAGGACGTGTATATCCGCAAAATGGCAAATGAACATGGAATGGCAAAAATTACAGGAATCATTGCTGAGGGCAGCGAAGGGGAGCTTTTTCAGAAAGCGGAAAAAGGAAAGGCTTCCCTGTATATAAAAGATGAAAAGGGAAATAAGAGAAACATTTTTTCCGGGATCATAGACAGTCTGGAGGTGGGGAATGCCGGAGGCGTAAAAACAGCCTGCATAGCGCTTTCAGGAAACACGAAGCTGATGGACTGTACTCTGCATACCCGTACCTTCCAGAATGAGGCAATGTCCTATAGTAAACTTTTAAAAACCGTAAACGCAGGGAACAAAAATGTATCTTATATCCCTAATTGCACAGTGGAAAATCCCATTCAAAAGCTGATCGTCCAATATCGGGAAACGGACTGGGAATTTTTGAAACGGCTGGCATCCCATTTCAACCAGTCTGTTTTGCCGGATTATTCCGGGGAAGGGATACGTTACGCTTTTGGCCTTTGCACGGATTCCCCAAAAAAGAGGCTGGATGTGTACAGCTATTCTTCCGGAAATGAAAAGGAAGAATTTTTTATGAAAAAAGAAAATCAGGTACCGGGAATTATCGCAGATGATTTTGCTTTTTATAAAGTAAAGAGCAGGGAGTATTTAGAACTTGGAGACCGGACGACATTTCTGTCCCAGACATTTTTTGTCTATGAATCCGTCAGCGTTTTAGATGGGGAAGAGCTTATGCATACCTACACGCTGCGGAGGGCAGGCGGGTTTAAAACTGTGTACGGGCATAACAGCGGAATCATCGGAGCGTCCCTTAACGCTACGATTCTTGCTACGAAAAATGACACGGTAAAAGTAGCAGTGGCAGTGGACGGGAGCCAGAAGGAATCCGAAGCGAAATGGTTTCCTTACTCCACAGTATATTCTTCCCCGGACGGTACCGGCTGGTATTGTATGCCGGAGAAAGGGGACAAGGTAAGGCTGTATTTTCCCAATGAGTTTGAGGAGGACGGTTATATCATAAGTTCTATTAATCTTGGGAATACCGGGGCGGAGAGTGCAGCTGCATTAGGGGGCGGCGCAGAGGGGAGTTCTGTGAGCGTTGTTGGTGGAGCTGCAAGCGGCGCCGCCGCAGCTCCAAGAAGCAATCCAGATATGAAAACCATATCTACCAAAGACGGAAAGGAAGTGACGCTTACTCCTACAACCATTATTATGACTAATAATAAAGGAATGATGATTGTTTTGGATGATGAGGAAGGAGTGGTGATTGTATCAGATAAAAACGTGGTAATCACAGCAGAGGAGAATATGACTATAAAGTGTAATGCGGAGATAAATATTCAAGCCAAAGATGCCATTCAGCTGATAAAAGGGAACAGCAAGCTGACCTTAAAAGACGAGCTGGAAATAGAGGGTGCGAGGTATAAGATGCAGTAGAGAGTCTATGGTGTCAGGCAGAGAGTAAAGAAGGGGGAAGGATATGCCGATTAGTACAAATAGTAAGTTCATTTTAGCTGAACCTGGAGATGGGCGCACTGTTTTAAGTATGGATGGTGGGGAATTTAATCTGTTTGGGAAATATACGGCTATAAAGACAACTGCTGTAGATACGTATGATAAGATTAATGATTTTTTGGCAGAGAAAAAAGTTGAAAATCCGGTAACGTATCAGTTTGTTTTTGGAATTGCAGTTACAGCATTGCTGGCGGGGCTGGCAGTTGCGGCTGTTGGAATTGCAACAGGGCTTACTGGGGGACTGGCGTTAGTGGCAATGGGAGCTGCTGCAGGATTTGCAAGGGCATCCATAGAAACCGGAATATATGCAGCGACAGCATTTGCTAGTGATACTGTAACAGGTTCCAGTAGAAGCTTTGATGATTATGCGCAAGGTTTGGCGATAAGCGGAGGGATAGGGTTTGTTACAGGAGCGATTTCCTATCTGAACCCGATAATTACTTTTACGCCTGGTCCGAGTCTGTCCTTGGCAGGCGGAGGAACATTAACGGCTGCCATACCGACTATCGTAACAAATGCAGCAGATACGGTGTTGGTAATGGATAGAGCTCTTGGTATTACGGCAGTGTTAAGCGCAGCAATGGGAGTAGGAGGAGGATCGGATAAGGAAGGGATTCAGTTTGACGAAGGGGAATATGATGATTGGTATGATTCAAATAAAAAATTGAAAAGACCTATTAAAGGAAAACAATTTAGAGGAGGGAATAAAAAAAGCCGTGATAAATGGTATGGAATTAAAGATAAAAGTTTTCAAAAATGGTGGGAAAGAGTAGGAAAAAGTGAATGGGGAGGTGGAGATATTCAAGATTCTAAAATGGCTCAAGAGATTTATGATTATTGGAAGGATATAGGCAGTCCTAATGCAAACGGAGGTAGGTGGAAATGACAGACTATATTAGGAATTTAATTGATAGTAATGCAATAGACAGTATTGTAGAAATATGCAAACAAATGAAAATTGATGAATTACAAAGAGTAAAAAAAGATTTAATACAGGAACTACGTGATACAGACGAAAAAAAGCATAGAAATACAATAGCAATAGTATTATCTGATTTGCAGTGCAATGAAGCACTTGATGTTCTGGTAGATTTGATAAATAATCCTAAATATAGAAATTGCAGAGGCACTTTAATATATGCGTTACAAGAATTAAACAGCGAGAAAGTAATAAAAAATATAATACATGTATTGTTTGATGGTAATTTGGAAGTAAAATGCAATATGTATGATTTGCTTTTAGAAAAATTTAGTAGTATGAGCGAAGATGAAAAATTAGAATGTATAGATATTATAGCAAAAGAAAAGGAAAGAATAGAAGAGGAATGGGAATTGTTGGAGGATGTAGAAAATAATATTTTTGGAAGAGAGATGATAAACTAACTTTAAAAGACGAGCTGGAAATAGAGGGTGCGAGGTATAAGATGCAGTAGAGAGTCTATGGTGTCAGGCAGAGAGTAAAGAAGGGGGCAGGATTTGCAAGGGCATCCATAGAAACCGGAATATATGCAGCGACAGCATTTACTAGTGCTACTGTAACAGGTTCCAGTAGAAGCTTTGATGATTATGCGCAAGGTTTGGCGATAAGCGGAGGGATAGGGTTTGTTACAGGAGCGATTTCCTATCTGAACCCGATAATTACTTTTACGCCTGGTCCGAGTCTGTCCTTGGCAGGCGGAGGAACATTAACGGCTGCCATACCGACTATCGTAACAAATGCAGCAGATACAGTGTTGGTAATGGATAAAGCTCTTGGTATTACGGCAGTGTTAAGCGCAGCAATGGGAGTAGGAGGATCGGGTAAGGAAGGGATTCAGTTTGAGAATGAGAATCTCTATGGAAACCTACTGATAAAAAAAATGATCTTTGGAAGAAAGGAAAATTAAAGCAACATTTTAATAAACATGGCAGTGAATTTGGGGCAAAAACTTCATCTGAATATTCTGATATGGCTAGTGTAGTGACATATTGATATTTAGCATTACAGCAACTTCCTATTCGGAAGCT
>CAJUEY010000008.1 GCA_910585825.1 uncultured Lachnospiraceae bacterium | reverse complement strand
AGCTTATTCAAGTGCGTCAATTTATGGTTTTCCTCTACTTTCTTTCACACTAAAAATCCTCCTGTTTGCTAATACTATTCTAACATGATTTATCGGATTATACAAATAAATATTATAAATTCGTTACTGTTCACACCCATGGTGTTCACAGTAACATAAATTCCATTTGCTGTTTATAATTATATTCATTTACATTGAAAGATTTTCTTTTTTCTTATATAATAAAAACATTGAAAAAGGAAAAAGCAGGTTTAAGCAAGAAAGGACAAATTATTTATGAAAAGAAAAGACATCCATAAAGTTCTGATTATCGGTTCCGGTCCTATCATTATCGGTCAGGCATGTGAATTTGACTATTCCGGTACACAGGCATGTAAAGCCCTGAAAAGTCTTGGGTATGAAATTGTATTGGTAAATTCAAATCCGGCGACGATTATGACTGATCCGGACACGGCAGATATTACTTATATAGAACCCCTGAATGTAAAAAGATTAGAGCAGATTATTGCAAAGGAGCGCCCTGATGCACTTTTACCGAATTTGGGCGGACAATCCGGATTAAATCTTTGTTCCGAACTGCAGTCAGAGGGAATACTGGACCGGTACAATGTGAAAGTGATCGGTGTACAGGTAGATGCTATTGAACGAGGGGAAGATCGTATTGAATTTAAAAATACGATGAATGCTCTTGGTGTTGAAATGGCAAGAAGCGATGTGGCATATTCCGTAGAAGAGGCTCTTTCCATTGCGGATGACCTGGGTTATCCCGTAGTACTTCGTCCTGCTTATACAATGGGCGGAGCAGGCGGCGGCCTTGTATATAATAAAGAAGAGTTGAAAACTGTCTGCGCCAGAGGTTTGCAGGCCAGTCTTGTGGGACAGGTTCTTGTGGAAGAATCCATTTTGGGCTGGGAAGAACTGGAACTTGAAGTTGTGCGTGACGCAAAGGGGAATATGATTACGGTCTGCTTTATTGAAAATATTGATCCTGTCGGGGTACATACCGGAGATTCTTTCTGTTCCGCTCCAATGCTTACGATTTCAGAAGAGATTCAGAAAAAACTGCAGGAACAGGCATACAAGATTGTAGATGCGATTGAAGTAATCGGCGGTACAAACGTGCAGTTTGCCCATGATCCAATTTCAGGAAGGATTATTGTCATTGAAATCAATCCAAGAACCTCCCGTTCGTCTGCTCTTGCAAGTAAGGCAACCGGATTTCCGATTGCACTGGTATCCGCCATGCTGGCAAGCGGACTGACATTGGACGAAATTCCCTGCGGCAAATACGGCACACTGGATAAATATATTCCAGACGGAGATTATGTGGTAATCAAATTTGCAAGATGGGCATTTGAGAAATTTAAAGGCGTAGAAGACAAGCTGGGAACCCAGATGCGTGCAGTGGGTGAAGTTATGAGTATTGGAAAGACCTACAAAGAGGCTTTCCAGAAAGCGATCCGTTCTCTGGAGAAAAACCGCTACGGTCTCGGCCACGTAGATGATTTTGATAAGAAGAGCAAAAAAGAACTGCTTACGATGCTTATGACGCCAGGCAGCGAACGTCATTTTATTATGTATGAGGCGCTTCGGAAGGGAGCTTCCATAGAAGAAATTTATAATCTGACAAAAGTAAAGACCTATTTTATTGAGCAGATGAAAGAGCTTGTGGATGAAGAAGAATCTTTGATTACAAACTATTCTGGACGGGTTCCTTCTGGAGAGGCTTTAAAACAGGCAAAGCTGAACGGATTTTCTGATAAATATTTGAGCGAAATTCTTTCAGTACCAGAAGAAGATATCCGCAGCAAAAGAATCGAAAACGGCATTGTAGAGGCATGGGAAGGCGTACATGTCAGCGGGACAAAAGACAACGCTTATTATTATTCAAGCTACCATATGAAAGACGAAAGTCCGGTAGAGACGGAGAAGCCAAAAGTCATGATCCTTGGGGGAGGACCAAACAGAATTGGACAGGGGATTGAATTTGATTACTGTTGTGTTCATGCAGCAAAAGCATTAAAGAAACTTGGCTTTTCTACTATTATTGTCAACTGCAATCCGGAGACGGTTTCTACAGATTATGATACGTCAGACAAGCTGTATTTTGAGCCGTTGACATTGGAAGATGTACTTGCTATTTATGAAAAAGAAAAACCGGTGGGCGTGATTGCCCAATTCGGAGGACAGACACCGTTAAATCTTGCAGCGGATTTAAAGAAATACGGCGTTCATATTTTGGGAACGACGCCAGAGACGATTGACCTGGCCGAAGACCGGGATCTGTTTCGGGATATGATGGAAAGACTGGAAATCCCCATGCCTGAAGCGGGTATGGCAGTAAATACAGAAGAGGCCCTTGCCATGGCGCACAAAATCGGATATCCGGTTATGGTTCGTCCTTCTTATGTACTGGGCGGCCGGGGCATGGAGGTCGTATACGATGACGAGGCTCTGACCTTTTATATGCAGCAGGCAGTCGGTGTAACGCCGGACCGGCCGATTTTGATTGATCGTTTCCTGCATCAGGCAACAGAATGCGAGGCAGATGCAATTAGCGACGGCGAGCATGTATTTGTGCCTTCTGTTATGGAGCATATTGAGCTTGCAGGTATTCATTCCGGGGATTCTGCATGTATCATTCCGCCGAGGGGACTGACGGAAGAACAGATTGAAACGATCAAAGAATATACCAGAAAAATAGCAAGTGAAATGCATGTGGTTGGTCTTATGAATATGCAGTATGCCATTGAAGACGGGAAAGTATTTGTAATTGAGGCAAATCCCCGTGCGTCCAGAACAGTGCCGCTGGTATCTAAAGTATGCGGCATCAATATGGTACAGATTGCAACAGATATTATTACAATGCCATTTACCGGACATGAAAGTCCCGTTTCGCAGCTTAAGGAGAAAAAATTTGCTCATTATGGTGTAAAAGAAGCAGTATTTCCATTCAATATGTTTCCGGAGGTGGACCCGATTCTAGGGCCGGAAATGCGTTCTACAGGAGAAGTGCTTGGTCTCTCAGCCGATTTTGGAGATGCTTTTTACAAGGCAGAAGAGGCAAGTAAAAATGAAATTCCCACAGAGGGCTGTGTTCTGATTTCAGTCAATGACCGTGACAAAGCAGAGCTTTTGGATGTGGCAAAGGGATTCTATGAATGCGGCTTTTCCATTATGGCTACAGGCAGAACCTGCGATATGATTGAGGCGGGCGGTATTCCGGCATTAAAGGTATGGAAGATCAATGAAGGAAGACCGAATATTTTAGATAAGATCACAAACGGCAAAATTCAGTTGATTGTAAATACACCGATTGGAAAGAAAGGAGCTGTAGATGACAGCTATATCCGAAAGGCGGCAGTAAAAAATAAGATTCCATATATGACAACTATGGCGCTGGCAAAAGCAACGATAGAAGGCATTCGTTCAGCCAAACGGGATCAGTCGTTTCCCGTGAAATCTCTTCAGAAATTCCATGCAGAGATTACAGATAAATAAAATTGATTGCATCAAAAGGGGCTGTCGCACTAAGTAATTAGTGCGACAGCCCCTTTGGCAAATTCAGTCTGACAATCCGGGTATATATCCGCATTCCGCAATCAGCTTCAAGTCCTTTTCAATGGTAATTCCATTGGTAGTGAGCATATCGCCGGAAATGGCGGCATTGGCGCCGGAAAGAAAGCAGGCTTTTCCCTGATCCGGCATCAGGCCCCTGCCTCCTGCAAGACGAATTGCAGCTTTGGGAAGTAAAAACCGGAAAATAGCAATCGTGCGGAGAATTTCAGAGTAAGCTAACGGCGGCTGGTGTTCCAGCGGAGTGCCGGGAATCGGATTCAATACATTGACCGGAATAGAATGGATATCAAGTTCTCTTAAGGTAAGAGCAAGGTCAATCCGGTCTTCCATAGTTTCTCCAAGACCAATAATGCCTCCGCTGCATATCTGCATTCCGGCTGCCCTTGCAGCTTTAATGGCGGCAATTTTATCGGCAGTTGTGTGGGTGGTACAGATATTGGGAAAGAAATTTTCAGAAGCCTCCAGATTGTTATGTACCCGGGAGGCGCCAGCCTTAAGGAGAGACTGATATTGATCTTCATTTAACAATCCTACGGAGACGCAGACTTCTATCTCACAGGCATCATGAATTTTGCGAACAGCCTCGCATAAAGAAGAAATTTCAGCGTTGCAAAGTGTTCGGCCAGAGGTTACAATCGAATAGCGGAGCACGCCCTGATGGGCATTATATACAGCTTGTTTTACAAGGGCGTCTGCGTCTAACAGAGGATATTCTTCGATTGCAGCGTGATAATGAGACGACTGAGCACAGTAACGGCAGTCTTCCGGACAGCGGCCGCTTTTTCCGTTGATGATGGTGCAGATATCAAAACGATTGCCGCAGAAATGCATACGGATGCGGTTTGCTGTTTCACATAGATCCTCCAAAGAAGTTGAATTCAGTAAAAGAGCATCTTCTCTTGAGAGCAGGTATCCTTGATAGATTTTTTCTTCCAGTTTGGTCACTAACATATGAGTTCCTCCTTGTATCATTTACAATCAGTCTTTTCGGTCAAGAGATTCCAGAAGATGTGCTTTGCTTAAGATTCCACGGAGAAGAGGCCCGATTTTAGCGGAGAGCAGGATTTTGACGGCATCTCCGATTAAAAATGGGAAAACACAAACCGTTAAGGCATACCAAAATGTACAGTCAGCCTCAATCACAAACCAGATTGTACCAAACAGATAAGCGATTAAAGTTCCGATTACCATTCCCAAAACAGAAATCCAAACCTTTCCATGGCTTTTTTGAATAAATATGCCGGAGATAATAGCCATAAAAATGAATCCTACCAAATATCCTCCAGTGGGACCCGCCAGTTTTGCCAGTCCGCCGGAATATGCGGAAAACACAGGAAGGCCTGTAAGTCCGATCAGAAGATAAATACAGTAGCTGATGGTTCCAAGCTTTGGGCCAAGCAGATATACTGCAAGATATATGACAAAATTGGTAAAAGAAATGGGAACTGCGCCTATGGGAATGGACATAGGCCCTAATATACACATCAGAGCAGACATAAATGCAATGACAGCCATTTGATGGATCGAAAGATTTGATCGTGAAACAGGTTTAGATGATGGGGTGTTTGAATTCATATTTTTGTTCCTCCAGTTTTTTTTTATGATTTTATGATATTTTCTGCTAATTGTCAACTTCATTGCAATAAAAAGGTTAACAATTGGAAAAAATTGAAAGTTTATTCAAATTATACAAATATCAGAATGAAGGTGGGAAAAAAACGTAAAAAATGTCAACGAAATTGTCTGAAATGTTTATTCTATTAGAAAAAGAAAAGGCGTACTTGTAAAAAAATACATAAAAAACAAAAAAAGATAAGTTTAAATAACGAAAAAGGAAGTTTCCTTTAGAAAAAGATATTTTTGACAAAATAGAAAGTAGATGGCATAATCTCTTTTGTAACTGGGAAAATTATAATTGTTACTTTAAAGTGGGAATGCCCTCTGGGTATCTCTTTATGTATGACAAATCATGCAACTATTTAGGAAAGGAATGATAATTGTGACAGAAAAGAGAGTTTGGTTTAGAAATTCAGAAGATGTGGAAAATTTTGTTAATGCAGCAGGGCAGTGTGATTTTGATATTGATATTTTATCAGATCATATTTATATTGATGCAAAATCTCTCTTGGGTGTATTAGGTCTCGGTTTAAGAAAGGAATTGACAGTAAAGTATTTTGGCCAAAATGCAAATTTTGAAACAATGTTAAAAGATTATGCAGTAGCATAAAAAGAGCACGCTAAAATGGAATGACAGATATAAAAAGCGCTGTAGAACCTGAAGGAACAGGATCTGCAGCTTTTTTCGCGTTTTCTGTATCAGATTGTAAATTTATCATCGTTATGATACTATCTGAATAGAAAAATTTGGAGAAAGAAACGAGTGTGAGCATTGTGGAAGAATTGCCGGTAATAAAAATATCGGTACGAAATCTGGTGGAGTTTATTCTGCGTTCCGGTGATATTGACAATCGGATTGGGATGTCTGCAAGAGCAGATGCCATGCAGGAGGGAAGCAAGATGCATCGGAAGATTCAAAGGAGGATGAACGCTTCCTATCATGCAGAAGTTCCCCTGCAGATTCAGATCAGAACCGAAGATTATATTCTTCAGATAGAAGGAAGAGCAGACGGCATTATGAAAGAAGATACGGTAACTATAGATGAGATCAAAGGCGTCTATATGAATCTGGAATTTTTGGAAGAGCCTGTACCCGTGCACCGGGCCCAGGCCATGTGTTATGCCTATATTTATGCGAGACAGCAGGAATTGAATCACATCGGCATTCAAATGACGTACTGCAATCTGGACACGGAGGAGATCAAACGATTTGTGGAGGAAATTTCTTTTTTGGAGCTTGGCAGGTGGTTTGAAAATTTGATTGGTCAGTACAGAAAATGGTCGGATTTTCAGTTTTCATGGAGAAAACAGATGAAAGAATCCATTGCAGATCTGAATTTTCCTTATGCATATCGAAAGGGGCAGAAAGAACTGGCGCAGGATGTGTACCGCACGATTCTCCGAAAGAAAAATCTCTTCATTCAGGCGCCTACCGGAACAGGAAAAACACTGTCCGTTCTCTATCCGGCAGTGAAAGCGGTAGGAGAAGGATTGGCAGATAAAATTTTTTATCTTACGGCAAAAACAGTTACAGGAGCCGTGGCGAAAGAGACTTTTTCTCTGTTTCAAGAAGGGGGATACAAAGCGAAGGTGATTTCGATTACTGCAAAAGAGAAAATGTGTCTCTGTGAGGAAATGGACTGTAATCCTCTGCACTGTCCTTATGCAAAAGGACATTATGACAGAGTGAATGATGCTGTTTACGATCTTCTGAACAGGAAGGATTTTTTTACCAGAGAAGTGCTTTTAGAGCAGGCGAAAAGACATCAGGTCTGTCCATTTGAAATGTGTCTGGATACGGCAACGTGGTCGGATGATATCATCTGTGATTATAATTATGTTTTTGATCCTAATGTATATTTGAAACGTTTTTTTGGAGAAGGGCAGAAGGCAGGATATCTTTTTCTGGTGGATGAGGCCCATAATCTGGTGGAGCGGGGAAGAAAAATGTACAGCGCTTCCCTTTATAAAGAAGATTTCCTTGCTATCCGCAAAAAGATAAAAAATCAAAGCAATACATTGGAAAAAGAATTTATGAGATGCAATAAGATTCTGCTGGAATATAAAAGAGAATGTGAAACATATCGTATTTTACAGCAGGAAGAGACGGAACGATTTTTGTTTGCATTGATGCGGCTTGCCGAACGACTGGATTTTTTTCTGCAGAATCACACAGATCATCCGGATCAAAAAGAGATTACGGAATTTTATTTAAATTTGAGGAATTTTTTGAATATTTATGACAGAGTAGATGAGAGGTATGTGATTTATACGGAACATGGAGAGGAGGATAAATTCCGAATTTGTCTCTTTTGTGTAGATCCCTCTTATAATCTGCAGGAATGTCTGGACAAAGGAAGGGCAACGGTGTTTTTTTCGGCAACTCTTCTTCCGATTCAGTACTATAAGGAAATGCTGAGCGCCAAAACAGATAATTATGCTGTTTATGCCAAAACATCTTTTTCAAAGGAACAGAAGCTTTTACTGATCGGCAGGGATGTGAGCAGCCGGTATACAAGACGCAATCAGGCGGAATTTCAGAAAATCGCTGTTTATATTGCAAATATTACAGCGGCAAAAAAAGGAAATTATATGGTGTTTTTTCCTTCTTATAAGCTGATGGAGCAGGTGTATGAACTGTTTCTTGAAATGAAACAGGAGGATATGCAGATTTTAAAACAGGAGAGCGGAATGAAGGAAGGGGAGAGGGAAGCATTCTTAGAGGCATTTGAAAAATCAGATGAAAAACCGATTGTGGCATTTTGCGTGCTGGGAGGTATTTTCGGAGAAGGAATTGATTTGACAAAGGAGCGGCTGATCGGTGTAATGATCGTAGGGACGGGACTTCCCCAGATCGGAAATGAAAGAGAAATCTTAAAAGAATACTATGACAAAAAGACGGGTGAAGGATTTGATTATGCCTATCGTTATCCGGGGATGAACAAGGTTCTTCAGGCGGCGGGACGCGTGATCCGCACGACAGAGGACCGGGGAGTGATTGCCCTTTTGGATGAACGTTTTCTGGAAAATTCTTATCTTCATTTGTTCCCGAGAGAGTGGGAGGCTTATCTGATCTGCAGGAAAGAAACAGCAGGAGAAGCCGTCTCACACTTTTGGGAGAAGTTTTAAAAATTCTTCTGCAGAAGCCGAAACCGGAAGATTGTCATTGATGGAAGCGACGAGCCGTCTGGAAGGAAGTTTTTCCTTTGTGTGCAGTATATAGAGATCATTATCATGATCCGTAAGGCAGTAATCCGGAATAAAAGCAATCCCAAGACCGATTCTGGCTAAATCTATGAGCAGATCATTGCTGCTTAATTCAATTTCCGGAACTAATTCCAGCTGGTACTGCAGAAATAAACTGTGCAGAAATTCACTGGTAGCGCTTTTTTTATCCAGCATAAGAATCGGGTATTGCTTTAATTCACAGAAAGAGATTTCCTGCTGTGTCAAATCGAAGAAAGCAGGATTTGCAATAAATACGTCGTGAAATTCGCAGACGGTTTTGCGGATATAAGCGGGATTTAGTTTGGAATTTGGATCATTGGTGACGATGAGATCTGCTTTTCCCTGGTCCAAAAGCTCTGCACAGGAAAGAGAAGCGGCATTAGAGACTTTGACAGGTACATTTGGAAATTTCTGATGGAACTGTTTCAAATAAGGCACCAGAAAATAGCGGCATATGGTATCGCTGGCGCCGATATGCAGCTGTCCGAACCCAAGCCCTTCTGCGTCCAACAATTGATGTTCGCCGCGGTTGATTAAGTTTATGGCGGGTTCGATATGTTTTAAAAGAACCTGGCCCGCCGGCGTAAGCCGGACTTTTTTGGTGCTGCGGATAAACAAAGGCTGTTCTAATTTTTTCTCTAATGTTTTAATTGACTGGCTGACTGCAGACTGAGAAATATAAAGCTGCTTGCTGGCCTCGGAAAAGCTGAGAGAAGAGGCGACATAATAAAAAACCTTATACAATTCAAGATTAATGTCCATAAGATTCTCCCCATGTTTCTATAGCGTCTATCATCGGCCGCAGGGTTTCTCCCCGTTCACTGAGGGAAAATTCAACCCGCGGCGGCAGATCCCGAAAAGTTTCAATCGTGATCAATCCGTCTTTTTGCATAGATTCCAGAGTGACTTTTAAAACAGTCTGGTCAATGCCTTTGATTTCGTTTTTTAATTCTGTCAAATGCCAGGACATTGACCGGGACATCAGAGCTTTTAAAATCAGGAGTTTCCATTTGTTTCCAATGAGGGCAACTGCACGTTCAAATGGTTCCTGGGGAAGTTCTTCTTTTTTTGGTTTCTTTAACATAGAAATCCTCCGAATATGTATATTTATATATTGATTATAATCGCAGGACATTTGTTTTGCAAGCCAAAACGTCTGTCTGAAACAGCTGCATCTAAATATCGTTGCTGTTCACTTCTGGACCGTGTACTGCGCTGCACGTCGCAGGCCAGTACAGTACTGGGGCCGGAATCCGGCCTCTTGCCGTAAGGCAGCTTTAAATAGGCCGGATTCGTTGCTGTAAACACCGTGGGTGTGAACAGTAACTAAATATCCAATTCCGGAGGAACATCAAGTTCCTCTGAAACATACTTTCCGTTTTTCTTTCGCTGTCTTACACATTCCGACAATAGATATTCGATCTGCCCGTTTACAGAACGGAAATCATCCTCCGCCCAGGCTGCAATGGCATTATAGAGTTTTGGAGAAAGCCTGAGGGGGATTTGTTTTTTCTTATTATCCTGCATGGATTAATACAAACTGCCGGAATTGACGACAGGCTGCGCGTCGTGATTGCCGCAGAGAACCACAAGAAGATTGGATACCATTGCCGCCTTGCGCTCCTCATCCAATTCTACGATTTCATTCTCGCTAAGGCGTTCCAGCGCCATTTCCACCATGCCGACAGCGCCGTCTACAATCATCTTTCTGGCATCTATAATGGCGGATGCCTGTTGGCGCTGCAGCATTGTAGCGGCAATTTCCGGTGCGTAAGCAAGATATGTAATGCGCGCTTCTATAATTTCAATTCCCGCGTCATCCACTTTATTCTGAATTTCTTCTTTGATTCTTTGTGCTACGACTTCACTGGAACCTCTTAAGCTTCCTTCATCTGCAATGCCGTCGCCTGTTGTATCCACATTTGGAGCGACGTCGTAGGGATAGATTCGTACGATATTTCTTAAGGCGCTGTCGCATTGAAGAGATAGGAATTCTTTATAATTATCAACATTAAATACGGCTTTTGCAGTATTGGTGATCCGCCAGGTAACAGCAATTCCGATTTCTACCGGATTGCCCAGGCAGTCATTGATTTTCTGGCGGTTGTTGTTTAAGGTCATAATTTTTAAAGAAAGTTTCTTGGTGGCGATGTCAAGATCAACGCCCTCTGCGGATTTTTTTGTTTTTACATCGCCGCTCTGGTTTAATTTCGTCTTTGCAGCGGGATTGACTGCAGAGCAGAATGGGTTTACAAAATAAAAACCTGGCTCTTTTAAGGTGCCGACATATTTGCCGAACAGTGTTAACACAAGAGCTTCCTGGGGCTTTAAAACCTTTAATCCGGGCCAGAGCAGCCAGGCGGTGCTAAGGATGATAATGCTGATGATCATAAGGACAGGATTTTTGCCCTTCTCCACCATGAGTGAACCCAGGATGGTTCCTGCAATGGCTGCAGCATAGATGAGAAGGGACAGTAGCAGGACTGCCATACCGTTTCGCTTGGTTGTCAATACTCTTTCTTTCATAATAGAATCCTCGCTTTCATTGTTTGATATTAAAATGATATCACTATAATATTATTTTGACAAGAGGTTTTCTTAGAAAATATGTGTTTCAATCATTTGTTGAGGACGGAATGTAACAGTTTGGCTCAACTGGAGATCTGTCAGAATTAGGATGACAAAAAAACATCTGTATGATAAGATGTAAAAAATATCCAGAAGAAAGGATTGATATATAAAGAAAAGAGACATTCGTTACTTATTTGGAACTAATTATTTTTGACGACTCAGCAGTACAGCAAAAGTGAAAGAAAGAAAATAAAAAGGCGGGCAGAATAAAATGGAAAAATCAGCGGACAAGACAATTATAACGGTAGTGGGAAAAGATACCGTAGGAATTATTGCAAAAGTATGTACCTATCTGGCGGAAAATCAGATTAATGTACTGGATATTTCCCAGACGATTGTACAGGGATATTTTAATATGATGATGATTGCGGACATGGGTGCGGCGGTAAAGCCCTTTGGCGAGTGTTCTAAGGAACTGGAGAAACTGGGAGAAGAAATCGGCGTCAGCATTAAGTGCCAGCGGGAAGAAATTTTCCAGAAAATGCATCGAATCTAGGCGGTGGGAGGTTGCTATGATAAATATTTGGGAAGTAAAAGAAACCAATGCAATGATTGAGCAGGAAAATCTGGATGTTCGTACGATTACGCTGGGCATCAGTCTGCTTGACTGTATGGATTCTGATTTAGAACGTCTGAAAGAGAACATTTACCGGAAGATTACAATGGTGGCAAAAGATCTGGCTGCCGTAGGCGAAGAAATAGAAAATGAATTTGCAATTCCCATTGTAAATAAAAGAATTTCCGTGACGCCGATTGCACTGGTTGGCGGGGCGGCATGCAAAACGCCGGAGGACTTTGCCGAAATTGCCGACACGCTGGATGCGGCGGCGAAAGCAGTAGGCGTTAATTTGATCGGAGGTTATTCTGCGTTGGTATCGAAGGGAATGACCAAGGCGGATGAGCTTTTGATCCGTTCCATCCCCATCGCGCTGTGCAGAACAGAGCGGGTGTGCAGCTCCGTAAACCTGGCGTCTTCTAAGACTGGTATTAATATGGATGCGGTTCGTTTAATGGGGGAGATTCTCTTAGAAGTGGCAGAGCGTTCCAAAGACCGAGATTCCGTAGACTGTATGAAACTGGTGGTATTTTGTAATGCGCCGGATGACAATCCCTTTATGGCGGGGGCGTTTCACGGAGTAACAGAAGCAGACGCAGTCATCAATATCGGCGTCAGCGGACCAGGCGTGGTAAAAACCGCTTTGGAAAAAGTGCGGGGCGAAAGTTTTGAAGTTCTGTGTGAAACGATCAAAAAGACGGCGTTTAAAGTAACTCGTGTAGGACAATTGGTGGCACAGGAGGCGTCCCGGATGCTTGGCATTCCCTTTGGCATTATTGATCTTTCCCTTGCGCCGACGCCGGCAATCGGAGACAGTGTTGCAGATATTCTCTGCGAAATCGGATTGGAGTATGCCGGAGCGCCGGGAACAACTGCAGCGCTTGCCCTGTTAAACGATCAAGTGAAAAAGGGCGGCGTCATGGCGTCTTCTTATGTAGGCGGTTTAAGCGGCGCATTTATTCCCGTCAGCGAAGATCAGGGAATGATCAATTCCGTGCAGGCGGGAGCGATTACATTGGAAAAATTAGAGGCCATGACTTGTGTCTGCTCGGTAGGGCTTGATATGATTGCCATTCCGGGAGATACCAGTGCGGCGTCTATTTCCGGCATTATTGCAGACGAAATGGCTCTGGGCATGGTCAATCAGAAGACGACGGCAGCGAGATTAATACCCGTCGTTGGAAAAGGCGTGGGGGATACAGTGGAATTTGGAGGCCTCTTCGGCTATGCTCCGATTATGCCGGTCAATCCGTTTTCCTGTGAAGAATTCATCAGCCGGAAAGGCAGAATTCCGGCGGCTATACACAGTTTTAAGAATTAATCGTCAAAAAACCTGTTAAAATATCCAAAAGAAACAAATATTTTAAAAAAATTTTCGGCATATGCCATAATTATTCTTGTAAATAAAAGTTGTCTGTGCTATAATCGTTTTGTAAATAAGTCTGACATAGAGATCAGACTATAGAAAAAGGAGGATTCTAAAAATGAAAAAGAAACTTTTGGCAGCATTTTTATGTGTTGCAATGACAGCAACTTTGTTTGCAGGCTGCGGCGGAGATGACAACGCTGCTAACAGCAATACTACAGATGATGTAGCAGATACCAGTGCATCTGACGTAGCAGACGATGTAGCAGATGCAGCAGGTGATGCAGCAGGCGATATGTCCGATGCAAACATCGCAGTATTTTATTATACGTATGGCGATACATACATTGCATCTGTTCGTACCGCATTGGATGCTAAGCTTGATGAGATGGGAGTTACCTATCAGGATTATGATTCCAACAGCAACCAGACAACACAGAACGAGCAGATTGATACTGCAATCCAGAAAGGCGCTAACCTGTTAATTGTAAACATCGTTACTTCCGGTTCTGTAGACGCTTCTCAGCAGATCGTTGACAAAGCATCTGCAGCAGGCATTCCGGTAATCTTCTTCAACCGTGCAGTAGAAGATGATAAGACAGAAGGACAGGTACTTGGCAGCTATGACAAATGTGCATTCGTAGGAACAGACGCTCCGGAAGCTGGTCATATGCAGGGTAAAATGATTGGTGAATACCTTGTTGAGAATTTTGATACAGTTGACTTAAACGGCGATGGAAAAATCCAGTACGCTATGATGATGGGTCAGTTAGGAAACGTAGAAGCAATTGCTCGTACACAGTACGGTGTGGAAGATGCTAATGCAGTTCTGACAGAAGCAGGCAAACCGGAATTAGAGTTCTTCGATTCCTCTAATGCTGATAAATACCAGGTAGACCAGGATGGTAACTGGAGTGCAACAGCAGCAAACAACTACATGACAACAAACCTTTCTCAGTTCAACGAAGAGAACAACAACATGATCGAGCTTGTTATCTGTAACAACGACGGTATGGCTGAAGGCGTTATCTCTGCATTAAACGACAAAGGTTACAATACTGGCGATGACAAAATGATCCCGGTATTTGGTGTTGACGCAACAGACGCTGCAAAACAGTTGATCGCTGACGGCAAGATGATTGGTACAATCAAACAGGATGCTGAAGGTATGGCTAATTGTATCGCAGCTTTAGCAGGAAACTGTGCAAGCGGCAAAGACGTTATGGATGGAACAGATTCTTACAACATTTCTGAAAATGTTGCCAACAAGATTTATATCCCGTATCAGCCATATACAGGAGAATAATTATTAACGAAACATAAGTTAATCAAAACTGAAAGAGGGTCGCCATGTGTGGCTGCCCTCTTTATATGTAAAAAAGCAAAACAATGCAACAAGATTGGAGGGCAAATTATGGGGCAGGATGTTCTGTTACAGATGACAGATATATGTAAAGAATTTCCCGGTGTAAAAGCATTAGACCATGTTTCCCTGACTGTAAAAAGGGGAACAGTACATGCGCTGATGGGAGAGAACGGTGCAGGAAAATCTACTCTGATGAAATGTCTGTTTGGTATGTACTCCAAGAATAGCGGGCAGATTTTTTTAGAGGGCAAGGAAGTTAATTTCAAAGATTCCAAGGAAGCGTTGGAAAACGGCGTAGCCATGGTGCATCAGGAATTGAACCAGGCATTAAAGCGGAATGTTATGGATAATATTTGGCTGGGACGTTATCCGAAAATCGGCGGTGTCATGATCAATGAAAAGAAAATGTATGATGACACAATGAAACTGTTTAAGAAACTGGAAATCGAAGTAGATCCGAAGAGGATTATGAGTACAATGCCGGTTTCTCAAAGACAGATGGCTGAAATTGCAAAAGCAGTTTCCTTTAATTCGAAAATAATCGTTTTTGATGAGCCTACATCATCTTTAACTGAAGAGGAAGTAGAGCATTTATTCAAAATTATAAATATGTTGCGTGATCAGGGATGTGGAATTATTTATATTTCTCATAAGATGGCTGAGATTTTACGTATTTCTGATGAAGTTACGATTATGCGTGACGGACAGTATGTTACTACCAAAGATGCAAAAGATCTTACTACAGAAGAGATCATCCGTCTGATGGTTGGACGTGAGCTGGGCAATCAGTTTCCGCCGAAGACGAATAAGCCGGGTGATGTGGCATTGGAAGTAGAAAATCTGACGGCTCAGTATTCTCTGCTGAAGGATGTATCCTTTAAGGTGCGTCAGGGGGAGATTATTGGTCTTGCAGGTTTGGACGGCAGCGGCCGTACAGAATGTCTTGAGAATATCTTTGGCGTAGCAACAAGACATTGCGGAACAATTAAGCTGCATGGCAAAGAGGTGAAAAACCGTAATGCCAGAGAGTCTATTAAGAATGGTTTTGCACTGCTGACAGAAGAACGGCGTGCAACCGGTATTTTCGGTATTTTGGATATTCGAGAAAATACGGTAATATCCAGTCTGAAAAAGCATTTAAAATATGGTTTGTATTTGAGCAATAAGACCATGAAAGAAGATACACAGTGGTCGATTGATGCGATGCATACGAAGACGCCGACGCAGGAGACGAAAATCCGGTCGCTTTCCGGTGGTAACCAGCAGAAGGTTATTCTCGGCAGGTGGCTTCTGACAGAACCGGAAGTACTGCTGTTGGATGAGCCGACTCGTGGAATCGACGTTGGCGCTAAGTACGAGATTTATCAGTTGATTCTGGATCTGGCGAATAAGGGGAAAGTCGTTATCGTTGTATCTTCTGAAATGCCGGAGCTTCTTGGTATTTGCGACCGAATCCTTGTTATGTCCGGCGGAAGGCTGGCTGGCGAGGTAGATGCTGCAAATACGACGCAGGAAGAAATTATGACTTACGCAGCGAAATATGTATAAAGGAGGCAGAGCAAAATGAAAGTTGTTGATAATATGAAAAACCGCTATGCAGCATATCAGGAGCTGGATAGTAAAGATAAGAAGACATTTTGGAAAGAGTCGTTGCTTAATAATGCATTATATATTCTGCTTGTAATTGCAATTATTTACACATTTACGCAGAATCGTCAGTTTTTATCCATAGGATCTATCATTAATATTGTTTCCCTGTCCGCAGCAAATATTCCGATTGCCTGTGGTATTGCAGGATGTATCGTATTGACTGGTACCGACCTTTCAGCAGGCCGTATCGTTGGTTTGACCGCCTGTATTTCCGCATCTTTGTTACAGTCAATGGATTATGCTACAAAGATGTTCCCGAATTGGAAACCGTTTCCAATTCCGGTTGTTATTCTGATTGTTATGTTAGTCGGTGCTGTGATTGGTTTGGTCAATGGTTTCTTTGTAGCAAGATTCGGCCTGCATCCATTCATCGTAACGCTTGCGACACAGTTGATCACATATGGTATTTTGTTGATGTATATTATGATTAATGGCAACAACGGACAGCCGCTTTCCGGTCTGGATAAATCTTTTAAGGATTTCGTAACCGGCAGTATTTTGAAGATTGGCGGAGTTCCGGTTCCCAATTATGTATGGTATGCGATTATTATCGTAGCGATTATGTGGTTTGTATGGAATAAGACGACATTTGGTAAGAATATGTTTGCCGTTGGTTCCAATCCGGAAGCAGCAAACGTATCCGGTGTAAACGTTATGAAGACAACGATTCTGGTTCATACATTAGCAGGCGCTATGTATGGTCTTACCGGATTTATTGAGTCGGCCCGTATCGGTTCCAACCAGGCGAATACCGGTCAGAACTATGAGTGTGATGCGATTGCTGCCTGCGTTATCGGCGGTGTATCTTTCGTAGGTGGTACCGGTAAGATCAGCGGTGTTGTACTTGGTGTATTTATCTTACGTATCATCTTCCAGGCATTGATTTTCTTGTCAATCAGCCAGAACTTACAGTACATCATCAAGGGTGCAATTATCCTTGTAGCATGTGCAATTGATATGAGGAAATATTTGGCTCGTAAATAATCATATATGATTTATCTGGAATGCCATGGAATCCGTATGGAATCCATGGGCATTCCATTTTTTAAGAGGAGTATCTTATGAATCAAAACATGAAAAGCAGGGGAAGAAGTGTAATTTATGCTATGGCGGGGTTTTATCTTGTATATATGGCATATCAGGTTTTCAAAAATCGTGCAGACAGCTCAGGCGGGGAATACGTGGCAGTGATGATTGGCGCTGCGGCGTTTTTGGTCATAGGGGCCGGACTGATTGGATTCGGTTTGTATATGTTTTATAAAATCGGAAAAGAAATGCACGGAGCTGTGGAAAAAACGTCTTTGACAGAAGAAGCTCCAGAGGCAGAGGAAACAGAGGAAACGCTTGACAATTCATAAGAAGCATGATTAAATAAAAACAGTTATATGACTGACGGGACGTGGAATCAACCACATGGAATATAACAGATCAGAATGCCGACCGTCTGGGCGCGTCGCTCAGATGTGTTGGCTTTTTATCTAATAAGATTTGTTTTATTCTAATGGGCAGCAGAATGATTATGCAGGAGTTATTTCTGCACGTCGTGATTTACAAAAGGGAGGAAATATATGGAATTACTGTCATTGGAAAAACAGCTCTGCGGCAATGCTTATCCGGGAAGGGGAATTGTCATCGGAAAAAGTGAAGACGGAAAATATGCCGTTACTGCATATTTTATCATGGGACGGAGCACAAACAGCCGTAACCGCATTTTTGTAGAAGAAGGTGAGGGCATTCGTACAGAGGCTTTTGATCCGGCAAAACTGAGCGATCCCAGCCTGATTATTTACGCGCCGGTCCGCGTGCTGGGCAACAAAACAATTGTGACAAACGGAGACCAGACAGATACGATCTATGAGGGAATGGACAGACAGCAGACTTTTGAACAGTCTCTGCGTATTCGGGAATTTGAGCCGGACGCACCGAATTATACACCAAGGATTTCCGGTATTATGCATGTGGAAAATGGAACGTATAATTATGCCATGTCAATTTTAAAGAGCAATAACGGAAATCCGGCGGCATGTAATCGTTATACTTTTGCATATGAAAATCCACAGAATGGAGAAGGTCATTATATTCATACTTATATGCAAGACGGCAATCCTCTGCCGAGTTTTGAGGGAGAACCGGAATGGATTAAAATCGAAGGGGATATTGATACATTTACAGAACGTGTATGGAACAGTCTAAACGAAGAAAATAAAGTATCCCTGTTTGTACGCTATATTGATATTGCAGCAGGAACATATGAATCCAGGATTGTAAATAAAAACAAATAGGGGGAATTGTTTATGAAAGAATTAGAGTTGAAATACGGGTGTAATCCAAATCAGAAACCATCCCGCATTTATGTGGAAAATGGCGAGCTGCCCATTAAGGTATTAAGCGGAAAACCGGGCTATATTAATTTTCTGGATGCATTCAACGGCTGGCAGCTGGTACGGGAGTTAAAGGCGGCAACGGGGCTTGCGGCAGCAGCTTCCTTTAAACATGTTTCTCCAGCCGGAGCTGCTGTGGGGCTTCCTTTGTCTGAAGTGGAGCGTAAGATTTACTGGGTAGAAGATTTGGATGTGGAGTTTACCCCTCTGGCAAATGCTTATGCAAGAGCAAGAGGCGCAGACAGAATGTCTTCTTTTGGAGATTTTATTGCTCTTTCCGATGTCTGTGATAAAGCAACGGCTTTGATTATCAAAAGAGAAGTATCCGACGGCGTGATTGCACCGGGATACGAGCCGGAGGCTCTGGAGATTTTAAAGGCAAAGAAAAACGGCAATTACAATGTCATCGAAATGGATTCTGATTTTGTGCCGGAAGAAATTGAGAAAAAACAGGTATTTGGAATTACATTTGAACAGGGAAGAAATGAACTTAAAATTGACGATGCATTCTTTGAAAATATTGTAACGGTCAATAAAGAACTGACCAAACAGGCGAAAATTGATCTTGCTATTTCCATGATTACATTAAAATATACGCAGTCGAATTCTGTATGCTATGTCAAAGACGGACAGGCAATCGGAATCGGAGCGGGACAGCAGAGCAGGATTCATTGTACCCGGCTTGCAGGACAAAAGGCGGATAACTGGTTCTTACGCCAGTCTCCGAAAGTACTTGAACTTTCTTTTGTAGACGGTATCCGTCGTGCAGACAGGGACAATGCCATTGACCTTTATATTGGCGAAGATTATATGGACGTGCTTGCAGACGGCGCGTGGGAGAAGATTTTTAAGGTAAAACCGGAAGTGTTCACCAAAGAGGAAAAACGCGCCTGGTTAGACCGGATGTCCGGCGTTACCCTTGGTTCGGATGCATTTTTCCCGTTTGGGGATAATATTGAGCGTGCGCATAAGAGCGGCGTTAAGTATGTGGCGCAGCCGGGAGGCTCTATCCGGGATGATCATGTAATTGATACCTGCAATAAATATGGAATGGTGATGAGTTTTACAGGCATTCGCCTGTTCCATCATTAAGGGAGATAAGAAAGGGGAGATTTTATGTATGGGACATGGTGGTCGTTAGTTCCGCCGGTTGTAGCAATTTTACTGGCATTGATAACAAAAGAGGTATATAGCTCCCTGTTTGTAGGTGTGCTGCTGGGAGCGCTTTTTACAGCGGGTTTTCAGCCATGGGGGACATTCGAGACGTTATTTACCACAATGACGGAAAATATGAATTTGAATATTATTATATTTGACGTGCTGCTTGGCATGATTATTGTATTGATGACGCAGTCAGGAGGTTCTGCAGCATACGGAGAGTGGGCGAGCAGGAGGATCAAAAGCAAAAAAGCGTCCATGTTTGCAACCATGGGGCTTGGAGTTTTAATTTTTGTGGATGATTATTTTAACTGTCTGACAGTCGGGTCTGTGATGCGTCCGGTAACGGATAAATATAGAGTATCCAGGGCGAAGTTAGCATATATTATTGATGCGACAGCGGCCCCGATTTGTATTATTGCTCCGATTTCAAGCTGGGCGGCTGCGGTAAATTCTTATGTTCCAGAGGATAGTTCTCTGACCGGATTTCAGCTGTTTTTGCGAACAATTCCTTACAATCTTTATGCGCTGCTTACGATCGGCATGGTATTTCTTGTCATTGCCTGGAATTTTGACTTCGGGCTGATGAAAAAGCATGAAATAAATGCGGCGAAGGGAGATTTGTTTACTTCCGGCGGAGAAGAATTTGAGAGTATGCAGGAAGATAAGAAGGTGAATCCAAACGGAAAGGTCATTGACCTTGTGCTCCCGGTTGCGGTTTTGATTGTATCAGCGGTGTTTGGCATGATTTATACCGGATTTTTGGGAGGGGCAGGAAATGTGGTTGATGCATTTGCAGACTGCGATGCGGAAATGAGTCTGATTTTTGCTACAACCGTAACGGTTCTGTTTATGGCGGTTCTCTATCTTCCAAGAAAAGTAATTTCTTTTCATGATTTTATGCAGTCATTGGCAGAAGGGGCAAAGCTGATGATGCCTGCGATTTTGATTTTGACTTTTGCATGGACATTGAAAGGAATGGGAGATAATCTTGGGATTGCCGATTTTGTCCGCAATATGGTAGGCACAAGTATGACGGCGAGTGTAGTGATTCCTGCAATTATGTTCGGGATTGCGCTGTTTTTGGGATTTTCCACTGGAACCTCCTGGGGAACGTTTGCGATTCTGGTGCCGATTGTAGTGAATATGTATGCCGGATTTGATGATGAGATGATGATTATCTCTGTTTCGGCAGTTTTGGCAGGGGCGGTTTGCGGAGATCATATATCGCCGATCTCCGATACGACGATTATGTCCTCTGCCGGAGCCCAGAGTAATCATATCAATCACGTACAGACACAGATGCAGTATGCTATGATTGTTGCGGTGATCTGCGCGATTGGATATATCATTGCCGGCATTAGTAAAAACTGGATGATTTCTCTTGCAGGCTCTGCAGCGATTCTGTTTTTGGTATTATTTTTCATTTCCAGAAAAGAACGCAGTGAGGCGCGTGCATGAAGAAAATAATTCAGGCGCCTTATATTGATCAAACTGAAAAGTATCCGACGGGCTGTGAAAGCATTTCTGCAGTGATGCTGCTGAATTATCTGGGTATTTCAATATCTCCGGATGAGTTTATTGATTTTTATTTGAAAAAGGAACCGATGCAAAAGAAAGGGGAGCGGCTTTATGGGCCGAACCCCTGGAGTTGTTTTGCGGGAAGCCCCTATGACAGTGAATCTTTTGGCTGTTATGCGCCGGTGATTGTACAGGCTTTTAATCGGCTGTTTGCAGATATGCATTTGTCCAAAAAGGCAAAAAATATCACAGGCATGGCAATGGACGAGATTCTGAAATGTTATATTGATCATGATATGCCGGTGGTTTTCTGGGCGAGCATTGATTTAAAGGAGACAATTCAGGGACCGGACTGGCAGCTTTCGGATGGTTCTTTGTTTTCTTGGATTTCCAATGAGCACTGCATGCTTTTGGTAGGGTATGATGAAGAGTCTTATTATTTTAATGATCCGTGGCACAATCATGGATGTATTGCATATGAAAGGAAACTGGTGGAAAAACGGCATCGGGAACAGTATGCCATGGCGGCGGCAGTTGTTGACAATACAGACAAATAAAATATCAGATAGAATGGAGGAGTAGAATGGAAAGAAGAAGTATAAGAAACTTTTGGAAAAAGACAATGAGTTTTGTGCTTGCTTTGGGACTTGGAATTTCCGGAATCGGGATAGCGCCTGTGGGACATACAGAAGCAAAAGCGGCGGAACCGATTTCGATTAGCAGTGCAGCGGATTTGCAGAAAATCGGAAATGAGAATGGGTATCCGCTGGATGGAGATTACAGGCTGACGCAGGACATTGATATGTCCGGAGTGAATTTTACGCCTATTGGCGGAGGCATGGGAAGCAGAGGCTCCGACAGCGGAGCAAATGTTTTTACAGGAACCTTTGACGGGGACGGTCATATTATTTCAAATCTTACCATTCAAAAGAAAGAAAACTCCGATCAGGAGTGGCAGTATGGACTGTTTGGAATGATTGGGAGCAGTGATGCAGATGATAAAGCGTCTGTTCGGAATTTGATTCTGACAGAAATCAATGTCGATGTGGATATGACGGCAGAGAGTAATACGGCGTATTTATCTCTGGGCGGTTTGGCGGGAGAAGTAAACCGCAATGCAGAGATTGACAATATCGCAATTATAGGGGGTAAGATTCAGGGAAATACTTCTAATAGTGGAGATGTGGTAGGCGCCGGAGGGCTGATTGGAGAAATGCGTCCCAATATATCCTCTGGCAATAACGGTGTAACCATCAGCAATATTTATATTGGCTGCGATATTGTCTGCGGCAGTTCTACCTCTCAGAATTATGCGGGCGGAATGATCGGAAGGGTTGCGAAGGCATCTCCCGTATCTGTAACGGCTTGTGTGTTTACCGGTAATGTAAGTTATAAAGGAGACGGAGGATATGGCATCAGCGGCGGAGAAATTACCGATAATTTCAGTTATTGCTATTATCGTTCCGGTCTGTCCAATACAGGAAAGCAGATATCTACTGCACAGCTGCAGGCAGAGGCGCTTCTGGAAGGGTTAGACAGCAGCAAGTGGACTGCGTCCGCAGGCAATGATATGATGCTGACACAATGCGTCAATTCAGAGGAAATGCGGGAATCTCTGGCATTGGCAGGGCTTTCTTTAACTCTGGCAGCCGGAGATACATTTTCGTGTGTGACGCAGAATTTTACAGTTCCCACAAGCATTCAGTTTGGAACAAAAACGGAAACGCTTACCTGGGAAAGCGATAACGAAGAGGTTATGCAGGTGAATGCCGAGAACGGAACTGTACAGGTAGTTCCTCAGGTGAAAGAAGTAAAGGTTACTTTGACTGCAATTACAAAATCAGGAAAAACAAAAAGATTTCAGCTTACGGTAAAAGCAAATGTTACATTAAGCTTTGATCAGGAATATGCAAAGGTGGGAGAAGCGGTTACCGTTTCTTTGGCAGGAGCGCCGCAGGGCACCGTATGCACGTATGACTGGAGTGTGAACGGTGTTTCAAAGGGAACCAATTCTTCTTATACGCCTTCTGCGGAAGATTTGCAAAAAATGCTGGCCGTAACAGTGCAGCTTACCGACAGCAGCGGAAACACAGTTGGAGAGTGCGGGCCGATCCGGATGTTTATCAGCAGGCTTCCGGTTGTATATATCGTTACTGACGACGGCAGCAGCATTGACAGTAAAACGGATTATGAAGGCGCACAGATGCGTATACAGAGCAATGACAGATATCCGGGCACAGAAGTCGCTTTGTATGACGGAGCAATTGAAATACGAGGCAGAGGAAACAGTACCTGGAATCAGTCAATCTGGAGCGGCGGCAAGCGTCCTTATAAACTTAAGCTGGATAAAAAGACGAATTTGTTTGGATTTGGTGAAAGCAAGCATTGGGCGCTGCTTGCCAATTTCATGGATGAATCGCTGCTTCGGAATAAAACATCCTATGATCTTGCCGGAGAAATGGGTATACAGCCGTCCCTGCCTTCCGCCAATGTGGAATTGATTTTAAACGGGGAATATGCCGGAAATTATCAGCTTGTAGGAAATGTCCGTATACAGGAAAGCCGTGTAAACATTTACAACTGGGAAGATCTTGCGGAGGATGCGGCCAAAGCAATTGCAAAGGCAGAAAAAGCAAACGGACAGACCATAGACCAGGATGCACTGGAAGATTATATGAACCAGAATATGCAGTGGATTACAAGCGGCAGCGTATCTTTTAACGGCAAAACATATACGATTTCCGACTATGCTGTTGAGATCCCGAAAAATTCTTCCGGAGGCATAGATGTATCCGGCGGATTTCTCTTTGAACTGGACGGATACTATGATGAGGTTTCTAAGTTCCGGACGGATACGTACCAGCCGATTATGTTTAAAAGCCCGGAGTTTATCCGGCCTACAACAGGAGCCGGTGAGGGGGCTATCGAAAAGGCGGATGACAGCAAACAAAAATGTGATGCCTTGTATAATTATGCGTATCAGTTTATACAGGCGGTAGAAGATACGGTACATTCTCCGGATTATTCTATAACGGTGGAAGAGACAGAGAGCAAGGAAAACGTCTCTAACTTTACCACGGATTTTAAGGGGCGGCAGCATTATACGGATCTGGTGGATATGGATTCTCTGGTGAAATATCTTTTGCTCAATGAATTTTACTGGAATACAGAAACAATGAAGAAAAGTACATATATGTATAAGGATCTTGGCAAAAAGCTGATGATGGGGCCTGTATGGGATATGGACTGGACTTCTAACAGTATTGTCAGCCAGAGAGAGACAAATAATTATGAAAGCTGGATGGTAGTCACCCGCCAGGCAGGAAGCATGTTGCAAGAACAGAAGGAATCCTGGTATCGTTATTTGATTGGAGATCCCTATTTTGTAGAGAAACTGTATGAGTGCTACTGGGATTACCGGGAGAAATTTGAGGATGTCGCAAAAAGCGGAGGCATTATAGATCAGGAACGTGCATATCTGGCAGAATCGGGAGTGTCGAATTATAATCTCAAAGGAAGTCTGTATCAAAATTGTGCATATGAGGAGGAAAGTTTTGATGCGGGAGTAACCCGTTTACAGACATTTTTGCAGAACCGTTTAAACTGGATGGATCAGCAGTTTGGCTGGTCTGATGGAAAGACGCCGGATGCGGCATCGTCAAAGACAACGCTGGATAAACTTTTGACTTCCTTCCAAAAATACCAGAATACTTCCTCCGGAAAGATTTCCGTATCTGTAGATACTGCAGCATCGGCGACAGAGAGTTCCTATACAGCGAATGTAATGGACGATTCCATTAAAATGGTGGGATTTTATATTAACGGACGTCTGGCAGGAACCCAGGATGTGGAAAACGGGAAAGCAGCGATTACGATAAAGGACGGAGCGGCGGGCCTTGAGAAGAATATAGAACGGAAAGCATATGTGAATAATGTGGTGCAGGCAATGGCCATGGATGATGCCGGAAATCTGATAACGGTAAAAGGCAGATACAATGACAAAGAGATTGATGTCTGCATTAGTGATTATACTTTATTCCAAAAAGAAATAGCTGCAGATGCGTTGACCGGCACCGTTGAAATTCAGGGGCTGGCGAGAGTCGGCTGTACATTGGAGGCAGTTGTGGATACGAATAATTCTGGTATACTGTCTTATCAGTGGAAAGCAGATGACGTACCGATTGAGAGAGCGACACAGGCAAGCTATGTACTGACAGATGCAGAAGAAGGAAAGAAAATTACGGTAGAGGTGCGAAGCAGCTGGGAGACAGGTCCGCTATCATCAGAAGCAACCAGTGCAGTGATTAAAGTAATCGTTTTAAATGACCATATTATCATCAATCAGGTATATGGCGGCGGCGCCAATACGGATTCTGCCGTATCGCATAGCTTTATTGAGCTGTACAATCCGACGGATCAGGATATCAGCCTTGCGGGCTATACGCTGTATTACTATTCCCAGGGGGATAATGGAACAACAGGGGAAGAGGGAGTTGTCCTTAATCTTGACGCCAAAACAATTCCTTCCAAGCATTCCTATTTGATTCGATGTGAAGCCCAGACGATTCTTACGCCGAACTATTCGTTTTATTTGACCATTGATGATGATAAATACGATCAGGAGTGGACGCAGACCATTGATAATAAACGTTATAAGCTTCTTCTTCGAGACGGAAATAATCAGCATGCAGACGGGGTGTCTGTGAATGAAGGAAATCTGGAAGAAGAGGGTGAACAGGTTCCGGATAAGGTTATCAGCAAACAGAAATCCATTCGCCGTAGAAACTTTGCAGATACAAATAACAATAAAGCAGATTTTGTACAGGTTGATTACAGAAGCGACAGTGTAGAGGCAAACCGCCCAAGATGTCTTGCAGACGGAGAATGGGAAGTAAAAGAGCCGGAACCAACAGAGCTGAGAGGCACGGTTTCCATTCGGGGCAACGCCATTGTGGGCGCAGTTTTGTATGCAGATGTTAAGGAGGATGCAGATAGTTATATCGGCGAGCTGGTTTGTAAATGGAAAGCAGACGATGCGGTGATTGAGAATACCGCGGGCAGATTCCTTTCCACAGATGCGTCTTATGCAGGGAAAAAGATTTCGGTAGAAGTGACAAGTGCAGATGAGACAGTAGAAGGGGTACTGCAGGCGTCTATGACATCAGAAATGGAAATGGTAGAGGCGCAGCGGGATCATGTGATTATCAATCAGGTATACGGTGACGGAGACAAGAAAGATGTTCCGCTGTCCCATAGCTTTATAGAGCTTTATAATCCGACGAATAAAGAGGCAGATTTAAACGGCTGCAGCATTCAGTATCAATCCAATGGCATCACAGAGGAAATTTCACTTTCCGGTGCGATTCCATCCAGACATTCTTACCTGATACGATGCAAAGCATCCAGAAGCGCAGACGCAGCGCCGGTTCAGGTTGCAGAAGGAGACGCTGCATGGGAAAGCCTGACCATTGATAATAAGCAGTACCGCATCCTGCTGAAAAGCGGCGCCGATCAGATTGACGGCGTATCGGTGAATGAAGATAAGGCAGAGGGAACTCCGCTGACAGATCCGGATCCGCTAAATGATGATACGATTATATCTAAGAAAAAGGCAGTACGCAGGATAAGTTTTGTGGATACCGATGAAAATGCCAGTGATTTTGAAACGCTTAATTATACAAATCTGTATGAGTGGGAGCTGGAAGAAATTTTAGCAGCTGTAAGGCCGAGGAGAACTGCAGACGGTGCGTGGGGACTGAAAGAGTCGGAAGATAACCAGGAACCCAGTGAGGAGATTTTGCAGGAGGCAGATAAGGCAAAGCGGGAAGCGGAAAACATTGACAAATCCCAGTATACAGAGGAATCCTATCATAAGCTGCAGACGGCTTATGCGGCATTGCTAAAAGCTCTGGAATCAAAAGACGCCAGACAGATTGTACAGGCAACGGCGGATTTGAATGAGGCAATTCAAAAATTGGATAAAGTCCCCGCTAAGGGAAATAATGGAGAAAAGAAGGATTCTCTGGCGGGTACACAGTTCATATCGAATAAGGGCTGGTATCAAATTACAAAAGACAGTGGAACGGAGTATACCGTTACTTATCTGAAACCAACGAAAAAGACGTTTAAAAATGCAAAAGTTATGTCAACGGTTTCTTATAAAGGAACTTCTTACAAAGTAACAGCCATTGCAGCTAAGGCATTTACAAAAAATAAAAAACTGCGCAGCGCAACCGTTGGCAAATATGTGGAAACCATTGGAGATTCTGCTTTTGCGGGGGATGGACAGCTGAAGAAGATCACAGTACAGACAAATGTTCTGAAAAACGTTGGTAAAAAGGCATTGAAAGGCATTCATAAAGATTGTAAAATTAAAGTTCCAGGGAAGAAATGGAAGGACTACCAGAAGAAATTTAAAAAGAAAGGACAGAAATCCAGCGTTAGGATTGTGAAGTAGAAATGAAAAAGATTTTAGATTTGATTACCGGTGAAGTGGAACAGGTATTTGCGGAATGTGGGTATGATAAGAAATACGCAAAGGTAACGTTGTCCAATCGCCCGGATTTATGTGAATATCAGTGCAACGGCGCTTTGGCGGCGGCAAAGGAATACAAAAAAGCGCCGTTTCTGATTGCAGATGAGATTGCGGCGAAACTGTCAGACAATGGGATGTTCTCTATGGCAGAATCGGTAAAACCGGGCTTTTTGAACTTAAAATTGGAGGAAGGATATCTTGCAGAATACCTGCAGAAAATGCAGGAGGATACGGAGCGGTTTGGATGTGAAAAGGCGGATTCGCCCAAAAAGATCATGTTGGATTATGGCGGCCCAAATGTGGCAAAACCGCTGCATATCGGACATCTGCGTTCTGCAATTATTGGAGAGAGCATAAAACGTATCGGCCGGTTTATGGGGCATACCATGATCGGGGATGTGCATCTGGGAGACTGGGGTCTCCAGATGGGGCTGATCATTACAGAGCTTGCTGCAAGAAAACCGGATTTGGTTTATTTTGATGAAACATTTACAGGGGAATACCCCAAAGAGCCGCCTTTTACGATATCGGAATTAGAAGATATTTATCCCACAGCCAGCGGAAAATCCAAAGAAGACGAAACATATAAAGAGGCGGCCATGCAGGCTACGTATGAACTGCAGCATGGAAGAAAAGGCTATCAGGCGCTGCTTTCTCATATTTTAAACGTTTCTGTTACAGACTTAAAAAGAAATTACGAAAATCTGAATGTCTCTTTTGATCTGTGGAAAGGAGAATCGGACGCACAGCCTTTTATTCCGGATATGGTGCAGAAGATGAAAGACGACGGATATGCGTATATCAGCGAGGGAGCATTGGTGGTTGATGTAAAAGAAGAAACAGACACCAAAGAAGTTCCGCCCTGCATGATTTTAAAGTCAGACGGCGCATCTCTTTACAATACCACTGATCTTGCTACAATTGTATGGCGTATGGAAGAGTATCATCCGGATGAAATTATCTATGTAGTAGATAAACGGCAGGAGCTTTATTTTACCCAGGTATTCCGCTGTGCCAGAAAGACGCATCTGGTAGAAGATGATACAAAACTGACTTTCCAGGGCTTTGGCACCATGAACGGCAAAGACGGCAGGCCTTTTAAAACAAGAGACGGCGGCGTGATGCGTCTGGAGCATTTGTTAAATGAGATTAACGAAGAGATGTATCAAAAGATTGCAGGAAATTCTTCTCTGACAGATGAAAGAGAGGCAAAGGAGACGGCAAAAATGGTAGCATTGTCTGCAGTCAAATACGGCGATTTGTCCAATCAGGCATCTAAGGATTATATATTTGATATTGAGAGATTTACTTCTTTTGAAGGGAATACAGGGCCTTACATTCTATATACCATTGTCCGTATGAAGTCGATTCTGGCTAAATACAGAACCCTTGGATATACGGTGGAAGATGCGAAAATACTTCCGGCAAAATCAGAAAGCGAAAAGGCTCTGATGTTGGAAATCACCCGTTTTTCGGCGGCAATGGAAAGCGCTTTTGCAGAGACAGCGCCCCATAAGGTGTGTGCATATGTTTACGGACTTGCGAATGCTTTTAATCATTTTTATCATGAAACGAAGATACTGGCAGAAGAAGACAAAGCAGTGCAGGCGGGCTATATCCGTCTGTTAGAATTGACAAAAGGGATTCTGGAAACCTGTATTGACGTACTTGGATTTGGTGCGCCGGAGCGCATGTAAGAAAGAAAAGGCTGCGTAACTACTCAGTCAGAGGCTTTGCGCACACGGCAGAGTCAATAAGAAAGTGTCTCAGGAGCGGCAGTAAAAAGCTGCTTTTGAGGCATCTTTCTTGTCGTATGGAGATTTTGTACAAAAATGTTTTGGGAGCGGGGAAAATGAATAAAATAATTCGGAAACACTATATTTTTTATGGAAATGTGCAGGGAGTAGGCTTTCGTTACAGATCGTATTATGAGGCGTCAAGGCTTGGATTGAGCGGATGGGTAAGGAATTTGTACAACGGAACTGTTGAAATGGAGGTGCAGGGAGAAGAAGAAAAGATTCATGCGTTGGTATGGGCCATAGACCAAAGCAGGCCAATCCGGATCGAAGGAATCGATTCAGAAGATATTCCCCTGAAAAAGACGGAAAAAGATTTTAAAATGTTGAATTAGAAGAAGGATCAAAGATGAATAAAAATTTAAAAAAGATGATTTCATATTATCAACCATATCGGAGAATTTTTGCGGCGGATATGTTTTTTGCAATTACGGCATCAGCAGTCGCTCTTGCCATACCCCTGATTGCCCGTTATATTACTTCTACGATCATTTATCTGGACAAAGAGGAAGTGCTGCGCCAGACATTGATTTTGGGGCTTATTATGGTAGGAATGGTGGCAGTTTCCTGCTACTGTAATTATTTTATCAGCAATTATGGGCATGTTATGGGGGCCAAAATAGAATACGATATGCGCAGGGAGATTTTTGAACATTTTCAGAAACTGTCTTTTGCATTTTATGATAACCAGAAAACCGGAGCCCTGATGTCTCGGATTACGACAGATCTGTTTGATATTACGGAATTGATGCACCATGGGCCGGAGAATATCGTGATTTCCATTATTAAAATCTGCGGCGCTTTTGTGATTATGATGTGCATCAGTCCGGTATTGACCCTGGCGGCTTTTGCACTGGTTCCGGTAATGTTTGTCTATGCTTATTTTTTTAATGGGAAAATGAAACGGGCATTTCGCAGAAACAGGGAGAAAATTGCAGAGATTAACAGTCAGATTGAAGACAATCTTTCCGGAATCCGCGTGGTGAAATCTTTTGCCAATGAAGAAATGGAAAAAGAAAAGTTTCAAAAAGGAAATCAGGGATTTTTAAATGCCAAAAAAAACAGTTATCTTTATATGGGCGGCTATCATGCCGGCTTAAGTTCTTTTTCACTGCTGATTACCATTGTTGTGTTGGCGGCGGGGGCAATTTTTATTTCGGCCGACAGAATCGAAGTGACAGATCTGATTACCTTTTTGCTTTATATCAATGTTCTGACGGAGCCAATCAAAACACTGATCGATTTTACGGAGCAGTTCCAGAACGGCTACACGGGATTTGAGCGTTTTTTAGAGATTATGGCGATAGAGCCGGATATTGCAGATGAGGAGGATGCAGAAGAACTGTCAAACGTAAAGGGAATGATTGATTTTGACAATGTGTCTTTCCGCTATGAGGAAGACAGCGAAACTGTGTTAAGTCATATTCATCTTCATGTGGATGCCGGAGAGTATGTGGCTCTTGTGGGTTCTTCCGGCGCGGGAAAAAGCACCCTCTGCAGCCTGATTCCCAGATTTTATGATGTGACCGGCGGCGCAGTCAGAGTGGATGGCAGGGATATCCGCAATTTGCAGATTAAGAGCCTGAGGGATCATATCGGCATTGTACAGCAGGATGTGTATCTTTTTGTGGGAACAGTATATGACAATATCCGTTACGGAAGGCCGAACGCCACAAGAGAAGAGGTCATTCAGGCTGCGAAAAATGCCAATGCCCATGCGTTTATTATGTCTTTGCCCAATGGCTATGAAACCGATATTGGGCAGCGCGGCATTAAGCTTTCCGGCGGTCAGAAACAGAGAATTTCCATTGCAAGGGTGTTTTTGAAAAATCCGCCGATTCTGATTTTTGATGAGGCGACTTCTGCCCTTGACAACGAAAGTGAAAAGGTGGTGCAGGATTCTCTGGAGAGGCTGGCGAAGAACAGAACGACTTTTGTCATTGCCCATAGACTGACGACGATTCAGAATGCGAAGAGGATTCTGGTGCTGACGGAAGAAGGGATTGCAGAGGAGGGCAGTCATAAGGAGCTGTTGGCAAAAGGCGGAATTTATGAAAAACTGTATCATATGCATAGATTGTCTCTCAATGAAGGCTGATGAATGAAAAATGTTGTAATTGTGAACCGACAGGAGTATAATGGAAAACGTTGAAGGAACTGGAAAAAGTTCTGACATAAAATTATAATTACAGGAGGAAAGAGTAATGAAAAAAGTAACGAGAAAAGTTGTTTGCTGTATGCTGGCAATTGGTATGATTGCATCTTTGATGCTGGTTTCCGACGTACAGGCAGAGGCATCTACAGCGCCTGTAAAAGCGCATGCTATGGTGTTGTCACAGGATTCTTTTCAGGTGAATCTGGCTGCAGGAGATTACAAAATTGCCAACTTAAAATCTTCATCTAAGAAGAATCTGATTGTGCGGACCACCTATGTGGATGCCGACAGTAGTGATACGGGTCACGCAACAATTTCTATGTATGCGAAGAAAAAAGGCAAGTACAAAGTAAGTTTCGACGTAGTTGACAGGAATAACAGGGTGAGAAGGCATCATGTAGTTCAAGTGTTTGCAACACTGGAACCTGCAGTTAAGAAGGTGACGATTGGCGGAAAATCCGTTTATGATGCAGTGAATCCTGTATTTGGAACCAGGGTTTTCCCAAAAGCAGGGGGCAAAATCAAAGTGAAGATGACAAAAGGTTACAGCGTCAAAGCCATAGAAGTAACGACCTATGATAAAAGCGGCAACGGCGTCGCAAAAATAGTCAAGAACGGTAAAAAAATAAAGCTCGGACAATACAGATCGAAATATGTCAGCTCTAACAATGGGCCGGGATATGAGTATTGGTATGGAGACTTGTTTGCAGATACAGACATTCGTGTTATCTATATAGATAAATATACAAATGAAGAAGGCTCATGGTATACCTCGGTTCATCGTCTGGCCAAGAAAAATTAGCAGCTGTAAAGCGTCCAAAAAAGGAGGAAAAAAATATGAAAATCTGGAAAAAATTTACCGGTATTGCATTGGCAGTATGCATGGCAGCTGCAGTAATGGCCGTTCCTAATACACAGGCATTTGCAAAAGCATCTGTGAATCCTAAGAAAATTACGATTCCTGTAGGTTCTACTTATGAAACAGATATTAACATCGATTATTCACTGGGCGATGCGAAAGTGACAAAAATCAAATCCAACAGCAAGAATCTGTATGTTAAACAGACATATCAGTATTATCATGATTCACTGTATACCAATACAGAGCATCCATACGGTTATGCGACCCTTCGTCTGTATGCGCAGAAGCCGGGCAAATATAAAGTGACATTTCAGGTATGCAATGCCCAGGGCAAAAAAGTAAGCAAGCATACGGTTCAGGTGACGGCAAAAGAAATGAATTTGGAATATTATCATCCGGCTCTCAAGAAAGTAACGTTTGCGGGCAAACAAGATATTTTCGGTACGATGACAAACAAAAAGAGCGGCAAATTCAAAGTGACAATGCAAAAGGGCTATAAATTAAATTCCATTATCATGAGATATTATGACGCAAGTGGAAAGTGGGTAGAGAGACCCATTAAGAACAATTCTAAGGTTGCACTCTCTTCCTATGCATATAAATATGAACATGATTATAAAAGTACTTATGATCCAAGCTATTGGTATTATTATATGTCTACCGGATTTTATGCGGAGACAAGTTTCAGAGTAGAATATATGAATAAAAACACCAAAGAAATTTCTGTGAGATATTATTATCTCTACCGTAAACCTGTCAACTAAAACCCCGGCATCAGGTACACAAATAAATACAGAGACGGAGGAGACAGATGAGCAAAGTAAGAACGAGATTTGCACCAAGTCCTACGGGACGGATGCATGTGGGCAATTTAAGAACAGCATTATATGCATATTTGATTGCAAAACATGCGGGTGGAGATTTTATTTTAAGAATAGAGGATACGGACCAGGAACGTTTTGTGCCGGAAGCCCTTGACATTATTTACCGGACAATGGAAAAAACCGGGCTTATTCATGATGAAGGACCGGACAGAGACGGAGGCGTCGGACCTTATGTACAGAGTGAGCGTCAGGAAAAGGGCATTTATCTGGAATATGCCAGACAACTGATTGAAAAGGGAGAAGCATATTATTGTTTTTGTGATAAAGAACGCCTGGAAAGTTTGAAAGAAACGGTGGCGGGCAAAGAAATCGTCATTTATGACAAGCGCTGTTTGAACCTGAGCCGGGAAGAAATCGAAGAAAATCTGGCGGCCGGTGTACCTTATGTGATTCGACAGAACAATCCTAGAACTGGCACGACGGTATTTGAAGATGAGATTTATGGCAGGATTGAAGTGGACAATGCAGAATTAGACGATATGATCCTGATCAAATCCGACGGATATCCCACATATAATTTTGCTAATGTAGTAGACGATCATTTAATGGGAATTACCCATATTGTCAGAGGCAATGAATATCTGTCTTCTTCGCCGAAATACAACCGTCTTTACGAGGCTTTCGGCTGGGAAGTTCCGGTGTATGTGCACTGTCCTTTGATCACCAATGAAGAGCATCAGAAACTCAGCAAGCGGAGCGGACATTCTTCTTATGAAGATTTGTTGGAGCAGGGATTTTTGTCAGATGCCGTTGTGAATTTTGTGGCGTTGTTAGGCTGGAGTCCATCGGATAACAGAGAAATTTTCAGTTTGAAAGAGCTGATAGAAGCATTTGACTATCATCATATGAGCAAATCACCGGCGGTTTTTGATATCACAAAATTAAAATGGATGAATGGGGAATATATGAAAGCCATGGATTTTGAAAGTTTCTATGAAATGGCGGAGCCTTATATCAAACAGGTAGTTCATCGCGATTGTGACCTTAGAAAAATTGCCGGATTAGTTCAGACAAGAATAGAGATTTTTCCTGATATTGCCGATCATATTGATTTCTTTGAAGAACTTCCGGAATATGACTCCGCAATGTATACCCACAAGAAGATGAAGACGAATCCGGAAACCTCCCTTGCCGTTTTAAACGAAATTCTTCCGATCTTAGAGGAACAGCAGGATTACAGCAACGATGCATTATATGAGAAAATTTCTTCTTTTGTAAAAGAAAAGGGCTATAAGAACGGCTATGTACTCTGGCCCATTCGCACCGCGGTTTCCGGCAAACAGATGACGCCGGGAGGCGCAACGGAGATTATGGAAATCCTGGGCAAAGAAGAATCGTTGTCAAGAATTCACAAAGGAATTGAGAAATTAAAAACAAGTCTATGAATCAAAATTTAAATGATGCTCAGATGCAGGCTGTTATGCATCAAAGAGGTCCAATGCTGGCGCTTGCCGGACCCGGTTCCGGCAAGACGCTGGTAATTACCAGGCGAATTGCCAATTTAATCCAATATGCCAATATAGATCCATCGAATATATTGGTGATTACCTTTACCAAAGCAGCGGCAAATGAAATGAAAGAACGATTTCTTTCTCTGATGCCGGCGGAAGGAAGAAGAGTAACCTTTGGAACCTTCCACGCAGTCTTTTTTATGATCTTAAAACACGCATATCACTTTGAAGTTTCTAATATTATACGGGAAGAAGAACGTACACAGCTGATGCAGGAAATGCTGCGCTCCATGAGGCTGGATTGTGACAACGAGGCAGAGTTTGTGCAGAATCTTCTCGCAGAGATCAGTTTAGTCAAAAACAGCAGGATAGCCCTTGCAAATTATTACCCCATTCACTGCGCCAAAGAGACGTTTGAAGAGATTTATCAAGAATATCATGGGTTTTTGAAACGGCATCGAAAAATTGATTTTGACGATATGCTGGTGTACACCTATGAATTGTTTTCCCAGCGGAAAGATATCCTTTTGGCATGGCAGAAGAAATACCGTTACATATTGATTGACGAATTTCAGGATGTCAATCAGATTCAGTATGATATTGTAAAAATGCTTGCAGAAAAAGAGAAAAATCTTTTTGTGGTAGGAGACGACGATCAGTCGGTGTACCGGTTTCGGGGTGCAAGGCCGGAAATCATGTTTCATGTGACAAAGGACTATCCGGATGCAGAGATTGTAAATCTATCCTATAACTACAGGTGCCCCAAAGACGTGGTGGAGTTTGCTTCCCGCATCATCGGACATAACAAAGAACGTTTTCAAAAGAAAATACAGGCGGCAAAAGAAAAAGAACATTCGATTACGTCGGAAGTGTTTGAAACGCAGCGGGAGGAATATGGAAAAGTGGTGGAAAACATCCGAAATGCAGCAGCGCCTTATTCCGGTATAGCAGTGCTGTTTCGCACCAATACACAGGCCAGAATGTTAATGGAACAGCTTATGGAATACAATATTCCCTTTACAGCCAGAGACAGCGTGCCTGATTTGTATGAGCACTGGATTGCTAAAGATATTTTTGCTTATATCAGGATTGCCATGGGGAGCCGTAAGCGCAGAGATTTTCTGATGATTATGAATCGTCCGAAACGGTATATCAGCAGAGAGAGTCTGGAAGAGGAGAGTGTGGAATTTAGCCGCTGGCAGGCTTTTTATTCTATGCAGCCCTGGGTAGAACGGCGCATTGAAAAGCTGTGGGAAGATATACAGATGATAGGAAAGATGCGGCCTTTTGCCGCTGTCAACTACATCAGAAAGGCGATCGGATATGATTCGTTTTTAAAAGAATATGCCAGAGAGCGGAGCATGGAAGAAGAAGGTCTGTTTGAAGTATTGGACTCCCTTCAGGAAAGCAGTACCCGGTACTCTTCTTTTGAAGAATGGTTTCTGCATATCGAACGGTACAAAGAGGAATTAAAAGAAGTTTACGGCAAAAAGAAAAAAGAAGAGAATGCCGTAACGCTGGCCACTTTTCACAGTGCAAAAGGGCTGGAATTCGACGTAGTGCATATTATAGATGTCAATGAAGGGGTTACTCCATACAAAAAAGCCGTTCTTCCGGCAGATTTGGAGGAAGAACGGAGAATGTTCTATGTGGGTGTTACCCGCGCGAAAGAAGAGCTGCATTTGTATGCAGCCAAAAAGATTGGAAATCATGAAAAAGAAATTTCCAGATTTCTGGCAGAAGGAACAGAACAGTCATAACGGTTCAGCCTTCGGTTTCATAGCTGGTCTTCAAATTCAGCCTCGTCTAAAAGTTCGTCAAATCGTTCTTCCACAGCCTCATATTCTTCATCGTCCATGATGTTTTCCAAAGAAGGGCTGCCCTCTTCGTCTTCCTGATAACGATAGAGGTATATGGTGCCTTCTTCGTTGGGGGCGCCTTTTTCATCCAAAGGGAGAAGGGCGATATAATCCTGGCTGTTTACTTCAAAAATAGTTAAAATTTCACATTCTGCCATGGTTCCGTCATCCATTTCCAATGTGACGCAAATATCTTCATCATCCGGCAGAGCATTGTTATTCTTATTCTGATCGTTCATAATAACCTCCTGACTGTGTATAAATCCAGCTATCAGCTTTTGGCTTTATTGTTGCGTACAATTATACAGATTATATAATAATTCAGATAAATATGCAATATGTTCAGAAAAAGATATACAAATGAGTCAATAAAATGTTATAATGAAAAATGTACTTGCTGAGTTTAGGATGAAAAGGTGATAAAGAACATGAAATTTAAGATGAAAAAGGGCGATTTTTCCCATTTAGGAGCAGTCAGAGGAAAAACAGGGATGAATTTTTGTATGGTCTGCAGAAAAGAGTCCGATTTTGATATATTAATTTACGAAAGAAATCATACAGAATGCATGGAAGAGATTTCTGTGCCGAAAGAGTTTTCCAAGGGGAATCTTAGAGCTGTTCAAATAGAAGGGTTAGATCCGGCAGAATACGATTATAATTTTCGGATAGATGGCGAGACCATAACAGATCCTTATGCAAGAAGAATTGTAGGGAGAGAGAAGTGGGCGGATACAGGCAGAAGTCAGGAACAGACGCTGCGGTGCCGTTATGAGAAGAACCGTTTTTTGTGGAGAGGGGAGTGCGAAGTAGATATACCCCGGAAAGATATGGTGATTTATAAACTTCATGTCAGAGGATTTACAAAGGGTCTCCCGGAGAGGATCAAAGACAGAGGAACTTTTCGGGGATTGACGAAAAAGCTTTCTTATCTGCAGTCTTTGGGCGTCACTTCCATAGAACTGATGCCGGTCTATGAATTTGAAGAAATCATATATCGGGAGGCAAAAGAACTTCCGGAATATACCAGGTGGAAATCCAAAAAAGGCGACAAAATCCAAAAGCCGAAAAAGAAGCTTTCTTACAAGATTAATTACTGGGGATATGGAGAAGGAATGTATTTTGCACCCAAGGCGTCTTATGCTGCCGGCGAAATGCCGGATGCAGAATTAAAGGAATGTATTCTCTCCATGCACAAAAGAGGGATGGAGTGCATTTTAGAAATGGATTTTCCCAAACCGATGCCAAAAGAAATGATTCTTGAAGTGTTAAAGTACTGGGTACAGGAATATCATGTAGACGGCTTTCATTTACAGGGAGATGACATTCCCATAGAACTTTTGCTGGAAAATCCTTATCTGGGAAGAGTCAAGATTTTTTACAAAGGGATTACGGAAGAGATGATACCGGATGTAGAAAAAGAATATCCCAGGGCTTTTCTTTATACGGATGAATTTCTTTATCCCAGCCGGAAACTGGCCAGCGGTGTAAATGGCAGCGTCAGGGAACTGGCGGATCAGATGCGAAAGCAGAATGCAAAACTGGGATATGTAAATTATTTTGCCGACAATAACGGTTTTACTTTAAGGGATCTGTTTTCTTACGGGCAGAAACACAATGAAGCAAACGAAGAAAACAATATGGATGGTCCGGTATGGAACTGCAGCATTAACTGCGGCGTTGAGGGAGAGACTACCAGCAGAAATGTCCAGAAGATTCGTATCCGCCGTATGAAAAATATGGCCGCCATGCTGTTTTTAGCCCAGGGAGTCCCTATGCTGATGTCGGGAGACGAGGACTGCAATTCCCAGAAAGGAAATAATAATGCCTATTGCCAGGACAATGAGATTGGCTGGAAGGACTGGAATTCCACAGGTCAGGCAAAGGAATTTCTAAAATACATCAAGAAACTGGCTGCGTTCCGGAAAGAGCATGAGATTCTCCGTATGGAACAGCCTATGCAGCTTGCAGATACAAAATCCTGCGGCTGCCCGGATCTGTCATATCATGAAGAGGCAGCCTGGATTACGCCGGGAATTTTTGACCGGGGTTCTCTTGGAATTCTCTACTGCGGCAGATATGCGGGAGAAAAAGAAGATGTTTATATTGGATTTAACTTTTCTGATTTGCACAAAAAACTTGCAATTCCGGCAAAACCCGGAAAACGCAAATGGTATCTTTGTATGGATACAGCGCTGAAACAGACATTTTTGGCAGAGCCGGAAGAGTTAAAAGAAACAAGTTATATATTAGAGGCACAGAGTGTCTGTATTATCATTGGAAAATAGAAAGCAGGAGATGTTATGAAAGCATGGGAGCATTTAAAAACCATAGTGCATCATAAAAATCTGGTGCGCCAGGGCTGTTTTCGGGTAGGATTGTACCGTCAGGGAATCATGCATGACTGGTCCAAATATACACCGGTGGAATTTCTGGTAGGATGCAGATATTATCAGGGGAATAAAAGCCCTAACAATGCAGAGCGGGAGGAGAAAGGATATTCCTCTGCCTGGCTGCATCACAAAGGCAGAAACAAACATCATCTGGAGTATTGGATTGATTATTCTGTCAAAGGCAATAAGCAGATGCAGGGGATGCGGATGCCGGACAAATATGTCGTGGAAATGTTTATTGACAGGATTGCGGCCTGCAAGAATTATCAAAAGGAAAATTATACGGACCGCAGTCCCCTTGCGTATTACGAACATGGCAGAGATCATTATATGCTTCATGACGAGACGAGAAAGCTTTTGGAGAAGCTGCTGCATATGTTAGCGGATGAGGGAGAAGAAAAGGTATTTCGTTATATCCGCATCCATGTATTGAAAAATGCAGGACGGCCCAAAGGAAAACGAATCAGAAGAAACCGCCGTAGACGGCAGAAATCAGAAAGAAGGATCAGAGGATGTTAAACGGAAAGAAAATTTTATACAGCGGAATGCAGGCGACAGGCACCCTGACACTGGGGAATTATCTGGGAGCTCTAAAAAACTGGGTGACTTTAGATGAAGAATACGAATGTCTTTACGGCGTTATGGATCTGCATTCTCTGACAGTCAGACAGAATGCGGCGGAGTTTCGGAAAAATGCCCGTTCTTTGTACGCCCTTTATGTGGCGGCGGGGCTGGACCCGGAGAAAAACTGCATTTATTACCAGTCCCATGTGTCCGGACATACAGAGCTAAGCTGGATTTTAGGGTGCTTTACGTATATGGGAGAGTTAAACCGTATGACGCAGTTTAAAGATAAAGCGGCAAAACATGCAGACAATATCAATGCCGGACTGTATACATATCCGGTACTTATGGCGGCGGACATTCTTCTTTATCAGGCGGACGTGGTACCGGTGGGAGTGGATCAGAAGCAGCACTTGGAGATTACAAGAGACATCGCCCAGAGATTTAACGCCCTTTACGGAGATGTATTTACAGTTCCGGAGGCCTACATTGCCAAATCCGGCGCAAAGATTATGAGCCTTCAGGATCCTTTAAAGAAAATGTCCAAATCCGATGAAAATGTCAATGCGGCAATATTTCTTCTGGATGAGAAAGACGTTATTATCCGCAAATTCAAACGGGCAGTAACGGATTCCGGATGTGAAGTGCGTTATGGGGAAGATAAGCCCGGCGTAAGCAATCTTATGGATATTTATAGCTGTGTCACCGGCAGAGATTATGCTGCCATTGAAAAGGAATTTGAGGGAAAAGGATATGGAGACTTTAAGCTGGCCGTAGGAGAGGCTGTTGCAGAAGAGCTGTCTCCTCTGCAGACTCGTTACCGTGAATTAATGGCAGATAAGACGTATCTGGATTCCATGATCAAGATGAACGATGAGAAAGCGGCCTATTATGCTTCAAAGACATTGCGCAAGGTACAAAAGAAAGTGGGACTGACTGAAAAAATAAAATAAGCCCGAAAAAAGTGGGAAAGGCACGAACAACATGGACTGTTCATAGGATATATCAAGTAAGTTTTTGAGGTGTCATCTTGAAAACTTTTTTATCCCCTCTGAATGCAACGGAAGAAAAGGAGTATTTGAGGCGACGGAGAGAGGGAGATCCGGAGGCAAAAAAAGTACTGGTGGAGCGGAATATGCGTCTGGTGGCTCATATTTCCAAAAAATACCAGAATTCGGAAGAGGAAATGGAAGACTTGATTTCCATTGGAACGATTGGACTGATCAAAGCAGTCTCTACCTTTCAGGAGGACCATGGAAGCAAACTGGCAACTTATGCGGCAAGGTGCATTGAAAATGAATTGTTGATGTACTTTCGTTCCAAAAAGAAATGTTCAAGAGAAGTGTCTTTATATGAACCCATTGGCACAGACAAGGAAGGCAACCAGATCCAGCTTATGGATATTGTGGAAGTCGATGAAAAAGACGTGGTAGAGCAGTTAGAGCTCAAACGTCAGATCGGAAGGCTTTACGAGCTGATACCGGATGTTCTCGACGAAAGAGAAAAAGAAATTCTGAAACTGCGTTACGGGCTGAGAGATCAGAAACCGGTAACACAGAGGGAAATTGCAAAAAAACTGCATATTTCCAGATCATATGTTTCCAGAATCGAAAAAAGAGCGTTGGAGAAATTAAAAAATAATTTTTAAAATCTATTTGAAAAAGACGAAATCCGTGCTATACTGATTTCGTCTTTTTATCGTTACGGTTCACTTTTGTGGCCGGCAGCTTTTATCTGCAGCTATTCTGCTGCGTAATCCCCATAGAAGAGTAGTTGGGAGTGACTATATGTATAGCAAGATAACAACCGCAATCGTATGCGGTTTAAAAAGCGTGTGCATTCAGGTGGAGGCAGACGTCAGCGACGGCATGCCTGTTTTTGAAATGGTGGGATTTTTGGCGTCAGAAGTAAAAGAAGCCAGGGAAAGGGTGCGGACTGCCCTGCACAACTCCGGATACAAAATTCCGGCAAAACGAATCACAATTAATCTTTCTCCCGCAGATGTGCGCAAATTCGGCTCAGGGTTTGATCTTCCCATTGCAATTGCCATTCTTGCGGCGTTGGGAGAAGTAGAGGCAAAAGCACTGGAAAACGTGCTTGTTTTGGGAGAGATTGGATTAAACGGAAAGATTTGGCCCATACACGGCGTACTGCCTGTGGTGGCAAAGGCAAAAGAAACCGGCATGAGACGCTGTATTATTCCCTATGGCAATCAGTCTGAGGGCGAATTGATTCCCGGTATTGAAATCTGGGCGGCAGAAAGTCTGAAGGAGATTGTTTCTTATTTAAAAGGAAGGGACTATAAAAGGAAACCGCCGCTTTTGGAAAAAACAGAAGGTACGAATCCTGGGGAACCGGATTTTTCGGAGGTGAACGGACAAAAGGGGGTAAAAAGAGCTTGTGAAGTGGCAGTGGCGGGAATGCACAATTTTCTGATGATCGGACCGCCGGGCAGCGGAAAAACCATGCTGGCAAAAAGAATACCAGGTATTCTTCCGCCCATGACAGAAAAAGAACAGTTGGAAGTATCGGAAATTTACAGTATCTGCGGCATGCTTCCGCAGAATGGAGGACTGATGAAAAACCGTCCCTTTCGGAGACCCCACCACACCATAAGTCCAAACGGCCTTTCCGGAGGCGGCGTTTTGCCAAGGCCGGGAGAAATCAGCCTGGCTCATAAAGGAGTGTTGTTTTTGGACGAACTGCCGGAGTATAAAAAATCTACACTGGAAATTTTACGCCAGCCTATGGAGGATAAAGAAATTACGCTGGTGAGACAGTCCGGAAGTTATCGGTATCCTTCGGATTTTATGCTGGTTGCAGCCATGAACCCCTGCAAGTGCGGCTATTATCCGGATAGAAGCCGATGCGGCTGCAGAGATGCGGATGTGGCGAGGTATTTGGGAAGAGTGAGCAAACCCCTTTTGGACCGAATTGATATCTGTGCGGAAGCGCCGCTGATGCGTTATGAAGAACTAACCCAAAAAGAAGAAAATGAATCGTCTGCCGTAATCCGGGAACGGGTAATGGCGGCATTGGAACGGCAGCGTCATCGTTTTAAAGGAAAAAGCATCTGTTATAACAGTCAGATTCTTTCCAAAGATATAGACAAATACTGCAAGTTAAACTGCATACAGCAGAAGTACATGAAGGAAATCTATCAGAAAATGGAGCTGTCAGCCAGAGGATACCATAAAATTTTAAAAACAGCCAGAACCATTGCCGATTTGGAGGGCAGCGAATCAATCTGCGATTATCATTTAAACGAGGCAGTCTGTTACCGGATGCAGGATAAAAAATATTGGGAGTAAGAAATACTATGGAGGAAAAACAAAAATATCAGTATTGGATGCGGTCCATACCGGGAATCGGGAATAAAAAATTAAAAAAATTAGTAGAATATTGTGGCGGCGCAAAAGAAGTATACGGATTGCGGAAGGAACAGCTGGAAAAGATTTCCGGCATTTCCGCAAAGGATGCAGATGCCATATGCCAAAGCAGGCATTGCTTTGATCTGGAAAAAGAAATGGAATTGTTTCAGGCGGCCAAAGTTTCCATGATTACAATCGAAGAAGAGTCGTTTCCTGAGAGACTTACGTATCTATCGGATTGTCCCTATGCGTTATTTTATAAAGGAGAGCTGCCGCTTTCCAAGGAAAGGACAGTGGCCATTGTAGGAGCGCGGATGTGTTCTTCTTATGGACGGGCAGCGGCATTGGAACTGGGAGAACGGCTGGCGGAATGCGGCGCCGCCGTTATCAGCGGTATGGCTGCCGGTATTGATTCTTTTGGACACTGGGGCGCAATAAAAGGCGGAGGCAGAACATACGCTGTTTTGGGCTGTGGAACGGATATTTGTTATCCCAGAGGAGGAAGGGAGCTGTATGAGCAAATACAGGCAGCAGGAGGTCTGCTGTCGGAATATCTGCCGGGGACTCCTCCCGCAGCCGCGCAGTTTCCGGCCAGAAACCGGCTGATCAGCGGACTGGCAGATGTGATCATTCTTATAGAAGCAAAGGAAAAAAGCGGTTCTTTGATTACGGCGGATTTTGCTTTAGAACAGGGAAAAGAAATATATGCCGTGCCGGGGAGAATGGATGACGCCTTAAGCTATGGCTGCAATGAGCTGATCCGGCAGGGAGGAGGCATTGTTACATCAACGGAAGGGCTGCTTTTGGACTTGGGATTTTCCTCACGAAAAAAAGGAGAGAAAGAGGAGATTGCAAAAAAATCACTTGAAAAAGAAGAATTGTTGGTGTATAGTTGCTTTGATTTATATCCTAGAAATCTGGAAGAATTAGTAAAACTAACTAAAATTTCGGTTCCGAATCTGGCAGATGTGCTGATAAAACTGCAGACAAAGGGATTGATTGAAGAATATTTTAAAAATCACTACCGCAAAAAATAAAAGAGGCATAAAAGGAGTTTTTTGTTATGGCAAAGTACCTGGTAATCGTGGAATCTCCTGCAAAGGTGAAAACAATCAAAAAGTTTTTAGGCAAAAATTATGAAGTGACTGCATCCAACGGACATGTGAGGGATTTGCCCAAAAGTCAGCTGGGAATTGATATAGAACATGATTTTGAACCAAAGTATATTACCATTCGCGGAAAGGGCGACATTCTGGCAAACCTCAGAAAGGAAGTAAAAAAGGCCGATAAAGTATTTCTCGCAACAGACCCCGACCGGGAGGGAGAAGCGATCTCCTGGCATCTGGCGCAGGCTCTGAAACTGGAAGGGAAAACCGTATGCCGCATCAGTTTTAATGAAATCACTCAAAATGCAGTAAAGGCATCGTTAAAAGCGCCCAGAGAAATTGACATGGATCTTGTGAACGCCCAGCAGGCAAGGCGTATGTTAGACCGTATGGTGGGATATAGGATCAGCCCTCTGTTATGGGCAAAAGTAAAGAGGGGATTAAGCGCGGGAAGAGTACAGTCGGTAGCCCTTCGCATGATTTGCGATAGAGAAGAAGAGATCAATGCCTTTATTCCGGAGGAATATTGGAGCCTGGATGCGAAACTGGAAGTAGAAGGCGAAAAGCATCCCCTGACAGCCAAGTTTTACGGAAAAGACAACAAAAAGATGACCATCTCTTCCCGGCAGGAAGCGGAACAGATCAAACAGGACATCGAAAAAGCCGATTACCGGATACTGGAAGTAAAAAAAGGAGAGCGAGTCAAAAAAGCCCCCCTGCCGTTTACCACCAGTACGCTGCAGCAGGAGGCGTCCAAAGCATTGAATTTTTCCATTCAAAAGACAATGCGGATTGCCCAGCAGCTTTATGAAGGAATCGATATCAAAGGACAGGGCACCGTGGGACTGATTACTTATCTGAGAACAGATTCCGTTCGTATTTCGGAAGAGGCTGATCAGGCGGCAAGAGAATATATCGCATCTGCATACGGAGAAAAATATGCCTCTCTTCATGTGGGAAAAAAGCAAAATACCGCCAAAATACAGGATGCGCATGAGGCGATTCGTCCTTCCGATATTACAAGGACGCCTGTACTGGTGAAAGAATCCCTTTCCAGAGACCAGTTTCGTCTTTACCAGCTGATTTGGAGGCGGTTTGCTGCCAGCAGGATGAAGGAGGCGGTCTATGAGACCATATCCGTCACCATTGGAGCGGGAGACTATCGTTTTCACATATCAGCATCTAAAATCGCTTTTGACGGATTTATGTCCGTATATACGGCTGCAGAGGAAGAAAAAGAAGGAAACAATGTTCTTTTGAAATCCATTGATAAGAATACAAAGCTCAATCTACAGGAATTAGAAGGAAAACAGCATTTTACCCAGCCTTCGCCCCACTACACAGAGGCATCGCTGGTAAAAGCTTTAGAAGAATTGGGAATCGGCCGGCCCAGCACCTATTCTCCGACGATTACCACGCTTCTTGGAAGAAGGTATGTAGTAAAAGAGAATAAGAATCTTTATATTACGGAATTGGGAGAAGTAGTAAACTCTATTATGAAGGAGTCTTTTCCCACAATTGTAGATGAACACTTTACGGCTAATATGGAATCCCTTTTAGATAAAGTCGAAGAGGGAGCGGTTAACTGGAAAATTGTAGTGAGCAATTTTTATCCCGATTTAGAAGAAGCGGTGGAACGGGCTCAGAAAGATCTGGAAAAAGTGGAGATTGAAGATGAAGTTACAGATGTCATCTGCGAAAAATGCGGCAGGAATATGGTAGTAAAATACGGACCTCACGGCAAATTCTTAGCCTGTCCGGGCTTTCCGGACTGCCGGAGTACGAAGCCTTATCTGGAAAAAACCGGGATTAAATGTCCTTTGTGCGGGAAAGAAGTCGTCATCAAAAAGACAAAAAAAGGCAGAAAATATTACGGCTGTGAAAACAATCCGGAATGTGAGTTTATTTCCTGGCAGAGGCCTTCCGAAAAATCTTGTCCTAAGTGCGGCAGCTATATGGTGGAAAAAGGAAACAAGCTGGCCTGCGCCGGCGAACAGTGTGGTTACAGCGAGAAACGTTCCTGATTGTACGGTTGTAGGAATTTCGCTGCTGTCTGCACAGGTTTGTGCAATTGCCGCACAAACCGGGAATCCATGAAAATAAATTGAATATTCTTGAAATTTTGAAATAAATGTGATAAGATACCATTCAACTATAAAAAAGTTCGGAATATTTTTGAGGAGGATATTCTATGGGTGTACAGTTGTTAGATAAAACAAGAAAAATCAATAAACTTCTGCACAACAACAATTCTTCTAAAGTCGTGTTTAATGATATTTGTGACGTATTAACGGAGATTCTGAATTCCAATATTCTGGTCATCAGCAAAAAGGGAAAGGTTTTGGGGAGCAGCGTCGGCAGAGGAACGCCTGAAATCTGTGAGCTGATTGTGGATGAAGTGGGAGGATTCATTGATCCACTGTTAAATGAAAGGCTGTTGGGAGTTTTATCCACCAAAGAAAATGTGAATCTGGAAACCCTGGGATTTGATGAGGATTTAAAGAAATATTGTGCGATTATAACTCCGATTGACATTGCGGGAGAGCGGCTTGGAACATTATTTGTATATCGTTACTCCTCTCCGTATGACATTGATGATATTATTTTAAGTGAATACGGGACTACTGTGGTGGGACTGGAGATGCTGCGTTCCGTAAATGAAGAAAACGCAGAAGAAATCCGTAAAATGCAGATTGTCAAATCAGCGATTAATACGCTTTCATTCTCGGAATTAGAGGCCATTACGCACATTTTTGAAGAACTGGACGGAAATGAAGGCATACTGGTGGCCAGTAAGATTGCAGACAGGGTGGGCATTACCCGTTCCGTTATTGTAAATGCACTGCGAAAGTTTGAGAGCGCGGGCGTAATTGAATCCCGCTCCTCCGGTATGAAAGGAACCTATATTAAAGTACTGAATGATGTTGTATTCAGTGAATTAGAACAAATGAAAAAGCAAAAAGAACGCTGACAAAGACGGCAGAAATATAACCAAAAGATATAAAAGGATTTACAGATTTTGGCTGTAAATCCTTTTTTTTACACATATAGTGCCGTAAAAGACAGTAAAGTACAAAATCGTGTAAAAAGTGATAAAAAATACTTGTGCTTTTTTCTAATATGATTTATCATAGAATATAATTAGCGTCTTCAGAGTATGATGTTAGAAATACCCTTTGGGTATCCTTCTGTGTGCAGGAAGGATGCGCATCAAATATGAAAGGAGTGGCACAGCGAATGTTTTCAACAAATGTATACAGTTATATAAATGTTTTAAACAAGGCAGCTAATGCGAGTTGGCAGAGAGAAGAAACCATCATAAACAATCTTGCCAATGTGAATACGCCAGGATACAAAAGAAAGGACGTTGACTTCCAGAGCGTGCTGAGGCAGGAGCTGGGAAATATGAAGTACAAGACTTTGGATAGTAAGGTGGAACATGCAGATCTGAGCCGTTTGAACGCGAAAGTATATATTGATTCTGCAAACTATTCCTATCGAGTCGATGAGAATAATGTAGACATAGATACCGAAAACGTAGAGCTTGCTTCGGAGAAGATCCGTTATGATGCGTTAACAGACAGCATGACACAGGAATTTTCCAGGCTGAAAGCAGTTATGCAGTAACAGAACAAAGATCAGATGAGGAGGAAATTTCATGGCATTGTTTCAGGCATTTAATATCAGTGCATCAGGTATGACAGCAGAACGTTTCCGCACAGATATCATTGCGGAGAATGTGGCGAATGTGAATACGACCAGAACAGAAGACGGTACGCCGTACCGCAGGAAGATTGTGACTTTTGCAGAAAAAGATTCCGGTTCTTTTGGCGAGATGCTTGCAAGGACGCGGGGCCGTATGTATGGCGGAGGCGGTGTTAAAGTTACAAAAGTTGCGGAAGATACAGAATCAGATTATATAATGAATTACGATCCTTCCCATCCGGATGCAGATGAGAACGGATATGTTTCTTACCCGAATGTAAATATTGTAACAGAGATGACGAATCTGATTGATGCCAGCAGAGGCTATGAGGCAAATGTAACAGCATTTAATGCCATAAAAGCTATGGCGCAGGCCGGGCTGCAGGTAGGCAAATCATAAGAAGAACATAAATTGATGCAAGGAGGAACAGCAGGATGAACATAGATTCATTATATAGCGTGTCGCCGGATTATCTTACACAATACGGCCTGAATAAGACAAACGAAACTTCAGGCGAGAAGGATAAGAGTTTTGGTTCTATTTTAGATGCGGCAATGAATATGATTAACGAGACCAATGATTATCAGAATGCTGCAGAATCAGCAGAGATTCAGTTTGCCCTTGGCGAGGCGGTCAGCACCCATGAACTGGCAGCGGCGCAGCAGAAGGCGAATATTGCTTTGCAGTATACGGTTGCGGTCAGGGACAAGATCTTAGATGCATACAAAGAAATTATGAATATGTCAATTTAACAAATAAGTAGGGGTACATATGCCAGAGAGAGTACAGAATATTTTAAATCGAGTAAAAGAATGGTGGCAGAAATTTTCCATTAAGCAGAAAACGCTTTTGATCAGTATTACGGCGGTTATTATATTAGCACTGGTGATACTGGCAGTTGTTATGAATAGGCCGAATATGGTTACATTGATCACCTGTGAAAACACCAAAGAGGCGTCGGAAGTGAAGAACCTTCTGGATGGAGAAAACATCAAGACAGAAATATCATCAGATGGACTGACGTTTTCCGTTAACAAAAAGGACGAGTCTACGGCGTCCATTTTGCTGGGATCTAACGGTATTCCTACAGAGGGTTACAGCATTGACAATGTGTTTGACGGAAGTTTCAGTACCACCGAATCCGATAAGAACAAGAAATACCAGCTGTATCTGGAAAAGAAATTTGAAGATCAGCTTGAGACAATTTCCAACGTGGCAAGCGCCTCGGTTTCCCTTTCCATTCCGGAAGAGGACGGAACGATTATTTCCATGGGGCAGGAGACATATGCCAGCGTTATCCTGGAACTGAACGGAGATCTGGAAGAAGAACAGGCAGCGGGAATTGCCAAGTTTATGGCCACGGAAGTGGGAAATGATTCCACAGACAATATATTATTATTAGATTCCGCCGGAAATGTGCTTTTTTCCGGGGGAGACAGCAGTACATCCATTGGAAATGCCAATTCTCAGTTGTCATTAAAGAGCAAGACGGAGAATATGGTAAAGAATGAGGTGAAAGGAATTGTACTTGGCACGGATGTATACGACAATGTAGAAGTCGGTTTGAACCTTGCTATGGATTTCAGTACAGAAGATTACACCAATCAGCGTTATTATGTAGATGAAGGACGGGATCAGGGATATTTAGACAGCCGTAATACATTTGAATCAGAGGCGGAGGGGGGTCCGGCGGGAACTCCGGGCACAGACAGCAACGACCAGGATACTACATATACGATGCCAGATTCTGAAATCACCTCTTCTTCTACCAGCGAGTCCAAAGAGCAGTATCTTACCAGTCAGGAGATTACCAGAAGAAAGAACGACGGCGGAACCGTGGATTTTGAGAGTTCTTCCATTTCCGTTGTGGCGACTTCCTATGTAGTTTATGATGAACAGGCTTTAAAAGCAGACGGAACCCTTTCAGATTTGTCTTTTGATGAATTTGTAGCCCAAAACAGCGATCGTGTCAAAACAACCGTAGATGATGAGTTTTATGATATGGTAGCAAATGCAACCGGAATTGCAAGAGAGAATATTACAATCGTTGCATATGATGTGCCGTTTTTTAAGTATGCGTCTGCCGGCGGACGGGATATTGCAGACTATCTGCAGATCGTACTGGCAGTTCTGATTTTTGCGTTGCTGGGATTTGTTGTATTTAGAAGCACCAGAAAACAGCCGGCAGAAGAAATGGAACCGGAGCTTTCTGTAGAAACATTGCTTGAGACAACCAGACAGCAGGAAGAGCTGGATGAATCTCTTCAGGATATCGGATTTTCAGAAAAATCAGAAACGCGCATTTTGATCGAAAAATTTGTAGAAGGCAATCCGGAGGCAGCGGCGTCGCTGCTGCGTAACTGGTTGAATGAGGAGTGGGATTAAAGATGAGCAGCGAAGAATTAACGGGAGTCCAAAAGGCTGCGGTGTTACTGATCGCATTAGGACCGGAAAAGTCAGCGGATATTTTTAAGCATTTGAAAGAAGAAGAAATTGAAGAATTGACACTGGAAATTGCAAATACAAGGAGCGTGGCTCCTCAGGTAAAAGAAAAAGTTCTGGAGGAATTTTATCAGGTGTGCCTGGCTCAGCAGTATATTGCAGAGGGCGGTATTACATATGCCAAAGAATTACTGGATAAAGCCCTGGGCGGAGAAAAAGCTCAGGAGGTTATTTCAAAACTGACAGCCTCCTTACAGGTTCGTCCCTTTGAATTTGTCCGTAAGACAGATCCCAGCCAGGTGCTGAACTTTATTCAGGACGAGCATCCCCAGACGATTGCTATGATTTTATCTTATCTGACGCCGGCACAGGCGGCTATGATCATGAGCGCCCTTTCATCAGAAGTGCAGTCGGATGTCGCTAAGAGAATAGCAACCATGGACCGGACGTCTCCGGATGTTGTGAAAGAGGTAGAACGCGTATTGGAAAGAAAGTTATCTTCTCTGATCAATCAGGATTACACGATTGTGGGCGGTGTAGATGCCATTGTCAACATTTTAAATACAGTAGACCGCTCTACAGAGAAACATATTATGGAATCTTTAGAGATCGAAGAGCCGGAATTGGCAGACGAAATCCGCAAGAAGATGTTCGTATTCGAAGATATTATGCTGCTTGATGACCGTGCAATTCAGCGTGTGCTTCGCGATGTGGATAACAGCGATCTTTCGATTGCCCTTAAGAGTGCAAATGAAGAGGTTCAGAATACCATCTTCAAGAATCTCTCCAAACGTCTTGCATCTATGATCAGAGAGGACATGGAATTTATGGGACCTGTTCGTATGAAAGATGTGGAAGAGGCACAGCAGAAGATTGTTGGTGTCATTCGTAAATTAGAAGACTCTGGTGAAATCGTAATTTCCAGAGGCGGAGGTGACGAGATCGTTGTCTAATCTGTTTAAACAATATAATACCATTGAACAGCAGCAGAATATCCGGGTCATGGATTATAATTCCATGGTGGAGCAGAAACTTGCCAGACTGGCCAGGCAGCAGAACAATGGATCAAGTGATGAATTTCAGAATTTAGAGATGATTGCCGACAAGGTAGAAGAAGATCCGGCAGAAGTTATACAGAAAGCCAAAGACGAGGCGGAACAGATATTACAGGAGGCCGGAGAAAAGGCGGATTCGATGCTTTCTTCCGCAAAAACAGAGGCGGAAGAGATGTTTGCCAGAGCCAAAGAAGAAGGCGGCAAACAGGGATATGAAGAAGGGTTTCATCAGGCACAGGAAACCCTGGAGGCAGAATATCAGCAGAAACAGGAAGAATTGGAGCGTCTGGAGCAGAAACGCCAGGACAATTATGAAATGCAGATGCAGGAGCTGGAACCCAAACTTTTGGATGTAATCCTGACCGTTGTAGAAAAAGTCTTCCATATCCAATTCAAAGACAAAAGAGAAATTTTGCTTTATCTGGTTGGCAATGCCATTGCCAACATAGAGGGGTCAAAAAGTTTCCGAATCCGGATAGGGATAGATCAAAAAGAATTTATAGAATTCCATAAAGAAGAAATTTTAGACAGGGTAGGACATGACATGTCTCTTGAAATTGTTTCCGATATTGCTTTATCGGGAAATCAATGCATAATTGAGACAGAAACTGGGGTATTTGACTGCAGCATGGATGTGCAGCTTAAGAACTTAATAAAGGATTTGAGATCATTAAGTGCGTGAGGATGAGAAACGTGGCATATAATTTTGATAAATATTTACAACTGGCAGATCGTACCTATTTTGACCGCCTTGGAAAAGTGGTAAAAATTGTAGGATTGACAATTGAATCCGTAGGACCGGATGCAAAATTAAATGACTTATGCCGCATCGTGATTGATCAGGATAATTCTGTAATGGCGGAGGTAGTCGGGATACGAGACAACCGCCTGCTTTTGATGCCTTATGAAAGTGTAGAAGGCCTGGGGGTCGGATGCACTGTGGAAAATACAGGACATCCGTTGTCTGTCGTGGCGGGAGATGAGCTTCTGGGGCATATGGTAGACGGAATTGGAAGGATTGAAGGACTGCCTGAAATGCTGCATGGGAAAGAATATCCGGTAGAAGCGCCTTCTCCGGACCCCATGAAACGGAAGATTATAGATGAGGTTCTTCCTCTGGGCGTCAAAGCTGTGGATGGACTGATTACGGTAGGAAAAGGACAGAGAATCGGTATTTTTGCAGGTTCCGGCGTGGGAAAAAGTACCTTAATGGGAATGTTTGCCAGAAATACCAGAGCAGATATCAATGTGATTGCGCTCATCGGCGAGCGGGGCAGGGAAGTACGGGAATTTATTGAACGGGATTTAGGCGAAGAAGGAATGAGACGTTCAGTGGTTGTCGTGGCAACTTCCGATAAACCGGCATTGATCCGAAATAAAGCGGCGAAAACAGCTACGGCGATTGCAGAATATTTCAGAGATCAGGGAAAAGACGTTCTTTTGATGATGGACTCCCTGACGCGTTTTTCCATGGCGCAGAGAGAAATCGGTCTTGCCTCGGGGGAGCCGCCTGTTACAAGAGGATATCCCCCCAGTGTATACTCAGAAATGCCAAAGCTTTTAGAGAGGGCCGGAAATGCGGAGAAAGGCTCTATTACAGGATTGTACACTGTCTTAGTAGACGGCGATGATATGAATGAGCCGATTACCGATACGGCGAGAAGTATTTTGGACGGACATATTGTGCTTTCCAGAAAGCTGGGGCACAGGAATCATTATCCGGCCATTGATGTTTTGCAGAGCATATCCAGGGTTATGAGTTCTATAGCCGCCAAAGATCACAAGGGGGCGGCGGGAAAATTGCGAAATGTGCTTGCCACTTATCAGGAGGCGGAGGATCTGATTAATATCGGAGCGTACAAACGGGGCTCCAATCCCGGAATTGATTACGCGATTTCCAAAATAGACGCAGTAAATACCTTTTTGGTGCAGGATACCATGGAGAAGTTTGAATTTGAAGAGGAAGAACAGATGTTAGAAAGCCTCTTTGCAGAATAAGGTGAATGGAATGGCCAAATTTCAGTATCAATTACAAAGTGTGCTAAATATCAAAGAAAAGCTGGAAAGCCAGGAGAAGATTGCTTTTGGGCTGGCCTCGGCGAAACTTGCCGAAGAGCAGGAAATACTTCAGGATTTGATTCTTCAGAAAGCCGGATATGACAGGCAGGCCAGAAAGCTTCTGGAAGGAACGATAGATCTGGTGGAAGTGAATGCCTGCCGAAAAGCTGTAGAAACCATGAAGACCAGAATCCGTGGGCAGATGCTGAATGTACATAAAGCAGAAAAGCAGTTAGAAGTTGTTCGGAAGAGATTAAATGAAGTCATGATCGAGAGAAAAACATACGAAAAGCTTCGAGAAAAGAAATTTGAGGAGTTCAAAATGGAATTGGCGTATGAAGAGAAAAAAGAGGTAGACGAGTTAGTGAGTTATACCTATCATCATAATGAAGAATAACAGGCGGTGAAAAATATGGCAGATAAGAATACAATACCGGAAGAAGCAGAGGACACAAAAGCAGCAAAGAAAGCTGCAAAAGAGGCCAAAAAAGCAGAAAAAGCGGCAAAGAAAGCAGAAAAACGAAGAAGGCAGCTGGAAAAGGCAGGGGCATCCCCGGAAGAAATTCAAAGAGCATTAGATGCAGAGACGGATTATGAGGAAGAGGGGGGCGGAAGCAAGCTGGCTGTATTCCTTGTGACAATTGTAATCATTGCAATATGGCTTGCGATTCTCGCTTTGCTGGTAAAAATGGACGTGGGCGGTTTTGGCTCCACCGTATTAAAACCTCTTTTGGAAGATGTGCCGTATGTAAACCGGATACTGCCGGATACAGACGATGAAACATTTGTGGCAGAGGGCAGTACAGAACAGCCTTACGCTACTTTGGATGAGGCGGTTGCAAGGATCAAAGCTCTTGAAACCGAACTTCAGAATGAAAGAAATGCCAAAACAGAGAGCCAGAATAAAAATGAAACATTAAAAGAACAGTCTGCCCAGTTAGAAGAGTACAAAGCAAAAGAGGCAGCCTTTGAGGAACTGAAACAGAAATTTGATGAAGAGGTTGTGTTTTCAGATCAGGCGCCCGATATAAATACATATAAGGAATTTTATGAAAGTATCGATCCCGCCAATGCAGAGGCGATTTATAAACAGGTATTGGAACAGCAGCAGCAGGACGAAGAATTGGAACAATATGTCAGTATGTATTCTTCCATGAAACCCAAACAGGCGGCGGCCATTTTCGATACTATGAAAGGCGATCTGAACTTAGTGGCCAAGATATTAAAAGCCATGGATACAGATTCCAGTTCGAGTATTCTGGGGGCCATGAATGCGGAGACAGCGGCTAAGCTGACCAAAATCATGAATCCCTCTGAATCTAATAAATAAAAAATACCCAATGGGTATATCTGACAGAAAGGAGGCGAAAAGAGATGGGAACAGAGATTTCCGGAATTGTAAAAGGAATTTTACAAATTAAGGCTAATTTAAAGACTGGGTCTTTGGGCAAAGAACCGGAGCAGGATTTTTCCGGCAGTTTTATGGAGCTGATGAGCCGCAACGGCTTGTCGAATATGAATGCAGCTGCAGATTCAAAGCAGATGCAGTTTTATGCAGATGCAGCTCAAAAATCAGGCACGCCATATGATGCATATACCGGTACAGCCAAAAACATATCCATACAAAAAACGGCAACGCCGGAAGAGGTTCAGACGGAGGCGGCAGATGCGCTGCAGGCTTATGAAGAGGAGATACGAAGTATTTTAAAAGATGAGCTTGGAGTGACAGATGAAGAGATTTCCGCAGCAATGGAAGCATTGGGAATGAACATTTTAGATGTCAGAAATTTACAGGATCTGGCGCTCTTGGTACAGGAGCTGACAGGGCAAGACATTGGAACACTGTTTGCAAGTGATGTATTTCAGAATATTATGGAACAGGTAATGTCAGAAACAGAAGCTTTGTGTGGAGAACTCGGCGTAACCAAAGAGGAATGGAATCTACTGTGTGAAGCATGGGATCAAACCGAACAGGTTGAAGTTTCTGATATGGAGTCTGTGACAGAATCCAAAGGGGAACAGTTAAATCCGGTGATTTCAGATGAAAACGGATTGATGGAAGAAAATCCGGCGAATATTACACTTGTAAAGGAACAGACAGAAACAGCTGATCCGGAAGAAGGCGCTGGAATGAACAGAGAATCCGAAAAAATTGTGGAAGAAACAAAATCCGCAGAAGAAATGAATGCCGGCGCCAAAGACGAGGCAGAATCTTCTTCCGCAGACGAGCAAGGTCTTATGGATCGTTCCAGAGACGGCGGCAAAAATATAACACATGCCGAGCACGTTTTTGCAGAGCAGCAGTCCATACGAACAGAAGAGTTTATACTTCCTGAGGAATCCGTGCAGCCTTACACCAGCCAGGTGGATGCATTTGATCTGATTGATCAGATTGCCAAAAATGTCCGGGTAACAATTTCAGCAGCAGAAACTTCCATGGAAATGCAGTTGAATCCGGAGAATCTTGGCAAGCTCTATCTGAATATTTCAGAGCGGGAGGGCGTCATTCGGGCACAGATTACAGTTCAGAATGCAGCCGTCAAAGAGGCTTTGGAAGTACAGCTTGTGGAATTACGGCAGAGCTTGAATCAGCAGGGAATTAAAGTAGATGCGATTGAAGTGACAGTTGGAGCCCATGAGTTTGAGCAGAACTTAGAAGAAAATGCCAGAGAAGAAGAGCAGATGCAGCAGCAAATGCAGGAATCCAAAAAAGGAACCAGAAGAAGTCTGAACTTAAATGAACTGGATGGTCTTTCCGGTCTGATGTCAGAGGAAGAACAGCTGGCGGCGCAGATTATGAAGGACAATGGAAATCAGGTGGATTTGACAGCATAGAAACGGCGCAATCCATATAAAGAAAGGGGTAAACGACATGGCAGTATTGACAGTGCCGATAGAAAACGGCAAAGTAGTAGACGGAAGCAGAGAAACATCCGCCACCAGTCAGGACAGCAAAAAAAAATCGGGTCTTGACAAAGAAGCCTTTTTACAGCTTTTGGTAGCGCAGATGCAGTATCAGGACCCGTTGGAGCCTATGGATAATACGGAATACGTTTCACAGCTTGCAACATTTTCACAGTTAGAGGCAACACAGAATCTGGCAGATACCATTAGTCAGGGTATGGCAAATGATCTGGTTGGCAAATATGTTATTTTAAATACAGATTTGGGTACTGTGAGTGGTAAAGTGGACTATGTAATGTATGAAAGCGGAAAGATTTTGCTGGCTGTAAATGATGGGCTTTATTCCATTGATACACTGGATACTGTAGCAGACAGCAGCTATTACGAAGCTTTTGAAATGGCGAATCTGTTTTCGGCAATGATCGCGAAGCTTCCTCCTGTAGCAAGTGCAACAGTAGGTGATGCAGATGCGGTTGCAAAAGCCAGAGAGATCTATGATGCAATGAGTACATATCAGCAGGGATTTGTCAGCAAAGAAGATCTTGAGAAATTAATCGCATTAGAGAATAGAATCAAGGAACTTACAGGAAGCTCCGGAGGAGATTCAGGTTCAGACGATTCAGGTTCAGACGATTCAGGTTCAGACGATTCAGAGGTAGCAGATGGCTAAATGAAAATGAGAGAGGTGGAGACATGGATAAGCTCACCAATCGGTTTACGTCTATTGAACAGGTTACAGGTAAATATTTAAAAACAACCGGCGGAACGGCAGCGGTTCAAAAGCCTCAGATCTCTTTTGAAGAGATTTTGCGGAACAAACAGTCCGAACAGATGCCGGAGCTGAAATTTTCCAAGCATGCTTCCATGAGGCTTGAGGAAAGGCATATCAGCCTTACCACAGAACAGAATGAAAGACTGGAAAACGGCGTTGCAAAGGCAAGCGAAAAAGGAATCAAAGATTCTTTGGTTATGATTGATTCGCTGGCATTTATTGTAAACGTTCCGAACCGAACGGTGGTAACAGCAATGGACCAGACAGAACAACAGGATAATATATTTACAAATATTGACGGAGCGGTCATTGTGTAGCCGGACCTTAGGGAGGCCAGATCCCCGGACTGACAGAAGGGGCAGACAGACCGCAGAATTTTAGGAGGTCATTTAATTATGATGAGATCATTGTTTTCTGCTGTGTCGGGACTTAAGACACATCAGACAAAAATGGATGTAATCGGTAACAACGTAGCAAACGTAAATACCGTGGCATTCAAATCTTCGACAACAACCTTTAGTGAAATTATGTATCAGACAGTATCTAATGCTTCCGGGCCCAATGCGAATACCGGAAAGGGCGGTGTCAACGCAAGACAGATCGGTCTCGGCGTTACCAGTGGATCTACTAAGATTACCATTGCATCTTCCGGTGCGGCAGAGACCACAGGAGACGGCTTTGATATTCGTCTGGCAGATAAAGTAACGACAAACTTTTTTATTGTAAATACAGGCAGTCAGAATCTTTTTACCAGAGCGGGATCATTTTATGTAGACGGTGCGGGCAACCTGGCTATGACATCTACCGGATATACCGTGATGGGCTGGCAGGTAGATCCTACAACCGGAGATATCAAGAAAGATACCGTATCGGCGCTGCGTATTATGCAGGAGAAGAATCTGACCTCTCCGGCTGAAGCAACGACAATGGGAACAGTAGCCGGCGTTATGGATAAAAACGATACGGGTGTGACCAGTGATGAAGGTCATATGATGAACCTGAATTTTTACGATAAGTTAGGATATCGCTATACAGCAAGATTGGCTGTAAAAGTTGTGGACCCGGATGCGGAAAGATATACCGTTGAATTGGTGGATATTTTAGATTCTACGAACACTTCCATATTAGATAAATATCTCAATGGCGGCAATGGCGCCGCGCTTTCCAAGGTGTTTGGAGAAAACGGCACAGAGAGCAAGAAATTTAAGGGGTCCGACAGCCATATTTCATTTTATCCGAATGGAACGCCGGATGGTAAACCGGCAGGTTATTATTATGCATATGATACGTTCAGCATGGATGATCCGCCAGAGGCTATCGTAGAATACGCGGAAGTAACTCTGGATCCAGAGAATAATAGTTATTCGGTCGCTGCATTTACATATTTCGCTACACAGGAAGATGCAGTAAACAGGGTTTCTACAGATGGAGATCCGGATATCAAACCTCTGACAGAATTATTCGGCATGACGCAGGAGCAGATCGACGCTTTCGGCAGCACAACAAATCCAAAACTGGAATATGATGCAGCTACAGGTGAATTTACATACACGCAGCCTACCGTTAACTACACATTGAAATTTAATGAAGAGAATGGTACTTTCTCCTATGTGGGCGGAGCAGGATCTAACAGCGTTACTTTGAAAATGTCTGAGCTGGGCGTCAATTTTGAAGATATAGAAATTGATTTTTCTACTTGTAAGTCATCCGACAACGGCGGCAAGACTACATTGGGAGCAGAAGCCGGAATCAACAACGGCAGTGACGGAGCGGGAAGAGCTCTTGGAAAGATGATCGGAATCAGTATTAATGTGGACGGAAGAATCTATGGCTCCTACGACAATGGAAACACCGAACTGTTAGGCCAGATTGCAGTAGCTCAGTTTGCCAATGCTTCCGGTTTGGAAAAAGTAGGTGAAAACTGTTATACTACGACGTTAAACTCCGGTGAGTTTGACGGAATCGGCGTTGAAATCGCAGCAGACGGCAGCAGTATGATTGCGGGAGAACTGGAAATGTCCAACGTAGATCTTTCCACGGAATTTACGCAGATGATCATTACGCAGAGAGGATTCCAGTCCAATTCCAGAGTTATCACAACATCAGATACTCTATTGGAGGAGCTGATCAATCTGAAACGATAAAAATAATGGTTTAGCCTTTTAGGGTTACTGTTCACACCCATGGTGTTCACAGTAACGAATCCGGCCTATTTAAAGTTGCCATACGGCAAGAGGCCGGATTCCGGCTCCGGTACTGTACTGGCCTGTGACCGTGCAGCGCAGTGCGCGGTCCAGGAGTGAACAGTAACCTTTTAGGCTCTACAAAATCATATATATGGGATAAGTGTTCCATTTCATACATGATGTGGTATAATATGTGTATAGTCTGTTTTTACAGCAATGGGCTATACACATATTTTTTCCTGTTCAAAAAAAATACAATATGTTTCAAGAGAGTTATTGCAAAATCTAAAAAAGTAGTGCATAATAGAAGTGTGTGGCTTAGGTGCCGTTTGCAAATGAATAAAAAATAGGTGGGTGAAAGAATTGGATATTGCGTCTTTATTAGGCTTGGTTCTTGGAATGGTCATGGTTGTGTTTGGTATTATATCCAACGGAGCAAGTATTCCGGGGTACATAGACCGAGCGTCAGTTATCATTACGATCGGGGGTTCCATTGCAGGTGTTTTGGGCTCTCATAAGTTAAAGGATTTTATAGGAGGGTTTAAGAGCATCGCCCTGGCATTTAAAGAAGAGGCCATGGATGCAGGTGCTGTGATCAGCAATATCATTAATCTTGCAAATGTTGCAAGAAAAGAAGGCCTTCTAGCGTTAGAGGAAGCATCCGGCGAAATAGATGATCCGTTTCTGAAAAAAGGAATTATGCTGGTTGTAGACGGTACAGATGCAGAATTGGTTCGGGGCATTTTGGAAACAGAGCTGACATGTTTGGAAGAGCGTCATAAGAAAGTGATTGGATTCTGGGAGAAATGGGCAGAATTAGGTCCTGCATGGGGAATGATCGGAACGCTGATTGGTCTTGTAAACATGTTAAACAACATGGAAGATGCTGCAGCGATCGGACCTGCTATGGCGGTAGCTTTGCTGACGACTTTATATGGTTCTTTGATTGCGAACTGGCTTTGTACGCCCATTGCATCTAAGATGAAAGTGAATAATGATTTGGAAGTTATTGTAAAAGAGGTTATGGTCGAAGGTCTTTTGTCGATTCAGGCTGGAGAAAACCCCAGGGTAATCGAAGAGAAACTGAAGTCCTTCCTGTCCCCGGCAGTCAGAGATGACATTGGTGATGCTGGAGGTGAGGAATAGTGGCGAGAAAGAAACAGGAAGAGGCAGCAAAGGGTTCACCGGCATGGATGGCTACGTTTAGTGATTTGATGAATCTGCTGTTATGTTTCTTTGTATTGCTCTTTTCCATGTCAACGGTAGATGCTGAAAAGTTTGAAGCGGTAGTTGCGTCTTTACAGAGCAGTTTCAGTGTGCTTCCCGCCGGAGGATCTTCTGTTGGAGAGGGAGAGCTGATTTCCTCCGGAGTCAGTCAGCTGAAAGATTTCAGTATGTTTTTTGAGCAGTTTAATTCCGAAGGGGAAGAAAACGACAGTGAAACAGAAAGTGAGCAGAATCTGAAAGAGGCATATCAGGAAGAGGCGTTAAAAGAATCAGAGGAAATGGCAGAAGAGATCACTGAACAGGCCAAAGAACACGGCATTCAGGATCTGGTGGAAGTGGATTTTAATGCAGAATATGTTTCGCTTACTTTGAATGGAGCATTGCTTTTTGATTCTGGAAAATCAGAAATCAAAGAAGAGGCCAGGGTTTTGATTGATAAGATTGGAGCGATCCTTGCGGTTTATGAGGGCAATGTTATTGAAATCGAAGGACATACAGACAATGTCCCGATATCAAATGACAAATATGAGAATAATGATGTGCTTTCCATGTATCGTGCTTTAAGCGTGGCGGATTATATTCGGAGTATTACAGATCTGGACCCGGGAATGATAAAATCCTCCGGAAGGGGAGAATACATTCCTGTTGCAGATAACGGGACTCCGGAGGGGAGAGCAAGAAACCGAAGGGTAGAAGTTAAGATTTATAATTCTTACAGTTCAGATTATTAAAAGCGGAAAGGAACAGGAAAATGAAGAAAAATCTTATGACAGTTGTTGTTTTGGCATTGGTTCTGGTGAACCTGATTTTGACGGCTATTTTGACAATTACAATTCTGCCGGAGACGAAAAAAGCAAACGAATTGATTACACAGGTGTGCAGCGCCATTGATTTGGAGTTGAAAAGCGGCTCTGTGACATCCAGCATCACAAATGTTCCGATTGATCAGGTTGTTACCCATGACGTAAATGGCGGAGAGTCAATGACTGTGAATCTGAAAGAAAGTGCAGATGGCAAAGAACATTATGCAACTGTTGCGATATCCATTTCCATGGATACAGAAAACGAAGGCTATAAAACATATGGAGAGACGCTTACAGACAGAGAAAGCCTGATTAAAAGCGAGATCAACAGAGTTATTTCTGAATATACATTTGAAGAATTTAATGCAGATCAGCAAGGAGTGCAGGATGCGATTCTTGCAGCTTTGCAGGAGCTGTTTGGTTCGGATTTTATTTTCAGCGTAGGATTTTCTACAGTAACCTCTCAGTAAAACGCATAAGGCAGGTGGTGAAGTTTCATGGGTGATGTATTATCCCAAAGCGAAATCGATAGTTTGCTGAATGCGTTAAGCAGTGGTGAACTCGATGTAGACGAAATGAAAGATGCTCCTGAGAAACCGGTGAAGAATTACGATTTTGCAAGGCCTTCTAAATTTTCCAAGGAGCATTTGAGAACATTAGAAATTATTTTTGAGCATTATGGAAGGCTGTTATCAACGAATCTTCCGGTATATTTGAGAAAGAGCGTTCAGATAGAAGTAATGAGTTCCGAAGCAGTTACTTATTCCGAATTTTCCAATGCGCTTTCCAATCCTGTTTTACTTGGAGTTGTTGATATGACGCCCTTGAGCGGAAACATCATTTTGGAAATGGCATCCAATCTGGGTTATGCATCGGTGGATCGTATGCTTGGAGGATTGGGGCAGCCTCTGGATCGAAATCGTGAATTTTCAGAAATAGAGCTTTTGATTATTGAACGGATTTTGACGGTGTGCGTGGAGCTTTTAGCAGAACCGTGGCATAATGTGGTGGATATGAGTCCCAGACTGGAGAGGATTGAGACAAATTCGCAGTTTGCACAGTTTATTTCTCCCAGTGAAATGATTGCACTTGTAACACTGGATATTCATATTGGAGAAGTGGAAGGACTAATGAATATTTGTCTGCCGTTTATGACTTTAGAACCTGTTATGGATAAGCTGAACACAAAATACTGGTATTCTTCGATTAAGAAGGACAATGAAGAGGAATATACAGAAGCAATTCAAAGCCTGATTTCAAGAGCGCCGGTTCCTATTAAGGCATATCTTGGAAGAAGTACGGTTTCTATACAGGATTTTACAAATCTGCAGGCGGGAGATATTATCCGTCTGGATTCAAAAGTAGATAAAGAACTGGATATATATGTAGGTAGTATGCGTAAATTTACTGCATTGCCGGGCGCATCCGGCAATCAATATGCAGTCAGAATCACATCAGTAATCGGAGAGGAGCAATGAGATAATGGACGGAATGTTATCACAGGAAGAAATAAGTGCTTTATTAAATGAACCGGGAGTTTCTGATGTTGGGGAACAGTCGCTTACTGATGTTGAAAGAGACGCTATTGGAGAAGTTGCCAATATCAGTATGGGCACGGCAGCCACAACGTTATCTTCACTGGTAAACAAAAAGGTGGATATATCGACTCCGGTTGTATCTATTGCTAAATGGGAAGATATTGTTGAAGCATATGAAAGACCATGTGTGTTTATCAGAATCGGTTACACAGTCGGTTTGGACGGTACGAATGTATTGGTCTTAAAAGAACATGATGTAAAAGTAATCACAGATTTGATGATGGGAGGAGACGGAACCAACTTAGAAGGCGAGATTGGAGAGATGCATTTAAGTGCAATCTGTGAAGCTATGAATCAGATGATGGGTTCTGCGGCGACTTCTCTGTCTTCTATGCTGAATAAGATGATTGATATCAGCCCGCCCACGGCAGATATTGTGGATTTGACGGAAGCATTGGAGGGAGCTTCCATAGACAGTTTTCTTGCGGGAGAGTTTGTTAGAATCTGTTTTAGAATGGAAATCGGAGATCTGGTAGACAGCCAGATTATGCAGTTGTATCCGTTCTCTTTTGCAAAAGAGATGTATTCCAGCATATCAAAGAATATGGAGCAGGAAACGGAATCAATTGCTACCGGCACAGGGCAGCAGGCTGCTGCAGCGAGTGCACCGGTTTCGGCGCCGGTAAATCCGGCACAGAGCGCTCCGGTAATGGGACAGCCAATGATGTCGCAGCCAATGATGTCACAGCCGATGATGGGGCAGCCTGTAATGAGCCAGCCGGTCAATGTACAGCCGGCACAGTTCCAGGCATTTGCACAGAATATCAGCCCTGCTTTGCAGTCAGAAAATATTGATTTGATTATGGATGTACCGCTGGAAGTAACAGTGGAACTGGGAAGAACTAGCAAATCCATTCAGGAGATACTGGATTTTGTTCCTGGTACCATAATTGAGCTGAATAAGATTGCGGGTGAACCAATTGATGTACTGGTGAATGGAAAATATGTTGCAAAAGGCGAAGTTGTAGTAATTGAAGAAAATTTTGGTGTTAGAATCACAGAGATTATTAAATAAAAGGAATAGGAGATTAAAAAATGGCAAAAAACATTTTAATTTGTGATGATGCGGCATTTATGCGAATGATGATTAAAGATATTTTAACAAAAAACGGTTATAATGTCGTAGGTGAAGCTGAAAACGGTTTAAAAGCGGTGGAAAGGTTCAATGAGACAAAACCGGATCTGGTTCTTATGGATATTACGATGCCGGAAATGGATGGAATCCAGGCGTTGAAGAAGATTAAGGAAATGGATCCTTCTGCAAATATTATTATGTGTTCTGCAATGGGACAGCAGGCAATGGTTATTGAAGCGATTCAGTCAGGGGCTAAGGATTTTATTGTAAAACCGTTTCAGGCAGAACGTGTATTGGAAGCTGTTAAAAAGGTAGTAGGCTAATATGTATATTGTGGCAGTGCAGACTTCTTCTTTATCTAATTTTCTGCAGCTGGTCAGTGTATTTGTGATTTTCCTTTTTGTTCTTGCAGCGACGTATCTGACGACTCGATGGATTGCAGGATATCAGAAAGGACACAGTTTTAACAGAAATTTAAAAATTATTGAAACGTTAAAAATTACAGCAAACAAATATATACAGATTGTACAGGCAGGAGATGAGTATCTGGTCATAGCAATCGGTAAAGATGAAGTATGTCTGCTTACAAAACTAACGGAAGATCAGTTGGAAGCGCTGCCGGAGAAAGCTTTTGAGGCAGGAACTGCTGCCGATGGTTTTAAAGAAATACTGGACAAAGTTAAAAATCATATGCCGAAGAAGTAGACTGGAATAGATTATGAGTAGATTTAAAAAATTATATTGTAAATTGTCTGTGGTTTTTGCAATTTTTGTTGTAGTATTGACTGTGCTGTCTGCAAAAGGGTGGACGGTTTATGCAACTGATCTGACGAATCCGCCTCTGACGGATACGGATGGGATTGAGGCACCTTCCGGAGATAATATCCCGGATGTTGAAGATCCTGTTGACCGAAGGGGGCAGGCTGCAGGCGGAGCTACTTCTGACAGTACAAATGGAATTTCTTTTGCATACAATAATGAAGAGGGAACAATATCCGGTTCCATTCGGATTTTGTTGATACTTACGATTATTTCCCTGGCGCCGGCGCTTTTAATACTGCTGACGTCCTTTACGAGAATTATTATTGTATTGCATTTCTTAAGGACTGCGATTGGAACACAGAGTTCGCCGCCGAATCAGATTCTGATTGGACTTGCATTGTTTTTGACACTTTTTATTATGCAGCCGGTATTCACTGATATTAATGAAAATGCAATCAAACCTTTTGATGCAGGCGAGATTACTCAGGAAGAAGCAATTGAAATCGGCAGCCAGCCATTAAGGGCATTTATGAATGGCCAGGTGCAGACAAAAGATATTGATTTATTTATTGAAATTTCAGGAGAGACATATGAAAACTATGACGAAGTTCCTTTTTCCATTTTGATTCCAAGTTTTGTGATCAGTGAACTTCGGACGGCATTTATCATAGGATTTATGTTATACATTCCTTTTATTGTTATTGATATGGTAGTAGCCTCTGTACTTATGTCTATGGGTATGATGATGCTGCCGCCTACGACAATATCGCTGCCTTTTAAAATATTGTTATTTATTCTGGCAGATGGTTGGAATCTGGTAATAGGAAGTCTTGTTAAGACGTTTTATTAAATAGAGAACTGCGTTTGAAACGGAGGTAGCTATGATTACACAGGGAGATATTATCACTATTGCAAAAGAAGCTATATATACGATTGTTATAACCGCGGCACCCTTGCTGTTGATATCCCTGATTGTTGGTTTGACGATCAGTATTTTTCAGACGGTGACTTCTATTCAGGAACAAACGCTTACATTTGTTCCCAAAATCGTAGCAGTTTTTCTGGGAATTATGCTTTTTGGTCCTTGGATGATGGATGTTTTATCCAATTTTATGACGCGCCTGTGGACAGACTTTAGCATTTACTTAAGCTAGGTTATATTATGGTAAATTATAGCTTTTCCTTATTAACATTTGAATATTTTTTGTTGATTTTAGTACGAATATCCTGTTTTATTTATATTGCGCCTTTTTATGGGATGCAGAATACGCCGGGGAGGGTTAAAATTGGATTGTCTGTTTTTCTCTCTCTGTTATTATGTCAGATAGTTCCTCAAACGGAGCTGGGTTATACAGGGATTTTGGGATATTCCATCATCGTCGTAAAAGAGGGAATTACAGGATTGCTCATTGGATTTGCAGCAAACATTTGTAATTCCATTATTTTATTAGCAGGAAATTTAATCGACATGAATATTGGTTTTTCCATGGCTACGGAGTACAATCCTCAGATGCGTACGCAGGCCAGTGTTACAGGTAATTTCTACAGTTATTTGGTTATGCTGCTTTTGATTGCAACGAATATGCATCATTATATATTACATGCGATTGCAGATTCTTATCAGTTGATTCCGGTAAACGGACAGGTGTTTCAATGGGATCGTCTCTTGCAGGGGATGATTACATATGCGGTGAATTTGTTTGTCATTGCTTTTCGATGTATTCTTCCGGTATTTGCCTGTATTATGATTTTGAACTGCATTCTGGGAGTTATGGCAAAAGTATCACCTCAGATGAATATGTTTGCAGTAGGTATGCAGTTGAAAGTGCTGGTGGGATTGGTGATTATGTTTATAACCATCGGCTTGTTTATCAATGTTTCAGATTTTATCTTTGATGAAATGAAACGGACTATGGTATCTATGATAAAAGGGATGTATGAAAGTTGACAGAATGGAATAATCGGATGATTCCCTATCATCTTCAGTGGTTTGCCAAAGATGGTCCGGGAGGAGAAAAAACAGAAGAACCCACATCGAAGAAATTAGATGATGCCAGAAAAGAGGGAAAAGTTTCCAAAAGCAAAGAATTAAACAGTGCCTTTGATCTGATTGTTTTGTTCTTGCTGCTGAAAATATTTATCGGAAATATTTACAACGGATTTTTAAATGTTTTCCGTTATACTTATACGAGAATACCGGAATTTATCAGCAACAATGCAAAAGATGTCAATGGGCATGGAGTGTCTCTTTTCTTAAGACCTGTTATTTTGGAAATGTTCAAGCTTGTAGCGCCGTTTTTTTTGTTAGGGCTTGTGATATGCGTATTGGTTAGTGTTATTCAGATTGGCTGGAAGGTAACAACCAAGCCGATGAAACCGAAATTTGATAAATTTAATCCCATCAATGGATTTAAGCGTATTTTTTCTAAAGATTCTTTATTTGAACTGGTAAAATCCATTGTAAAATTGTGCGTTATCGCTTATGTGGCATACACGTCTATCAAAAAAAATGATGATCAGCTATTTGTTTTATATGATATACCCCTGACGCAGGCTATTATATTGTGCGGTCAGGTGATTGTAGATACCGGCTTAAAAATTTCATTGGTCTATGTGATTGTCGGTATTGTGGATCTGATTTATCAAAAGCATAAATTTCATGAAGATATGAAAATGACGAAACAGGAAGTAAAGGATGAGTATAAGAATACGGAGGGAAGTCCGGAGGTAAAGAGCAAACAGCGTCAGAAGATGCAGGAGGCCTCCAGACGAAGGATGATGCAGGATGTTCCAAAAGCCGACGTTATCATTACAAACCCGACACATCTTTCTGTGGCATTGAAATATGATTCCAATGAGTCAAAAGCGCCGATAGTTCTTGCAAAGGGTGAGGATTATCTGGCTCTTAAGATTCGTGAGGTGGCAAAAGAGAATCAGATTGAAATTGTGGAAAATAAGCCCCTTGCCCGTATGCTTTATGCTAATGTGGACATTGGAGAGGAAATTCCGCCGGAGCTTTATCAGGCAGTAGCAGAAGTTTTGGCGATGGTATATAATCTTAAGAATAACTAGGAGGATACAAGATGAAAAAGGCGGATGTCGGTGTTGCTTTATACTTGCTTGCAGCAGTAATTTTTTTCATTGTGCCGATTCCTTCTGCATTATTGGATGCCATGCTGGCAGTTAATATTTCCCTTGCGCTGATTGTTATGTTTAATGCATTGTTTGCGCAGGAAGTACTGGATATGTCGTTTTTCCCGACATTATTGCTGTTTACTACAATATTTAGAATTTCATTGAATGTATCGTCTACCCGTTTGATTTTAACTACCGGTGATCCGGGAAACGTAGTAGAGACATTTGGATCGTTCGTGGGCGGCGGCGATTTGATTATCGGTGTAATTGTATTTATTGTTTTGATTATTATTCAGTTTGTTGTAATCAATAAAGGTTCTGAGCGTGTGGCAGAAGTAACGGCTAGATTTACTCTGGATGCAATGCCCGGTAAACAGATGGCGATTGATGCAGATTTGAATACAGGAACAATTACAGAAAAAGAAGCCAGGGACCGTCGTGATAAGATTCAGGCAGAGTCCGGATTTTTCGGTAATATGGATGGTGCAACTAAGTATGTAAAGGGAGATGCAACCGCAGGTTTGATCATCACATTTATCAATCTGGTTGGTGGAACTGCCATGGGTATGATGCGCCAGGGACTGGAGTTTTCTGATGCAATTCAGGAGTACGGTTTACTTACTATCGGCGACGGACTCTGCAGTCAGATTCCTTCGCTGTTAATTTCTCTTGCTACCGGTATACTTGTTACCAAAGCTTCCAATGAGGCGGATTTTGGTTCTGTTCTGGTAAGACAGCTCTTTGGCGTGCCGAAGGTGCTTTATATTGTTGGAGCTACCATGTGTTTCCTGGGATTGACCACGCCTTTTAAATGGTATTTGTTTATGGGGCTTGGCACGGCATTTATACTGGCGGGAAAAAGCATATCGAAAAGTATTGGAATTGAACAGATCGAGGAAGAGGCCACTATGGAAGAGACAGAGGCGGAAGAGATCCGAAGGCCGGAGAATGTGGTATCTCTGCTGCAGGTAGATCCTATCGAGCTGGAATTTGGCTATGGCATTATTCCTTTGGCTGATGTGAATCAGGGAGGCGATCTGTTAGACCGCGTAGTTATGATCCGGCGTCAGATTGCGCTGGAACTGGGAACGGTCGTGCCGATTATCCGTCTTCGGGATAATATCCAGCTGAATCCGAATCAGTATATTATTAAGATTAAAGGCATACAGATCACAGAAGGGGAAATTCTTTTTGACCATTATATGGCAATGAATCCGGGATATGTAGAGGAAGAAATTACAGGTATACCTACCTTTGAACCTTCCTTCCACCTTCCGGCAATTTGGATTACAGAGGGACAGAGAGAACGGGCGGAGAGCCTGGGCTATACGGTAGTAGATCCGCCGTCTATCATTGCAACGCATCTGACAGAAGTAGTAAGGATGCACATCGACGAGCTTCTGACAAGACAGGACGTACAGAATCTGGTCAACAATTTAAAAGAGAGCAATCCGGTGCTGGTGGACGAACTGGTGCCAAAGCTTTTGGGGCTTGGAGAAATCCAGAAGGTATTGCAGAATCTCTTAAGAGAAGGTATTTCTATTCGGGATCTGCTTACTATATTTGAAACGCTGGCAGATCATGCAGCTACTACCAGAGATACAGATGTTTTAACAGAATATGTCAGACAAAGCTTAAAGCGTGCAATTTCAGGCAAATATTTTGCGCCGAATGAAGTGACCAGTGTAATTACACTGGACCCGAAGACAGAACAGGATATTATGTCCTCGATCAAACAGACAGAGCAGGGCGCATATCTGACATTGGATCCGGAACGCACAAAAGCCATTGTTGCATCTGTTGAGACAGAGGTAGCGAAACTTGAGAATCTGGGCAAAAATGCCATTATAATAACATCTCCGATCGTACGGATGTATTTTAAAAAGCTTACATCGGATTATTTCAGAGATTTGATCGTAATATCATACAATGAAGTAGAATCCAATGTTGAATTACAGTCAGTTGGGATGGTGACAGGATAATGACAATTAAAAAGTTTCAGGGAAAAACAAAAGAAGAGGCAATTGAAAAGGCAAAAGCAGAACTTGGCGAAGAGGCAGTTGTAATGAATGTCAAAGAAATCACGCCGAAGGGATTGTTTAAGTCTTTTAAGCAGTCTACATTTGAAATAACAGCAGCTATAGAAGAAAAAGAAAGCAGAGCTGATACGGGAATGGCCCTTAAAAATATGCAGAATATGCAGAAAACACATGAAACGATCAATATGGCAGCAGATGAACCGATTTCGATTCCTGCTGTAACGGCGCCTGCAGCATCTGCCGCTATAGACCAAAACAAAGCAGAGCAAAGCGCGATTGAATTTTTGAAACGAAATGCCAGCCTTTTGAAAAAAGAAGACGAAGCAGATCAGAGGATTGAAGAAAAACTGGAAAATCTTCAGAGTATATTGGAAAAACAGCTGGCGGCGAATGGGAAAAAAGAAACGGAGGAAAAAGAACCGCCAAAGCCTGAAACCAAAAAAAATGAAAATCTTTCTTTTATAAAAGTGCTCTATGAAACATTGATTTCCAATGAAGTCAATGAAAAATACGTGAATCAGGTTATGGATGAACTGGAAAAAGTAAATTGGAATGGAAACAGTGTAGATTATATTCTTTCCAATGTATATCAGAAGATCATACTGAAATTCGGGCAGCCTACAGGGATTGGCCTGACAGGGAAAAAACCGAAAGTGGTTTTCTTTGTAGGCCCTACCGGTGTAGGAAAAACAACGACAGTGGCTAAAATTGCATCTAAATTGAAGGTGGATCAGGGAAAGAGAGTTGCTTTTTTGACAGCGGATACCTATCGGATTGCTGCGGCGGAACAGCTGCGTATCTATGCAAATATATTGGATACGCCTTTGGTTATTATCTATTCGGCAGAAGAATTAAATAACGGAATTGAACAGTTGGAAAATTATGATGTGATTTTAGTGGATACAGCAGGATTTTCCCACAAGAATCGGGGACAGAAAGACGATATTCAGAATCTGATTCGGAGTGTGGATCCACGCTATGACAGTGAAGTCTATCTGGTACTAAGCGCTACGACAAAGTACAAAGACTTAATGGAAATAGTGGATGTATACAAAGAAATTTCAGATTATAAAATCATCTTTACAAAACTGGATGAGACGACAACCTATGGAAATATCCTGAATATCAAATTGTATTCAGGAGCAGAGGTTTCGTACATTACGAATGGACAAAATGTACCGGATGACATTGAACTATTCCATTCTCAAAAAATAGTCAAACGGTTGCTGGGAGGAACTTAGCCTATGGATCAGGCAGAACAGCTTAGAAATGTGATTAAGCAAAAAAGCAGGGAAGCGTCGCCGAAAAGCGCAAGAGTTGTCACGATCACCAGTGGAAAAGGCGGTGTCGGCAAATCAAATACAGCAGTTAATATGGCAATATGGCTCCGAAGAATGAACAAACGGGTTATTATTCTTGATGCAGATCTGGGATTAGCCAATGTGGAAGTCATGTTTGGAACAGTTCCTCGGTATAATCTGAGCGATTTGATTTATCGGGGCAGAAGTATGAGAGAGATTATTACCAAAGGGCCTATGGAAATCGGATTTATTTCCGGAGGACTTGGAATTACCGGATTGAATAATCTTTCCAAAGATCAGATTGTGTATCTGGTGCACAGTCTGGCAGAATTAAATGATATGGCAGATGTCATCATAATCGACACAGGAGCAGGTATTTCAGACAGTGTTTTGGAATTTGTACTGGCCAGTCCGGAGATTTTACTGATCAGTACGCCGGAACCGAGTTCTTTGACAGATGCATATTCTTTGTTGAAGGCAGTGTATCGGAATCCTGTATTTTCAAAAGAAAAGACGCATATTCAGGTGATTGCGAATAAAGTAAACAGTATCGAAGAAGGAGAGGCGGTTTTTTCCAAATTGGATTCTGTAGTCACCCAGTTTTTAAAAGGGGAACTGGATTTGCTTGGCATGATACCTCAGGATGTGGAAGTGGAGAATGCGGTTCGCAGCCAGAAGATCGTCTCTTTAGAGAAACCCAATTCTGCAGCGGCGAGTGCATTTCAGATATTAACCAATAATTATATCAACCATGAGCATGAAGCAGTGAAAATACATAAAGGAATTGCACAGCTTATCATTAATTTTCTGTCAAGGAGAATGTAAGAGTTTTTTTCGTGGGCGATTGCCGCAGGGACCAAAGACCAAGCAGACGTTACGATTCGCTTTGTGATCAGAAACCGGCCTTCGTTACTGTTCACATCTATGGTGTTCACAGTAACGAATCCGTCCTATTTAAAGTTGCCTTACGGCAAAAGGCCGGATTCCAGCTCCAGTACTGTACTGGCCTGTGACCGTGCAGCGCAGTGCACGGTCCAGGAGTGATCAGAAACCGGCTTTCCGTTGTTTTGCAAGTTTGATATGCAAGGTCTTTGATTTCAAAGAAGATATATGATATAATAAGCGTTATGAGGAGAGATACAGCAGAATGGAGAAAGAGCATTATACAGGGATTTTTCTTGAAAAAATTAAAGAGCAATTGCAGGATGTCTGCAGCTGTATGATGATCTTAGATCGAGAGCCTCAAAACAAAAGCAGCATACAGGAAATCTGTTATTCTCTGCATCTGATGAAAGGTATGGCGGGAACAATGGGATATTTTCGCATCTGCCAGCTGACAGAAGATATGGAAGAAATTTTTTCCAAAGCAGCAGATGAGAGAATTTTGATTACAGGCCGGCTTTTGGATCTTATGAAAGAATCCACAGATGTTTTAAAAAATTACACTAAGAATATTGAAGAAACCTTTTTGGAAGGAACTTATGATTATAAGGCGCTCCGCCAGGAATTAAAACAGGCAGCGGAAGTTTCAGAAGTGAAGATGCTGCCGGAGAAGAGAGTTTTGAGAAGGCAGTTTACGCCGAAAGAAGAAAAAACAGATTTTACGGAAACAGAGGAAGAGAATAGCGGGGATTTTGTTTTTGTGGAACAGGAGGATTTAAAGGAATTATGTGGACCAATCGGGGATTTGGTTATGGTGAAGAACCGGTTGGAGCTGTTTTATGATTCCGCAGAATCTGCACTTCAAAACAGAGATTTTCTGGAACAGATGGAATACTTCAAGCAGGCTTTGTCGAAACTGCAGGAATCTGCAGCAAAGCTCCGGCTGGTTTCCCTGAAGGAGATAACCCGTTCTTTCCGAAAAAGAATCCGCCTTTTGGCAGCCGCTGAAAACAAAAGAATTGACCTGTATATGAGCGGGCTGGATATCCGGATCGACCGTATCCAGGCAGATTTGATCAGAGAAATACTTTTATGTCTGCTGGAATGCACAGCACGATATGGAATGGATACTATGGAAGTGCGGAGGCGGCAGGGCAAATCCTCCAAAGGTTCGATTTATCTCAATGCACTTTTGGAAAATGATGCGGTGCTCATTCGGCTCCATGACGATGGAAATGGAACAGATATCAGTCGTCAGACAACAGAGGGCTGTGAAAGGAATCTGGAGCAGATGCGTCTTGTCATTGAGGATCTGGGTGGAGAACTGACGACGTCTTTTGTACCTTCAAAAGGCTCTAAGTACAGGATAAAAGTACCTTTCCCAGGGATAATCCTTGAGGCTTTTGGCGTGGAAGTGCATGGAGAGATCTATGTACTGGATATGAAATATGTACAGAGTGTAGAAGATATTCCCAAAGCGGATCTTCTGGATGAAGAGGGAAATCGAATTCCTTTGATTTATATAGATAAAAGACTGAATATTCCGTCAATAGAAAAAGAAACGGAAAATAAAAAGGCAGTCATTGTTAAAAAAGGCAGCAGCTGTGCCGGATTGGTCATAGATGCCCCAGCGGGATATCAGGAGGCTGTCATCAGGCCTTTGGGAAGTTTTATTCCGAAAGATCCGCTGTTTTGCGGTGGAGTTATTTTAAAAGACGGACGACCGGCATTGATTTTAGATATCAATATGTGGATATAGGGAGGTGCAAAAGCTGGAAAATACAGTTTCAGTTTATGGAAGACATTTCAGACAGTTCCTTCTTGTAAGAATAGGAAACAAACAGTATGGTTTTGATATCCATGATATAAACAACCTGATCCGTGTCAGGACAATTGTAAGAATTCCGAAAGCCGGATCTCATTTGAAAGGAATGATCAACCTGCGGGGGGAGATCATAGCCGTGATGAGCGCTTTGCCTGATACAGCGGTTTCTGAGGATTCCAGGATTGTAATTATAAATTTAAGAAAAGGCGAAAAGATTGGGATTCTTGTAGATCAGGTATATGAAATAACGGAAGAAGAGGTAGAATTGTTTGATATTCAGGCATTGGCCTGTGATCAGAATATATTTGAACAGGAGGGAATACATGGGTAATTTTACGTTGGAAGAAGTCAATGACAGATATGTTGATGTATTACGGGAAATCGGAAATGTCGGTGCAGGAAATGCAACGACGGCAATTGCATCTATGCTGGGGATAAAGATTGATATGAATGTTCCTAAGGTAGAACTTTTAGAAGCCGCCAGACTGGGTTCTGCAATCTGCCCGGAAGATGAGATCATTGTAGGCATATTCCTGGAAGTTCAGACAGATATTGAAGGCAGTATGATGTTTCTGATGAAAATGGATTCTGCCAGATTTCTTGTTAATAAACTAATGGGAAGAGATGTAGAGGATGAGAAAGACTTTGATGAAATGGATCTGTCTGCATTAAAGGAAATCGGCAATATTATTGCAGCTTCTTATCTGAATGCATTATCTACGATGACAAACCTGGTTATTACACCGTCTATTCCGTACATAGCGGTAGACATGGCGGCATCTATTTTAAGTGTTCCTGCGATTCAGTTTGGACAGTTTGGGGATAATGCGCTGTTTATCCAGACTGAATTTGGAGATGACGTAATGATCAATGGTTATTTTATTTTAATGCCGGAACAAAATTCTTACGAAAAAATATTAACAGCACTTGGACTTTCATTATAAGGAGAGAGGAGAAATGAGCAAAGTTATAAAAGTAGGAATGGCAGATCTGAATGTATGTAAATCACCGGATATTATTACAACAATAGGACTTGGTTCTTGCATAGGCCTGACTTTTTATGACCCAGTTGCAAAAATCGGCGGGATGGTGCATTATATGCTGCCGGATAGTACCCAGATGAACAGCAGTGCAAATATAGCGAAATACGCAGACACAGGAATTGAAGCGCTTCTCCGTAAAGTTCTCATGGCAGGAGCAAACAGAGGACGCCTTGTGGCCAAAATGGCGGGAGGGGCAAAGATGTTCCAGGTAAGCGGAGCGTCTGCCGTTAGCAATATCGGAGAACGAAATGCGCTTGCAGCAAAAGCAAAATTAAGAGAACTTGGAATTCGTCTGGTTGCACAGGATACAGGATTGAATTATGGACGTACGGTAGAGCTGAATTGCGAAACAGGAGATTTTTATGTAAAAGCAATCGGAAAACCAGTGAAAGTGATATAAAAATAAGAACTCTGACTAAGAAGGCGGGAAAGAGGTAACTATGAACACAAAATCATTACCGGCTGTACTGGCTTTAATCGCCGGATTTGCCACATGCATTATGTCATTTGTACAGCATGTGGATACTGTAGTTTTTGCAAAAAGATTTATCATTATATGCATTATCTTTTTTGCAATTGGTACAGTGATCAGTGTGATTATCCAGATGAATTTTAAAGATATGTCCGATGATAAAACAGAATCGGAAGAAAATGAAAACTCTGAAGAAGACAGCGAGGCAAAAGAAGATACAGACAAAGCCGAAGAAACCGAAACAGCAGGAGAACAATAAAAATGGCAGTGCCCTCCGGGCATCCCTTTATGTGCCAAAAAGATGTACGAAAATATGGTAATGGAGGCTTGAAATGAAGACGACAGACAGGGAAAAATTATGGGAATCTTACCGAAAAAATCCTTCGCCTGAAATAAGGGAGCAGATTATTTTAGAATATGCGTCTTTAGTCAAAGTGGTGGCAGGCAGATTGAGTATGTATTTGGGATACAACGTAGAATATGATGATCTGGTAGGATACGGAATATTCGGATTGATTGATGCCATTGATAAATATGATGCAAATAAAGATGTAAAGTTTGAAACATATGCAAGCCTTCGCATCCGGGGATCCATTTTAGATCAAATCCGGAAAATGGACTGGATACCAAGAACAGTCAGACAAAAGCAGAAAAAGCTGGATGAGGCCGTCAAACGGATTGAAATGAAAACTGGAAGAAATGTAAGAGACGAAGAACTTGCATTGGAGCTGGGACTATCGGAAGAAGAACTGGCTGTCTGGCAGTCTCAGCTGAAAGTGACGAATGTGGTTTCTTTAAATGAATACGTGGAGCAGGGAAGCGAGCCGGTTATGGACGCCCATGGCAATTCCCATTTCATACAGCCGGAGGACCAGATTCAGGAAGATGAATTAAAGCAGGTTTTGAAAGACACGCTGGAGTTGTTGACAGAGAAAGAAAGAAAAGTAATAGAACTTTATTATTATGAAGAACTTACATTGAAAGAGATCAGTAAAGTTCTGGAAGTTACGGAATCCAGAATTTCACAGCTACATACAAAAGCATTGTTAAAAATGCGTAAGAAAATGGGAAACTACATGGATGTCCTTGTTGACTGATGGGGGATTATATGGAAAATAGAAATAGTTATTTTAAGCCGATGGTAGAACAGGATAGTCTTTACCTTGAAATTTTTCCTGCTATGGAAGGTGGAAAAGACCTTGACATCAAAGAGGTAATGACCTATCTTTCCGGTCAGGGATATCATGATTATGATATGAAGCAATTGAATACGGCAATTGCCAGCGGTGCACAGGAAAAGGTGTATATCGGCAGAAGTATGGGCAAAATCTTCCATGAGAAGGTGGATATTTCCCTGTCATTGGATAATATGTTAGTCCGCTGCAGATTTTATCCTCCCTCAGAAGGCGGAAGAAAACTCACGCGGGAAGACATACAGGATGCATTGCGGCATGAAAAGGTTGTTTATGGCGTGGATGAAGAGATCATCAGCAAACTCTTACAAAGCAGGGAATACTGTACGGAATATCTGATTGGCAAAGGAACGCCGCCTACCATGGGAAAAGACGCTAAGATTGTTTATTATTTTTCCACCAGAAAAAGTCTGAAGCCAAAACATAACGAAGATGGTTCCGTCAATTATCACGATTTGAATATCATCAGTAAAGTGGAAGAAGGAGAGCGTCTTGCAACGCTGATTCCGGCAGTGCCCGGAAAAGCCGGCAAAGATGTTCTTGGCGGTGAGCTAAAGCCAAAAGAAGTACAGGATTTAAAGCTTTCTTTTGCCAACAATATCAGAGTGTCCGAAGATGGAAAAGAGCTTTATTCCGAAGTGACGGGCCATGCGTCTTTGGTACAGGGAAAAGTATTTGTTTCCGGTGTGTTTGAAGTTCCGGCGGATGTAGATAACTCCATTGGAGATATCAATTATCCGGGAAATGTACATGTAAAAGGAAATGTAAAAAGCGGTTTTATCATCCATGCAAACGGTGATATCATCGTTGAAGGCGTTGTGGAAGGGGCGCAGCTGTATGCCGGCGGCCAGATCATTGTAAAACGGGGCATTCATGGAATGGGTAAAGGACTGCTTTCGGCCAAGAGCAATGTGGTTATTAAATTTATTGAAGGCGCAACTGTAAAATGCGGCGGCTATGTGGAAACGGAATCCATTATCCAAAGTTCTGTTTCTGCAAATTCAGAAGTCGTTGTAAGCGGCGGAAAAGGACTGATTCGAGGCGGATGTGTCAGAGTCAGCAATAAAGTTTCTGCAAAGGTGATTGGGTCTGCTATGGGAATCGCTACCCATATCGAGGTGGGAACAGAACCCAAAAAGCTGGAACGTTATAATGAACTCCAGCAGGAGGCAAAGGACATCGGCAAGAAGATGGAACAGATCCGTCCTGTCCTGATGAATTACAGTGAAAAATTAAAAAAGGGAATTACACTTACTGCGGAACAGATGTATTATATGAAGGCACAGGTTGTAGCTTTAAAGGCATTGCAGCAGCAGTATGCGCCGATTAATGAAGAGGTGAACCGTCTGCGCAGAGAATTTATGGAGGCAGGAAGAGCTAAAGTAGAAGTTCATGATATGATATATCAGGGAGTGACGATTAAAATTTCGGAATTGTCTTTAACGACCAAAAGAGAGAGAAGTTATTGCCGTTTTTATAAGGATGACGGCGAGATCAAAGTATCCAACCTGTAAGATTTTAATGCGAGGTGAAGAAAATGGCAATTGGACCAGTAACATTAAACGGAATTATACCCAGAACACAGGATATGAGCATGATCAAACAGCAGGAGGACAACAAACCTTTTGTAGAACAGCAGAATATTCAGACAGAGATGAAAACGCATGAAGAAAGACAGTTAAAACAAGTCAATCATGCGGATGACGCCGGTGAACATAAAAAGAAGTACGATGCCAAAGAAAAGGGCAGCAATGAATACAAAGGCGGGCAGAAAAAGAAAAAGAAGCCGGATGAAAAACAGAAGAATGCGGTAGCGCAGAAACAGTGGAGCGGTGGCTTTGATATGAAAATATAGAGGAGAGCAGACATGATGGGAGTAGAAATTCTGTTACTGGTAATAGGAGTTGTGTTTTTTGTTGCCAGTTTCTTTATTGCGGAGAAGTTAGAACCGGGAGAACTGGAAAAGATCGGTGAACTGAGCAATGATGAAATTCAGAAAATTATGGAGAGAGAGCTTGTAAAGGTAAGCGGAGAAATTGAAGGAAGAGTGGAAGAAAAAGCAGAGGAGGCTCTGGCGCATTCAGAGCGTTCTATGGAAAAAGAGTGCAATGAAAAAATTATGGCAATCAGTGAATTTTCCGATACGGTTATGGAGTCTATGAATAAAACCCATAACGAGATCATGTTTCTCTATAGCATGTTGAATGATAAACATACAGAATTGACGGATTTTTCTGTAAAACTGCAGGAATTGTCAAAAGATCTCGCTAAGAAAGACGAAGAAATTTCAGGACATCTGACAAAGCAGGATTTGGGAGAAGAGGACAGAGAGATTCAGATGCCGATCAAAGGAGAGCCTGTTATTTTTCAGACAGAGGATGCGGAGGATACGGAGGAAGGCTTTTCTGCAGAGGACAGTGCGGTTGATATGGAAGATGCAAATCACAATTCTCAGATTCTGGCGCTGCATAAAGACGGTTATTCGGCAATTGATATTGCAAGGGAGCTTGCGCTTGGATTGGGAGAAGTTCAGCTGGTAATTGGGTTGTATGAGGAGAAGAATAAGAAGTGAGACTGAAATATTATCTAAGAGGAGTTGGAATCGGAATTGTCGTTACTACTATTATATTTATGATCTCAATTTCTCTGCATAAAAATGACACAGAACCGCAGAATTCAGCGGCAGAAAACGATAAATCTACAACTGTTTCAGAGGCAGAAGAAAATGCACAGAAAGCAGATGCAGCCGGAACAGAAACAGAGTCAGCAGATACCGGTAAGACAGATCTGGCAGACACACAGGCAGCAGACAAGGCGGATGCGGACAAGCCGGATAAGAATGAATCAGATGTGAAACAGCCGGACGCTTCCAAAACGGATGAAGACAACTCTGACGAAAAGAAACCGTCAGAGGATACAGCAAAGGATAATACGGCATCCGGGCAGCAGTCGTCAGACAAAGAGACAGAATCAAAGAAGAAGAACACAGAGAAGAAGAACACAGAGAAGAAGAGCACAGAGAAGAACACAGAGAAGGTGCGGTTTGAGATAAAGGGCGGAGAATATTCCGATACTGTCTGTCAGAAGCTAAAAGCAGCAGGATTGATTGACGATGCAAAGGCATTCAATGAGTTTCTGGTCCAGAAAGATTATGACAATGGGATCCTGCCCGGTATCTATGACATACCGAAGGATGCTACTTATGAAGAAATTGCAGCTTTACTGACAACAAAGGTGGAATAAATGTCTTGCATCCTGGTTTAAATTGTGATATAGTTTGATAGTTGTGTAAAGTATGCGATGGTCCTCTGTTACAAAGGGTATTAAGAACATCGGACAAATAGGAGGAAATAAAATGAACGCAAGTGAAATCATCAAAAACATTGAGGCCGAGCAGTTAAAGGCAGAAGCCCCGCAGTTTCGTGTAGGCGATACGGTAAGGGTTTACGGTAAGATCAAAGAAGGCAACCGTGAAAGAATCCAGGTATTTGAAGGAATTGTATTAAAGAAACAGGGCGGAAGCAGCCGTGAGACTTTTACAGTCCGCAAATTTTCAAATGGCGTTGGTGTAGAAAAGACATGGCCGTTACATTCTCCGAACGTGGAAAAAGTAGAGATTGTTCGTTTAGGTAAAGTCAGAAGAGCGAAATTGAACTACTTAAGAGGACGTACAGGAAAGTCTGCAAAGGTAAAAGAATTAGTAAGATAAGAAAAAGCCGTATCTTGTTTGGTAGAATTCCAGCTGGATGCGGCTGTTTTATCTTATGTGAGGGAAAGACACACAGGAGTAATGAAATACCCTCCGGGTATCCCTTTATGTGAGGAAAAGACACACAGGAGTAATGAAATGAGAAGAAACGGATTGCATTTTAGAGAGGAAAAAAAGAAAGTCAATATACCGATTGTCAAAGAAGTGATCACATGGATTGTAGAAATCGCCATTGTATTGGCCATTGCATTTGTGTTCGTATATTACATTGGTCTTCGCACCAGTGTGGTGGGACCTTCTATGACGCCGACCCTTGAAAATAAACAGGAGATTTTGGTCAATCGTTTTATTTATTCTGTATCCAATCCTAAACCCAATGATATTGTGGTGTTTCTTCCAAATGGGAATGAAAAGGCCCATTATTATGTAAAACGAATCATAGGCGTGCCGGGAGATACGGTGCAGATAAAGGATGGCGCAGTTTATGTCAATGGAGAACTGTTTGATGAGGCAGTGGAGACAGCGGCAATTTTAGATGCAGAACTGGCGGCAGAGGAAATTACGTTGGAGGAAGACGAATATTTTGTGCTGGGGGATAACCGTAATAACAGTGAAGACAGTCGGTATGCCAATATAGGAAATGTCAAAAAAGAATACATTATAGGCAAGGCGTGGTTTGTGGTGTCGCCCTATAGTGAGTTTGGATTTTTGGAGTAAGATAGGAGAAAAATATGCAGTTTCAGTGGTATCCGGGGCATATGACGAAGGCAAAGCGTCAGATGCAGGAGGATTTAAAACTAATAGATCTGGTGATAGAGCTTGTGGATGCAAGGATTCCTTTTTCCAGCAGGAATCCGGATATAGATGAGCTGGGAAAGAATAAGGCCCGTTTGATTTTAATGAACAAAGCGGATTTGGCAGATCCCGGAAAAACAGAGATCTGGAGTAATTACTTTAAAAGCAGGGGTTGCTTTGTGGTATGCATTGATGCCAGAAGCAAGAAGGGGATGAAAGCGATTCAAAACGAAATTATGGAAGCCTGCAGAGAAAAGATAGAACGTGATTTGAGAAGAGGGATTAAAAACCGTCCGGTGAGGGCTATGGTAGTGGGCATTCCCAATGTGGGAAAATCCACTTTTATTAATACTTATGCGGGAAAGGCATGCGCCAAAACAGGAAATAAACCGGGGGTCACCAAAGGAAAGCAGTGGATTCGGCTGAACAAAAATGTAGAGCTTTTGGATACGCCGGGAATTCTCTGGCCCAAATTTGAAGATCAGAAAGTGGGACTTCATCTGGCATTGATCGGTTCTATCAAAGATGAGATTTTAAATATCGATGAGATGTCCCTTGCTCTTATTAAACTTCTTATGAGAGATGACCCAAGAGCAGTGGCGGCGCGGTATGAGCTGGAAGAAGAAACAGATGCAGTGGAAATATTAAAAAGTGTTGCAAAGAATCGAGGCTGTCTGAAAAAAGGCGAGGAGTTAGACTACAGCAAGGCGGCGGCGCTGATTATTGACGAATTCCGCAGCGGAAAAATTGGCAGATTTACCCTGGAACTGCCGGAAGATTGGGAGTTGTCATGAGTGAAGAAAAGAAGATCAGCCAGAAAGAATTAAGAGAGTTGAAACGTCTGCAGAAACTGGAGGCGGAAAAAGAGCGTACAGAGCAGTTGAAAGTCTACGAAAAAAAATATGCAGCGTTTGGATATGTGTGCGGTATTGATGAAGCGGGAAGAGGGCCGTTAGCGGGACCTGTTGTGGCGGGAGCTGTGATACTGCCGCCGGATTGTCAGATTCTTTATATCAATGATTCCAAGAAACTATCTGCCAAAAAAAGAGAAGAATTGTATCCGGTCATTATGGAAGAGGCGGTAGCAGTAGGCGTTGGAATGGTTTCTCCCCAGAGGATTGATGAGATTAATATTTTGCAGGCAACTTACGAGGCAATGCGGGAGGCTATTCATAATTTGAGCGTAGAACCCGATATATTATTAAATGATGCAGTGACGATTCCTGAGGTTGCCATACAGCAGGTGCCCATTATAAAAGGGGACGCTAAGAGTATTTCCATTGGCGCGGCAAGTATTATTGCCAAAGTGACCAGGGACCGTCTCATGGAGGAATATGACAAGATCCTGCCGGAATATGGTTTTGCATCTAACAAAGGATATGGGACAAAAGCACATATAGAAGCTCTAAAGACTTATGGAGCGACGCCTATTCACAGAAGATCTTTTATTCAGAAATTCATTTAAGGAACCGGCAAGCTGTCATAGCAGTAATTTATCCGGGCTTTGACTTTGAGGCAGAGCCTGTCAGGCGGGAGGTAACGGATGCAGATTACAGATATGCTGAACCAATATAACAGAAATCTTGCAAATGGAACACAGATTGCAAACGGAACCCAGGGGATCAAACAGGTGGTATCCTCCATTCAGGAAATGTCTGTGGGAAATGTATTTGAAGGAAATATCAACCAAATGGAAGGCGGCGTGGTAACCCTTGGACTTCCGGACGGTAAGACGATTCAGGCAAGACTAGACTCCGGAGTATCTGTCCGGGTGGGAGAGTCCATGTTTTTTCAGGTGCGTTCCAACAGCGGCAGCCAGATTGAGATTCGTCCTTTTTCCAGTGCCAGCGGCAGCAATCCCACTTTGTTAAACGCTTTAAAAGCGGCAAATCTGCCGGTAAACGGCAAAATGCTGACGATGGTCAATACCATGATGGAGCAGTCCATGTCTATTGACAAACAAAGCCTGACGCAGATGGCGAGATTTGTAATGGGAAATGACGGGATGGATGCCGCTTCCATCGTTCAAATGGTAAAGCTGGGAATTCCTATTACAGAAGAAATGATTGCCCAGTTTGAGAACTATAAATTTGATCAGTATGCGATTTTGGATCAGTTGGAATCGGTTATGGAGATGCTGCCGGAGCAGCTGGCAGGAGGCAGTTTAAGCCAGGAAGAATTATTAGAATTCAACCAGCAGATGTTAAAAGTCTTTCTGGGAGGGCAGGAAACGCCTGAAGACGGAAAAGTACTGTTAAATTCCGGAGAGCAGCCTACAGCCGAGGAAAGTGCAGTCCAGGGGATTTCAAAAGAACTGGTATCCGAAAACGATGGAAAAGTGATTGTACAGGCAGCAGAGGCAGAAAACGAAAAGACCCTTTTGGCTAAAGAGAGCGGAATATTGGAAGAAAAAACTGTCAAACAGCCTCAGGACGTGCCGGAGGGCATAAAAGAAGCAGCCGGAAAAGAGACGGCGGAAACAGCCGGGAAAACAGGAGCAGATCTTCTGAAAAATTTATTAAGTGATACGCAATTGCAGCAGTTATCCGATAAGCTTGGTAAAATTCCCCAGCTTGCGGAGAATCCCCTCTTGTTTCCGGAGGGAAAACTTTCCGGAGAACTTTCTTCCCGGGAATTGCTTCAGCTTTTACAGCAGACATATGCAGACGGTTCTTCTCCGGACGGAAAGGCTTTGAGTGAATTGGTTTCTTCCAAGGAATATCGCACGCTGATACGAAATGTCCTAGAGCAGCAGTGGCTTTTGCGGCCGGAAGAATTAAAAACAGAACATAAAGTAAATGAATTATATGAAAGAATGGACCGCCAGCTGGAACAAATGGAGCGGATATTGAAATCTTTTGGACAGAGCGCAACACGGCTGTCCGATACGGCCTCTAATGTAAGGGATAATATTCAGTTTATGAATCAGCTGAATCAGACGTATGCATATGTGCAGATTCCTCTTAAATTTGCAGGGCAGAATGCCCACAGTGATCTGTATGTCTATACAGATAAGCGGAAAATGCGGGAAAAAGACGGGGAATTAAGTGCATTTTTGCATTTGGATTTAGATCACTTGGGATCTACGGATGTGTCCATAAAAATGTTGCAAAAAAATGTAGCGACAAATTTTTATCTGGCAGACGATATGTCTTACCAGCTGATTTTGGATCATATGGAAATTTTGGAAGAACGGCTGGCGAAGAAAGGCTATCAGGTCAAAATACAGGTGATGAATCAGGAAGAAAATGTGAATTTTGTGGAAGATATGCTGAAACAGCAGACGCCTTCGGCCGGAGGCATGGTACACAGATATTCATTTGATGTCAGGGCGTGAGACAATGGAAAGAAAGAAAAAAGTGGAAAAAGTAAAGACTGCCGTTGCCCTTTCCTATGATCCGGGAGATCTGGCACCGAAAATTCTGGCCACAGGAAAAGGAGAGCTGGCAGAGCGGATTATTGAAAAGGGAAGAGAAGGCAATGTCCCGTTATATAAAGACAATAAGCTGGCAAATACTCTGTCCAAATTGGAGATCGGAGATACGATTCCCCCGGAGCTGTATGACGTAGTGGCGGAGATTTTAGTATTTGTAGATGATATGGACCGGCTGCGTTCCAAAATACAATAGAAACAGGAGCAGAATATATTGATATGAAAAACAAAAGAAAGGTCGGAGCAGATTACGAGAAGAAAGCAGTGGAATATCTGCAGCAGCAGGGTTTTTCCATTTTGGAACAAAATTTTTACAGCAGATGCGGCGAGATTGATATTATTGCAAAGGATGAAAGATATCTTGTATTTGTTGAGGTCAAATACCGCAGCAATACTTCCTGCGGCAATCCTTTGGAAGCGGTGAATGCAAAGAAACAGAAACACATTTGCAGAACCGCTTTTTATTTTTGTGTCAGCCATGGGTATCCGGATACGACGCCCTGCCGGTTTGATGTGATTGCCATGCTGGGAGAAGATGAGATTGTGCATATTAAAGATGCATTTTCATTTCAATTGTAAGAAATGGATTCAAGAAATGTCAGAAGACGCGCAAAAGCAGAGCGGGAAAGGAAATTAGCCATGGAAAAATATCAAAACCCCATATTAAAACATATTTCAATCAGAGAGGAACTGGAAGTTCCTCTGTTTACATTTCCCCTTTTGGAGGAAACAGGCATTGTCCGGCATTGTTTTACAACACGGCTGGGAGGCGTCAGCGAAGGAATTTTTTCTACTATGAACTTAAGTTTTTCAAGAGGAGACAAAAAAGAAGCAGTAGAAGAAAATTACAAAAGACTGGCGGAAGCTCTTTCTGTGGAATATGACAGTTTCGTATGTTCCAATCAGACGCATACGACAAATGTAATCCGTGTAGGAAAAGAGGATGTGGAAGGATGCGGCGTTTTTTGTGGCGCAGCCCAAAATACAAGAGAAGAGAAATACCAGGATGTAGACGGCATGGTGACAAATGAGGCCGGAGTAACATTGATTACGTACTATGCGGATTGCGTACCTCTTTATTTTGTAGATCCCGTGCATCATGCTATTGGCCTTAGCCATTCCGGGTGGCGCGGGACGGCGGCGCGCATGGGAAAAGCCACGCTGGAAAAAATGAAACAGGAATTTTCTACGGAGCCGGAGGACGTGATTTGCGCCATTGGACCATCTATCTGCCAAAACTGTTATGAAGTCAGTGAAGATGTCGCAGACGTGTTTCAAAAAGAGTTTGCAGGAAGAGAGAAAGAGATTCTTGTAAATAAAGGAGAAGGCAAGTATCTTCTGGATCTTTGGAAGGCAAATGAGATTGTATTGACGGATGCGGGCGTTGCGCCTTCCCATCTTGCAGTGACAGAAATTTGTACCTGCTGTCATCCCAGGCTTTTGTTTTCGCATCGGGCCAGTAAAGGAAAACGGGGAAATCTGGCGGCGGCGCTGGCGCTGAAATAATATCCGGAGAAATATTAAGAGAAAATTAAAAAAATCCTACACTTATCTTTATTGTTGTGGACACAGTAAAGTGATAGACTTACTGTATGAAATGTATTAGTACAGTTAGGTAAGGAGGTTATAGGATTGCTGCAGTTAAATTACAGAGATGCAAAACCGATCTATGAACAGATCAAAGAAGGAATTCGGCATTTACTTTTGACAAATGCCATTGCGGCGGATGAAAAACTGCCGTCTGTGCGGGAACTGGCATCGAATCTGGCGATTAATCCCAATACCATACAACGGGCGTACAAAGAACTGGAATTGGAAGGATATGTCTACAGTATGAAGGGAAAAGGCACATTTGCATCTGCTACGGATTTTATACACAAAAGCAGAGAGCAGGAGCTGTTGACAACATTTGATGATGTGGTAACAGAGCTTTTTCTTTTGGATGTGCCAAAAGAAAAATTGGGATGCCGCATGGAAAGACTGGAACAGAGGAGGATAGACGCTCATGGTTGAAATAAATAATCTTGTGAAAGAATTTAATGGGTTTAAAGCCTTGGATGGTGCAAATATGTCTGTGAAAAAAGGCGCGATATACGGTCTGGTGGGACCAAACGGCGCCGGAAAATCCACTCTGCTGCGTCATTTGACAGGAATTTACAGACAGAATGAGGGAACGGTTCGGATCGAAGGCGAAGATGTTTATGAAAACCCGAAAGTGAAAGTAAAATTTGCCTTTATACCGGATGACATTTTTTATTTTATGCAGGCGGATACCATGGAGATGAAGCGTTTTTATCAGGGAATTTATCCTGATTTTGATGAAAAAATGTTTCACCGTCTTATGGAATATTTTCCCACGATTGATCCGAAGAAGAGTATCCGCAGCCTTTCTAAAGGAATGCAGAAACAGGTGGCATTTTGGCTGGCAGTCTGCACAAGGGCAGAGCTGTTGATTCTGGATGAACCGGTAGACGGATTAGATCCTGTTATGCGCCGGCAGATCTGGAGCATTATTATGGCGGATGTCTCCGAGCATAACACAACGGTAATCGTCTCTTCCCACAATTTGCGAGAGCTGGAAGATGTCTGCGATCACGTGGGAATCATGCATAAAGGAAAAATTATTATTGAACGTTCTTTGAGCGATCTGCAGGGCAGCGTGTGCAAGATTCAGGCGGCTTTTCAGGCGGAGATGCCCAAGCTTCCGGAGGAATTTGAGGTGCTTCATATGTCCAATACCGGAAGAGTATATACTTTGATTGTAAAAGGAGATCCGCAAGAAGCCAGACTGCAGTTGGAGAAAATGAATCCCATGCTGATCGATATCCTTCCGTTGACACTGGAGGAAATTTTCATATATGAATTAGGAGGGGTAGATTATGAAGTCAAAGACATCCTGTTTTAACAAAACCATTTTCCTGAAAAATATCACGCATTTCTGGCCGATCTGGCTGATGATAACGGGGTGGAATATCTTTATTATGCCTTTTATGATTTATAATACGTCTCTGCAATATAAAGTCATGAAAGATGTTACTGAAAAAGAACTGCTTCAGATGAAAAGCAACGACCTGCTGTCTATTGTATCGGTTTATATGAACCCGGTCGTCTTGTTTATATTTGCAATCATCGCAGTTATGGCGGTGTTTTCGTATTTGTACAATTCCAGGTCTGCCAATACGATACATGCTCTTCCGGTAACACGAAAAGAATTGTTTTTGACCAACTATATTTCAGGACTGTTATTTTTGATTGTTCCGGAGGCAGTGGGCTTTTTGCTGGGAACGCTGGTGGGCGCAATGTGCGGTTATACCAGTATCAATCATTTGCTGACAGGATTTCTGTTAGCCTGCGGAATCAGTTTTGTTTTATACAGCCTTACGGTATTTATAGCAATGTTTACCGGACAGCTTTTGGCGGTTCCAATATTTACGGTAATTATTAATTTTCTGTATGTAGGGATGAAGGGGCTGGTGTATCTTTTGATGAGCACCCTTTCTTATGGGATGACGCTGGAGATTCCCGGCAGCAAAGCAGACATATTGTCCCCCTTATATTATATTATAAGACATGTACAATTAATCTATGATTACAGCGATGAATATTCTGTCTGCATAGGATTTGCAGGAAAAAATATTGTGGCGGGTTATTGCCTGGCAGCAGTTGTTTTTGTTATTGGGGCCTATCTGATTTACCGGATACGGGATATGGAAACCGTGGGCAGCCTGATTTCCGTTTCGTGGATTTCGCCTGTCTTTCGCTGGGGAGCGGCATTTTGCGGCGGCGCATTGTTCGGTATCTTATTCTGCGGCATTATGGATATTTCCGGCAGCGGAGCAGTCTTTGCCCTGGCGCTGATTGCAGGTTTGATTTTTGGAGCGGTTTTCTTTTTCGGAGCCGAGATGTTTCTGGAAAAAGGATTTCGCGTATTCCACAAAAAACGTATTATAGAATGCGGCGCGTTTCTTTTGATTTTTACCTGCCTGTATGTGGTTATTGAGATGGACTTGTTCGGTTTGGAAAAGAAAATTCCGGATGTATCTCAGGTGCAGTCAGTGGTGATGGATAGTTATAATGAATCAGTCATTACAGATCCGGAATTGATCCAGGAGTTTTTGGGAATTCATCAGCAGATTATAGATTCAAAAAAAGAATTTGAAAATTTCAGTAAGACGAATCAGGATACTTTCTATATTTATATACAGTATAACCTGAAAAACGGAACCTTGAAAAGACGTTATGAGATTCCGATTGCAAAAGAAATGTTGCAAGATCCGAATACTGTGATTCACAGGGTTGTAGAATTTCAGACAAATCCAGATGTTTACCGCAATAGCGTGTTTAACGTCAGCGACGAGAATATCAAATTGCAGGAAGGAAGCATTGATCTGTACGGCGAAGACGGAGAGTACAGTAATTATGAATTCTCTGCAGAAGAACTGGAAGAAGTATATCAGGCGTTTCTGGCTGATGTAGAAGAAGGCAACTTTAAAGACTATATCTACAGCCGATATACGTACGATGAAAACCGGTATGATCAGAATTATTTTAATACCGTCAGCATAGAATATACCAGCAGAGAGAAAAAAGAAGATACAAACCCGCAAGTCGGCGTCGCATATAAGTATACCGTTTCGAGAGATGTGGTAAGAAGTGTGGGTATTGAGTTTGACGTCAACTGCAAAAATATCATTGCGGCATTGATCAAAACAGGAGCGATTGACAGTGAAAAAGATTTGACTACAGTTGAAGAGAAGTCAAAGCTGGATACGAAGAATATGGAGTATGAAGAGTAAGGATACTGTCCGGGTGCCGGATTGTCAGAATCTTTTTTCAGAGACTGACACGGCATAGTGTAGGAAGACGAACGCCCGGGAGTAATTGGATGATATGGACGGGAGACTGTGTTTCCTTTGGCTGCAGAGTCTTTTGTCTGACAAAATCCAATTGCTCCCGTGAGCGTTTTTCTTTTTGACCTTCCTCTTGTTATTCTTTTCTTTATATTCCTGTCTTTGACAGTTAGTAGATTAAACAATCGCTGTATCCCTTGTATTTTCTG
>CAJUEY010000007.1 GCA_910585825.1 uncultured Lachnospiraceae bacterium | reverse complement strand
CTGCATTTATTCAGGCTTTATGCCCTGATTTTGGATGGGAAGTTTGAGTCAATAACTTCACAAGCGCCATTCTCTAAAACCACCAGGTTAGCATCCTGCGTATGCGCCACTAAATCGCAGGAATGCGTTGTGATCAGCCAATTACCCCACGGAAACTTTTTCTTCAAAAATTCCAAAAAATTTGCGGAATATCTGGGAGACAAAAATTCATCCAACTCATCTATTACAATCCATGCAGATTGCATCTGCCTTTTTTCCACTTCCATATCCTGATAATAAAGCAATTCAAGCAAAATTCGTATAATAGCCTGATACCCACTTGACAGCAACCCCCTGCCTTCTCCAAAATCCACTTCTCCCAGTGGGTTTTCGTAAAGTATCTTAAATCTGTCATTTGTAATTTCATAAAATAAACTCTGCACTTCTTTCTCATACAGCAGATAGATCATTTCTATCCTCTCTGTTGAAGTTCCATAACAATTAAAAGAATCCAGCAGATTAAAATGCGTTTCCCTTAATCTGGTTTCTAAAATAGTTTTTTTGTATTCTGGTTTCTCCTTTATTTTAGAGAGTTTTTTAACATCAAATCCACGGTTTACTGCATCAATAAAATATATATTTTTATGACTCTCTGCCTGCTCTATAAAAAGCTTTAATAACATCGTTTTTCCACTGGAATTATCTCCGATGATTACGCTGTCCTCATAAGGAAGTTGTTTTTCATATATTTTCTCAACAATATCACTGATTTTTTCCAATCCAAACCTCATATACGGTCTTCCACCTTTCATTCATGCTTTTCATTTTCACGGTTCCCTGCCTTGCATTTTTTACATATTTAGGGCTTTTCAAGACTTCATTGTATATTCGGGATGTGATCCGTTCCTGAACCTTTAATTTCTCATAAACAATATAAAAACTTTCCAACAATGCCACTTTCGATGACTGTGTTGTATTTACCGCAAATAATGCCAAAAAACCAATCAAACTCTGTCTGTATTCTGCAATCTGATATTCATCAAATTCCATAACTTCCTCTGAAAAACGATCCAGAAGCTTTCCATAAGAAGCATTATATCCATCTATTACAAAATCGAAACCTGACTCACTCTTCTTTATATTCACATATTTTCTTAATGCACAAAAACGCAGCAAAGTCTCCATATCACGCTCATTGGCGCTTTCTCTTCCCCAGAGTTTTCTCCATGCGGCATCATGTCTGTTAAAATCATGAAGCATATCATAAAAGGCGCAATTATATATCCCATTTCTTTGCTCCTGCTCTGACAATTCAGAACCACCTTTATTTAAGTTTGCAAAAATCTGCCTTAAAATAGAAGAACGTTGTTTTTCATTGTCAATTTTTATCTCTATCACGGTAATTGTTGTATAATCAACCCGCCTTTTCGTTTCCACTGATAACGCAGCATAGTCTAAATCAACCTGTTTTCCATCCTCATTTTTTGACCGGATATGAAGTTCCTCTAATGCAAGATTTTTCATCATCGCTTCCTTAAAAGAATCATTTTCTGTCTCAAGCTCCGAAAAATCCACGGAACTGTTCTTTTTATTGTTCAAATAATAACCTATATAATAAAAAAACAAGCTCATGATCCGCTGCTGACCGTCCAATATTTCCAGCTGATTTTCTGCATTTCTGCAAGTATAAATTGGCGGAATGGGCAACCCATAAATCAGAGATTCCACCAATGACACAACTTGTTCCTTTGTCCAACGATATTTTCTTTGATATTTTGGTATAATATACAAATTCTCATTTACGCTTTCCACAAGCGTCCGAAACCCTACATCTGTTTTGTACTGCTGAATTCCTGTTTCTCTTAAATCATCTCCGCCAAAACCACATTTAAACATATCCTTACCTCCAATAGCCACCCCTTATTTCTCAGACCATATCTATCACAACATACTTTACATACATTCTTTGTTATGTCATTTTATCTTAGCATAAATTTTTCAATCTATATAGCAAGCTCTTCATTCAATGACTGAACTGCCTTTTTAATTTCCTTATTCAAATTCATTTTTTCGGTGCCAGTTACTGCCTTTCTCAACATACCCCTTGCATCAACCAACTTCTTATAATATGTATACAACAATTCCGTATGATCACTATCATACCACCCATTTCCGTCTAAAATAAGCTCTGTGTTGGAATATGCGTTCTCATTCATTATCATATAGGTCTTGTAATACCATTCCTTATACAGATTTACCTTGTTTGTCTTATTCTTTATATGCACATAATCCAAATATTTCAACAGTCTATTCCTTCCATTATCCGGCAATCCTATCGGATAATTTTCTGTTAAAATACGATCTTCAACCACGATCTGATTCTTGTCAGTCTGATTCAACCGTTTCACTGCAAATGAATACAATTCATACTGTGAATCATACATATGAAAAACACATAACGGCTTTATCAAATTTTGATAAACGGATGCCAAATACAAAGCTGATTTGATATTCTGCAATTCCATATCATAAAACTGAATCGCTTCACATCTGTACTCGTCATTGATTACAGAAGGAATCTCTTCTCCCATAATCTGATCCATAAGTCTCACCTCTTTGATCGCTTCTTTCACACGCTTTTTATCATTTGGCTTTAAATCCCTTGGCACAAAGTCTTTCAAAGCCAGTTTCACATTTACATTATAATATTGGGGTATGTTTAACATGATCTATCTTTCCTTTTAAAAATAATCTGCAGCATATTAAGAGAATTTTTCCACCACCAAAAATGAAACCAACTCAAAGTCATCCGCAGTCTCTTCTGCAAATGCATTGTGAAATCCTCCAAAATCAAACATCATCTGAACCGCCTTAGACTCTTCCTCTCCCTTAATAGATCGAATCGCTTTATTTAACAACTCCGAGTAGAACTCCATCTTCTCAGCGTTCTTTGTTCGCTCAAAGAATCTTCCAAACAATTCCATAACAGGCGCGTTTTTACCATAACATAGCTTTCGAAACTGCTTTACCACCTCTCTGGCTTGTCCATTCCCATATAGCACTGTACCGTCATTTAATATATAAATCAGATAATATGGATACAAAGAACTGTCTGACTTCGGCTTATCCATATCATTACGATGCTTAAAGCAAAACAGCGCTCCCTTATGCTCACTGTCTGTAACGGAATAAATACCTTTCGGGATCTTCTTAAGCTCTGGAACCGAATGTATATATTCTGATAATTCATTCAGGTACTCATTCATGTTAAGGTCTGTAAGAGAAATATTTTCATTTGCATCTTCAATATCAATCACTTCCTGCTGTAGTCTTTCCAACTGCCGCTTTCTAAAATTAAAATCATTCATTTCAGGAGTCAAAATATCTTCATCACCCGTCGAAACCAGATTCATCGTTGTCATCTTTCCCTTAACCCGCTGCTCTAATCCCAGATATTCATTCAATTCCATAGCTGGAAAGAAGTTTATCATCTGAATATTGGTATTTTTATTCCCAATTCTGTCAATGCGGCCAAATCTCTGAATCAATGACACAGGATTCCACTGAATATCAAAATTGATCACAGTGTCACAGTCTTGCAAATTCTGCCCTTCCGATATACAATCTGTGCCAATTAGCAGGTCAATCTGTTCCTCTGCCGGAATCTCCTTTTTCATTTTTGATCTGGGAGAGAATGCACATAATACAGAATTAAAATCTACATCCACACTGCGATTATTGCATCGAATATTGTCTCCCGTAATACAGCCTGTATATATGCCATACTCTTTTATAAAGTCTGCAAGTTCACGATACAAATAATCTGCCGTATCAGCAAATGCTGTAAATATCAATATCTTACAATTATCTATATTATATGGAGTTTCTGTTACTTTTTTAATAATGATTGCCCGGAGATCCTGTAATTTCTGATCTCGCCTCTCATCCAGAATCCGTTTGGCATTCTTATGAATTTCCTGAATAATATATTTGTCGCTTGACAGGTCATCCAGATAATCATCCACACGAAGATGCTTTACATCTATCTCATACTTTCCTTCCAAGTATAACTCTTCGTCTTCAAGTTCTCCCTTCTCTTCGTCAAGCCGTCCGCTTCCTCTTAATAATATCTGCTCTGTTCGTTCCATACGTTCCAAAAGTCTGCGCAATGTTTCCTCAAATGAATACACAGAACTTTCCAACCTCTTAAAGAGATTAAATCTATGCAAAATAATCATACCTCTGGACTGCGTATCAAACTCCATTCGTCCGCCATGTTTTCCGATCAATGAATCCTTCTGAATATAAATCTTTTTACAATCTTCTCTGATATATCTCATGGGCGTATAAACGCTTAAAATAAGAGCCTCTAACAGTTCATTCGTCGCCTTAAAATTAAGCAATTCTCCTTTTATGTCGATATCACTATTTAACGTTTTAGGTTCATTCTTATTTTGAAACTGTCCTACGCCGTTATTGCCATAGTAATTCGTAATGTGTTTCCGGCTTCTGGAAATTGTCATAAGCTCTAATAATTTGTAAAAATCCGACGGCAGGCTATCCAACAATTCGTCTTTCTTATGTGAAGGCTGCTTTTCCCATGCATGGATACAAGCAGAGGTTTTTCTCAAAAGATTGTCTATACTGGAAATGCCCTCTTCCGCAAAGGCATGGTCCCTGTCTCCCGTAATAATACTGATCTGATTCTTCAAATCAACCAAACTATTATTAACGGGAGTAGCCGATAACAGAAGTAACTTTGTATTATTGTTTCCATGTTTCACAACATCCTGCAGCAGTCTTGCATATCGCGTCATAATCATCTGATCATTCTCATCATATCTGTCATTACGATTTCTGAAATTATGGGATTCATCAATCACAACAAGATCATACAATCCCCAGTCAAACTTTTTTAAATCCTGCCCCGACCGTGACATCCCGCTATATCTGGACAAATCAGTATGGAACATAATTCTATAATTAAAAGTCTCATGCAAGAATGAATCCTTGTAATCTCCCCGAAATGAATTCCAATTATCGTACAGCTTTGCCGGTGTAAGAACCAGTACCCTGTTCATTCCAAGCTCAAAATATTTAATAATGGCAAGCGCTTCAAATGTCTTGCCAAGGCCAACGGAATCTGCAATGATACAGCCTCCATAAGTATTCAGCTTGCGGATTGCCGACACAACGCAATCTTTTTGGAAGTCATACAATGCGTTCCAAATTTCTGTTTTCTTAAATCTCGTACTGTCCTTCTCAAATCGTTCTACGCCAATGTCCAATTGATTTCCGAACAACTCATTCAACGTGAAATAATACAAAAACTCCGGTGAATGTTCTTTATAAACGTACTGTAAGCTGGTCAGTAATTCTTCTTTATAATCCACGGACACTTTCTCATTAAACCAAATCTGTTTAAATGTGTCTAAAGCACCTAAAATCTGTTCTCTGTCATCACTGCCATTTAAAATCGTATCAAAATTAATATTATGAAATGTTTCTCTGCTCATCTTCTTAGATACCTCCAGTGAAGATGAGCCCTGAATCATAAAGTCTTCATCAATAATCAAAACATTCCCACCAACGCGAATCCCTGTGTTTACCTTGCGAATATTCACATAATTCTGTATAAAATCATGCATATTCCGGGCTTTTAAAAAATGCTCTAATTTATTTTTCTCTGTAATATCATACGAATTAAATAATATATCTGTAGGATTCATTTCAAATTCATGCGCAATCTCTGTCTGATGAGGCAGAAACTTTACATCACGAATCACAAAATTTATTTCTTTTACATTATGCAAATTTTTTTCTAATAAAGAAAAAACGGATATTGTCAGTTTATCGTTGACAATATTAACCACTGCATTTTTCCTATTCTGAAGAACTTCGTTGATTTTTTTAATCATTTGTTCATTTGAGTTAATAACATTTGTCATTCAGCCGTGTTCTCCTTCTTACGCCTTGCGTCTGCAGGTTTCTCTGCATCAACAGGAATCAGCCACATTTTTCCCTTCTTAATCGCTCCATCTATCCGCCCTTCTATACAAAGTGTGATAATTCTTCTTGAAGAAATATTCCACTTTTTTGACATTTCTACTGTTGTTAAGAACTCCATCTCCGAAACCTCCGTTCTTTTTATTATATTCCATTATCGGAACAAAAGCAATTATCGGTTTCATCATAAAGAAATTCAAAATCCTCTAATTCTTTTATCTGCTTTAGAAATTTCTATTGTTGTTTAACCATATAAACACCACTTAGTTCTGTTTTTTATATATTCTCCTCTCACATTTCCACTCTCTCAAAAACATATTCCGTCTCTGTAGACAATTTCTCCCGAAACGCATACCCAAGCCGGTTGTACCTTTGTATATCGGCAGGCTCTTCAACGTTCTCCTCTGCCATAAATCTGACCATATCTCCTCTGGCCATTTTAGCATAAGTTCCTTTTGTAATAAGCTTATCCCCTGACTTTTCACAAAAAGCAACGGTAATATACCTGTCATTCTCCGTAAGATATTTTTCGATGCATTTTGAATATTCTTTGGAGGCAAGATTTATGATAATTCCACTGTCGTCTAAAACGGCGTCATATAATCTTTTTCCCCACAATTCATACAGATTTTTGTACCCATGCACAGAGGCCTTTGCCTGCATTTCAAGACGGTAAGGGGTCACGCCGTCCATTGGTTTCAGCACGCCGTAAAACGCTGATAATATCCGCAGATGTTTTTGTATGTAGTTATACTGCCCCTTTTCAAATACTGCCGGCGCCATATATTGATAGACAAGCCCCTCATAGGAAAGCACTGCCGGCGTCAGTTTGTTTTCCAAATCCATGTGCTCGATCCGTTCAAAATTCTGCCGGGCGATCTTGTCATTGCATTTCCAGAGATTTTTTAATTCCTCTTTGGACTGCGCCTTTAGCCATCTCAAAATTTCTGCTGTCTGATCCATAAACTCCGGCAGACTTTCCGGTTCTAAACTGTCTGCATCCACTCTCATTTTCTTAGCCGGCGACAATATGATCTTCATGATGCTTCCCCCGGCAGTTTCTCAGAATCATCGGCAGTTTTTACTATGTCATCGGCTTTTATTCCCATCTCTAACATATTCTTCTCCTGTACTATCATTTTGTATCCTGTTTTTTCATAAATTTTTATTGTTCTGTAAGCCTGATTATAAGACGCAGACACAGCGTTATTTCCAACAAATGTTATCCGGTTACCACCTTCGCATCACTGCTGACTCCCTCTGCTCCTCGGCTTTTTGCCACAACAATCTTTTTCTCAATCTGCTCTTTTAATTCCGTGACATGGGAAATGATTCCTACCAGGCGGCTGCCCTCTGTCAGCTGCGTCAAAGCCTGAATTGCCTGGCTTAAGGATTCTTCATCCAAAGAACCGAATCCTTCATCTACAAACATGGAATCCAATCGGATTCCTCCGGCGTTGGACTGGATTTCATCTGACAATCCCAGCGCAAGGGATAAAGACGCCTGAAAAGACTCTCCTCCGGACAATGTTTTCACGCTGCGCTCCGTAGCATTGTAATGATCAATCACACAAAGCTCCAGTCCCGCCTTTTCTTTTTTACTGATATGCTCTTCCCGGGCCCGTTTTAATTCGTATTGTCCGCCGCTCATGGTCATAAGACGCAGATTCGCTCTTCGTATAATCCGGTCAAAATAAGTCATCTGAATATAGGTTTCAAATTCTATTTTCTGCTTGCCGCTCAACATGCCGTTTGCCGTATCGGAAAGAGCTTTTATCCATTTGTACTTTCCCTCTACCTCTGTAATTTCTTTCTGTTTTGTTTTGACCTGGCCAAAAATATGCTGGTTTGTCTGAAATGCCACATATCTCTCATCTTTCTTTTTCGTCAGATCTTCTTTTTCTTGTTGGCGCTGTAGTTTCCGATCTCGTATCTCCTCTTCGGAAAGCATTCCCGCCTCTCCCGCCTCTGAAATCTGACTTTTTAAAGTTTCAATTGCGGCAGTCAGGCGTTCTTTTACCGTCTGACAGTTCTTGTATTCCCGCTCCGCCTTTGCGAAAGCATCTTCTCTCTCTTTCTTCTGCCGTTCCAAAAGCTGTATCTGTTCCTGTACTTCTTCTTTCTTTTCTGATTTCAGCCGGCTTTTTAACTCTTCTATCTTCTCATTTCTGCTGTTTTGCTTTTCTTCTTTTCTGGTAATAGATATCTCTGTTTGTCTAATAGACTCTTCTAACCGTTTCTGCTGCTCCTGTTTCTCTGGTATTTCCCTCTCCAAACGCTTTTTCTCCTGTAACTCTTTCAGGTTGATCTCAAGGGCTTTTTCTAAGGCGCCAAAATCCCTCTGCAGTGTTTTTTCGATTTCATCAGCCATGGCATTCCATTCCTCTTCCTCTTTTGGCTCTGCCCCATAAGCCGAAAGCATTTGCAAAAACTGCCCTTCTTTTTCCATCCTCCTGCCCTTGGTTCCCTCCAGAATCTTTTCCCACTCATGAATCTTCTCTGTGTTCTGCTCCCACAATTCTTCTTTTCTGCGTTTTTCTTCTTCCAACTGTTTTTTCTTTTCTATTTGTTCTACCAAAGCAGTTTCATATGCCTCCAGTTTCTCTCCTGCTGCAGTCACACTGCAGAGCATGGCAGATAATTCCGGCGTCAAATGATCTTCCTTTGTTTCACATTTAAGAATCCCATCTGCTTTCTTTAAAAGATCTGCTGCTTTTTTCAGTGTTTCTGTAATCTTCCCTTTTAAAATTTTCTCCTGCCCCTGGAAGTCCGCTTTTCTCTGTCGGCATTCTGCAGTTTCGTCTCCCAATTTCTGCTTTTCTTTTTCCTGCGTTTCTGCCTCCCGGACTAATTGATCCAGCCGCGTTTTCCTCTGCTCATCCTGCGTCAATCTGTCGCTGCATTCCTGCTGCTTTTGTACCAGGTAAGCTTCTATCTCCGCCGTGTTTTTCTGCATGGTATCCGAAAGCTGCAGATGATCCGTTTCTGCCTGCCACTGTTCCCTTTTTTCAGTCAGACGTCCCTTTACTGCCGCAGCATCCTGTTCCAATTTCCGGAAAACTGCTTCCAGTTCTTTTTGTATGGATTCCTTTTCTTTGATCTGCTCGTTTAGTTCTTCCCGTCTTTTCTGCTGCTGTTGTGCCTTTTGGATTTGCCGGCGAATCTGCTTTTCTTCTTCCGCTAACTGTATCTTTTGCTGTGTAATCTCTTCGGAAAGCAGCTCCGTTGGACATCCCTGCCGAACGCACTCTGTTTCACCAAAAAGCCCTTTTGCCCGCGCCGTAATTTTCTGTTTCAGCTCTTCTTTTTGTTCTTGCAGATATCCTGCTGCCGCACTTAAATTCTGTGCTTTTTCCTGTATTTTTTCCAGTTTCTTTTTTTCCCTGTCTAGTTCTTCTTTTCCCGGCACTGTCTCCGGCGTTTCTGCCAGCCGGGGATGATGTTTTGAGCCGCAGACCGGACAGGCTGCGCCCTCTTTTAAAGTCTTTGCCAGAATTCCCGCCTGAGCATTTAAAAAAAGCTGCTCCATACCGGAATACGCAGTTTCTGCCTGCTGCTTTTTCAAAAGCGCCTCTTCGTAATCCTTTTGTGTCTGCAAGAGGTTTCTCTGCTGTTCTTTCAGATCCGCCAAACTTTCATCCAACGCCTGAACAGCATCCTTTTGATCTGTCAGCTCTTTTTGTTTCTGATTCAGCTGTAGCACCAGGGTATCCACAGTGGAAAGTTCTTTTTCTTCTTTTTGCAGAAGAGCAAGTTCGGCCGATTTTTCTTTCACCTGTTGTTCCATTTTTTCCCTGTGTGCCTGATGCTTGTCCGTTTCTTTTTCTATTTTTTTCAGATCCGCAGAAAGTTTTTGAAAATTCCAAAGCCTCTCTTTTGCCGCTTCGGCTGCATGACGGCTTTTTACTGCCTCTTCCCCCGCATTCTGCAGGCTTTTTTGCTCCTTTGTACGCTCTTCTTCTGCTTTTTGCAGCAGCAGTTCTTTTGCCTGCAGTTCTTTTTGCCTGCGCTCTTCCTGTTGAATATTTTTTTCTAACGTCTGTTGATCTTCTGTTTCACTTTCCAGACTTTCCTGCATTTCTTTTCGTTCTGCCTGAATTGTTCTAAGCTCTGCAAGAGCAGCGTCTCCTCCTTCCAAAGCAGCCATTTCTCCCTCGCATTTTTTCAGTTCTTCTTTCAGATTGACCAGTATTTCTGTGGTTTCTGCAATACTTTTTTCTGTGTCTTTCTGAATTTTGATTTCCTTATCAAGACTCTCCCTTTGCTGCTGCAGACTGACGCTTTTCTGCTCTGTGTTTTCTTTTTGTTCTTTTAAACGTTTCCGCTCTTCTTCCGCCAATGCAAGGCTTTCTAATTTCTTCTGATCTGCCTTCACGGCCTCTTCCAGACTCTGCCTTTTCTCTTTTAATATGCGGCTGTTCTGTTTTTCCTGCTGTATCTGCTCTTCTTCTTTTGCTTTCTCCTCCTGCTCTTTTTTCAGATGATCAAATAATTCCAGATTATTTTGCAGCTCGTCTATCTGTCTTGCAAGCAGTTCACAGTCTTTGGCACTTTCCTTTGATTTCTCAAAGCATTCTTTGGCCTCTTTTCGTTTCGGCTCCTGTTCCTGTAACAGATCCTGATTCTCTTTTAATTTTTCTTTTTGTTCTTTGATTTTATGAATTGTTCCAATCAGCTGATCTTCCGTCTGAATTTGTTTTTCTTTTGCCCGGATTTCTGTTTCCAATTCTTTTATAATATCTGCATCTTCACTGCAGAGCTCTTCCAACAGCGCCATGCCGTCTCCGATTCTGCCGTCGAATTTTTCTTTCCCCAGTTCCTTTAATTTTGCAGAAACCGGTGTGTCCTCCCCACAGATAATGCCGTCCATATGTTGATTTATACTGCGTTTCAGCTCATCATAACTCTTCCACTGTTCTTTGACTGCCGCCTTTAATTTTTCCTGCATCAACTGATAGCTGCCGGTGTTAAATATCTGCCGGAAAATGCCGCTGCGCTCCTCTGTGCCTGCCAGAAGAAGCTTCTGAAAATCCCCCTGGGCAATCATGGCAATCCGGGCAAACTGCTTACGGTCTAAACCAATCAGATTTGCGACGGCTTTTGTCACTTCTTTGGATTTGGTAATGGGTTCTCTTTCATCCGGAAACATAAGAAGCGCGTCTGCTTTCTGCATCGTATAACCGGCGCCCCTTCCCTTGGGACGCAGGTATTCCGGATTCCGCCTTACCGTATATCGCTTTCCGGAATAGTCAAACAAAAATTCTACATAAGTGGGAATCTCGTCTTTTGCATATTTGCTGCGGAACATATCCGCTTTTCGCACCTCGCCGCTGGCCTCTCCATACAGAGCATAAGCAACTGCATCAAAAATCGTCGTTTTTCCGGCTCCGGTATCTCCGGTGATCAGATATAACCCTTGTCCTCCCAGCCGTTCAAAATCTATTTCTGTTTTTCCGGCATAAGGCCCAAATGCACTTATGATCAGCTTGATCGGTTTCATATCATCCCTCCTGTATTTCTTCCAGCAAATGCTCCATATAGTCTTCCTGTTCAAGACTCATGGGCTGATTATTCTGCATCTCATAAAATTCTTCAAATAATTCCAGTTTGGATTTCTGCTCAGCGTCTTCTGCCGTTTCGATCATCCGATCCTGCCTTGTCCTGCTATTGTCATACTCCAGACGCATCAGATTCGGATAAATAATGCGCAATTTCTGCAAACCGTCAGGAATATCCTCCTCATCCGTCAATATAACCTTCACATAATCTTCCTTATCCATATCCTGGTAAAATGTTTTTGCCGTCACTTCCAGATAGGTTCCCTTAAGAATCCGCATATCATGCAGCGGTTCCAACGGTACGGTATAAAATTCGGTCTGCCCTTTTTCTTTTAGCTCCACTACTGTGACTGTCTTCTTTTGATTCGCCTCTGAAAAAGAATATTTTAAGGGTGTTCCACAGTAACGGACCGTCTCTCTTCCAATCCACTGCGGACTGTGGATATGCCCCAATGCCACATAGTCAAATGCCTCAAAAACTTCTGCATCCACATTGTCCAGTCCCCCCACGATGACTTCTTCGGATTCACACCGGCCGGCGCCTGTAACAAACTGGTGCGCCGCCAGAATATTGCGTTTCTCCCTGTCAATATCCATACGGCCCACCGCAAGCTCCACCGCCTCCTGATAGCTTTCCGGCAGATTTTCTTTCAGTTCCTTTTCCAGCGCATGACGCACAGACGCCGGTTTGATAAAAGGAAGGAGATAAACAAAAAGCTCTCCATATGCATCTGTCAAAGAAATTTTGGCAGCTGTTCCGTCATAAACGGGAGATACATATACACCCCTGCCGCTCATAAGCTGTGCGCCAAATGCAATCCGTTCCGGAGAATCGTGGTTTCCGCTGATAACAAATACCTGTTTGTTTTGACCTGCAAGTTCTGTCAGGAAATGATCAAATAGCTGTACGGCCTCAGCAGAAGGAATCGGCTTATCATAAATATCTCCAGCTATAATAACGGCATCTGCACGTTCCCGTTTTGCAATTGACAGAATCTGTTCTAATATGTATTTCTGATCCTCGATCATGGAAAATTCGTTGACGCGTTTACCAATATGAAGGTCTGAAATGTGAAGAAATTTCATGGCGGCTCCTTTATATTTTGTCTTTTTATTTTTCAGTATAGTATAGAAATAAAAGAACTGTCAAACGGTATCAAAATTCTTTTCCGGCATACCGGCGGGCGCTGTTTTTGCTGGAATATGCCTTTACTGCAATGACATTTTCCTCTCCGGCAGGATTTAAGTACTCTGTAATATCGTATTCAAAAGTCACATATCCCAGAAACTGTTTGCCAAGATCATGTCCGTTGATCCAGACCTGACTGACCATCTGAACCGCATCAAACTGAAGTACGATATTTTTATTCATCATATCTTCCGAAATCATAAACGTCTTTCGGTACCATCCGGTGCCGCCGGCAAGAAATCATATGAAAAATTTTTTGTATTTTTGTACTATTTTTTCAAAATGAACTTCTCCCCCTCATAGATGCGCACCGGATTTCCTCTGATGATGCGATTATGTTCCCGCCAGGCGGCATTCACCTGTTTCTTTTTCTCCTCCTGCTGTAACCCAAAAATCTTTTTCTGCAGTTTCTTCATTGCCCGCCGTTTATTTTGATACTGGCTTCGCTCTTCCGTAGACCGGGCAGTCAGTCCTGTGGGAATATGCAGGATGCGTACTCCGGTTTCTACTTTATTTACATTCTGTCCGAAGACAAACCGAATCAAAACAGCCTCTTTCACAACCTCTTTTCTCAGATAACACTTCTATATCTCCATATTCTTTTTTTAACGCCTCACACAGTTTTGCAACTCCCAGCCGGCACTCCGCCGGTCCCTGCCCTGCGCTGATTTGTATCATCATAATACATTCTCTCCTATTCTCTATTTCCGGCCTTAAAATTATAAACCGGTCTGCATACTTCTGTTATCGCAACAGTATCTTTCAGTTTTTCTGCAATTTCTGTAATGGAACGGTAGGCAAAGGGGGCCTCGTCTAATGTTCCCGCGCCTACACTGCTGCTGTAAATGCCTTTCATTTCTTTTTTAAACTCGGATACCGTATACTGATGTTTCACGTCTTCCCGTTTCATTCTCCTTCCGGAGCCATGAGGAGCTGAATAATTCCACTCTGCATTGCCTTTTCCGATGCCTAAAATAATTCCTTCTTTCATATTGGCGGGAATCATCACTCTTTCCCCTTTCCGTGCTGAAACAGAGCCTTTGTGAAGAATTCCAAAATCATCCACATAATTATGCGCCACGGAAAACCGGTCCAGCGCCTTCCACTTCATTCCTTTTAGTATTTCCCGGATAATGATCTGCCTGTTTTGTTCCGCATATTTCTGAAGCGTCTGCACGTCTTCCAGATATGCTTCCTTATTGTCATTTTCCAGATAACTCATATAATAAGAAATTTCCCTGCCCTGTTCTTTCAGACAGCGGTTTGCCAGTTTTGTGTAATATTCTGCCACTTCCTCTCCCAAGTGCCTGCTGCCGGTATGTACCACAAGGTACAAACTGCCGTCGGCTCCCTGATCCAGTTCTATGAAATGATTGCCGCCGCCCAGTGTGCCAAGACTTCTTTTTGCCTTTTCCCGATGGATGTGCCTGCCGCAGCAAAACATTTTGTCGGAAAACCCCTCTGCCATATGATGTGTTTCTTTTCGGACAGCAAACCCTGACGGTATACGCTCTCTGATCACTTTATCCAGTTTTTGAAACTCGGCATGATCTTTGTTTATTTTTACACAGGTTATTCCACAGCCGATATCTGCTCCCAAAAGCTGCGGAATGACTTTATCTGTCAGCGTCATGGAAAGTCCGACAGGACCAACCTTGCCGGGATGAATATCCGGCATCAGACATACTGTGCTTTTGGCTGCCGCCTCCTGATCGCAGATCATTTTCACCTGTGCTTTCGCATACTCTTCTGCATCATCTGTAAATAGTTTCGCATCGGCATAAATTCCTTTTATGATTTCCATATTGTTTTTCTCTCCTTAAAAATGGGTACAAAAAAAGCGCCAAAGGCGCTGTTTACAAATCCTCCCTATGAATCACAAATCTATTTTTTATTCACGAGGACTGCCATACCTTTGATTGTCAGTGTCTTTATTCTGTTTGGGATTATCTTATTCTTCTGCATGGCTAGCCCTCCTTTTTCTAATCAATTTTTTAATGAGCACATAGTAACACAAAAATTCGTAATTTGCAAGGACTTCTACAACTTCCGAATACCGCGTTCTGTAATTTCTACTTTATGTTCTTTATAAAGCCGTCCTACAGCCCTTTTAAAGGCGTTCTTGCTCATCTGCATTTCCCTTTTAATTACCTCCGGCGACGCTTTGTCATTAAACGGCAGTACGCCCGCATATTCTTCAATCACTTTCATAACCTTCTCTGCATCTGCATCCATTTGAAGATATGCCTTTTCCCGAAGGGTCAGATCCAGTTTGCCATCCGGCTTTACATTCGTAATTCTGGCTGTAACCACATCTCCGATCCGCAGCTTGCTGCAGTCTTCAAAAATGGGAAACATTGCAGAATATGTATCATCCACCGCCACAAATGTTCCAAAATTTTCACTGAATTCATAGATTCTGCCGGAAACCATATCTCCTTTTTGATAGGGAGAATTTTTTTGCAGAAGATCATACAGCCCTCTCATGCTGGCACAAAGCCTTTTACTTTTATCAATATATAAAGTCACTAAAATTTCATCCTCTGGCTTTACTCTTCCTGTCATTTCTTTGAAAGGCAGAAAAAGATCTTTTTCCAGCCCCCAATCCAAAAACGCTCCAATCTTCCCAAGCTCCAAAACCTTCAAAACCGCCGTTTCTCCCAATGTGAGCATCGGCTGACGCGTCGTTGCAATCATCCTGTCGCTGGAATCTTTATACAAAAACACTTCCAGCTCATCTCCAATGGAGCTTCCCTCCGGCACCTGTTTTGCCGGCAGCAGCACTTTCTTGTCTTCTGCTCCGCTCTGAGCCAGATATACGCCGAAATTTACTTCTTTTACAATGACCAACTTTTGCTTTTCTCCTAATTTCATTCTTCATCCTCCATAAACTCAATGACTGCATAAGGTTCTTTTGCTTCATTTTCCAGAGATACCATAACACGGCGCTCTGTTTCTTTTACCATTGGACAGATCAAATTGCCCAAGACCGCCTCTTTTCTGTATTCTGCCCGAAACTCCTTTACTTTGAAACCTTCCGGCAGATACTCTTCTGCCATTAAAATATATTTGCTGTTATTCACATGGTGATTCGTATCAATCTGAAATCTTCCAACTCTCAGAGGCTCTTTTTCTTCCATATCCTGCTGCAGATGTATTTTCCGGCCGGAATAATTCATTTCGTATGGAGCCTCAAAACAATAGGATTGCCTTACTTCTTCCGGTACGATCACCGGCCTCTTATTTTCCGTATCCATATATACCCAGACGGAATCGGCATAAGCAATCACTTCTCCCCGGGCATCTTCTATTTTAAAGTTACGATATCCCAGAAATGATTTAAAATCATAAGGCCAGGTATATGCCCGTATGGCTTCTCCGAACTTTGGATAACGGCGGATCACTACCTGCCAGGATAAAAGGACCCAGGCTCTGTGATTCTTCTGTAAAAAATCCAGACCCACTCCGATTTCTTCTGATTGGAATGTGCAGCAATCCTGCAGCAAATCCAACATAGCAGGCAGCGTCATAGATCTGTCTGCATCAATTTCACTGTATCTGACGACGCTTTCAAAGCAAAACATTTGTATTCCTCCCCGATTGTACAAAAAAGCATCACATAATGTGATGCTTTCCAAAGCTGGCCCACAAGGATTCGAACCTTGAAATGACGGAGTCAGAGTCCGTTGCCTTACCATTTGGCGATGGGCCATTATTTAAACTATTGTCGCAACCGACGAAAGTTATTATACATACATAAAGCAAAAATGTCAACACTATTTTATCAAATTTCTTCGATTTTTTCAAATTTCTTCGATTTTTTCAAAAATCTGTATTTCCTGGTCGATCATGGCAAAATCAACTTCATCTCCCCAAACCAGCTCTGCGTTTCCTCCCGTTTTCTCTGTAATTTCCTCTGTCAGCCTCTTTTCTGATTCCTCCGGCGCTACAACAGAGATTTTTACAGTCTCCGTATAATCGGTCTGCAGCACCGGAATCTCCTGCTGCGCCAATATATACTGTATCTTTCCAAGACCGTTGTAATCCGTCTGTATCGTCAACTCTCTGCCGGGCCTTTTATCTATAATCCTGCAGTGGGCAAGGCCTTCCTGTACGGATTTCTGATAAGCCCGCACCAGTCCTCCGGTTCCAAGGAGCGTACCCCCAAAATATCTGGTAACAACAACGGCGGTATTGTGCAATTCTTCTCTGAGCAATACGTCTAACATCGGTCTGCCCGCTGTCTGCGCCGGTTCCCCGTCATCAGAGCATCTGGTCAGCTCCTGGCGGTCTCCGATCACAAATGCAGAACAGTTATGTCTTGCATCCCAATATTTCTTTTTCATTTCTGCAATAAATGCGGCCGCCTCCTCTTCAGATTCCACCGGACGCACCGTAGCAATAAAGCGTGATTTCTTTTCTGTAATCTCGCCTTCTCCGCCCTGATATACAATTTTCATCTTTCTTTTCTCCCTGAAAATTCTTCTTTTGTGATTCTAACATGATATTCGGTCTGAATCAACAAAAAAGGGCACTTTTATTCTCAGGAACTTTTTGCTATAATAAAGAGATGAATATCATTCAGATATTTTTTTATGTGCTTTAAAGCACACAGATATAATGAAACGCCCTCCGGGCATCCCTTTATGTGCTTTAAAGCGCACAGATATAATGAAAGGAGTTTATCATGAACTATGGAAAAAATAGTACGCGTAAGCGGGAAAAAGAGCTTACTTCCAAAGGTACTATGATTCGCAGAAAATTCAATCTTATATTTCTAAAAACCCTATTGATCTGTATCCTTGCAGTAGGCATCATCGGATGCTGTGCAGGGATCGGCATTGCCAAAGGCGTGATTGACGCTGCGCCGGAGATCAATCTTGACGATGCCACCCCCACCGGATTTCTTTCCGTGGTACTGGATACAGAAGGAAATCAGACTGCCAGACTGGTAGCTACCGGTTCTAACCGCGTCTATGCCACGATTGATGAGATCCCCTTAAATCTTCAGCATGCCTTTGTTGCAATAGAAGACGAGCGTTTCTATGAACACAACGGCATTGATCTGAAAGGTATTTTCCGCGCCGCAGTCAGAGGCCTTACCAGCGGCCATTTTTCAGAGGGCGCCAGCACAATCACACAGCAGCTATTGAAAAACAACGTATTTACCAGTTGGACCAGCGAAACTGCACTGGCAGATAAATTCAAACGAAAGATCCAGGAACAGTATTTGGCTATACAGCTGGAAAAAAAGGTATCCAAAGACTGGATTCTGGAAAACTACTTAAACACCATTAACCTTGGACAGAATACATTGGGCGTTCAGGCAGCGTCAAAACGTTATTTCAACAAAAATGCATCGGAGCTTTCTTTATCTGAATGCGCTGTCATTGCAGCCATTACCCAGAATCCTTCCAGCTTAAATCCCATCAGCCATCCGGATAAAAATCTGGAAAGAAGGAATAAGGTATTGGGCAATATGTTAAAACACGAATATATTACCCAGGAAGAATATGACGAGGCCATGGCGGATGATGTGTATGACCGCATTCAGATTGTCAATACTGCCGTGGAAGAGGAATCCGTTACTTCTTATTTTGTAGACGCATTGACGGATCAGGTCATTCAGGATCTGATTGATTTCAAAGGTTATACCGAAACACAGGCCTACAAAGCGCTCTATAACGGCGGACTTACTATCTACTCCACCCAGAATCCCACTCTGCAGGCAATCTGCGACGAAGAAGTCAACAATCAGGACAATTATCCCCAGACTCCGAAATACTCCTTCTCCTACCGTCTGACCATAGAAAAATCCGACGGAACTTATGCAAACTACAGCGAGCAGACGATGCTTTCCTATTATCAGGCTTCCAACAGTGAATACGACATCAATTTTTCATCCATAGAAGAAGCCCAGGCAGCGATCGACCAGTATAAAGCAGATATAATGGAAGAGGGAGATAAGATTGTAGAAGGCGGTGAGACCGTTACCTTTACCTTACAGCCGGAAGCAGCTCTTACACTGATCAATCAGGAAACCGGAGAAGTCGCAGCTATTGTAGGCGGCCGGGGAGATAAAACCGCCAGCAAAACATTAAACAGAGCTACGAACACGGCAAGACAGCCCGGTTCTACGTTTAAAGTACTGGCAGCCTATGCGCCCGCTCTTGACAGCGGAGGACTTACTTTGGCATCAGTTCAGGATGACGCCCCCTATTCCTATGAAAACGGAACCTCCTTACGAAATTACGACAATTCCTTCCGGGGATTTACAACACTGAGAGATGCGATTACACACTCCATCAATATTGTCACCGTTAAGACACTGACGGAAATCGGCACCAGCTTGGGCTACAGCTATCTGCAGGATTTTCGGTTTACAACTCTGGTAGACGACGACAACAATCAGGCTCTGGCTTTGGGCGGCATTACAAAAGGCGTTACCAATTTAGAACTGACGGCGGCATATGCCACAATTGCGAATCAAGGCACCTATATCAGACCCAGATTCTATACCAAAATCCTGGATCACGACGGCAATATCTTAATCGACAATACGCCTCAGACACATGGTGTGTTAAAACCTTCTACCGCTTGGCTTTTAACAAATGCCATGCAGGATGTAGTGACAAAGGGAACCGGTACTGCCGTAAATTTCGGAAATATGGCCATTGCCGGCAAAACCGGTACTACCACCAAAAACAGAGACGCTTTGTTTGCCGGATTCACTCCCTACTATACCTGCGTGGTATGGGGCGGATATGACGATAATACTCCTCAGGACAGTGGAACAACTTCCTACCCGAAAGCTATCTGGAAGGCTGTAATGCAGAGAGTTCATGAAAATCTGGAATACAAAGACTTTACAATGCCCGACGATATTACAACTGCAACCGTATGTAAGAAATCCGGCAAATTGGTTGTTGCCGGTCTTTGCGACGCTGATCCAAGAGGCAGCATGGCAACAACGGAATATTTTGCAGAAGGCAGCGTCCCCACCGATTACTGCGACCATCATGTCAATGTCACAATCTGTGCAGAATCGGGTATGCTGGCAACTGATTTTTGTCCGAACCGAGTAGGCGGCGTCTACATTACAGGCGGCACTCCCGGCTCTGCAGATGATCCATACCTTCTGTCAGAAGGCTCTGCCACCAATACCTGTCCGATACATCTTGCTCCCGCCGCTCCGGAGGCTCCGCCTGCCATTCAGGATGTAATCAGTGAATCGGAACAAAAGAAAGAAAAACCCGCTAAGAAAAAAGACCGATAAATCATAACAAAATGACCGGTGTTCTGGAAACCCTTTGATTTCACAGTAACACCGGTCATTTTTGATTCTTATAATTTCGATATTGTCTTATGCGCCTCTTTCTGAAAACGAACAACTCCCGTACGGTCCAATGCCAGCATCAAAGCCGGAATCAAGATCAGCTGCAGAATAATGCCCGGAATTGCATTGAAAAAGGCTCCCGCCATAAACATCTGCCAGGTAAATGCCTCTCCCGCTGCCCCAACCAGAAGAATTTGTACGATTCCCCATATGATCCGGCCTCCTAACATAGCTATTATCAAAGACCGATATAAAGACACGATGCACTGCCACCTGGAATGTCCGTAAAGGAATCCGGCAATCACGCCGTAAGCTGCCAGTTCAAACGCCATGGCGATACAGCCTGGCATCGGCGGCATTCCAAACAATACATACCGCAGCAAAGGCAGAACAAAGCCGACGATGCCGCCATACTGCCAGCCGCAGACCAAACCGCACACAAGCACCGGAATGTGCATCGGCAGCAGCATACTGCCGATCTGCGGTATCTGCCCGGTTACAAAGGGCAGTATCATACCAAGAGCCATCAGCATAGCCGAAATTACCAGATTTTGTGTTGACTTTTTTATTTTTGCCTCGTTCATAATACAATCCCCTCTCATTTATGAATCAAAAAATTCACTGGTATCCAAACAAAGATCACTTCTTTTCTCCACGTCATAACAACGATGATACTGTTCTTCAAAGGGAATCCACTGTTCCTCAAAGACAGAAAAGTATCCGCCCTCTCTTCTTTGCAGACGCCTCTTTTGTTCCTCTTTGGAGCAGGTCAGAAAAATAGTAAACTGATAATTTTCCCGAAAGAATGGATGTCCGGAATAACTTCCTTCCAGAATATTCAGCAGTTTCGGGCGCATCTGAGACGGTTTTCCGATCTTTCCTTCCCCACAGTCGTAAGGCTGATAGAACACCGTTTCTCTCCTTTGCACCGGCTTTAAAATCTCGTCTGTCAGCCTTCTATCATCAATATTTCCACCGGGAATTTCTTTCCAGTTTTCCAAACGCCTTTCCAACGGCAGATAAAAATCATCCATATGAAAGACATTACAGTCAAACAATTTTGAAAAAAGACTGGCCAGCCCTGTCTTTCCGCTGCCGCATCTTCCGTCAATGCCAATAATAACCGGCTTTTCTTTTTCCACATCTTCTGCGGCTGTTCCGAAAGAACGCATCCAATTAGAACCCCTGGAGAGAATATATTTTTTGACTGCCGCAATTGCAGGAAAATAACCTGCATATTCTCTCTTGAGCAGTCTGTAATGAGGATGATACGCATCTCTGTAGCTCTGACTGTGATGAACGGGAGGATACCCCTTTTCCTTCCATTGCTGCAGCCATTCTTCCATTCCCGGAACAGACAATTTCTGCAGCTTGTCTATTTTATCCAAAATTCCTTCTGAAACCCGGCTGTATTCCTGTGCTGTCAGAAGAAACAATTCTGCTAACGTTTCCAGATCTGTCCCGGATTTGCAAAAAGACAGAGGAAAACGGCACAACCCGCCTCCAATCGGCTCTATATTTTTGGGAGCCGCATCAGAGGGAAGTTCCGCCATCTCCTCCTGCAAAAAGGACAGCACCGATTCTTTCTCTGTTACCAGGTGCTCTGGTCCGTATTCACTTTGAAAAACAAGCTTTCCATAATCCTGTTTCTCCATTTTTGGATATCTGGCTGTATGTTCTTTTAATATCCGGATAAATTCGTCATGCATCGGATTGCTCCTTTGGTTATACTTTATGTGTTTAAGAGCACATAAAATATTGTAACGAAAGGCTCCTCTGATTGCAAGATCCTATTTCTCAATTGTGATTCTTACGGCAGCTATGAGTTAGAAGGCTGAATCGTTTCTGTCATTGGAAATGTCACAATCACCTTAAACAAATCCCCATCTACCACAAGTTCAAACGATCCCTGCATCAGCTCCGTAAGACTTTTGGCAATAGAAATCCCAAGTCCGCTGCCTTCTGTATTTCTGGAACTGTCTCCTCTTACAAAACGTTCCATTAACTCCTCCGCTTCTACATTTAATGCATATTTGGAAATATTCCGAAAAACAATTCTGACAGATTGCTGTTTCTGTTCTATATTGACATAAGCTCTGGTAGAGGACTGGGCATATTTGCAGATGTTATTCATCAGATTGTCAAAAATACGCCACAGGTGTCTGGGATCTGCCTGAATCACAAAGGGAACGTCCCCGCTCTGCACAATCAGATCAATCCGATTCGCCTTTAATTTTTCCTCAAATTCTCCAATCGTCTGAATCAGCATTACATGCACATCACAGCTTTCATAGACAACGGTCAGATTTCCGGTAGACGCTTTTGAAGCCTCCATAAGATCTTCGATCAGCTTTTTCAGCCGGCCGGACTGGCGTCCCAATACTTCCAGATACTCCTGCACACGGGGATTGTCAATCTCTTCCTTCTCCAGAAGATCCACATAATTAATGATGGAGGTTAAAGGCGTTTTTATATCGTGAGAAACATTTGTAATCAGCTCAGTTTTAAAACGTTCGCTCTTTAACTGTTCTTCAACAGCTTTTTGAATTCCGTCCTGAATGTGGTTTAAATTGTCGCCATGTTCTTTAAAGTCCCACATCATCCTGCCTGTATCCAAAGGACTTTCCAAACCGCCGTCTGCAAGCTCCTTTCCCGCCCTCTGCAGCTTTCGCATCTGCAGCAGCGCTATCGTAATCAGGCTATAAAGCACAATTTTTTCTATCAGCCACAGAAAGACCTGCATCTGGGGATGATACGAGGTTGATACAACTCCAATCAACTCGAAAAATGCCAGTAAGCCCATGACCGCCCATGCTTTCCACAACAGCGGCAAAGCCTTGCCCATCATTTCCAGGATATGAATCATTCCTTTTTTGATCCGGCTGACAATCCGATAACACAGTGTATTTTTCCACCAGCCTCCCAGCTTGAACCTTACAGCTGTATTCATGCAAAAGAGCAGAATAAGTATTTCTTCCAAACATATCGCCAGAGCGCCAAACTCTATGGCCACCGTAATGCCCACGCTTCCATCCAGCCCGCTGGCAATCATTATGGGAACCGTTCCAATAGCCGTCATTATAATGATAAAAATATCATAGGGCATCCGGCTCAGCCAGTCCGGCATCACTTCTTCGGTATTGCGGTGTCCCGCTCCTGCCATAAGTCCCACAAAGGAAATACCAAACAACATCAAAAAGAATACAAAAAGCACAAACCAGATATGCCGAAACATATACATGATGTCTATCAGTGTTTCTGCCTGAACAAAGAAATCCTGTTTCCCCCAGCTATTCAGCTTTCCCAATATATTCTGATGAAAAAAATCCTCTTTTGCCTCCAAAGGTTCTTTCACATAGGAAAGGACATAATATGGAGTCGTATCAGAAATTTCAGAAGAATAGAATACAACATTACCGTCCTCCATATAATAGTCTTCATATGCCGGATCTCCTTCCTGATCGGATACAACTCTTCCTATCTCTGCCAAATCTTTCCGAAGCAGAACCGGAATATCCGAAAGATACCACGTCTGCCCGCCAAACCAAACCTGCTCCTGCCCGTCTTCCCATACATATGCAACGGCTCCCTCTGCTGTTGTAATCGGAATCAGATTATAGGAACCATCATAATATTCTACCGGATAAAGCTTTCCTTCTGACAAACAATAAAATCTCTCTACATCTCTTGCATAATAACAGCCTTCGATGGGACTTCGCATTTCCTGATACTCATAATCGCCGTTGTAGATAGAAAAACTGTCAAATAAAGAATTTCCCACATAATATTCTGTTGATTCGCCCATGCTGAAGGAATGCACATACAGCATATCCTCTGTTACTTTCTCATCAAAGCTGCATACTTCATAGATTTTTTTATTATTTAAATCAAGTCCCTGAATGCTGTCGGTCTGTATCACGCCATACCGAAAATTCGTATCCTGCAGCTCTCCCATATTAAAATCAGACTCATATTGTACCACAGCCGATATGGAATAATTCATGCATATTTTATCATACATCTGCTCTTTGAATTCTTCTTTGCTGTTTTCATAAACACCGTTTGACTCGCCGATTTCTATTCCAATCAAAGAGCCTGCCGCTATATTAAAGCTTATCACACACAAAATTCCCATACAGACTTTTGCCCATTTTTTATAAAAAAATTTCTTCATCCATTATCCTCCTCAATTTTATATCCCCTGCCCCATACTACTTTTAAATAACGTGGATTTGCGGGATCATACTCTAATTTTTCCCGGAGGTGCCTGATATGCACTGCAACCGTATTTTCCGTTCCGTAAGCAACATCATTCCAGACAGACTGATAAATCTGGGCCGGAGAAAACACCTGGCCTTTGTGCTCTAACAGCAGTTTTAAAATGTCATATTCCGTGCGTGTCAAAGAAACGTTTTCGCCGTCTAACGTCACTTCTTTTGCTTTGTCGTCCAGTTCGATTCCGCCAATGGATACGGTATCGTTTTTGATATTGCCGCCGCCTAATTTCATATAACGCCTCAGCTGGGATTTGACACGGGCCTGCAGCTCCACCGGATTAAAAGGTTTCGTCACATAGTCGTCTGCGCCTACTGTCAGTCCTAATACTTTATCTGTATCTTCGCCTTTCGCTGTCAGAAGTATCACCGGCACATTGTTTTGTTCTCTTATTTTTACCATGGCAGAAATCCCATCCATAACCGGCATCATAATATCCATAAGAATCAGGTGGATTTCCATGCTTCTTACCAGCTCAACGGCTTCTTTTCCGTTATACGCTTCTACGACTTCATAGCCGTCTGCCGTCAAATAAATCCGCAGTGCGGAAACAATATCTTTTTCATCATCACATACTAATATACGGTACATATTCTCCTCCAACTTTTCCTTCCGATATGATTAATCATAAGATTATTCTATCGGAAATTTTATGAACATAAAAGATTGCAACTCTTTAAGATTTCCTTAATCTTGCCGGACGGCATAGAGGTATCCTTTCGGGTTTCCTTAACAATGCCGGACGGCATAGAGGCATCCTTTCGGATTTCAAACGAAAAAATGACGGCTCCCTAAGGGAATCACCGTCATCTTTATATCTGTTTAACGCTTTCCTTTCAAACGGGAAGAAATCATCCCCACTCCCGAACTGTTGATCTTGCAGTTTTTATTTAAACTTTTCATTACAGCAGTAATCAAACTGACATCGCAGGCCTCAATCATTTGATCTCCGGTATTTTCTGAATTCCGGTGTGTCAAAAGAAGTATATTGACGCACTCTTCTTCTGCGGCGTCTGCCGCTTTATTACGATTCAAAATTCCTCTGTCTTTTTGTGTCATATTTTTTACAACGGATGTAATATTCATAGAAAAGCTCTCCTATTACCCGGATTATCTGTCCTGATCTCATGCTGATTATTATCTGCAGGAAGTACTAATTGATTCAATCGCCACTGCTCCGCCCCGGACTACTTCAATTTTTTTGAATTTGCTCCGAAGCAATGCAATCAATTCGTTGTTTCTCCGTTCTGTCAATTTGCATTCCAACAGCACGCTGTCTTTGCCGATATCCGCCACCTGAACGTCAAATACCTGGGCAATCTGAAATACCTCTTCTTTGTCTGCTGTCGTACAGTTCAATACTTTTGCGAATAAAATTTCCTTCATATGCAGCGGAACATTGGTCAAATCAATGACCTTGATTACTTCCACCATGCGGTTTAACTGTTTTTTGATCTGCTCAAAGGTGATATCATCACTGGCTACGCAAATTGTCATACGGGATACGGTTTCATCTTCTGTTGTCCCCACGGTAAGACTCTGCAGATTGTAAGATTTGCCGGAAAACAATCCGGAAACCTTGGCCAAGACACCTACTTCATTTTCCACATAGAGTGCAATCCATCTGTTTTTCATGTTCTTACCTCCTATTTCAATATCATGTTGCTCATAGGATTTCCTCCCTGTACCATAGGAAGTACGAGCTCATCACTGGAAATGATAAATTCAATTATCGTCGGTGCATCTGTATAAGTCTTTGCTTCCCGAAGAGCAGCTGTAATCTCTTCCTCTTTCTCCACACGGATGCCGTGAGCGCCGTATGTTTTCGCAAACTGCATGAAGTCCGGCAGATACGGAGGACACGTTTCGTTTTTCCCTTTACAGTTCGCCGGACAGGTAATCCGCCGCCGCAGACAGGTAGCTTCATAACGCTTTCCGTAAAAAAGCTGCTGCATCTGTCGCACCATGCCCAGATACTGATTATTCAAAAGACAAATGATCACCGGTGCATTTTCTGTAACAGCGGTGGCCATTTCCTGCATATTCATCTGAAAACCGCCGTCTCCGGTAATACAGACTACCGCCTTGTCCGGGTTTGCAATTTTGGCTCCAATCGCTGCCGGAAAACCAAATCCCATTGTGCCAAGTCCGCCGGAAGTAATAAATTTCTTCTCTCCGCCAAAGTCCAGATACTGGGTAGCCCACATCTGATGCTGTCCCACATCTGTGGTGATGATACAGGAATCAAATTCTGCATTGATCCCCTCCATAATCATCTGAGGCGTCATTCCTTTGTCTCTCCTCATCTCCAGAGGATTATCTTTATTCCAGGCTGCAATCTCCGCCAGCCAGTGTTTTGTATTCTTCGGCTCCGCCCATTCATTTAACTTCTCTAAAGACAGTTTTGCATCTGCCACAATCGGCACATCTACAACTACATTTCTGGAAATTGCCGCTGTATCAATATCAATATGCACAATTTTGGCATTTGGGGCAAATTCATTCAAATCTCCGGTAATCCTGTCATTAAACCGGGTTCCAATGGAAAAAAGCACATCACATTCACTGACTGCAATATTGGCCGCATATTTGCCATGCATTCCGCTGTTTCCAATATAATAAGGATGATTCGTCGGGATGGACCCTTTTCCCATAACCGTGGTAACCACCGGAATACGCATTTTTTCCACCAATTTCAAAAGCTCTTCTTCAGCTTTGCTGATCAATATGCCGCCGCCTGCCAAAATCAAAGGTTTTTGCGCTGATTTCAACAGCTTGTACGCTTTTTTCAGCTGGCCTACATGTACGCCTTCATTAGGCTTATAGCCGCGGATGCTGACGGTTTCCGGATATCGGCTGTCTCCTGTCTCAATCTGGATATCCTTGGGCAGATCAATCAGCACCGGCCCCGGTTTTCCGGTTCTTGCAATATGAAAAGCCATTTTGATGATTTTTCCCAGATCCTTTCTGTTTCGCACCGTAACGCCGTATTTGGTAATGCTTCTTGTCATGCCTACAATATCCACTTCCTGAAATGCATCATTTCCAATGAGATTTAAAGGCACCTGTCCTGTAAAACACACCAGCGGAATGTTATCATAATGAGCATCTGCAAGTCCTGTAATAGTATTCGTCGCTCCCGGCCCGCTGGTCACTAAACAGACGCCGACTTTGCCGGTAGATTTGGCATATCCTTCTGCTTCGTGGATCAATGCCTGCTCATGGCGGGGCAGAACCAGACGAATGTCTTCCTGCTTATACAATTCATCCATAATATCCGTTACCATGCCTCCCGGATAGCCGAATATGGTATCTACACCTTCTTCTAATAATGCTCTTACAAATAGTTTTCTTCCCGTTATGTCCATTTGAAATTATGCCTCCCTATATCACTCAAAATCCGGCCTGCCATTCCCCTCATGATCCTTTTCTTTGATATTTCAGGAAATAATATTCCAGATCAAAATAAGTCTGTTCTTCGCTGTCTGCCACGATCTCCCAATCAGGATCTTCATCCAGATTGGGAAAAAAAGTATCTGCTTCATATGTATAATTAATTTTGGTGACATGGGCTATATCACATTCTTTTAACAGCATTTCATAAACACTGCCGCCGCCAATCACATAAATATCATCGCTGTTGTATTTTTTGAGTTCCTGATCCAGTTCTTCTTTGGAATGTACTACAATAGCATCCTTTACCTGATAAGACAGATTTTTCGTCAGTACAATATTGATCCTGTTTTTCAGAGGAAGGCCGTTTGGAAAGCTCTCCAGAGTCTTTCTTCCCATGACGACGACTTTCCCCGTAGTGGTTTCCCTGAAAAATTTCATATCTGCCGGAATCCGAACCAGTAATTTATTATCTTTTCCTATCGCCCAGTTATTATCTGCCGATAAAATCAAATTCATTCCCATTCCTCCCTATACCGCAACCGGAATATGCTTAATCTGCGGCCCTGTAACATAATCCTCCAAACGTATATCTTCTGTCGTGAACTGATAAAAATCTGTAATCTCCGGATTCAGCCAGAACTTCGGCGCCGGATGCTGCTCTCTTTGAATCAATTCCTCTACAAGGGGAATATGCCTGTCATAAATATGAGCGTCTGCAATGACATGTACCAGTTCTCCGGCTTTCATACCGCAGACCTGTGCCAGCATATAGAGCAGCACAGCGTACTGGCACACATTCCAGTTATTGGCAGTGAGAATATCCTGAGAACGTTGATTCAGAATTCCGTTTAAAATCAGCTTTTCCTCATCCTTCTGCTGCGTGACATTAAAAGTCATGCTATAAGCACAGGGATACAAATTCATCTCATGCAGATCCTCATGCACATAGATATTGGTCATTATTCTACGACTAAACGGATTATTTTTCAAGTCATAAATCACACGGTCCACCTGATCCATGGCTCCTTCTTTATACTGATGCTTCACACTCATCTGATATCCATATGCCTTTCCGATAGAACCGTTTTCATCCGCCCATTCATCCCAGATGCTGCTGTTCAAATCGTGAATATTATTGGATTTTTTCTGCCAGATCCAAAGCATCTCGTCGGTACAGCTTTTGATTGCAGTTTTGCGCAATGTAATCGCCGGAAATTCTCTGGAAAGATCATAACGGTTCACCACTGCAAACTTTTTTATGGTATAAGCGCTTGTTCCGTCTTCCCATTTCGGCCGTACCTTTTCTCCCTCTGTGCTTACTCCGTTTTCCAGTATATCTTTGCACATTTCTACAAATACTTTATCTGCATAGCTCATGAAAATTCCCCTCATCTTCCTTTAAACACTTTGTTTTACATTCTAACATACAAAAATCAAAAAGAAAACTCAAGTAAGAATATTCATTTACATTTTTTACAGAATGTTGTATAATGTCTGAAAATGGTTTATAAGGAGATTTCAATATGAGTCAGGCGAAAGTAGAACGTTATAAAAAAGAAAAAGCGAACCGCAAACAGATTTTGAAAAAGGAGAAAGCAAAAAATCTGATCGCCCGCACGGTGGGTGCGGTAATCTGCATTGCTTTGATCGGCTGGATCGGTTATTCCGGATACAGCAGATGGGAGGCTTCCCGGCCTGCCAAAACCACGGAAATCACCATGGAGGCTATTTCCGATTATCTCGGCAGTCTGTCTGCGGAAGAATAAGTTTTCCGAATGCTTTTTTTAAAACAAATCCCGGAATGCCCATACACAAACCTGTGTAGAGGACATTCCGGGATTATTATTTTCTCATACCGGAGCATGCATCTCCCGGCATATGAAAAATCATTCTACAGCTGCTTTTGTCAGTGCATCGTTTACGGCATTTAAAATCACCATGGATGTATATTGATTGTCATCCGTGTAAGTGATCGTCTCTGTGGATTGTTTTGTTATGATTTGTTCTGCAAGATTTTCCACCGCCGGTTCCATCAGCGGATACATTGTCGTCACTGTTTCATCCAAATTTACCAATGATATGGAATTGATTCGATTCTCATCTACTGCTACCTGAACATCAATCGTGCTGTCATGGAACTGAATTGTAGACGTATATACACCCGCAACATATTTCATGGTCTCTGTGGTCCTATCCCTCTGCTTTGGAAAAAACATAAATATCAGCAGCAGAATCAATAATATTCCAAGCCCCGCAAATATCAGTGTATAGATCATTTCTTTCATATGAAGGACTACAATTTTTGTTTTGGCACTCACCTTGAATTCCTCCGATTCCCCTGATTAATAAATTGTATGCGTTGTGAAATCATTTATACCTGAAATCAAAGAGAATCCTACTGAATATTTTTCGATTGTCTGCACAGACTAAGAACATGAAAAAACATCGTATCAAAAAAAACTTTGCCATCTGCGGACTCACCGGATGGTGTATGGAAATTATTTATACTTCTTTGAATTCTTTCCGAAAAAAGGATTTTACTTTGACAGGAAACACTTCCGTCTGGATGTTTCCCATTTATGGAATGGCTTCCATCATCGGGGAGGTATATCCTCTGTTAGAAAAATTTCCGCCGCTTTTCCGCGGCGGAATTTATGGAGCCGGTATTCTCTCTTTTGAATATTTCAGCGGCAGTCTGCTCAAAAAACACAAACTCTGTCCCTGGGATTACAGCAAGGCAAAATTAAATATCAACGGCCTGATTCGGCTGGATTATTTCCCCCTGTGGATGGGTGCGGGCCTGATCTTTGAACAGATCCTCTGTAAAAGGCAATAGCATCCTTACTTTCCTTTGATCTCACTATAGGGGCCGTAAGTAACGCCGCCTATGCCATTGCTTACGGCACGTACTTTATAGTAATAGGTTTTGCCTGCCTTCCGGCTGATATCTTTATAATTGTATACCTTCTGAACGGTAGCTATTTTCTGATATTTTCCCTTTTTGGAGGCGCTGCGGCAGACTTCATACTTCAAAGCGCCTTTTACCTGTTTCCATTTCACATTTACCATAGAGCCTGTTTTATTGCCAACAGAAACTGTGGGCTGTTTCAAAAGCTTCACTTTTTGCGCTGTAGAAAACTTACCTGTAATTTTCCGGCTCCCTGAGATTTTGTAGGGACGTACTTTATAATAGTAAGTCTTACCCGCTTTAACGCTCTTGTCATTATAAGTGACTGTGGCGGCTTTCTTGACGGTTGCTACCTGCTGATAGGTGCCTTTTTTGGACGTGCTGCGGTAAATTTCGTATCCCGTCACGCCCTTTACTTTTTCCCATTTCAAAGACGCTGCATTAGATGATTTTCCTGTCACACGTTTCAATTCCGTAGGCTGCAGCGTTTCTGTTTCTTCTGACGCTTTTTTCAATCCATAGCAAGAGGCAATTCCTTTTGCATCCGCTACGCCCAGTTTCTTTAACTTGCTGTTGGAATTTAAATACCTGGCAGCATCAGAGGCATTGGAAATAAATGCATGTTCTACAATAATCCCCGGAAATCCTGACTGTTTGGAACCACGGATCACTGCATAATAATCCGCAAGAGAGCCGTCCCGATATGTTGATCCGCTCTCAGAATTACGAATTTTTGTTCCTCTATTATATAGTCCAAGGGAAGTCAGATTTCCCTGAATCTCTCTGGCAAGCTTTCTGCCTTTTTCACCGACAGAACCGTTGTAATTGGAATTGGGATAATACACTTCCGCCCCATTGGCAGAAGATGAGGCAGCATTGATATGCAGACTGACGAATACATCCGCCCTGCGCCCCGCTGCAATCGAAACTCTCTGTTCCAATCCCACATACAAATCTGAAGAACGGGTCATATATACTTTGACCCCCTGATATTTCTCCAGTTCAGATTTACAGTAATTTGCAATTTTTAATGTGAGATTTTTTTCCATTAATCCATGTCCGACTGCCCCGGAATCATATCCTCCGTGTCCGGCATCCAGCACGACTATAAGATCTGATGATTTGGATTTGCCAGTGGAATCTGCACTTTCGTTTCCCACACTTCCAAAAAGTCTGGAAAAAAAGTTATCTGCCCGGGCAGTATCCGCTCCGGAAACTATCACTATGGCAGCGATCAGAAAAGCCGCTAAAACTGTTTTACAATTTTTCATTAAAAATCCTCCGCTGTCTTATTGATCTGGCTATGATTATAACATAAACAGATTTTTTTCTCAAGACAACGGAGGAATCCATTTTTTACAACTTTTTACAGTTTTTTATTTTTAGAACTATTTTACTTTTAATTTCTTATTGCCGCCTTTTCTCATGGTTTTCTGAAGTTTCCCTCGCTGCGTTTTCTTCACTTTGGCAGCTTTTACGGTCAAATTCTTCGCCGTATTCTTAAATGCCCCTGACTTCACTGTTTTTAAAGCCACGCCCTTAAGGGTAATTGTCTTCAGTTTTTTGCAGCCAGAAAATGCGTTCTTTTCAATTGTTGCCACGTTTGCGCCAATCGTCACTTTCTTCAGTTTCTTGTAATTCTTAAACGCGCTGCTGTCGATCTGAACAATGGTACAGGATGTGCCCTTAATGGAAACTGTATCCCCGATTGTCAGGCTCTTTGCCGATTTGCCCGTGCTTCCTGTAACGGCTGCCGTCTTTTTATCCGGATCAATCACCCTGTATTTAAACTTTCCTACGGTTACCGTCAAATCTTTTGTCAGAAGAGACCAATTCGGCCCATCTGCTTTCCACTTTGCAACAAGCGTAATATTTTGGGTCACAGGCGTATTAAAGTCATACGGCGCCGCCGAATTTTCCAGATACCATCCTTCAAACACATAGTCTGGCCTTGACGGATCGACTGGTTTTGACGCCGTCTGGCCGGACGTGACTTTCTGCTCATTTGGAACAGGCGCGCCGCCGTTTGTGTTAAAAGCCACCGTATACTGTTTCTGCGTCAGAGCCCGGACTTTTACTGTCACGCTCTTTGTCGCGCTCATGCCCTTGCTATAGAAAACCGCCACGGTAAATTCTATGTCGCTGTCTGTCTTCAAATCCTCCGACACAATCACATTTCCGTACGCGTCTATCCTGACAGATTCAGAATTCACGCTCCATGTTAACTCCGTGCCGTCTTCCAGCTTTAACGGAAGCGTATCTCCCGCGCTGATAACGCCATTTTTTTCACGCACCAGCGCGTCCAGTTTTGCAATCGCTTCCTCCGCCTTACGTTCCGCAGTTTCTTTGCCTGCTGACATTGCAGCATCTTTCAGTATCAAATTTGCCGCCGCTTTTTTCAAAGTCAGATACGCGTTCAGCCTTTCCTCTTGCGACGCGTCTTCTCCAAGCGCCTCCGCCGCTGTAACAGCCGCCTGATATGCGCTCCAGGAAGTGATCGTATAGTCATCTGTGTTTTTCTCTTCCGCAGCCGTTATTTCAGCGCTCAGATCATTGTCAAGCTCTTTCAGAGACGAACCTGCGGCCGCCGTCAACGTTTCCAACGCGCGGTCGATCTGCGTCTGCGTTGCAGAGGCATCCACGGCAGTCTCTTTTGCAGCCTCCAAGGCCTGCGCAAACTGCGGATATGCCGCCGCAAGCTGCTCTTTGTTCTCAGAATATTTGATCAGCTCCTGCACCAGCCCTGCACGGTCTACCGCTCCTTCTGTCCGGCTGCTTCCGATTATGCGGATTGCCGCCGCGCTCGACACGTTGCCTGTCGATTCCAGTGACCGCAGCCTTACATGGGCTGCAAGAACCGGACCATATTCAAAGCTGACGATCTTTTCATCCGCAGTCAGCGCCCAGCTGCCCTGCGCATATGGATAAAAATTCACGCCGTCCGTGCTGACCTCAATCTGATATTTTGTAATCGTGCCGTTGTCGGCGTTCGCTCTTGGCAGATATTTCAGTCCGCTTACCAGATAGGTTCCGCCCAGATTAAGCGTAATCCAGTGTTTTGAACGTCCGGCCGGAGCATCGTCAGAAGGCCATTTTGTGTGCCAATACTGTCCGCGGTTGTCATTTAACACGTGAGACGCCGGACCTTCATTTGTTCCTCCATGCTCACTTCCCGCAGTCACCGACATTCCCTCCGTCGGCAGCTGCGCAAATCCTTCCGCCTGCACCCTGCCAAGGGAAACGGTCTTTGTTACAAACGGTTTGTCTGTCAGAGGCACATTATAAATCGTTTCCGCCGCGCCGCCTTCTTTGACATTGACTTCGGCCAGAACCGTAATGTCGCCTATATCTTCCGGCTGTATCGTATAGCCGAATTCCAACGTATTTTCAGTTGCATTTCCAATCAGAGCGGCTTCTTTTACTTCATCGCCAATCTGAATATTAGAAGTCACGCTGCCTGCCGCAAACACGTTATCGTCAAACGTAATCTTGATGCGAAGCTCGTTTCCTGCGCGCAATGCCTCCGTTTCCTTTCCGGCAGCGTCCAGAATATCCACGCTCAGTCCGGACGGCTGCGGCGTATTCTCGTAAGCATTCTCATCCATAATATATTGAGCGCTGAAAGAAGTGAATGCCGCTGACGTAATGCCGGCTTTATTATTCTCATAAATGATGCCGATATTTCCGTCATTCATAAGCGTCAGCGAATTATACAAAAAGCCCTTTTCCTCGATCAGCTTTTCATATGCCCAGTCAAGCGTGTCGTCGTCGTTGACAAACGCAATCCTTACCTTTCCATGGGTGCGTCCCGGTCCTGAGGGATTGGCGAAAATAATTGCCTCTTTCGTCTGTCCGTCTTTCGGATCATACAGATCGCCGTAATGCAGAACCGCCATCTCGCAGTACACTTCATTAATTCCCTGGGCATAAGTGACTTCTCCCCAGGTCTCTCCCCCGTCTTCGCTGACTGCCATTGCGACGTTGGCTGTACGATTTTTCATAAACTGAATCAGATGTCCGTTATCCAATTCCACAATACAGCTTTCATTCAGCTCGCGCGTGCTGTTCTGTGGGCCGCCTGTCTGATTGTCGTTCGGCGATCCTCCTCTGTGCCATGTTGCCCCGTGATCATCCGAATACACATTATATGAACTGAAATTCGATGCGCTTGCCCCATTCTTTATACAGTACATAGTAAAAATCAGCCGCCCTTTGTGCTCTCCATTTCGAAGCTGCACACCTGCGCCGGGTCCTACGCCGAAAAACGACATCCAATCCGCTTTGATCTCCGGAGTAATATCTCTTGGACGTGACCATGTCTTTCCGTCGTCGTCGCTGTAAGTCATCATCATGTAGACCGTATCGACCATTCTGAGTTCCGCGTTCTTATAGATGCTTCCGATTTTTGTGCCGTTTTTATAAAGGCTGCCCTGTTCCCGGTACGGCGCCTCCGCCTCGATCTCCACCTGGTATTCCGTAGGATTGTTGCCGCTGTCATATACAATTCCACCTTCACGAATCGTATAAGTATTGCCGGCGTCATCGTTCAAAATCTGGTACTGCTTTCCGTCAACCTCAGTATAGCCTGTTCCGTTCACGGCTCCCCACAGGCTCGTGCCATACGAGTTTAAGTCAACCAGAATATAAAATCTTCCATAATGCTCGCTTTCGGGATCATTATCCACCGCAATCTCAGGATCAATCGTATAAGCATCGGCATCCGGCATATCAATGACGGGAATGACCGGTCCCCATGTCTGTCCGTTATCTTCACTTCTGCGAATGACTGTATCATTCACGCCCGTATCCGCATCCGTGTACCATCTCTTGTCAATGGCCGCGATGACCGTTCCCGTCTTTTTGGAAGTCGTAATCGCCGGAATTCGGTATGCCTTCGATCCGTCAAATCCCGCATTGAAAATATCCCTGTTCGGTCCCTTGTAATAACCTTCCAGTTTGGGAGTCTGATCCGGATACGCGGTCAGATTCGTGTTCTCATGCAAAGACGCTGCCTGATCCCCGCTGATTGCACTGTCATAAAGCGCTGCCTGGGAGCAGTACACATTCTCACCTTTTCGGATCGTGGAAAAATCAAGCGTTCCGCTGTACTCTCCGCTGTCCACAGAACTGCCGTCTACATAAATCTCAAACAGCGAACCGCTTTTTACCAGAGCGACGTTATGCCATTTGGTCGTTTCAAGAGCTGTGCCCGCCGCCCATTCCAGCTTATCGCTTCCTATGCTGACGCCGACTTTGCCGCCTGCAGGGTCCACATAGATTTCTCCGTCAGAGCCAAATGTCATCAAAACCGTTTTATCCCCTGATGCTTTCTTCAAGCGGTAAGTCATGGATAATGCGCCGTTTTGCAGATCAATGCCGTCTTTTATATCTATAGCCGCATCGGAAAGATTTGTCCCCTGCCATACCGGCTCCTGCTCCACGATGTATGATTTTTCAAGAACTACGTTTTTCATGCTTCCTGTAAATTTCCAGCCGTTTGGGCTGTTGTAATCTTTAGAACCGCCTACTGTAAAAGCCGTCGGCTGCCATGTAAGATCTTTCAGCAACGACGGATTGGCACTTCTGGCCACCTCAGTATTATCCATTCTCAGAATCAAGTCTCCGCCTTTTTGAATCTCCAGCTCCGCTTTGTGGTATGTGTCATCGCCATAAGCTGCACTGCCCGACACAAGCGTCCCGCCTCTGATCTCAAAACACAATTTGCCTTCTTTTAAATAGAATGCACAATACGCGTCGTTGTTCTCCAGAAACAGCAGTCCCTGCAATTTGGATGCGTCGCTTGTTTTAAACTCCACAGACCATTTCATGCTCTCCGTTCCCGCAATAAAATCCGTCAGTCTGTCTGAGTATGATGCAAGATAAGACTGACTGCTTGTAGACGCCGTCTCCGTATCGGTTAAATACCGTACGGTCTGTACCATTCGATTCTCCTCCTGCGATTCGTCAATCTCCCCGTCTGCCGCTGCTGCAAAAACATCCCGGAAAGACACCGACTGCATCATGCCAAACATCATGCAGAATGACAGTATGTACGCAGCCCACCGTTTCATTTTTTGTTTCATGTTCCTTCTCCTCTCTGCTGTTTTTCATTATCAGGCATTTTTACAATGTCCCTACACCCTAAATGTGTCTATTATTTTATCATCTTCATACTTGGACTGCAAGCAGTATTCCATGCAGAATAAGCCGCTTTTTGATACTTTCGGAACTTCTCAACTAAATCAGTTTTATCTTAAGGACGCCCTATATTGTATTTCTTCTGCCAATCGTATATAATTACATTAAAATAAACGCATATTTTCGCAAACAATACAGGAGGTATTGATATGGGCGCTACAGTGATCAAGATGGAGGGAAATCATACTACAAGCATAAAAAACCTTGCCGGTATTTTAAAAAGCAGACTCAACGCAGAACTGGTTTCTGAAAGCTGCCAGGAATTCGACAAGGCAGCCGTCATTTTACTTTGTTTTGAAAAATATTACTTTCGCAATGGAAGTTATGCAAGCCTGACGGTTATGCTTACCGAATATGAATCAAAACAGACTGCCGATATTATCGGTTTCGGAGGCGGAGCCGGCATACTTAATATCAGTTATGGCGCAAATTCCAATTTTACTAATATTGCAAAAAATCTTCTGGGGGAACACGGATTTCAATAAGAAATATTTCTGTGTTTCTTCCGGTTTACTCCTTCATAAACGCATCCATAACACGAACACCCGCTGCCATTTTCTTTAAATTTCCAAGCTCCTTTTTCATATAGTCTTCCAGCTGCCCGATTTCCGCATCGCAAAATCCCTGATTGGACGTAATCTTACAATCCGGAATTCTTCCTTCTGCAGTTCTGTCTCCATCTGTAAAATATACAAATGCATACTTTTCTCCATCTTTGTAAAAAACCTGAGACACTGACATATCTATTGCATCTCTCATAGCTTACTCCTCTATTCCGATGTAAAACGGAACCGTCTCCCGATTCCGATATTCATGCTTTTCATAATATCCAATCAAATCGCCGTTCTCTTCCCGCAATGCTACCATGTATACATCTTTATTTTCTTTTTCATTATAAGACGTATACATCCGGTTGTTCTCGCTGCTTTTCGCAAACCAGTCTACTGCCTTTTGTATCATTCGGGCAGATGTCTGATTGTGGCAGTTCAGTAAATTCTTTCCAAGCAATGCCTCTCCGCCCCATTTCACATAACGCTCCTTCGCCGCCGGATTCATATAAATTATCTCATGCTTCAAATTACACATCACAATGGCGCACAAATCTTCCTCTGCCATACTTTTTAAATAAGGATACAATTCCATCTCTATCATCCTCCTCTGCTAATAATTTTTACTATATTAACATAAAAATTTTTGCAGTTCAATCGGCAGAATTTCACCACACTCCAAAACACTTGCCGCAAGTTATGAAATGGCGGCTTATATTCGCTCATAGAAACACCTCCCGTTTTCTTTCCTATGGGCAATAAGATGTCTTTAATTTTACAATCTTGCCGCAATCATTAACCAATAGCAAAAATAATCTCTTCCGTATTTTTATCATTGCCAGAAAACACGAAAAGCAGAATAATGATAGTTCTTTCTTCCCTCATTATCCTGCCTGCATTATATTGTTGTTGTCTCATCAACCGTATTTAAAAAATCCCCATCATTTTCCCAATCCAATAAATCAGCCCCAGCGCCCAGCTGGAAAAAATGCCGTACAAAATCACAGGCCCCGCAATCGTGAAAATCTTGCACCCGATTCCAAATACCTGTCCCTCTTTTTTAAACTCAATACAGGGAGCCGCTACGGAATTTGCAAAACCGGTGATTGGAACCAGTGCGCCCGCTCCGCCGAAATTCGCTAATTTCGGATAAATATTAAAACCTGTCAAAACAACGCTGAGAAGCACCAGAAACAAACTGCACCAGCTCCCCGACGTTTCCTGATCCAGCCCTATACTGCCGCAATACTGCAAAATACCCTGTCCTATCACACAGAGCAGACCGCCTGTCAAAAAAGCCTTTGCCATATTTTTGGGCAGAGAATGCGTCGGCGTCACCTCTTTGACATATTCATTATAAGCCTTTTGTTCTTCCGCCTTCTGCGGACTGATCTTCTTTTCTGTTGCCAATCCTTTGTCCTCTCTTTCTCTTTTCTCATATTTGCCAGAGCTTTTCTTCTTTCAGCCCCCACAATAATAATTCTTTCATCTGCCCGTCATATTCCTCCAACGGAGTGTATTCCAACAGCAGCTTTTCCAGATACTTTTCCTGATCGTTTCCCTCAGGTTCTTTTGTAAGCTTCGGCTGCAGAATTTCCTTCAGTTCATTCGGCCGGACATCTTCCGGCGCCTCTATCCCTTTTAACTTGCAAAATAATCCCGCTCCATAATAAAACTCATAATTTCCAAGCATGATGGACGCCTGCATATTGCACTTTAAAATTACACTCTGCCTTGCTGTTAATGTCACCATATAAAACTCCCCCATACGTTCTTATTTTCTCTTTCGCTCTGCTTTTTCGCCGCCTGACGCTATTATTGTAATTGGATTTCATTTTTCCGTCAATGACATTCTACTGTCCAATCTGCCTGTAAAAATACCATAACCCGCCCATCGTCTTGCCCACTGCCATAGATGCAATCACCCACTGCAGACCCGTTTTTAAACCGAATCTGCGAAACATGATAGGAAATACGCTCATGATTTCTGCCAGAGCCATAAGCAGACAGCCTACCTGGACCCCCGAGAAGAGTCCATACAGAATTAAAAAAGGTCTTCCGAAAGGAAGAGGCAGATTCGGATACACGGTAGCAATGCATCCACATACCCCTCCGATCATCGTTGCATTTTCAAACAGAAAAATGTGACCTGCGCTGTGCCCCGTTCCAATCATCCGGGGAATAATTTTCAGGGAAATGATCAGTGCAAATGTTCCCGCCGATACGGCAAGCCCGGCGGCAAGCCCCATAAAAGCCAGAAAAAAATGTCTACTCCACATCAATTTCTCTGCCTCCTCTTCCTAAACTTTCAATATATGCTTCATCAGAATCCTGTTCATATTTGCGCATTTCCACCTGTATCGGCGTCAAATCCGGGGTAATCTTTTTCTTGCCGAAATGATTAAAAAAAACAATGATTCCAATAGATATGCCGACGCAGTAGCTAATTTCCAACTCCGTCATGCCATTTGACTCCACACCCATAACCTGATAGTAAAATTTACCAAACAATTCCGTAATGCCGATATCGTTATTAAAAGACATAATCGTAAATGCCGCTCCAAAAAAAATCAGCACACACAATACTGCAATTTTGATCCCATCCAGGCCTTTCTTCTCTGAAGAATCTTTTTTGTATTCTATGATAAAATCCGCTTCCCCTTCATTATCCACTTCTGCATTGGGGTAGTCCTCATGGATTTGTTCTATGATTTTTAATATGGAAAATACTTTCCGTTTTATTTTTTGCGGGCCTTTGCCCAAATCGTCAGGAAATGTATAAATTTTTTTCTGTTTCAGCTGCCTTAGCATTGCCTCATTGGAACTGGTCAAAGAAGCAATATCGCCAAGGGTCACATTTCTGTCATAAACTAAAACATTCTGATCTATCTTTATATAAACCGTCTCGTCATTCGCGCTCATATTCTCTCTGCTCCCCTCATTTCCCGCCAGACAAAGGTTCCTTCTTTTGGCATCGTTTCTTTCTCCTGTATAAAACGATAATAAAAAATACCGGAAACAACTGCTGCTGCAATCACCATGACCAGGCAAAAACGGTATATCCTTCGATTCATATTCTCACTTCCTCGCTTTGCATTTTTGCTTTATTGAAAGTAGTATGTAACTTTTTTAAAAACTTATGCAAAATCAATAGAAAAAAAGAAAAAATGGACTATACTGTTAATAGAGAAAATACAATGCAGCAGGAGGTGTAAGCCCATGTCCTCAAAACAAAACAGCAACAAAGAAATTTTAACACTGGCAGTAGAAATCGGAGACGCTCTGCTTAGAAGCGGCAGTGAAATTTATCGTGTGGAAGATACCCTGTTTCACATCCTGGATTCTCTCGGTCTGGAACATTTTGATATCTATGTGCTTTCCAACGGCATATTTGCCAGCGCCAACGAAGATCAGGAAGACGGCTGCAGTATTATCCGCCATGTTCCTTTAAGCGATGTACATCTGGGAAAAATCGCAGCATTAAATCAACTTTCCAGGGAAATCTGCGATCATTCCTGCAGCATGGAGGAAGCCTGGATTCGTCTGGATGAGTGCAAATCCCTCCCTGTTCCAAAGCCATGGATACAGGCGCTTTCCTGCGGCATCGGATGCGCCTGTTTCTGCTGGATTTTCGGAGGAGGCTTCCCGGATTCTGTATTTACTTTTTTTCTCGGCATTCTTTTGCAGTATATGCTCATGGACCACGAATCCAGAAAAGTTTCTAAATTTATGACAAATATTGTAGGAAGCGCATTTTTAACTGCGGCAAGCATTCTTCTTTTGAATCTGCATCTTCCAATCATGCAGGATAAAATTGTAATCGGAGGCATTGTGCCTCTGCTGCCGGGAATTGCACTGACCACTTCTATTCGGGATTTATTCAACGGCGACTACCTGTCCGGAGCGATTCATCTTCTGGATGCTCTTTTAACCGGCATGTGTATTGCCGTAGGCGTAGGCTCTGTCATTATATTATATCAACATATTCCGGGAGGTGTTTCTTTACCATGATACTGCAGTTTTTCATCGCTATGGCGGCATGCGCATCCTTTGCCGTGCTTTTCGGCATGCCGAGAGATCAGTTTCCTTTCAGTTCTTTCACAGGCGCACTTGGCTGGATCAGCTATCTGATCTTCTGTGAGCTGGGCGCCGGCACTGTTTTTGCATCTTTATTTGCTGCTTTTTTTCTGACAATTCTATCCCGTTTTTTTGCCGCCGTACGCAAAAATCCGGTGACGCTTTATCTTGTCACCGGAATCTTTACTCTGGTTCCCGGAGCCGGGATTTACTATACTTCCTATCATTTTATCATGAATGATATGCATATGTTTACTGTAAAAGGAATGGAAACGTTCAAAATTGCCGGAGCAATCTCCATCGGCATTATTTTCGGCTTTGCAATTCCCCAGAGATTGTTTCAAATCAAACGGCGCTGACGCCGTGAAAGTTTATTTGCCTGGACGCCATGCGTCCAGACTGCCAATACGCAGGCAGCATTGCGGTTACTGTTACATATCTGATATTAACAGACTTTTTCCCGGATGCATTATCCATGTTTTTTCACGTCTCCTTCTAATTTCATGGTAAGCTGAATTCTCTGTTTTTTTAAATCTACGCTCATGACTTTTACTTCCACAATATCCCCCACGCTAACGACCTCCAGAGGATGTTTAATATAGCGGTCTGTCATCTGAGAAATATGTACCAGACCATCCTGGTGCACGCCAATATCTACAAATGCGCCAAAATCAATGACATTGCGCACAGTACCCTTTAATACCATCCCCGGCGTCAGATCTTTCATTTCCAGCACGTCGTTTCGTAAAATCGGCTTAGGCATATCCTCCCTTGGATCACGGGCAGGCTTTTCCAACTCCTTTACAATGTCTTCTAACGTCAGTACACCCACCTCAAGTTCTTCGGCAAGCTTTTTATAATCTGAAATTTTCTTTGATATCCCTTTCAGATTTCCTTCTTTGATATCCTTTGTGGCAAATCCAAGTTTTTCCAGCAATTTCTTTGCAGCATCATAGCTTTCCGGATGAACACTGGTGGCGTCTAAGGGATTTTTGCCCTCTGTGATGCGCAGAAATCCCGCGCATTGTTCATACGCTTTCGGTCCTAATTTGGCTACTTTTAAAAGCTGCGGCCTGGAAACAAACCTGCCGTTTTCTTCCCGGTACGTCACAATATTTCTGGCAACCGTTTTGCTGACGCCGGAAATATATTCCAGCAAAGATGCAGAAGCCGTATTCAAATCCACGCCGACTTTGTTCACGCAGTCTTCTACCACGCCGCCTAAAGCTTCTCCTAATTTCTTCTGATTCATATCGTGCTGATACTGTCCCACGCCAATGGATTTCGGATCGATTTTTACAAGCTCTGCCAATGGATCCTGCAGCCGCCTCGCAATGGATGCCGCGCTCCGCTGCCCCACATCAAAATTCGGAAACTCTTCCGTCGCAAGTTTGCTTGCAGAATAAACGGAGGCTCCCGCCTCATTGACAATCACATACTGCACTTTCTGAGGTATTTCTTTTAACAGATCTACAATCACCATTTCAGATTCCCGGGACGCCGTTCCGTTTCCTACGGAAATCAGCGTAATCTGATACTTCTGAATAAGATTTTTCAAAACTTTTTTGGATTCTTCGATTTTGTTCTGAGGAGCAGTAGGAAAAATCACTGTCGTATCCAGCACTTTTCCGGTGGAATCCACAACGGCAAGTTTACAGCCGGTACGAAACGCCGGGTCCCATCCCAGTACAATCCGGTTGGTAATTGGCGGCTGCATCAAAAGCTGCTCTAAATTTTTACCAAATACTTTAATCGCGCCGTCTTCCGCTTTTTCGGTAAGCGTATTCCGGATTTCCCTTTCAATTGCTGGAGCAATCAGCCTCTTATAGCTGTCGGCAATCACTTCCTTTAACACAGGCGTGGTGACCGGATTGTCCCGGCTGATGATTTTTCGTTCCAAATACCGGATAATATCTTCTTCCGGCGCCTCAATTTTGACGGTAAGGATTTTTTCTCCCTCTCCACGGTTTAAAGCCAGAATTCTGTGTCCCGCCAATTTTGCCAGAGATTCGTCAAATTCATAATACATTTCATAAACAGATTCCGTTTCTTTGTCTTTTGCCGCTGAAAGGATTCTGCCTTTCTTCATCGTCAATTCTCTGATATGGATTCGATAGTCTGCCTCATCAGAGATATATTCTGCGATAATATCTTTGGCGCCTTCCAATGCCTCTTCTATGGTATTCACTTCTTTCTCCGGATTTAAAAACGCCTCTGCCTCTTCTTCTAATGATTTCTCCGTCATCTGCAGGGAAATCACATTGGCAAGAGGCTCCAATCCCTTTTCTTTTGCAATGGTGGCGCGGGTTCTTCGTTTCGGACGGTAAGGGCGGTAAAGGTCATCTACCACTACCATTGTTTCCGCAGCCAGAATCTGGGCTTTCAATTCTTCTGTGAGTTTTCCCTGTTCTTCAATGCTGGATAAAACCTGATTCTTTTTCTCCTCCAGATTCCGCAGATAATTCAATCTATCGTATAAATTACGTAAAACCTCATCATTCAAAGCCCCCGTTGCCTCTTTCCGGTAACGGGCGATAAAGGGAATTGTATTGCCTTCGTCAATTAATTTTACAGCAGCCTCTGCCTGCTGTTTTTTGATGCCCAGTTCTTTTGAAAGTGCTGTAATGATTTCCATAATTTTGGTTCCTTTCCATTTCTTCTATATTGCGTTTCTTTTTATTCAGTTTTTTATCATACCATATTCTCACGTTTATTTCATCTATCATTTTCAGTTATCTTCCTTTTACTTTCCATCCTCCAAATCTGATTCCTATATATAAAGTTGTTCTTACATCAGATAGATGATATAATATTCAAATAAAGCAGCCTAAAAATAATTTGATTTGTGTTTGAAAGGAGAGTTATATGGGTAGAGCAGGCGCCGGAAGAGGCGGAAGACCACGTTCTGGAGGAACTGCACCAAGAAGAACCGGAGGCGGCCACAGCATGGGAAGGATAGGAGGCGGCCACAGTGTGAAAAAACCAAGCAGCAGCGGAAACCGCGCTGGAGGCGGCGGTTTTACGAAACCATCCAACAGGCCAAATAGAAGTCCGGGTATGCCTCCTCCCCCTCCAAGAGCCCCAAGAAGGCCATATTTCTATTCAGGAAGAAGACACAGAGGATATTCCACATATTATGGCGGCGGTGGCGGAGGAGGAGGATGTTTGACCCCGGTACTCATTTTGGGATTTATCATTATTGGTATCGTAGTAGCGATCGGGCGCAGCATTCCCAGTAAAATCGCAAAAAATCCGCCCGCATTTTCATCGGGCAATGAAAATACTCTTAAAAATTCCGCGGATAATCAGGAAGACGCAGCTGCAAGAGAAAAGCTTGACACCGGCCATGCTTATATCAATGACTGTGTGATAGACGAACTAGGATGGTTTGACGATGTGTCAAAAACAGAGAGCATGTTAAAATATTTCTGGGAAAAAACAGGGGTTCAGCCATATATCATATTACGGGATTATGATGCATCCCTTACTTCCAATTCAGAAAAAGAGCAGTGGGCAATCGATTATTACGATAACCATTTTGATACGGAAAACATTTTCTTATTTGTATATTTTGCAGAAGAAGACACAGACAATGATGTTGGGTATATGGCATATGCAAACGGATACGAGACAACATCCGTCATGGACTCCGAGGCAGTAGAAATTTTCTGGAACAACATAGATAACTATTGGTATACAGATCTGTCTACAGATGATGTTTTAATACGGACGTTTGACGATACAGCTGATATGATTATGTAGACATCCGGCAACAGTGTTTACATTTTTTCTCCCTCATGATATACTTTTAAATAAAAAAAGGAGGATTACATATGTCTACTCACGCAAAAGGTTTACCCGCCGAGGAGGCCTTACTGAAATTAAAAAAAGGAAATGAATCTTATTTAAAAGCCGTTACAAGCTCAGGAGATATCTCGCCTGCAATCCGTCAGGACACCTGCGACAACGGACAACACCCTTACGCAATTGTCATCACCTGTTCCGACTCCCGCGTCATTCCGGAAAGCATCTTTTCAGCGGGGATTGGGGAACTGTTCACCATACGTGTTGCCGGAAATGTCATCAATGAATTTCAGTTAGGCAGCGTAGAATACGCTGCAGATCATCTTGGCTCCAATCTCATCGTCGTACTGGGACATACCAACTGCGGCGCTGTAGGAGCTGCAATAGGCGGAGGCGCAGAAGGTTTCATCAAGTCCATTACCGACGAAATCAAATCCGCAATCGGAGAAGAGACAGACGGATATAAAGCCTGCTGTCTGAATGTAGAACGCAGCATTCAGAAGATTCGCGACGGACTTTCGATTCCGCCGGAAGGAATTGAAAACGGACCGAAAGTAATCGGCGCTGTCTATGATATCAAAGACGGACATGTGGATTTTCTGTAACAGGATTGGGATGAAGGAATTCACAGGAGGAATTTATGGACTTTGAACAAAATATAGATAGGATGAAAACTCCTTATCAGAATAAAAGTTCCGACAACATGGCTCTGGCATCCTTCATTCTCGGCATCATCGCCGTTATCACTTCCGGATGCATTTATCTCGCTATTGTCTGCGGCTCTCTGGGCATTATCCTTGCCCTTTTATCAAGAGGCGGAGAAATGAAATTAACCTCCAGAGGCATCGCGGGGCTGACCTTAAGCAGCATCGGCCTTGCCTTAACGTTTCTGATCTATACCGCAGCCTTTTTGTTTCTCATACGCAGTTTCGGCGGTATTGATGCTTTTATGGAAGAATACATGAAACTTTACAACGGAGGTTCCATAGAAGAACTATACCAAAGCATGGGTATTATCTAATAATTTCAGAATATCTATATGAAAGGCCGTCAAAGCAATGTCTTTGACGGCTATATTTATGATCACAATCACCAGAGCCAGATAAAGATACCCATTCCGATACTTCATGCCAATCTTTATTCTGCGTCCCGTCAGATATTCTATGGTATGAGAAATCATAAACCAAAGATAGATTATGGCTCCATAGACAACAATGGGATGGTAGAAAAACGACAACAGTATATGCCCTTTTCCCAATGCCGCCGCAGCCCTTGTTCCGCCGCACCCCGGGCAGTACAATCCGGTAACGGCATAAAATATACAGGGAATAAAAAATGTTTTCAGCCAAGCCAATGGCAGAAATCTGTAAAGCAGATACATTCCCACTCCCAGACATGGAAGGCTGCCTCCCAGTATATATAATTGATGTTCCACATGCTTTCTTTCCTGTTCCTGCATAGCTTTTCCGTTCCTTTTCGCCTTGTGTTTTCTTCTGATTCTGTTATAATAATATTAATTATACATTTTGTAAAGGAGTAATTATTTATGAAACTTTCCGCAAAAGAACTGAAACGAAACGCCAGAGAGACTCTGACCGGCCATTACGGAATCCCCATGCTCTCTTTTGTTATGACTGAACTGATTGTCCTCATCATCAATTCTCCTTTTCAGCTTTCATTTCAGAATAATCCCACATCTTTTCAGTTTGTCATATCCCTTGTGGCTTCTCTGATTATTTCACTGCTTACTACTGTGTTAAATGCGGGACGGCTCTACATACATTTGAATCTTGCAAAACATAAAAAAGTTCAGGCATTCGACCTTTTTTACTTTTTTACCAGACGCCCGGATCGTTTTATTCTTTCCGGACTTTTGCTGCTCGGGATGTTTTTACCCATCATGTTTCCTGCAATTCTCTGTATGAATATCGCCTTTGTACGAAACATTCCATCCCTTTATTTCATCAGTGTGCTTCTTTGGGGCATAACAATGATTCCTGTCCTTATTTTGTCTCTCACCTATCAGTTGGTGTCTTACCTTTTGATTGCACGTCCGGATGACCGCATCGTTGATATTTTCCGGGAAAGCCGCCATCTTATGCGAGGACAGAAAGGAAGACTTTTTTATCTGAATCTAAGTTTTATCGGAATGACATTGCTGGCAGTCTGTTCCTTCGGCATCGGATTCCTCTGGGTAAGTCCTTATCAGAACCAGACTCTGATCGCCTTCTACCGGAATGCGGCAGGTGAAATATAATCATTGAGCAGCGGAGATTTCCGCCACGCGCCCATCATCGTTTCACAAGCAGAAATTTCCTCATATAGATTTTCGTACAAAAACAGGCATCAGAATGTCAAAGTCCGATGCCTGTTTTATATTTATTTGGAAGAATTTTTTCCGTCTTTTTTTAATTTTCTGGCGATTGTCTTGAAAGGATGTCTGATATGAAAAAATTCATTCGACAACTCTTCCAGTTCTTTCTTCAGCTGCTGATTCTCCTGATATAAAGACATACCCATAACTCCTGTAAATCTAATCAGATCTTCCAGCATATAGGGGTTATCCTTCTGCCATTTCGGCAAATCTTTTACCGTATTGTCAAACAGCTCTTTTCCCTGTTCGTTCAGATATTCTTCTGCAATCTTTCGATTTCCTTCTTTATACGGCTCTAAAAACGCTTCAATTTCTTCTTTGGAATACATTTCCGCCGGATACTTTTCTTTTGAAAAATCAGAACACTTCTGCAGCGTTTCCATGATAAAATACTGCGTCCGTCCCTGTTTCATCTCCGGAAATGAGTTTAAAAGCCGTTTGATCTCATGTGTATTTCCATATAATCCGGTATTTCGGACCTCCTGGGATACATTATATTCCTCTGTGAGGGTAAGCCCAAGCGTCGTCAGGAAATCCGAATAGATCGTTCCTCCTTCAAACTGACCGCTTTCAAAACGCCGGACCGTAATATTCTCTTTTCCTACAATCTCCGCCATCCGTGAAAGCTTTCCGTAATAATCCAGACGCAGCCGGTTGATTCGATCGGCATACGCTTCAAAGGTCTCCTCCGACCTCTGCTTTTTCACCTGCTGGTTCCAATGGGAAAGAAAATATTTGTCCTGCCGTCTGAAATATACAATAATATGGAGTTTAAAACCGCCTTTTTCGGCTTCCTGCATCATAACTTCCCAGAGATCTTTCTTTTCGCTGTCCATGCCCCGCCAAATACTCTCATCCGAAACAACGATATTGTCATATTTTTTAAACAGTTCATTGACAATTTCCATTCCTTCTTTGAAATTCTTCTCTTCCTGAGCGATATTCCGGACTCCGTTTTCATCTTTTAACTTTCCAAGCAGAAAACGTCCATTGTGCCCCGGCGCTATACCTGGATAGGAAAAAGGAAAGATCGGATAGCAAAATCCCTTCTTGGCCAATACCGCTGCATTTTCACTACAGAAAAACTGTATGGAGGTCGTTGCCGTTTTAGGCGCTCCTATATGAATGTGAAGTACTTTCATCCCTATCTCTCCTCTTTTTAACTCTGCAGATACTTCTCAATTTTCTCCACAATGATATTGACACATTCCTCTACACTGTTTTGAGGCGTGGCAACTTCAATATCCGGTTTCTCCGGCACTTCATAAGGGCTGCTGATTCCGGTAAAATCAAAAATTTCACCGGCGCGGGCCGCTTTATAGAGGCCTTTGACATCTCTCTTTTCACATTCTTCCAATGAAGTATTTACATATACCTCAATAAAATTATCTCCGATAATTTCTTTTGCTTTCCTTCTGTCCTTCCGATAAGGCGAGATAAATGCAGTTAATACGATCAGACCCGCATCGTTCATCAGTTTTGACACTTCTGCAATCCTTCGTATGTTTTCGATTCTGTCCTTTTCGCCGAATCCCAGGTTTTTATTCAATCCCATGCGAATATTGTCGCCATCCAAAAGCATCGTATGTTTTCCCATGGAGAACAGCCTCTTTTCCAATGCATTTGCAATTGTAGACTTTCCGGAACCGGACAGTCCCGTCATCCATATGGTGATCGCTTTCTGATTCAGCTGAGCCTCCCTCAGCTCTTTCGTAATATCCATGTTGTGCCAGGTGAGATTATTGTCTTTTTTGATGTCATGCTCCACCACGCCGCATGCAGAAGTCATATTCGTCAGACGGTCGATCAGAATTAAAGATCCCAGATCCTTGTTTCCGGAAAACTCGTCAAATACAATCTTGCTGCCGGTTGAAATTTCACAGACTGCAATCTCGTTTTTGGAGATCGTATCCGTCTTTACTTCAGCGCCTGTATTCACATCAATTTTGTACTTGATAGTCATAATCGTCGCCGGCACCTGCTGTGTTCCGATCTTCAGGAAGAAATTCTTACCTGCGGCCAGATTGTTGTCATCCATCCATAAAATAGACGCCGCAAACATGGAACCGACTTTTAAATTGTAATTCTTTTCTAAAACGCATCCTCTGGATACGTCTACTTCCGTATCTAAGGAAATTGTAACGGCAGCTCCTTTTTCACTGCGGTCTGTTTCCTTATCTCCCTGTAAAATCGACGCTACCTTTGCCGTTTCGCCGCTGGGACGTATGGTAACCGTATCCCCCGCCGCTATGCTGCCGGATGCAATCTGTCCCTGAAAACCGCGGAAGGTATGATCCGGCCGGCAGACTCTCTGTACCGGCATGGAAAAGTTTTTATTGCCGCCTTCCTCTGATATGTCTACATTTTCCAGATATTCCAGCAAAGTCGGTCCGTGATGCCACGGCATCAGATCGGATTTCATGGTAACATTATCGCCTTTTGTGGCCGATAACGGAATAATCTTCACGCTTTCATAACGGAATTCCGCCATTAACATCTTGATGTCTTTTTCAATTTCACGGAAACGGGCATGGCTGTAATTCACCAGATCCATTTTATTGACGGCGAACACGAAGTGCTTAATCCCCATTAAATTACAGATTCTTGCGTGGCGTTTCGTCTGGATCAACACCCCCTGGCTGGCGTCTACCAGAATGACGGAAAGGGATGCAAAGGATGCCCCTACCGCCATATTTCTGGTATATTCTTCATGTCCCGGCGTATCGGCGACAATAAAGCTCCTGTTTTCGGTTGTAAAATACCGGTATGCCACGTCTATCGTAATCCCCTGCTCCCGTTCCGCCATCAGTCCGTCCAACAACAGGGAATAATCAATTTCTCCTCCCGCAGAGCCTACTTTGGAGTCTAAAGTCAAAGCCTCCTCCTGATCTGCAAACAATAGCTTGGCATCATACAGCATATGTCCAATCAACGTTGATTTTCCATCATCTACACTTCCGCAGGTAATAAATTTTAATAAATCGTTTTTCATCTAAAAATACCCCTCACGTTTTCTCCTCTCCATACTGGAGGCTCCTCCGTCAGAATCAATCACACGGCTTGTTCTCTCGGATTCTACTGCGCCAAGCGTCTCGTCAATAATTTCATCCAATGTCGTTGCCTCGGATTCCACGCCGCCTGTCAGAGGATAACAGCCCAGCGTCCGAAACCGCACCATTTTATTCTCTATCTTTTCTCCCGGCTCTAATTTCATCCGGTCGTCGTCTACCATAATAATATTTCCGTTCCGCGTCACAACAGGTCTTTCTTTGGCAAAGTAGAGGGAAACGATGGGTATATTTTCTCTCTGGATGTACTGCCAGATATCCTTTTCGGTCCAGTTGGAAAGAGGGAATACCCGAATGCTTTCTCCCTGATTGATTCTCGTATTAAACAGTTTCCACATTTCCGGTCTTTGATTTTTCGGATCCCAGGCATGGCTTGCGTCCCGGAATGAAAAAATTCTCTCTTTGGCGCGGGACTTCTCTTCATCCCTTCTGCCGCCGCCAAACGCAGCCGTAAATCCGTACTTATTCAACGCCTGTTTCAGCGCCTGGGTTTTCATAATATCCGTATAGGCAGAGCCATGTTCAAAAGGATTAATCCCCTGTGCAACTCCATCTTCATTGATATACTCTAACATTTCAATCTGCAGTTCCTCTGCGATTTTGTCACGGAACTCAATCATTTCCCGAAACTTCCAGGTGGTATTTACATGCAGAAACGGAAACGGCGGTTTCTCCGGATAAAATGCCTTCATCGCCAGATGAAGCATAACGGAGGAATCCTTGCCGATGGAATAAAGCATCACCGGTTTTTCACACTCTGCTGCAACCTCGCGCATAATATATATGGCTTCTGCTTCCAATTCATCTAAATGATCCATACTTTTCTCCTTTTTGTATATTTCTTATTTTTTTAAAATCCTCTCAAGCAATGACTTGTGGGTTTCTTCCTGAGCGCCGGCAAAATTCCTGATCATTTCTGTCTCCTGTTTCAGCCTGCGGTTCTCCCGCTGCATACAATTTGCGGCAATATCAAGCGCCTGAATAAAACGGTCTGACAAGTCGGCGCCTTCTTCTCCGGGCTTTGGTATGCGTCGGATTTTCTCCTCTAATTCTGCCGTATCCTCATCTGCAAAAAAGGATTGTACATCCAGATTCTTTCCGTTCTCTTTCCATTCATCACTCTCAGAATTCATTTCTTCTGTCAGAGTCTTTAATTTCTTAACGGTTTTCTTTAGTTCCCTGTTCTCCTGATACAAACGTATCATTGCTTCTCCCACAAAAAGAATCAGCTCGTCAATGCCGTCCGGATTCTCTTTTTTCCATACAGGCAGTTTTTTTGGCGCAGCCTCTGTTTCCCTGTTGTAAGAAACCGCCTGTTCTTTTGCGTCTTCTCCCGGCTCTTCTATCCCGCACAATGCTTTCAGCGATTCTTCCAACTCTTTTAAATCTGCTTTTAATTCCTGATTCTTCTGATACAGATTTTCCATTGTCACATTTGTAAAACGAATCAGATCATCTAATATATAGGGGTTGTCCTTTTGCCACTTAGGCAGATCCTTAATTGCATTATTGAACAGCTCTCCTGTAGGATCCTGCAGATACTCCTGCGCAATTTTTCTGTTTCCCGCCTCATGCTCTTTTAACAGAGCCTCAATTTCTTCTTTGGAAAGCATTTCACAGGGATAATTCTTTTTGGAAATTTCAGAACACTCCTGCAGCATCTCCATAATAAAATTCTGTGTATTTCTGTCCTGAATCATCTGAGGGAGAAAATTGATCACTCTTTTCAATTCCTGTGTGTTTCCGTACAGTCCGATATTCACGACTTCCTGCTTAATCTCATATTCATCCGTTAAGGAGAGTCCCACTGCCGAAAGAAAATCCGCATAAATGCTACCGCCCTCAAAGTTTCCGTCAAAACGTCTGACAATCACGTTTTCTTTGCCGATCACCTTTGCGATGCGGTCTAATTTATCGGCATATTCCAGCCTTGCTCTCAGGTTGACTTTATTCATCCACTCTTCAATGGTGCATTTCGCCAATGCGACTTTTATAATTTTAATCTGTTGATTCCACAGGGATATCAAAAATTTATCCTGGCGTCTTACATAAGCGATGGCCCGAATCTGGAATCCTCCCTTTCTGCCTTCTTCCGCCAGTCTCTCCCAAAGGTCTTTGCGTTCAATGTCCATGCTGCGCCAGATGCGCTCATCGGAAATAATGACATTGTCGTAGTTCTCAAAGCTCTTGTGAATGACTTCCATTCCTTCCCGAAAAACTTTTTCTTCCCATTTTCTGGATCGTCTTCCCAGCCTGTTTTTCAGTTTTACAATTAAAAAATATGCCCGTATTCTGGAAGCATCCGGATATGTCTGCGGAAACAGAGGATAACAATAACCTTTCTGATTCAGCAGATCACTGTTATCCACACAAAAAAACTGCAATGCTGTCGATGCTGTTTTCGGCGATCCTATATGAACATACAACGTCTTCATCCAATGTTCTTTCCTTTCATCTGTATTGCGCATCTTTTCAGCGCATAAAGGGATACCCGGAGGGTGTTTCATCTATATTGCGCGTTTTTCAGCGCATAAAGGGATACCCGGAGGGTGTTTCATCTGTATTGCGCGTTTTTCAGCGCATAAAGGGATACCCGGAGGGTGTTTCATCTGTATTGCGCGTTTTTCAGCGCATAAAGGGATACCCGGAGGGTATTTCTAACCTTTGAATTCAGCATTCATTATACTATATAACAAATATAAAAGCTACATAAATTTACCAATTTGCGGAACATAGTAACAGTTCAGGTTACCGTTCACTCCTGGACCATGCACTGCGCTGCACGGTCACAGGCCAGTACAGTACTGGAGCCGGAATCCGGCCTCTTGCCGTAAGGCAACTTTAAATAAGCCGGATTCGTTACTGTGAACATCATGGATGTGAACAGCAACCAGTTCAGCTCAGGACTTTGCGCCTTGCCGCAAAGTCCGTAAAAATGCGCACATTCTGCCATATGGAAAACCGCATCTTTCCGTTTTTATTAAGTTTTACCAAAATATATTTTTTATGCAGAAAACCCGCCGCCGGCAGCTTTCCTGCATAATAATAAATTCAAAACAGGCAATTGAAATATCCATTGCCTGTCTCACTACTTTTCAAAACCGAGTTTCTTTTTGATCTTATGAAATATTGTCCAAAATGGATGCTTTATTTTATAAAATGACATATTGATATTGTCTGATTCCTGTTTTAATTTCTGTCTTAATTCCAGATTTTCCTGATGCAGCTGAAGGACTGCCACGCCAAAAATCCGGATAAGATCATCCGTCATATAAGGATTGTCCTTCTCCCATTTCGGCAAATCTTCAATTGTATTATTGAATAATTCCGCCCCTGGCTCATGGAGATATTCTTCCGCCACCTTTTGATTTCCCTCTCTGTAGTCTTCCAAAAACGCTGCAATTTCTTCTTTTGACCACATCTCATTGGGATACTTTTCACCAGACATCTTCGAACATTCCTGCAGAATATCCAGAAGATATCTGTGCTGCTTTCTGTCGTTCATCTGAGGAAGGCCGTTTAACACCCTCTTTACCTCATGCATATTTCCGGCCAGTCCGGTATTGCGGACTGCCTGGGAAATCTGATATTCCTCTGTCAATTCCAGACCAAATACAGAAAGAAAATCCGAATAAATGCTGCCGCCTTGAAAGCTTTCCTTCTCAAAACGCCTGACTGTGATATTTTCTTTTCCGAACACTTCTGCAATCCGGCTCAGTTTTGCATAATAATCCAATCGCACCCGGCTGACTCTGCCTTCATACTCTTCAAAAGTTTCGTCCATGGTCAGTCTCTTGGTCTGCTGATTCCAGTGGGAAAGGAAGTACTTATCCTGACGTCTTAAATATACAATAATATGAATCTGAAATCCGCCCTGCAAAGCCTCCTGCCGCATTACATTCAGGAGATTTTTATTTTCAATGTCTATGGCCCTCCAGATACTTTCATCGGAAACAATAATGTCGTCATTCGTTAAAAACAGTTCATTGATGATCCGCATTCCTTCTGCGAAGTTGCCTTTTCCTTCTTCCCGGGACTTTTGTTCCTCTTCATTTTCCGGCGCCTCCAGCAAAAAACGTCCGTTATGTCCCGGCGCGATCCCCGGATAGGAAAACGGAAAGATGGGATAACAGTATCCCTGTTTTGCTAAAATTTCAGCATTTTCTTTACAGAAAAACTGGAGTGAAGTCGTCGCCGTTTTGGCCATTCCAACATGTATATGCAGTGTCTTCATTCTCTTCTCCTTTTGATTCATCTAAGAAATCAATAACTGTATGTTTTGAAAATTCAGCACTTATTATACTATATGTCGGTCATAAAAGCTACATCATTTTACCGGCTTTACCTTTCTTTTTACTGCGCAAACCACGGCCCGGAAAGGATGTCTCATCTGCCAGACGGATTGATGGAGCTGTTCAAATTCCTTTTCGTGCTGATACAAATGCATCATGACGCTGCCAAGAATCCGTATCAGATCATCTACCATATATGGATTATCCTTTTGCCATTTCGGAAGATCCGAAACAATATCATCAAAAAGATCTGAACCCGGCTCTTCACCCAGATATTCTTCCGCCACTTTTTGATTTCCCTCTCGATAGCATTCCAAAAGATCTCTGATTTCTTCTTTGGAATACATTTCACAGGGATATTCTTTTTTGGATATTTCAGAATCCTCCTGCAGGATGTCTGTTATATATTTTCGCACCTTTTCGTCTTTCATCCATGGAAATATGTTTAAAACACGTTTTATTTCATGGGTGTTTCCATATAAACCTATATTTCTGACGTCCTGCGAAACCTTATATTCATCCGTCAGAGCGATATGAAAGATGGAAAGAAAATCTGCATAAATACTGCCGCCCTCAAAATTATCTTTTTCAAACCGCCTGACCGTGATATTTTCTTTTCCAACTACTCCTGAAATCTGCTCCAGTTTTCCATAATAATCCAGTCTTCTTTTGTCGCCCATCTCCGTAAATTCTTCAATAGTATGGTTAGAACACAGTCGTTTTACTCTCTGATTCCAATTGGAAAGAAAATACTTATCCTGCCTCCGCAGATATACAATAACATGAATCTGAAATTCTGCTTTTTCGGCTTCCTGTACCATAATTTTCCAGAAATCCTCTTTTATGCCTTCTGTTCTGCGCCAGATGCCTTCATCAGAAAGAATAATATGCTCATACTCCCGGAAAAGCTTTTTTACGATATTCATTCCTTCCCGGAAATTAATTTCTTCCTGCTTTGTATTTCTATTCCCGTCTTTATCTTTCACAACTCCCATTAAAAACCGTCCGTTATGCGCCTTGCTGATTCCCGGATATTCAAAAGGAAACGTTGGATAGCAATAGCCTTCTTTTGCCAGCATCTCGGCATTTTCTTTACAGAAATACTGAATTGCCGTTGTCGCGGTCTTTGGTGTTCCAATATGAATATGCAGTGTTTTCATTTCATATCCTCCTAATTTATCTGTATCTTTCAAAAATAAATGAAAACAAATTTCTAATGATATCTGATATATTAAATGAGGAATATTAAAGCGCTATTAAAGCCCCTAAAAATCATCAGCCCCGAAAGTATATTTCAGGGCTGAACATTTGGCAGATATAGCGTAAATTTACTGCCTTTTTCTTTTTTACTTGAAACTGTAATTTTTCCACCGTGCTTTACTGCAATTTTTTCTGAAAGGGGAAGTCCAAGACCAAATCCTTCTGCATTTCTGGATTTATCACATTTATAAAAGCGCCGGAATATATGATCAAGATCCTCCGGATCGATACCGATTCCGTAATCTCTTACCGAAATATATACCCACTCGCCTTCTTCTCCTGTAGAAACATCTATTTGTCCGCCTGGATTGCTGAATTTTACTGCATTTGTAAGCAGATTCAAAATAACAATAGAGATCAGATTAATATCTCCTCTGGAAAATACCTCTTTTAAATTAAGGTTTATTGTCACTTTATCTACCGCTTTGTCCTGCTGTTCCTCACAAACAGACTGCACGATTTCCACCAGGTCTAACGTTTCATACTGCAGTTTCATGCGATCCTGATCTAATCGGGAAAGTTTCAGCAATTGTACAATCAGCATGTCCATTTTGCCGGACTGCCGATAGACCACTTCAATAAATTCCTGTGTTTCCGCCTCGCTTAATTTCTTTCCTGTTACATACTCACACTGCGCAAGTACAACTGCAACCGGAGTCCGCAGCTCATGAGCAACATCCGATGTAAACTGCTCCTGAAGCTTAAGCATCTCTTCCATCTGATCCAGCATACGGTTATTGGCCTGCGCTAAAGTTGCAATTTCATAAAGCTGGTCTTCACATTCCATTCTCTGAGACAAATCCAGATTAGAACCAATACTTTCCGCCGTATTGCACATATTTTTTAATTCCTTTGAAATCCGCTTTGCCAGAATCATTTCACAGATAAACATAAGAAACAATACGCATGACATACTAATATAAGCGATGATCTCAATGCTGCGGTAAAAACTGTCAGCATCTGATTTTTTGATTATGCCTCGCAAAAAAATTTCCTTGCCCTTATATTTTCCGACTCTGCTGTCTCTGATATAATATTTCATACCGTTCAGAACAATACTGTGGCTTAAGGCAGTATCAACCTGATATTCCGCCAACTCCTCGGCTATTTCATCGGGATATTTACCTCTTAAGACTTGTCCGTCCAAGCTTAAAATTAAAAAATAAATGGAATCACTTTGCTCATAAAAATCCTCTGAAATCTCCAGCTCTCCGCTTTCCACCGAAACATTGTGCTGGTTTAACCTTATGTTCCTTACCAAACTCCGTTTGATTTCGGAATCAATCGCTGCATTCGATAAAAGCCGGATCACTACTAAAATGATAATTGCCATTGTAATCAAACCAATCGCAGGAATAACTACAATATAGTGAATAATCGAACCCTGTTTCAACCGTTTCCTTTTAATATATACCCCACCCCTCGGATTGTCTGAATCATCTTAAATTCAAAACCATCGTCAATTTTTTTCCTCAGGTAACGAATATAGACATCAATCAAATTCGATGTGCTGTCCCGTTCAAAATCCCATATATTTGTTTCAATCTGCTCTCTGGTCACTACTATATTCTGATTTCGGATCAAATAAAGCAATACAGAATATTCCTTTGGTGAAAGTTCGATTGATTTTCCCTCTCTTTTCACCGTGCAGTCATTGCAGTCTACCACCAGACTGCCGCACCGGTAGATATTTTCATGAACATCGGCTTTCTTTCGGATAATCATACGGATTCTGGCCAAAAGCTCTTTAAATTTAAAGGGTTTCACCATATAATCATCAGCTCCCAGATCAAGCCCCAGGACAATATCATTGACGTCGCTTTTTGCACTTAAAAATAAAATCGGCGTCGAAATTCCCTTGCTGCGTATCTTCTTTACAATCGCAAATCCATCCATTCCCGGTATCATAATATCTAAAATCGCTCCGTCATACTCCGCCATACACAGATAATCAAAAGCGCTCTCTCCATCATAGCAGCTATCCACCAGATAGCCTTCCGATTCCAGTTCTTTCACAAGAATCCGATTCATGTCCTTTTCATCTTCAACTACCAATAACCGCATATACCCTCCTGCTGTAAATGAAAACTTCTCTAAAGTATCTCCATTATATTTATTTTTTCATTTTACAGCAGAAAGATTAAGAGCAGATTAAAACATTACATCATCGCAGATACTACCATTGTCACATAGCCCAGATTTCGAAGCTCTTTTTGAAGCTTCAGCACATTCTCCAGGGAGCTTTCTTTTCCCGCTACTACATGAAGAATCTGATCCTCTTCAAAAACATAACTGTCAAATCCCTGATCCGCCAATTGTTCTGCCATAAAATTGGCTGTTGTCCGGTATTCAAACCTGCCCACTTCTATGCCAAATACCAAATTGTTATCTTCGTTTCTTTCTTTTGTACTCTGATCTGTGACATTTGTTTCTAACGGAACCGCCCGTTCAATTCCCATCGCAATTGCACTGGCCACTTCATTGAAATTACTGTCAAAAATTTCGTTGTCGCGATCATTATTTATAAATCCCGTTTCAATCAGCACTGCCGGCATCTCTGTTCTCCTCAGAACAACCAGACCTGTTCTTTCCTCAATACCCAGATTTGCAAAACCGACTTTTTCCAGTTCTTCATTGATATTTTCTGCTAAACGCTCCGCTCGTTCGTCTCCTCCGTAGATCAATGTCTGAACGCCGTTATAAGTGTTGTCATTCTCTCCGGAATTCCGGTGAAATGAAATAAAATAATCTGCGCCCGCTTCATTTCCGATCTGGGCTTTTTCGTAAGGAGACTGATATATATCCGTCGTTCTTGTGTATATTACATAATATCCCTGCTGTTCTAAAATTTTTCCTACCGCCAATGCCAGGTCTAAATTATCATCTTTTTCTTTTCTTCCCTGATACATTGCGCCATTATCGAAACCGCCGTGTCCGGCATCTATTACAATGACTGCCAAAGCTTTTGCTCCTACAATTATTTTCTTATTATTGTATGCGGATGATTTTTTTATGTGCTATACAAAGGATAGAAAAAAGAAATAAGTATTCAAGCTATAAAAACAGAATGCTTATTTCTTTATTCGATTTACACGTTATTCTTCGACTATCTGTAAACTCAATTCTGCAAGCTGCTTTTCATCCACCGCTCCCGGCGCCTCTGTCATCAGACAGGATGCGTCTTTTACTTTCGGGAACGCGATTACGTCACGGATGGAGTCTGCATGCACCATATGCATGACCATACGATCGACGCCGTAAGCAAGTCCTGCATGAGGCGGCACTCCATACTGAAATGCATCCAACAGGAATCCAAACTGCTCATGGGCGCTTTCCTTTGTGAAACCTAACACCTCAAACATCTTCTCCTGAATATCATTCTGATGGATACGGACAGATCCGCCTCCCAGTTCCGTGCCGTTTAACACAATATCGTATGCTTTCGCCCGGACTGCGCCGGGATCTGTATCTACATTTTCCCAATCTTCCTCTACCGGCATCGTAAAAGGATGATGCATAGCCATATAGCGGTTCTCTTCCTCTGACCACTCTAACAGCGGAAAATCAGTCACCCATAAGAAATGATACTGATTCGGCTCAAGTAAATCCAATTCCTTTGCCATTTCCAGACGCAGCGCTCCAAGCACATTCCATACAATTTTATTTTTATCCGCCGCAAATAAAAGCAGGTCTCCAGGTTTTCCTTCCATGGCAGAAACCAACGCTGACAGCTCTTCCTCTGTCATAAACTTCGCAAACGAAGATTTAAAACCGCCGTCTGCATTGATCACAAGATAAGCGAGCCCTTTGGCTCCATAGCCTTTTGCAAATTCCACCAGCTTGTCAATTTTCTTTCTGGGCATACTCCCCTGTCCGCTGACGTTAATGCCCCGAACAGAGCCTCCGTTTTCCAACGCTCCCGTAAACACGCCGAATCCGCAGTTTTTCACCACTTCCGAAACGTCTTTTAATTCCATGCCGAAACGGGTATCCGGTTTGTCGGAACCGAAACGGTCCATGGCCTCCTGCCAGGGCATCCGCGGAAGGGGAATCTGAATATCCACGCCGATTGCCTCTTTAAATACATACTGCAGCAGACGTTCATTGACATCAATCACATCATCCACATCCACAAAGGACAATTCCATATCCGCCTGGGTAAACTCCGGCTGACGGTCTGCCCGAAGGTCCTCATCTCTGAAACATTTGGCAATCTGAAAATAGCGGTCATAGCCGGAACACATCAAAAGCTGTTTATAAATCTGCGGCGACTGAGGCAGCGCATAAAAATTCCCCGGATGAATGCGGCTGGGAACCAGATAGTCCCTAGCTCCTTCCGGTGTGGATTTGCAGAGAATCGGCGTTTCAATCTCCAAAAACCCTTCCTTTGCCATAAATTCACGCATCAGATAGATTACTTTGCTCCTCAGCATCATATTTCTCTGGATATCCGGCCTTCTCAAATCCAGATAACGGTATTTCAACCGCATCTCGTCTTTGGTCTGGCTGTTTTCTTCAATGGGAAACGGCGGCGTCTCGGATTCGGATAATATGCGGATATCCTCCGCAACCAGTTCAATATCTCCTGTTTTTAAATTCTCATTTACGGCAGCGGTACGTTTCTGTATTTTTCCCGTGACCGCAATTACAAATTCATTTCTTATGGCGCCCGCTTTTTCAAAGCCTGCGCTTCCTACGCTGTTTTCATCAAACATAATCTGGAGTAGACCGGAACGATCTCTTAAATCTACAAAAATTAATGCTCCCAGATTCCGCCTTTTCTGCGCCCAGCCCATAACGGTAACGGTCTCGCCGATATTTTTATTGGATACTTCTGTACATCTGTGGGACCGTTTCAGTCCCTGCATGGATTCTGCCATATTTTACCTCCCGTTTATCACCGGTTATCTGCAGAAAAACTCTTCAAATTCCTCATAACCTTCTGCAGCCAGTTTTTCTTTCTGGAACTTTTTGTTTTTATTCATCCGGACAATCAGAACCTGCCGGCCGCTTTCTCTGGCCTTCTGCGCCTTTTCGATTACTTCGCAGAGCTTATCCGCCGGATATTTTTTCTCGATTAAATAAGCCGTTTTTTTCGGCTGTGTGGGAATTTGAAAGCCCTGTTCCAAAAGCAGCAGAATAATCCGTTCAAAACCGATGGAAAATCCGCAGGCGGGAACCGGATTCCCGGTAAAATTGCCGATCATTTTGTCGTATCGTCCGCCGCCTCCGCAGCTGCCGCCGAATTCCGGTATGGCAATTTCAAAAATGGTCCCTGTGTAATAGCCCATGCCCCGAACCAGCGTGGGATCGAATACCATTTTAAAATCCGCTGTCTTTGTCTGCTCGACACTGTCTATGATCATGGTCAGATTCTTCCGGATCTCTTCTGGCAGAAAGCTGCCCAGCTCTTCTGCCAAAAGGGCAATTGCCTCCCGGCCGTCTTCTGTCCCTTCTGTTTTGGCAAATAAGTTTAAATATGTTTCAACGGATTCTTTTTCAAAACCATTTTTCTCTAATTCCTCCGCAACGCCTTCCAGACCGATTTTGTCCATTTTGTCCAGCGTGATAAAGATGCTCTCATAATCGTCTTCCGGGAATCCGCTGTAGGCTGCCATCGCTTTTAAAATTTCCCGTTCATTGATCCGGATTTCAAAATTGGAAAAGCCTAATTTGCCAAGGGTTGTGGTGGTCGCCAGAATCAGCTCAATCTCCGCCAGATTGGACGGCTCCCCCAAAATATCAATGTCGCACTGGGTAAACTGGCGGTAACGCCCTCTCTGAGGCCTGTCCGCCCGCCACACACTTCCGATCTGCAGCGCTTTAAACGGCGACGGGAGATTGTTGGCGTTGTTGGAATAAAACCTGGCCAGAGGGAGCGTCAGATCGTATCGAAGTCCCATATCGGTAAGATCCGCCTCGCTCTTGGCCTCTTCCAGTTTTAATTTTTCTCCTCTTTTTAACACTTTAAAAATCAGTTTCTCATTTTCTCCCCCCTGTTTGCTGCACAGGTTGGCAATGTTTTCCATGCAGGGAGTGTCAATCGGCGTAAAGCCAAAACTTCGGTATGTCTCTTTGATCACGTTAATCACGTAATCCCGAATCTGCATTTCCTCCGGTAAAATATCTTTCATGCCGGTCACCGGTTTTTTTACTAATGGCATTGTAATTCCTCCTACTTATGTTTTACTTCCAGGACACCTGCAGCTGTTTCTTCTGTACTGCACAATCTGTCAAATACAAATTGATTAATGTCTGATATGGAATGCCAGAATTTTCTGACTGCGATTTAAAATAGTCAATCGTATCGCTGTCAATGTTAATCGTAATTTGTTTTTTGGATTTCTTCATATATGGATTTTTTTTTCCTTTGGAAAAATCATACTCTTCTCTCATAATTTCACCTCTAAAATTCATGATATTGCTTTGTCTCTGTTGAAGTTGCCTTTCTCGCAGAAATAATGCGAATCGTTGTATCTAATTCCCGATAGCAATGACAAACCACCAACAAATTCATATTTTGGCTGATTCCCAATATGAGAAATCTGTCCTCATCTTCAGAATGATCCGGATCATCAATTACAATAGCCTCAGCATCATAAAATACCGTTTTCGCTTCCTCAAAAGATATCTTATGCTTTTTCTTATTTATGGAATTTTTATTTTCGTCCCATTCAAACTTTAGTTCTTCCATAATTATATTATAATTACTTAGCAATTATGCGTCAAGTATTCTCCTTCATTTATTTCCAGCCTTCTTCATAAAACTTTACATATCGTTCATATGCCTCATCCCAGTCCCGATACTCTTCCCTGCCCCGTTTGTCTTCAAAATCATAGTTTTCATTGAGATATCCCGCCAGATACCTTGTAAATTTCGCAGCGCCCCGGGCATTCAAATGATACTTATTATAAAAATCTGTCGAAAAATCCAGTCCTGTTTCTTTGTATTTTTCTTCTGTATTAAAATTAAGAACTGCCGTCCCTTTCTCCTCCAGATACTGAATGATATTATTTAACTCAATCTGCTCTTTTTTCTTCCCAAAAACAGGCGTGGATATAAATAAAATTTCCAGATCCGTATCCTCGCCATATTCTAAAATGTCATCCAGAACTTCCTTTTGAATGTCTAATAATTCCTCCGTCACATCTGCGTACAACTCCGGTTTTTCCATGGCTTTTACATGAAATGCCCTTTCATCAAAGTCAAATACACCCTTTGTATCCGTGACCTGTTTCACAAAATCTGTCTGATCCAGCCCTGTTTCCCATCTGGAATGATATTTCAGAAATGGAAAATACAAAGATGCCTCGTCCAATTCCGTGCCTGTTTTTTCAACGCCCCTTACATTTCTTACTTCTTCACGGGTATAAAAATCCTTTGAAAAGTCCAAAACATTTTTTATCATTTTCTGTCTGTTTACGGAATACTTCATAGCATCGGTTACGCGGCGAATCCGCGCTTCCGGCAAATGCAAATCCTCCAGTCTTGCTCCCCGGACATCTACAATTGCCAGCTGCACATCCTGGGTTTTGCGAACCTCTTCCAAAAGTCCTGTCACTAAAATGATCGGCTGTGCGCCTGTAGCCATATTATAAACCGTCATTCCATACTCATTCCATGCCAACGGCGGCGCCCAGCCCCTGTCGACACAGCTTGTTCCAATGATCACACAATCCCACGTATTCTCCGGTTCTTCATAAAATTCATTAAACCGTGTCATATTCCATGTATCACGTTCCAACGGAATGCCGAATATACGGATCACATTGCTTAATATGATGCCAAGCACAACAAAAAACAACACTCCTCTGAATCCCTGCCGTTTTGTCATATCAATAACTGCCCTTCCCATCTCCCTTATGTGAACTCCTCACCCTGCCGCTTTCTATAATCCCCAGCCTTCTTCATAAAACTTAACATATCGTTCATATGCCTCATCCCAGTCCCGATACTCTTCTCTGCCCCGTTTGTCTTCAAAATCATAGTTTTCATTGAGATATCCTGCCAGATATCTTGTAAATTTCGCAGCGCCCCGGGAATTCATATGATGCTTATTATAAAAATCTGTCGAAAAATCCAATCCTGTTTCTTCGTATTTTTCTTCTGTATTAAAATTAAGGACCGTCGCTCCTTTTTCTTCCAAATACCGAACCAGGGAATTCAACTCAATCTGCTTTTTTTTACCGGTGGAAACAGGCATGGATACAAATAAAATTTCCAGATCCGTATCCTTTCCATATTCTAAAATCTCATCCAGAATCTCTTTTTGCGCGTCCAACAATTCCGCTGTTCCATCTGAATGCAGTTTCGGTTTATTCACTTCTCTTACATTAAACGGACCCTGTTCATTGTCAAACACACCCTTCTTATCACTGACCTGTTTCACAAAATCCGTCTGATTCAGCCCCGTCGCCCATCTGGAATGATATTTCAGAAACGGAACATACAAAGACGCCTCATCCAATTCCGCCCATTTCCGATCTGCTTTTTCGTCGCCGATTGCGTTCCTTACCTCGTCGCTGGCATAATAATCCCGGTAAAAATCCAACATCTCTTTTACCGTTTTCTGTCTGTTTACGGAATACTTCATGGCATCAGTCACCCGGCGAATCTGTGATTCTTTCGCGGATAAACACGATACCCTTACCCCTCTGATATCTATAATCACAAACTTCACATCCTGGGTTTTACGAATCTCTTCCAAAAGACCTGTGGTTAAAATCATCGGCTGGCCATTTGTCGCCATATTGTAAACCGTCATGCCATATTCATTCCATGCCAGGGGCGGCGCCCATCCTCTGTCGATACAACTTGTCCCGAGCACCACGCCGTCCCAGGTATTTCTCGGCTCCTCATAAAATTCATTAAAACGCGTCACATTCCACACAGGACGTTCCAACGGAATGCCAAATACACGGACCACGCTGCCTAATGCCATACACAGCACAACAAAAAACAATACTGCTCTTAATCCCTGTTTCTTTGTCATATCACAATAACCTTTCCTTTTAAAATTGCTGGTAAATAAACTCACCCACAGAATATCCCACGCCATATTGTCCATATATGAGAACCACAACAACTGCGCCTATATACAGCATCCAACGAAAATACAAATTCTGCTCGGCAATTTTTTCTCTGATATGGATTCCTTTTTCCTGCAAAATTCCAACTGTCAGCAATATAATGATAAAGATAAAAATAATGCAATAATCCTTGTACGACAATCCCAGATTCAAAAAGGAGCCGTCAAAAAACACCCAGGGATTGCTCTTTGTCACCGTTCTTTTCATCATATCTAACGCCGACTTGAAGGAGCCCGCTCTGGAAAAGAAACGCCCGAAACTGCACAATAAAAACGTCCTTGCCATCTGGAAAAATTTCCAGCTGAAACACTCTGTACGAATGCCGCTCTTTTTCAAAAAATCTTCATAAAAGGGTTCCAGCAAAATGGTGGATACAATAATTGCCCCGTTCCATATGCCATATGCAACATATTTCCAACTGGAGCCGTGCCAGACGCCTACCAGTAAAAATACGATAAACATAGACAAAAAAGTGGGCAGTTTCTTCCCTATATAATTTCCGAAAATTTTTCTTGTGCGTTTTCCCAATGTCGCAAATCCTTTGGACAAAGACAATGGATAAAATACATAATCCCTCATCCACGACCCCAGGGTAATGTGCCATCTGCGCCAGAATTCACTGATGGATTTCGCAAAATACGGACGTTCAAAATTCCGGACCATATCAATTCCGAAAATCTGCGCTACGCCCCGGGCAATATCCATTCCTCCGGAAAAGTCCGCATAAACCTGCAGGCCATATCCCGCCGCCGCAAAAAACAGCACAAACCCTTCATGCGGCATGGGATCATTAAATATAAAATTCACCGGAACCGCCAGACGGTCCGCCAGGAGCAATTTTTTCATAAAGCCCCATAAAATCAGCTGGCACCCCTGCGCCACTCTGTCATATTCAAATTTATGAGGTTCATATAACTGATGCGCTAACTGGTCATACCTTGCAATCGGCCCCTGTACGATCTGAGGAAAAAAAGACATAAACAGGGAAAACCGGAAGAAATTCTCATCCGGCTGATATTTTCCACGATATAAATCAACGATATACCCAATAGACTGCAGCGTATAAAAAGAAATGCCAAGGGGCAATAACAGCGTCAGCATTGGAATACTTCTTCCAACTCCGATTCTGCCAAAAACGGCATTGATATTTTCCGCAATGAAATTAAAATATTTCAGGAAAATTAAAATACCCAGATTCACAATAACAACACAGGCCACCACGCGTTTTTTCTTTGCGATCGCCCTGCTTTTTAAACTCTTTTTTTCTTCTCTTGTCAGTTTTCCTTTGTATTCTTCCAGATGCTGCGTATGTTCCCGATTGATTTTTCCCAGAAACAGTCCGCCAATAAATGTAACGCCTGTGGTGAAGATCAAAAATGCCAATAATTTTATGCCGGAAAATGCATAAAACACATAACTTCCAAGGAGTAAAACCACCCATTTGCATCTGTCCGGCACAATAAAATAAAAAACTGCAAGTATGATTACCAGCGCAATAAATGACGCAGAGATAAAATCCATATTCTTATCCTTCCTCTTGCAGTCTTACGATCAATTCCAGCATGGCTTTGACCGAATTAAAATTGACAGGTTCCAGATCCATGACATTAATTTCAATATCAAATTCAGAATTCAGATCCGATACCAAAGATACGATATCAAAAGAATCCAGAACGCCATCGTCGATCAATTTCGTCTCTTTTTCAAATTCCACATCCGGTCTCAAATCGTTTAAAATCTCCATTAATTTTTCTTCCATGTTATTCATCCTCCATTTTCTCTATTTGTTTTAATATTAATTTTGTTTCTTTTTTAAAAATTTGAATCTCTTTGCATTCCGCGTCAATTTTTATATGATCCGGCCCCTTCTCTTCAATCTCGCGCATCTGCCATGATTTCCATCTATATACGCCCTCCGGCAGCCTGACTTTGGGACGTCCCATGACCTGCATGATTCCATAATCCATAGCGCGCAAAAAACGGCTCATTTGTTCCGGACCCCAGGATAAATCCAGCCATCCTCCGTTTGGAATATCCTTTGCCAGATGAAGCTTTCCGCTATCCGACACGCCGGAAATGGGCGCACGCTCCCGAAACCCCTCCAAAAGCAGCTCCTGCAGTCCCGAAAGAGCCGCCTTATTTAACAGCGACAAAAGTTTTAAAGAGGTCATACCGTTGTCTGTCGCCACTTCTTTCTGCAGATAGATCGTTCCCCTGTCAATTTGCGGATCTACTTTATGCCAGGTAATTCCGGCTTTCGCATCGCCTTCATAAATCGTCCATGCCTCCGCATTCCTGCCCCGATGCGCCGGCAGCAGGGCGTGATGGAGATTTATGACCAAAAGTTTTGGATTTTGAAGAACTTCCTCTGTAAAAAGCCACGGATTCATGACGGATAATACCAGCGTCTCTTCGGTTTCCTGTATGAGCAGTTCCATCAATTCCTTTTTCTCTGCAATCTGCCGGCAAAGCATGGTATCTTTCTGTTTTTTTCCAAAACCGTTCCCATTGCAGAAATAAAGTTCGATCTTCCCGACTCTGCCGCTTTGTTCGAGGATTTCCGCCGCCTGATATAACAGTCCGGTTCCGCCCACAATAATCCCTTTCTGATACCGTTCCATCTCCTACCCCCTCAGCTTTTCCTTCAGCAATGTACGGTCAATTTTGGCATTTTTATTCAGCGGAAGTTTGTCCATATATTCCAATCGGTTCGGAAACATATATTTCGGCAAAGATTTGCCCAGCTCCTTTAATAAGGGCCTGTCGCATTTTTCCGCCGCCTGATAAAACAGCACGATTTTTTCCGCCTTATCATCATAGATACAACACGCCGCTTCCACAAACGGAATCGCATTGATGGCCACTTCGATCTCTCCCAATTCAATCCGGTGTCCCATATGCTTAATCTGGTAATCTTTTCTGGAAATAAATAAAAGATTGCCGTCTTTGTCATATTTCCCCAGATCGCCGGTGCAATAAATCCGTTCCGGATATTTGTCATTCAACGGATTTTGCATAAATGCCTCTTCTGTCTTTTCTTTGTTATTGTAATATCCCAGCGCAAGGGATGAGCCCCGTACGCAGATTTCGCCTGTTTCCCCAAAAGACACTTCTTTCTTTCGCTCATCGTCCAGCAATATAATATCCGTATTCGGAAATGCAATTCCAATCGGCAGCGCCTCATGATCCTCGAAAGGCCTGTCCACTTTATAAAAAGTACAATTACAGGTAATTTCGGTAGGCCCGTACAAATTCACATAAGACACATCCGGCAGATAGTTCCGCCAATAATTTAATACTTTATTGGGCATAACCTCTCCGGAAAACATGACCGTCTTCAGATATTTGGGCGCCGTTTCCTGAAACACATTCAGATTTTCTATAATTCGCAATGCAGAAGTCGCCCATATCACGGTATTAATCTCATGGCGGTTTAAACATTCGATTAATTTTTTCGGCATAGAAAACATCACTTTCGGTATCACATGCATCGTTCCGCCGTTTTTCAGAGTGGAATAAATATCTTTTACCGAAACATCAAAATCAAAGGGCGCCTGATTTCCCAATCGCAGCGTTTCATCAAATCCAAACTCCCTTTGGAAATGATCAATCAGATCTATCACGGACTGATGCCCTACCAGAACTCCTTTCGGCATACCTGTAGAACCGGAAGTGAAAATCGCATAAAGCGGATCCGTATCAATCCTTTTTCTTGTAATCTGATCCAAAATTTCCTGATCTGCCTGAACGGACTTCAATTCCTCCAGATTCAGAATGTGTCCGTCATAATCCATCTGATCCATCACTTTTTTTGTGCGTTCCGAAACTATGACAGCTGCCGGTTTTAATGTGTCAAAAATTCGTCCGATTCTTTGGACCGGCATGGCGGCATCCACCGGAACATAAAAATTGCCGCTGTAAACAATGCCAAAAAAACTGATCAGACATTCAATGTTCCGCTCAATGAAAACCGCGACCGGCTGATTTCTGCCAACGTTGTAATCACGGGCCAGCCCTGTCCCCACTGCCTTTGTCTGATTTTGAAACTCCTGATAAGAAATTTCATGTTCTTCATCTGCAAATACAGTTTTATCCGGAAATTTCCGCGCCGAGTTTTCTAAATACTCCAATACGCTTCTCTGCATCTGTTTCCCTCCTTTTTTCAAAGACTCTTTTTTCGTGATCCCATATATATTTTTTCAATGACGAAGAAAAAAATTCATCCGTGTTTTTCTTTAATAATATCAGCATTGGTATGCCCTCTTTTGCCATTGTACATTACTCCTGCATGACTATCATATTTTTGTCATACTAAAATGTCAAGTAAAAGTTTCAACTACGATATCCACTACGATATCCACTGCCGCTACATTTGGCTGAGATGAAAGGTTTTGACCAGCTGATTAAAATAACTTACGCTTTCTGTCTATCATTTCCCCGATTCTCCCGATATACTGAGCCACATCCTTCACATTCTCGCACCGCTCGATCCGTCCGTCCGGATATACCCGTTTCGAGATTGAACCAGCCCCTAACGCCGCAATCGTCTGTTTCTCTTCCATAATCAGGATATTATAAATACCTTCTTTTCCGGCTTTTGCATAACCTACATTTTCAAAATTTCCCGCCATGTTTTTCTGGCGGTATAAGTAGTAAGGCGTCATATGCATCCGTTTCGCATATTCCGCCGTCAGGGCTATTGTCTCATTTGTATTCTCAAACGTCAGATTCTGATACGTTTCCCAATTCATCTTCAAACGCGCCGCCCTCTTCAATGCCAGGGAATGTACCGTCAGATTGTCCGGATTCAATTTGAAGACCGCCTCCATCGTAGACGCTGCGTCATCCTTTGTCTCACCGGGAAGTCCGACGATCAGATCCATATTGATATTGTCAAAACCAAGTTCTCTTGCCAGATAGAAACTTTCCACCGTATCTTCCACTGTATGGCGTCTGCCAATGATCTTCAACGTCTCCTCTTTCATTGTCTGGGGATTAATGGAAATCCTGGAAATTCCCTGTTCCCTTAATACCTGTAATTTTTCCCGTGTAATGCTGTCCGGCCGTCCCGCCTCTACGGTAAACTCCAGACAATGGGACAGATCAAAGCTTTTCTTTATCTTTTCAATCAGCCTCTCAAGCTGCCTGGGATTTAAAGTCGTAGGAGTTCCGCCGCCAATATAAACCGTATTCAGATGCTGCCCGCAAAAATGCTCTGCCGCATAATCCATTTCTTTTTCCAGGGCGTCCAGATAATGATCTGTTCGTTCTTCCCACATCCTAATGGGATAAGACGTAAAAGAACAATACAAACAGGTACTGGGGCAAAAAGGAATCCCTATGTAAAGACTGTATCCGTTTTCATAATCCAGTTTTTGCAGAAGATGCAGTTCCCTTTCCGCCACCTCTATACTCAGATCAATCTTTTCATCCGATGCAAAATAGGTTTCCTTCATGTAATTCCGAATAAAATCTTTCTTCCTGCCCTCTTCCAAAAACGCCATGGGAATCTTCGTGGGACGAATCCCTGTCAGCGTTCCCCAGGGTAGAGACTTTTTGGCATACTCACATAACATTTGATAATATGCCTGTTTCAGACGGTTTTTCGTCTCTTTCCGATCGGAAAAATCCACTTCCATCACACGCTTTTGTTCCGGTTTTTGTTTCTCTCCGGGAACAAAAAACATGATTTCTATGGAATCAGTAAAATAATTGGTTACAATATGAAACGATATTTCCCCTTCCGCCTCCCTTTCTCCCACACCTACAGATACATCTTCCGATGGAAAAAACGCTTTGACCAAAGAGTGAATATCGTATTCAAAGTCAGCTCTGTTTAATTGAACCGTAATCATAATGCCTCTTCCCTTACAAAAACGGATTGTACTGCCGTTCCCAGCCAATCGTCGTTATTTCGTTGTGCCCCGGATACACTTTCGTCTGTCCCGGCAGGGACATTAATTTTTCTTCAATGGAATGAAGAAGTGTGGATGCGCTGCCTCCCGGAAAATCCGTTCTTCCTACAGAACCGCAGAAAAGCGTGTCTCCCGCAAAAACAGCCTGCTCTTTTTCTATATAATAACAACATCCGCCGATTGTATGTCCCGGCGTATACAATACTTCTATCGAAAAGCCAGCCAGCTGCAGCACATCTTTATCTTTGACATATACATCTGCATGATAGACTGCATTGGACTCCCCTATCATTGCACAAAGGTTAATCCCCGGCGTCTCTAATGTCTCTTTTTCTTTTTCATGGGCATAAATGGGAACCTGAAACGTCTCCGCCACTTCCGCCGCTGCTGCCGCATGATCGAAATGCCCATGGGTTAAAAGAACCGCCGCCAGATTCAGATTCTTTTCTCTGATCTTCTCGATCAAACGATTTCCCTCATCACCCGGATCAATGATCAACGCCTCATTCGTATCTTCATTGACTGCCAGATAACAGTTGGTCATCACCGGGCCAACCACATACTGCTCTACTCGAAGTCCTGCCATTGTCTTTTCTCCTATCATCCTGTTGTCCGTTCTATATCAATCACGCTTTCCACCTGACGGACTTTATCAATCAATCTGGAAAGCTCATATCTTCCCTTTACTTCAAAAGAAATCTCAATGGTTGCAATTCCCTGCTTATTCGTTTTTGAATTGATTCCGATAATATCAATCGAACGCTCCGTAAAAATCTTGGAAATATCCACCAAAAGACCTGTGCGGTTATTGCCGTAGATTTTAAGTCCCGCCATATACAGGCCGTTGCCGCCTTCATCCGCGCCTTTCTGCCATTCCGCCTCTATCAGGCGTTCTTTCTCTATCTCGGAAAGATGGATCATATTCACACAGTCCGTACGGTGAATGGAAACGCCTCTTCCTCTGGTGACATAGCCTACGATCTCATCTCCCGGCACCGGCCTGCAGCATCTGGAAAGATGAACCGCTACGTCATAAAGCCCTTTGACAATGATGCCGCTTCTGGATTTTTCGCCGCCTGCCTTTTCTTTTCCATGGGAAGAGACTGTGCTCAAAATATCCTGGTCTGTCAGTTCTATCACATGATCTTTTTTGTATTCTTCATACATGCGGTTGACGATCTGGCTTTCTTTCAGGCCGCCGTGCCCTACCGTGGCCAATGCCGAATTCCAGTCATGAAACCCATATTTATTCAAAACCTTATCCTGATATTCCGGCTTGTTGATATCGGAAAAATTGATTCCTTTCGATTTACAGCACTGGGCAATCAGCTCTTTTCCCTTTTGAATATTCTCTTCTTTCAATTCGCTGCGGAACCATTGATTGATCTTGTTCTTGGCCTGCGTGCTTTTCACAAGATTCAGCCAGTCCCGGCTGGGACCTTTCGCGTTCTGGGAAGTGATGACTTCGATTCTGTCACCGTTCTGAATCACATAATCAATCGTCACCAGCTTGCCGTTGACTTTGGCGCCGATCATTTTATTGCCCACAGCGGAATGGATGCTGTATGCAAAATCAATTGTAGTAGATCCGTTGGGAAGGTTCTTTACATCTCCCGACGGCGTAAAGCAAAATACCGTATCGGAAAAAAGATCCAGATCGCTCTTTAAAAGACTCATAAATTCCCGGTTATCGGACATATCCCTCTGCCATTCCAGAATCTGCCTCAGCCAGCTTAACTTTTCTTCCTCCTGATTGGCGACATTCACGCCGGTTTTGCCTTCCTTGTACTTCCAATGAGCGGCAATTCCATACTCTGCAGTGCGATGCATTTCATATGTTCTTATCTGTATTTCAAAAGGCTGCCCTGCCGGCCCAATCAGCGTGGTATGAAGGGATTGATACATATTGGGCTTTGGCATTGCAATATAATCTTTAAAACGGCCCGGAATCGGCCGGTACATTTCATGAATCACGCCCAGCGCGGCATAACAGTCTTTGACGGAATCTACGATAATGCGGATTGCAAACAGATCAAAGATCTGATCCAGCGTTTTATCCTGACTGACCATTTTCTTATAAATACTGAAAAAATGTTTTGCCCGTCCTTCGATTATTGCTTCAATGCCGGCTCCTTTGATCTGCTCCTTTACTTCATCTACCAGCTGCCGTACGTATTTGTCTCTGACATTTTTTCGGAGAGCGACTTTTTCCACCAGATCATAATATGCTTCAGGTTCTAAATATTTTAAAGAAAGATCGTCTAACTCTGTCTTCACTTTGGAGATTCCAAGCCGCTGGGCAATGGGTGCATAAATATCCATTGTCTCTCTGGCTTTTTCTTTCTGTTTCTCCGGTTTCATATATTTTAAGGTCCGCATATTGTGCAGACGGTCTGCCAGCTTAATCAAAATGACTCGGATATCCTTGGCCATGGCAAGGAACATCTTCCGCAGATTCTCTGCCTGAATTTCTACTTTATCCGCATCGTAAGACAGCTGCCCTAACTTTGTCACACCGTCTACAAGAAGCGCCACTTCTTTGCCGAATTCTGTTTCAATCTCGTCCTTCGTCATGACGGTATCTTCCACAACGTCATGCAAAAGGCCCGCTACTATCGTCTCCTTATCCAATTCCAGCTCCGCCAGTATGATAGCGACATATAGCGGATGAATAATATATGGTTCTCCGGACTTGCGTTTCTGTCCCTTATGTGCCTCATCTGCTATATAATATGCTTTCTCGATCTGGGTTACATCTGCAGAAGGATGGTACTTGTTTACACTACGAATCAATTCCGCATAAAGTTTCTCCGGTTCCTCAAAATCCTGCGTTTCCCGGATGTTGTTCTCCTCTTTGAGAAATGCTTTCTCAAACTGTTCCAGATTTTTTACAGAAACATCTTCCATACCGTTATCACCAACTTTTATCATCTTTTGAACGCTCCGTTTAATTAAGTAAGTATTATAATGAATTATACGTCAAATTGCAACGATTAAAACAAACAAAAATCTTTCTGACGCTGATTTTCTCTGTTTTTTTGCCTCTCTCACTCTATTTCAAATCAAAAACATACCAAAAAAGCTTTTTCTCATTGCGGATTTTAGAACCTGCAAATCGAAAACCCAGCTTTTCTAAAAGCGCTAAAGACGCTGTATTTTCTTTCTGTACAAAACAGTGAATCTGTTCAAAACCCAATTCTGCTTCTTTTGCATATGCAAGCATGGCCTGGCATACTTCAAAACCATAGCCCTGCCTCTGGCGAAACACGGATATTGCATATCCCATTTCAAGCAGATATGCTCCCTCTGATTCAAAATGATCAAATCCGGCCCTGCCAATTAGTTTATCTGTATTTCTGTCTTTGACCAGCCACATGCCATAGCCGTAATAGCGGTACATATTTTGGATATAAGCTTTTGCATACGCATATTCTTCTTCTTTGTCATACAAAGGCTCCATATAATCGGTCATACCCTCCTGCCCGTACAACTCGTAAAGATCCGGCAGATCTAAAAGCGTCATCTCCCTCAGATAGCATCGGCTCGTCTCAATCACTCTCCAGGGCAATCCATGTTTTCTCTGATATACCCGTTCCAGAAAATAGTAATCAATTTCTTCCAAACTCTCCACGAGAAAATCCGTTCCATATAACTCTTCCGAAGAAAACATCGGATTTCGATACCCCAGCACTGCCACAGACAGTTCATTGGCCTCCCTGATCATCTGGTCTGTGGCTGCAAGCGCCAGCGCCGCTTCCACAGGTATGTTGTTTTTCCTGACGCATTCCCGCAAAGATTCGGATTCCATTAGAATCTCTATGATTGAATGACGTCTGAGTATTCCGGAAATTCTGGTCTTTTGTCCGATTTCTTGTTTATTGTATATCACATATTTCAGATGCCGGCATTTCATTTTTATTCTCCTGTTTGCGACTTTTTCCTGTATATGTTATAATGTTTTACTGTAACGCTAAAGATCAAATCATAACGTTTTTATTCTAACATAAAAAGGAGGCTTATCATGAAAAAAATCGGATATTTTTTCTTTACATTTTTACCGTTTTTTGCGTCTATCGGACTGCAGTTTGTTGTAATGTTTCCACTTATGGGATTTTCTATGCTTTATGTTTGCTTTTCCGGCATCCTCTCCGGTCAGAAACTTGGATATACTGATCTTGTATCACAGCTTATGACCATATACAGCAATCAGAATTTCAGCATGGTCGTTTCCATTGCTTTTGCTATATCAGGCATACTGATCTTCGGCACATGGTATTCCTGTCAGTTTCACGGCAGTCTGCAATTTCCAGCCGACAAGTTTGGCAATCCAAAAATCTTACTGGGACTTGTTTTGGTAGTCCCCGGACTACAAATTGCCTCTGCAGTCATAACAGGTTTTTCTGCCTTCTTCCTTCCCGGATGGATGGATTTTTATGAAAAACTTATGGAGACAGCGGGATTTTCTTCCGCTTCCCCTTCTCTTCTGCTGATTTTATATGCAGTGCTTCTTGGTCCGATTGAAGAAGAACTGACTTTTCGAGGCGTAATTCTCGCCTCTGCCGAAAAATCATTTCCTTTTTGGGCTGCCAATCTGTTTCAGGCGCTGCTGTTTGCTATTTTCCATTTAAATCCGATTCAGGGCATCTATGCGTTTTTTATCGGACTGTTTCTTGGATATGTATATCACAGAACCGGCTCCATTTGGATTTCTTCTCTTTTGCATATGCTTTACAACGGTTTTGGAACCATTTCCGGAATGATAGAAATCTATTCTCCACTCCTGATGCTGCTTCTTGTTTTGATCAGTATAGCAGGATTATATTTATTTCATAAAAATACTTCTATGCCAGGTGTTAACCATTCACCAGATTTTTCCGATATGTAATTTGAATGCATTCAAAAATTCTTAATGGAACCATGGACGGTATATTTAAGAAAATGGAAGTTCTTAAATCTGCCGTCTTTTTTATTTCATTTTACAGGGAAGCAAAATGAAATGAATCAGACAGAAATATAGGAGGAGTATACGTGATTATACAGTCAAGCAATGTAGCCATGACATCACGCAGGAGTTATGAACGCACGTCAGCTGTCTCGTCTTCCCTTTCACTATGGGGCGGCGGAGTAATGAGAAATAGCAATTTAAAAGTAATCAATCGTTACAGCGAAAAATCAGATTCCGGAAAAAGCAGCAGCTATCCGAATACAGGCGATTCCAAAGACGACCTTTTTCATCAATTCAAACAGGCGCAGAGCATCGGAAGCCCCGTATCGATGACCAGCAGAACGACACCGGATATGCATACCATAAAATCCCAATCCATCAACTACCTGATGATGCTTTTATTTGGCAAAGGTAATATTTTTCAGAACCGCTTTCTAAGCAGCGGCTTATCTGCCGGCATTCAGCCGATGTCCGGAAATTACACAGAAACCGCTTACCATTCGGAAACAGAAGAAACATCGTTTTCCACTACCGGCACCGTCAAGACTGCCGACGGCCGGGAAATTGAGTTTAATCTTTCCATGACCATGAGCCGCTCTTTTGAAGAGGCTTATGTGAGCAGTGCAAATTTTGTAACTCCCGCCCTGCAGCAGGTGTCCACGCTTTGCGATCCTCTGGTCATCAATTTAAATACCAGTTCGGCAAATGTAACCGATCAGAAATTTTACTTTGATCTGGACGCCGACGGCAACATGGATTTAATCTCCAACTTAGCTTCCGGCAGCGGTTTTTTGGCGCTGGATAAAAACGGAGACGGAATCATCAATGACGGAAGTGAATTATTTGGTACCAAAAGCGGAGACGGCTTTAAAGATCTTGCCGCTTACGATTCTGACGGCAACGGATGGATTGATGAAAACGATCCGATTTTTGACCAGCTCCGCATCTGGACAAAAGACGCCAACGGCAAAGATGTGCTGTGCGCCCTTGGAAAAGCAGGCGTCGGCGCAATTTATCTTGGCAATGCCCAGACTGATTTTGCCCTCAACTCATCTAAGGACAATTCCACCAATGCGCTGGTACGCAAAACAGGCATTTTCCTCTATGAAAACGGAACCTGCGGCACGATACAGCACGTGGATATGGCAAAAACTTCTGCGGAGACGAAGACTTCGCTTTTCAGCCACCTGTCCTAAAACATTGATCAGATGCATGGCAAATAAAAACTGCCGCACAGTGGATTTTTCACCCTGCGGCAGTTTTTCTGTTTCTTTTTTATTTTATATTGTTCAGCGTTACCTTCAGTCCCGCCTTTTTCAGCGTCTTCATCGTCTTATTTTTTATGGACGCTTTCTTCTTCAGATTCTTTTGCACTTTAACGGTTAGTTTTTTATTTGTTTTCTTAAATGCTTTTTTCATCGCCGGCAGTTTCTTGCCTTTGAATATCACTTTCTTGATTTTAGTACAGTTATAAAATGCATTTTTCTCTATGCTTGTCACATTTGCACCGATCGTAATATTCTGAAGCTTTTTGCATTTCAAAAATGCATTGGAGGCAATTGCAGTAACTTTATAACTCTTACCGTTTCTGGCCACGGAATTGATTGTGATCTTTTTGGTATCCGTTCCTTTTATCAGCTTCACGGTTCCTTCGGCTGCATTTATAATCCGGTAAAGACTTCCGTCCGCCTCAAACTCTGTTTCCGGAGGCCCCCATGAAGCCACAGTAAGACCGTCTGTTGCATCCATAAGCTTTTTCTGCAGCCTCTCTAACTCTTCAAGATCTGTAGAGTCCACAGCTGCCTTCGCTTCATTATATGCATCTATAAATACCTTCCAACTCTCTGTCGTCCAGCTGACGCATGTTGTGCCTTTCTTTACGTCTGCCCGCTGAAGAGCCTGCTGAAGAGCCTGCTGCGCATTCAGAATCAAATCCTCATCCGTTCCCCGCATCACCAAACCCTCATAGGCTTTTTCCAGTGCGGCATAGGCTTCCTGCATTTCACTATATGTCACATTTTCACTTGCTTTCAGCTGTTCTACTTTCTGTAACGCCTGTTCATATGCGCCCCATGTAGAAGCTGTGTAACAAGAAACATCCGAATACTGCGGCAGCTTTTCCAATTCCTGTTCTATCGTCTCTTTTAATTCCGGCACGCGCAGAGATTCATCTATATCCGAAAGTTTAAACTTCGCCTGCTTAATCCAGCAATGGTCGTTATACACATTGTAATTCGGCAGACTCTCTGAATATTCTCTGTTCCAATGTCCATAAGTATCCAGAATAAAGGTTCCGTCCGGCAGCACAGCCATTCCCGTATAACCGGTATCTCCCGACTTGGCATTTGCCGCCCAGTCCTCGCAGAGGCGGATACGATAAGATCCTTCTCTGCCTTCTATAATATCTTCATAAGTTCCAACCCATGCAATCCAGTCGCCCGCCAGCCAGTCATTGCCGCCGTCAAACTGATTGTTGCCGTTTAAATCATATATAATTTCACGGAATGTTACAATTAACCTCTGTCCTGTCGGATCAGTAGGATCATACAGAATTTTATGGCGTTCTCCGGCCAGAGAGCCCGGCATTGCAACCGGTTTTGTCCAGTTTTCCCCCTCATCATCCGAATAAAACATCGTCGCCGGACCATTATGAGTCTGATTTCTGGCCAAAGCCACTATTCTGTTCCCATCCGGTGAGCGGAACATACCCACTTCACAAATCTGATGACTGCTCTCTGTTTCACGCCATTCACTCAAATAAGGTTCCGGCATGGACCATTGCTGATTTCCTTCTTTATCAAAGGTCAGATATGTCTTATAATTGACAAATGTATTGCCGTCGTGGTATACGCCCATCCATTTATCAATGTATTCGCCATTTTCTTTCATTTGAACCAGGCTTGCCATTGCAACAACCGTATCATTCCGGCTGCCGTCTGCAAATGTTTCACAATACGTCTGAAACTCCGACCATGTCTCTCCGCCATCTGTAGAAACGGAAGTATCCCATCCTCCGGTCGCAGCTCCAAAACTCGCCGGTCTTCCGGATATCAAAATGAGCTTGGTTTCTCCATTTGTCATATTCAGCTTATAGATGGTCGGCGTCTCGTAAGAAGTTCTCCAGGACTCCGGAATATTCTCTTTCTTTTCCCAGGTTTCCCCCGCATCATGGCTCACCATCATAATAATGCGGCCTACGCCGTGCCCCACAGGAAATACCGTATACAGTGTCTTTTGATCATCCAGCATAATCATATCCGGCTGTCCCAGATAATGTTCATCACCGGTCTGAGGCCCTTGATATAAATCAGATAAATATTTCTCCGGCAATTTATAGTCCGTCAGCGTATTGCTAATGCGCATCGGCTGCGGTTCCTTCTCTGTTACTCGAATCTTTACAGACGCTGTATAGCCGGTGGGACGGTTTACCAATACAATGGTCGTCTCCCCTGCGCCTCTCGCGGTAACGATCCCCTTTGCGTCTACTGTCGCAACGGATTTATCCTTTGATTCGTAAACAATCGTCTTATCTTCCCCTGCAGTGACTAAATCCGATTCAATCTCCCGGGTTTCCCCTGTTTCCATCTCTATTCTTGGTTTAAATACATGAAGTCCTTCCCTTTCGCTCCAAATATATTTCTCGGAAATTTCCTCCACGCCGGCTTTGAAAGCCGTCATTTCTTCTATCAGCTGAGATTTTGCCGAATCGCTCATGTAACTGCGGGACGTTCCGACTGCCGTCTGAATCTTTGCATACAAATCCTGTATCTCCTCGGAATACTGCGGTTTTTCCTTCTCAATCAGCCGCAGCTTATTCACATCCCGAACCGCCTCTGCCATACGCTCTAACCGCACAGAACTTTTGCTCTGAGGATTTGCGGCGTCTTTTTCATCCGGGAAAATCAAAAAACAGTCTCCCGGTTCAAATGCATTGTGCGTGGTATCCCGAAGAGGATCTTCCACCCACGCGTCATATGCCCAGCGCAAGAATCCCGCGGTTCCCATTTTGGCTGCATTTACCACCGACCAGTAACTCTCCGCCGGAATGCTTAAGGAGAAGTTGCCCGGACTATGCTCTGTACAGGAATACAACGTTGTCCGCAGTCCCTTTTCTTCTCTGTTCGCCAAAAGCTCTGCAAATTCTGCTGCATGAGCCGCTGCCGCGTTATCTCCTATATTCAAATCCGTCACACGCATGGCAAGATCCATTTTGTTCACAAATCCGTCCATCGCTCCTGCAGTCTTCAGGCTCTTGCCTTTACTGTTTTTCACAGAATCAATCAAATCAAATGCCGCAGCAGAAAATCCTCTTTCGTCAATTCCAATATAAGACTCGTCGAACCAGCCTTTTTCCTCCAGATGTGCGATTAAGTCTGTCAAAAACGCTGTCCATACCTGCGTATAGCGGTCGTCTCCTGCTGAAAATCCTTCTTTTACCAGTGTATCTCCTTCCCAATATGTAAAGGAATTATGCCAGGGCGCAATACTGTAGAGCACAATTTTATCTCCGATCCCCAGAGATTTACAGAATTCTACCCATTTGTCAAAATCACTGTAATTATAAGAGAAACTGCCGTCAGCGTTTTTTGTCCATTTAATCATAGAAGGATAATGTACCTCATTGGCACTGTATGTCTGTCCGTTCCAGGCTTCTTCTACAATGGATGTTGTAATTGCATGACCGCCGATTTCTTTGTATTTTAGCATAGAGGATCTCATAATTTCAAGATGCGCTTCTGAAAAAGGCTCTACCCTATAATATTCTGCACTGCTGTAGGGATACTGCCACAATTCAATATCAAAAACACCGCCCCATTCCTCTGCATCCGGAAGCACGGCATCCTGCACATCAACGGTATAGGTAAATGTAATCGGATGCTCAAAATCCTTTGCGGTTGCAGTAAGCGTTCCCGTATAACTGCCTGCTTTTGCGTCCTTTGGAATATCAAATTCCACCCAGACAGGCTGTAAGCTGTTCCAGCCGATTTCTACCGATCCGCCTTCCTGATAAAGAATATCGGATGTTTCACTCCTGTTTGAAGCGGTTTCCGCCGGAACGCCCCTATTCGGATCTCCATATCCCAGATAGGAGCCGTTATATGCTTTTGCAGATTTTATAAATGTCGTCTTCACATGTTCTGAAGAAATAACAGCATCCCCGCAGGTAAGCGCGCCTGCCTGAATCTGAACGTCTTCCAGACTGCAGTTTCTGGAAAACAATACAAGTTCTCCTACGGCTTTGTCATTTCTCCAGGCCGACAATCTGCCAGACAGTACATTTTTCCCAATCACCTCGCCATAACGATCCTGTGTATACTGCGTATCGGTATCTACGATCGTACCTCCAAGATCCGGCGTTCCCCCTTTGTAAGGCTGATGCGTAATTTCCGCACTGACTACCTGATTGACAATCTTGGTTCCGCTTTTGGACGTCTGCGTCACGGCTTTGAGCACATGATCTCCTTCTGTCAATCCGCTCACCTGATATACAACGCTTTCCTGACGGTTGGCATTATACAGATCCACGATTTGTTCATGTCCTCCGTCTATGGTATATTTCACAATTCCATGAGCGGGGCCTTTCGCGGCAGATACTTTAATTGCATTTCCTCTGAAATAAATCTCAAAATAACATTCTTCTGCCCGTGAATCCGACTCCCCAAGGTCAATATAGGACTCACTTGCATTCAAGGTCCACTCTTTGCCCTCATACGCGGTATACTTAAAATAATTCAGCTGTACAGAATCTGTCGCACTGCTCTTTAAGGTAATTACTTCGTCTGTTTCTGCGGCCTGCACCGGCATAAACTGCAGCGGCAATGCCAAAATACATACCAGAAACAAACTGATCCAACGTTTTGCTGTTTTTTTTGCTCCCATTTTCTCCTCCTTTTTTCATCATAATCAGTCTCCGACATTTAATTGTATCTTCTGATTTTTATGATATGTCTTAATTATATTCTATTATAAAATGAGGAAATTTTCAATTATTTTATGCATTCCTGTAGAATCTTCTGCAACGATTCGATACTGTTCATTCCGTGACCAGCATCCCTGCAAAACTCCGTTGAATATTGCCTTCGGCAATGGGATTTTCATACGCCTGAATCAGGTTCTTACGGTCAGCTCTTCGTTTCAATTACTTGGCATTTAGTCTGTCGACACAGAATGATTTGCCAGAGACCGTTTTTAAAGGAGCCCCGGAAATCTTCTTTGAAAGATTTCCGGGGCTCCTTTTCATCTAACCGGTTCTGCCGGTTCTTTTATCAATCGTTTTATAATTCCTCTTCTTCCACAACCAGTTTATCCAGATGCCAGATATCATCCACATACTCCTGAATCGTACGGTCAGAGGAAAACTTACCCGCATGGGCTGTATTTAACATCGCCATTTTTGCCCAGCGCTTCTCATCCTTATACGCCTCTTCTACTTCCTTCTGTGCCTGTGCATAAGAACGGAAATCAGCAAGAATAAAATAGGTATCTGCATACTGGGTACTCTGTGTATTTAACAGTGAATTATATAATTCGCGGAATAATTCGCTGTTGTGAGGAGAATAAAATCCGTTGATCAGCTGTATCAATACCTTGCGGATATCCTGATCATTATTGAAAATCTGCATCGGATTGTAATCTCTGTTTTTCTCATGAGCAATTACTTCATCGGAACTCATACCAAAAATAAACATATTCTCTTTGCCGACTTCTTCCAACATCTCTACATTGGCGCCGTCCATGGTTCCAATTGTAACAGCCCCGTTTAACATAAATTTCATATTACCTGTTCCGGATGCTTCTTTGCTGGCGGTAGAAATCTGTTCGCTTACATCTGCCCCTGCAAAAATCCACTCGGCATTAGATACACGATAATCCTCAATAAATACCACTTTAATTTTATCATGGATGCTCTTATCGTTATTGATGACTTCTGCCACGCTGTTAATCAGCTTAATGGTCAGCTTTGCAATTTTATAACCCGCTGCCGCTTTTGCACCAAAAATAAAGGTTCTCGGATAAAATTCCCGATCCGGATGCTCTTTAATCTCATTATAAAGGTACATAATATGCAGAACATTTAATAACTGTCTCTTGTATTCATGAAGACGTTTTACCTGTACATCAAAAATCGAACGGGGATCTACTTCAATGCCGTTATGCTCTTTGATATATTTTGCCAGACGCACTTTATTCTGATATTTGATATTCATGAATTCATGCTGTGCTTTCTCATCATCTGCATAAAGAGCAATCTTTTCGATTTTACTCAAATCTGTAATCCAGTCTTTGCCCACATGATCAGTTACCCAGGAAGCCAAAAGCGGATTGCCGTGAAGCAGGAAACGTCTCTGGGTAATTCCGTTGGTCTTGTTATTGAATTTGTCCGGATACATCTCATAAAAATCTCTTAATTCCTGATTCTTCAAGATTTCCGTATGCAGTCTTGCCACACCGTTGACGGAATGGCCCGCTGCAATGGCAAGATGAGCCATCTTCACCTGACCGTTATAGATAATCGCCATACGCTCAATCTTCCTGTTGTCACCCGGATACTGTTTCTGAATCTGTATACAGAATCTGCGGTTGATCTCTTCTACAATCTGATAAATACGGGGCAGGAGTCTTGAAAAAATCTCAATGGGCCATTTTTCTAATGCCTCCGCCATAATCGTATGGTTTGTGTATGCACAGACTTTTGTAGTAATATCCCATGCATCATCCCACTGTAATTCTTCTTCATCTACCAGATAACGCATCAACTCTGCGACTGCTACGGTTGGATGCGTATCGTTTAACTGGAATGCCACCTTCTTCGGCAGATCATGAATATCAGAATGCGTCTTCTTAAATCTTGCAATCGCACGTTGTACGCTGGCAGATACAAAGAAATACTGCTGTTTTAAACGGAGCTCTTTTCCTGCGATGTGGTTGTCGTTCGGATACAGAACTTCCACCAGATTTCGCGCCAGATTCTCCTGTTCCACAGCTTTGTGATAATCGCCTTTATCAAAGGAATCCAGTTCAAAGCACTCTGCCGGTTCCGCATCCCAGATCATCAATGTATTGACTACATGGTTGTCATAACCGATGATCGGCATATCATACGGAACGGCGCGTACAGACTGATAACCCTCCTGTTGGAATTTCATTCTGCCATCCGGCGTGTTAACGGCCCGGACATAACCGCCGAATTTTACTTCATACGTATATTCCGGACGTCTCAATTCAAAAGGATAACCCTCTTTTAACCAGTTGTCCGGCACTTCCAATTGAAAACCATCTTCAATCTTCTGCTTAAACATTCCGTAACGATAACGGATGCCGCAGCCGTATGCAGCATAACCAAGAGTAGATAAAGACTCCATAAAGCAGGCTGCCAGTCTTCCCAAACCACCGTTGCCGAGAGCCGGGTCCGGTTCCTGATCCTCAATCACATTAATGTCCAGCCCCATTTCCTCTAACGCCTCTGCCACTTCCTGATAAGCTGTCAGATTGATCAGATTGTTGCCCAGCGCACGCCCCATTAAAAATTCCATGGACATATAGTATACAACTTTTGGGTCTTCTTTTTTCATGCTATGCTGCGTTTCCATCCACTGATTGATGATCTCATCTTTTACAGCATAAGATACTGCCTGGAAAATCTCCTGTGAATCGGCCTCTTCCAGTGTTTTACGGTAAAGTGTTCTGACATGGTCTTTTACCTGTTTTTTAAACTGTTCCTTGTCAAATATTTTCTTCTTCAAGAGAGCTCCTCCTTCTTTACTTCCATAACGACATGTTCGCCATTAATGTTCCATTCTTTTTCATATCCGCCAAGTTTCTCTGTTGTAATCCCCGCTGCAAGCACTTCAGAACAGATCGCATCCTGATTTTTCTCAAACACTTCAGACGCCTTCCCTTCTGCCTGATAAGACACTTTGATCTTATCCATAACTTCAAATCCTGCCTCTTTTCGCATCGTCTGGATCTTGCTGATCAACTCCCGGACAAATCCTTCTTCTACCAGCTCTTCGGTAAGATTTGTATCCAAGACAACAGTTGCCTCATTATCCCCCTCGGTTACATAACCTTCCATTTGAGTCATGGTAATGAGTAAATCGTCTTCTAATAATACAACTTCTTCGCTGATGCTGTCAAGTTTCAGTACACCCTTATTCTTAAGCTCCGCCATTGCTTCATTTCCGTTTAAATCAGCCAATACCTGCTTAATCTGACCCAGATACTTTCCGTATTTAGGACCTACTGTACGCAGCTGCGGCTTAAAAGTATAGTCCGTAAATGCACTGACATCCTCTGTAAATTCTACTTTTTTGACATTTAATTCATCTTCTATGATTTCTACATAAAATTCAGAAAGATCGTAAGGCGCTTTTACATACATTTTTCCGATTGGCTGGCGGTTTTTGATGTTTGCTGTATTACGGCACGCACGTCCCATAACAACAATCTTTAAGACGGCATCCATATTCTTCTCCAGCTCCTTGTCAATCACAGAGGCGTCTGCTGTGGGAAAATCACACAGATGTACGCTTTCCGGCGCATTTTTATCTACACTTCCCACTAAATTTCGGTAAATATCTTCCGCCATAAAAGGTATCATGGGGGCGGCGCATTTCGCCGCCGTTACAAGGGCTGTGTACAAAGTCATATACGCATTGATCTTGTCCTGCTCCATTCCCTTTGCCCAGAAACGTTCCCTGCTCCTTCTCACATACCAGTTGCTCATTTCATCTACAAATCCGTCTAATGCTCTTGCAGCCTCGGGAATCCGGTAATTGCTAAGATTCGTATCCACATCTGTGATCAGGCTGTTTAACTTTGACAGCAGCCATTTATCCATAACGGATAATTTATCGTAATCCAGCGTATACCGGCTTGCGTCAAATTCATCAATATTGGCATACAGTACAAAAAACGCATAGGTGTTCCAAAGCGTACCCATAAATTTACGCTGCCCCTCCTGTACTGCTTTTCCATGGAAACGATTGGGCAGCCAGGGCGCCGAATTGATGTAAAAATACCAGCGAATCGCATCTGCGCCGTATTTCTCCAACGCCTCAAATGGATCTACCGCATTTCCTTTGCTCTTGCTCATTTTCTGTCCCTTTTCATCCTGCACATGACCCAATACAATGACGTTTTCATAAGGCGACTTATGAAACAGAAGCGTGGATTCTGCCATCAAAGAATAAAACCATCCTCTGGTCTGATCCACTGCCTCAGAAATAAACTGAGCCGGGAATTGCTGTTCAAACAGTTCTTTATTTTCAAACGGATAATGATGCTGTGCAAAAGGCATCGCTCCTGAATCAAACCAGCAGTCAATGACCTCTGGAACACGATGCATTTCTCTTCCGCATTTTGGACACGGAATCGTAACGTTATCAATATACGGCCGGTGCAGCTCCACTTCCGCCGTTTTGGGATCGCCGTTTCTCTCAGCCAGCTCCTTTCGGCTGCCGATACATTCCTGATGACCGCATTCACATTCCCATACATTTAAAGGAGTTCCCCAATAACGATTTCTGGAGATTCCCCAGTCCTGAATATTTTCCAACCAGTCTCCGAAACGGCCTTTGCCAATGGATTCCGGAATCCAGTTGACGGTATTGTTGTTGCGGATCAAATCTTCTTTAACTGCTGTCATTTTAACGAACCAGGATTCTCTTGCATAATAAATCAACGGTGTATCGCATCTCCAGCAATGAGGATATTCATGCTCAAATTTCGGCGCGTCGAATAAGAGTCCTTTTTCTTCCAGATCTTTTAATACCATGGGATCTGCTTTTTTTACAAAGACACCTGCATATGCCGTATCTTCTGACATTTCGCCCTTGCCGTTTACCAGCTGTACAAAAGGAAGATCGTACTTTCTTCCCACCTGGGCATCGTCTTCACCGAAAGCCGGAGCAATATGGACAATGCCGGTACCGTCTGTCATAGTAACATAATTGTCACATGTGATATAATGAGCTTTTTTGTGCTGTTTCTTGATGATGTCATCTGCAAAATGGAATAAAGGTTCGTATTCTTTGTATTCTAAGTCTGTTCCTTTATAGGATTCTAATATTTCGTATGCAGCTGCGCCTTCTTCTTCATTGGCCAGTCTGCCAAGAACCGTATCCAGCAGAGCCTTTGCCATATAATAGGTATAACCGTCTGCCGCTTTTACCTTGCAGTAGGTCTCGTCAGGATTGACGCAAAGAGCCACATTGCTGGGCAGAGTCCAGGGCGTCGTGGTCCATGCCAGAAAATACGCATCTTCTCCCACTACCGCAAAACGAGCGATTGCCGAACGTTCTTTGACTGTTTTATAGCCCTGGGCAACTTCCTGAGAAGAAAGAGGCGTTCCGCAGCGAGGACAGTAGGGAACAATTTTAAAGCCCTTGTACAACAGCTTTTTGTCCCAGATCTGCTTTAACGCCCACCACTCAGACTCAATAAAATCATCATGATAAGTAACATAAGGATCGTCCATATCCGCCCAGAAACCAACCGTTCCGGAAAAATCTTCCCACATTCCTTTGTATTTCCATACAGATTCCTTACATTTTTCAATGAACGGCTCCATACCGTATTCTTCAATCTGTTCTTTTCCATTTAATCCAAGAAGCTTTTCTACTTCCAATTCTACCGGCAGTCCGTGGGTATCCCATCCGGCTTTTCTCGGAACAAACTTGCCTTTCATAGTCTGATATCTAGGAATCATATCCTTGATAACACGGGTTAATACATGGCCGATATGCGGCTTGCCATTTGCAGTAGGCGGGCCGTCGTAAAATGTGTAGGTTTCGCCGCCTTTCCGCATTTCCATGCTTTTTTGAAAAATATCGTTGTCTCTCCAGAACTGCTCTGTCTGTTTTTCACGTTCCACAAAATTAAGACTGGTTTCAACTTTGTTATACATGGCTTCCTCCTGTTTTAATCAAAATATATGCCTTTTCCGGGGCTTTTTATTTTATAAGTAATTGCGAAACAATTTCCTATAAGATAAAAAACCCTTCTTCCTGTAAAAGGACGAAGGGTTTAGCATCGTTATACCACCTGTTACAATATACTTGGAATCTGTTCTTCCGCATATAGGATTTCCGTAACGTGGAAATTACCGTCAGTATCTACTCTCTGCCGTTATACAGCATGGATTTCGGACTGCAACTTGGAAGTGATCTTCGGATAGCCGCTACTCATGCCGGCTTTCACCGATCCCGGCTCGCTTTGAATTTCACAGGATATCTTACTGTCTTCGTCATCGTCTTTGCTTTTTTGCATAAACAGTATAAGGCGATTTCAGCCGGTTTGTCAAGAGTGGGATCGGATAAATATTTGATTTCAGCCGCCAAAACATCTCACCATGTTCTCTACAGAGTCAGAATCCATACCAAACAACTCCAAAATCATCCCTGCAGTCCCAACACAGAACCGATGAAAATAAATCAATGCAAAAATCAAAGCAATTCCAAACAAAATTCCGGTCACAAGTCTTCGGACATTTCCGCTTTCATAGGAAGTCAGCCTCTGTAAAAATCCGTCAAATACCAGGGGAATCATCATCACAAGGACAATTTCAAATCGGGGACAACCCTGAAAAATAACAATCGGTATGCCTGCAATCATACCGATTAATTCACCTGTGCACCGTGCACATATGGGAAACTGTTTACCTCTGAAATAGAAGGAGCGATCCGGTCTGGCATGACAGCCAAAAAAGATCTGCAGGAATTTTCCAAATTTAGAATGCTCCTGCTGCAATTCCCGCCGCACCCATAATTACAAATACAACAACGTAGAATAAAACTCCCAAAACTACACTAATCAATGCGCCGATTCCTGCAGCCTTTGCGGTTTTTGGTTTCTGATCCTTCCATACCAAAAATAAAACCAAACCAACGATCGGTATGCAGCATCCCAAAAGTCCCCATAAAAATCCGCCGTTATCATTATAATTGTTCTCCATACTATCTCTCCTTTTTATTTAAATTTTTATAAACTCCATGTTTATTATGGCATAAAATATCGAAATTGTCAATTTTGCCCTTTCACCTTCTGCCTGTATTAAAAGGTATCGTCATCATCGTAAAAATCATCGTAAAAATCATCATAATAATCATACTCATCATCATAATAATCCGGCAAATCAGATTCATAGTGATGCTGATTCGGCAAATCTCCCCTCAGACCATTTTGAACCCCCTGTTCAAATCCATTCTGAAAATCTGCAGAAACTGCAAATACAACAGAAAAGATTAGAAACAGCAAAATAGATAAAGCAGACGTAATCAACCCTGCAATCGCCATTCCTTTTTTACTCCCCGGCGTCGCAAGCTGAATAATGCCAAATATAATAGCTATAACAGCCAGAATAATATTCACGCAGCTGCAGAACAGTATCAAAGCCAAAATTCCAAGCACCATAGACGCTATGCCAAATCCCTGACTCACCGGCTGGTAAGGTTCCTGATAGGGATACGTCTGCTGATCGTAATTTCCCTGATATGCATTCTGGCTGTTATCATTCTGCCAGCCGCCCTGATTATTTTCGCCGGCAGGCTGATGATACTCTCCCCGGTTTTGGCTTTCATTTTCTTTATAGATTCCTTCCTGAGAGCCGTCTTCCGAAATCTTTGGCTTTGTCTCGTCTAAACCCAATGAATTATCACTCATCTTCTTATCCTCCGTCATAATTATTCATGCTTTATTTTATCAAAGAAAGCATGAAATTTCAAACATTTCTTTCCCCGTCGGCCAACTGTATCACACCGCATCCGATCATTTCTCCGGAATTTCCTGAAGGCTGCGTTGTAAAATCATCCGCATTCCGATGTATGATCACGGCTCTCCCGACAATTTCATATAATTTCAATGTATCGTCATAAAAAGAAATCCATGTATATCCATTGGTGGAAATAAGCGGCGGCATATCTCCCGCATGGTGAGGATGCAGATGGTTCATAGGATTATAATGCCCGCCCGCATTTTGAAAACGGCTTGAACAATCGCCTTTTTGATGTATGTGAAACCCATAAAAAGCAGGGATTTCCAGATTGCCGGATCCCGGCAGTCCGAATATCTCCGCTTCCACTAATACGCCTCCATTTGGCACTTCATAAAAATAAACAACTCCCTGAATATCAGGATAATCTGCATTTCCATGTATCTGTGCATATGCACGGGGCCTGTTATCGATAAACAATTTCATAAAATTAAATCTTGGGGTTACCTGAAACATAGAAAACCTCTTTTTCTTTTATTCTATGCAGAAATAACCATTTCGTTGCCCCTGAATATGCCTCTATTCTTCTTCAATATGTTCTCTTCCCTGGGCGATAATCGTGCGTACGTGATCGTCTGCCAGCGAATAGAAAACGGACTTGCCCTCCCGTCTGTTCTTCACCAGTTTGTTCTGTTTTAAGATCCTAAGCTGATGGGAAATGGCAGACTGCGTCATGTGGAGCGCAGCCGCAAGATCACAGACGCAGACTTCCGCCTCAAACAGTACAAACAGGATGCGAATACGGGTAGAGTCCCCGAATACTTTAAACAATTCTGCCAGATCATAGAGTTCTGTTTCATCCGGCATCGTATCATTTACAATTTTCAGCAGTTCGTTGTGAACCTCAGTTGCTTCACAACACAATTCATCTTTTCTTTCCATCTCTACCTGTTATGAAGTGACCTTTGTCAAGTGTAAATTACAAAAATCACCACAAAC
>CAJUEY010000006.1:175-95592 GCA_910585825.1 uncultured Lachnospiraceae bacterium | reverse complement strand
ATTATACCAAAAAATGGCAGCAATAGCCAGGAACATTTGGCTAAATATCAATATGCCACTACACTAGATTTTTTTACTCCGTTTCCTATATCAGTAAAATAAGGAAACCAAATATAACAGTTTTAATTTTTTGTTACTTTGAACGAAAATGCTTCCGTTGTATGATTTTCTTATGCCAAGCGCGCGGCAAAAAATATTTCAACGGAGGCATTTTCATGAAAAAATTAATATCCCATTTAGACAAAACCGCTTTTTTCAATAAAAAGAAACAGGCGACAGAACTTTTAAGCGAAACGGAAAACACTTTAACCATTAACGACTGCGGCGAATACTGCTTAAAAAGAGGTGTCAAAATCAGCAATTTCTTCATTTGCCTGATTTCCATTCTCACGCTTTACGGAACAGACTGCGTCCCGAAAGATTACATATTTAAATTGGAAGTGATCACAAAAAGCCTATGTGTTACGCTCACAATTTCCTTCAGCGAACTCAACCAGCCCAAGTGGATAAAAGCTGTAGGTGCTGGGCTCTATTTGACCAACTCCAAGCATTATTGGCACTTGCTTCAAATCTTCGACTATATGCTTGATTCATTCAAAAATAAAGAACCTGCTTTTGAAGCAACAGGGATGCATTTTGTCTGTGATCATTGGATATATGCAGCATCTAACCTTCTGATTTGTCCGGACAGGCTGCTCTGGACGAAAAATACATATTTTCCTCACTGCAGCAGATGCAAAATTAATTGTTCTGAATGCCCTTATCGGCTTAACTCTTCATTAGAAGGAATAAAAAAACCAAACACAGGAAAAAAGACAGATATTATTACATCCCTCATAATATTGCTGCAAGAAAACATTCAAACAGCATTGCCCATCTTCATAATGAACATTCTTTCATGTTCTCTCTCCGTATTTTCCAAAAACGGCCTGCTCGTTCCAGTCGTTTTATGGATTACGGGAGAACTGGGAGCCGGGAAAACACAGCTTGCCATGTATCTCGGCACTTTTTATAACAAACCAAAGAAACGGAACGACCGACAGGCTACTATGAACCGCCTGCGGGCAAATTTAAGCACAAAGCTTGTTTTAGAACGCCTGAGAAACTTGCGGGACAATATACTTCTTTTTGACGACGTGAAAGCGGAAAAATCTACGTCCCTCAAGGATCATACAAACACAAATATGGATACCACAGTCAGAAGCGTTTCCGACCAAAATTCAGAAGGAGAATCCATTTACTGCAATGCCATCATTACTGGCGAATACGTTCCTTCCGGGGAATCCACGCTACAACGCCTGATTCTGCTTCCCTTGAAAAACTTTCAGGAAACGCCCAAAAACTTAAAAACCCTGACGGCTTTTCAGGAAGACGGATATTTAGTGACGGATTTTGTTATCTTATTCATCCAATGGCTCTGCCAGAAGTTGAACGAGGAAGAATACATGGTCACTTTAAAGAAAGAAAAGGAAAGACTCATGAAAAAATACATGGGTCAATGCTTTTCAGCCAGAAACAGTGAAATGCTTACGACCTTAAGTATGGAGCTTCATTTGCTAAAGAATTTCTGCACCTCCAACACTGATTCCTCTTTTCATGAAAAAGTTCATATGCTGGCGGAAAAAGGAGAATCCCATTTTTTAGAGCTTGTGAAAGACACTGCTTTCTTACACGGAGACAGAGTCCAATTATATGCGAACATCATAAGTGATATGATTTTGAGGGATAAGTCCATCAGGAGCGCTCCGGAAATTACATACAAGGGGAACCTCAACTATTTTAACTACTGCGTGGAGGCTGATGAAAACGGGATATACATCCAAAATCCGGCCGTGCTTGCAAATGACCCTTATTTCATGGTTGCTGAACATTGCCAGCCTTATCTGCTGGTACGCCAAAAATTGTTGGAGGAATTTCCTCACGAACTGGAAAACTACTGCATACGGCATGGCATTCCTGCCAGCGTCTATACAAAATGCAAATTTTCACATGTGGCTGATTTTGAATTGATTCTTGTGGATTATAATCGCAGCGACGGTTCTGTCAACCGGGTTGTCAAATACCCATCCGTCAATCTTGAAAAGCGAAAGGCATATGCTGACAGCTTTTACTGTATAAACTTGCACAATCCGCTCTTCAAAAAGCTGCAGCATTTTTTTGACAAAAAAGAGCATAAAAAGCTTGATATTTTCTTTGAACATACGAAGTCATCGTTTGATTACAGCTACATAGATGAAGACTCTCCGTATAATAATGCCGAAGAAAGCAATCTTTCCAAATACAATATAAATGCATTGGTCTATGAATTGGAAAATGTCCAAAAAGCATTCCAGAACATCTTTCTTTACCGGCATACAAAGAGATAGGGGGCAAGCACATGGAAAGCATATTATCAAAATATCCAGATATTATCGATGTCAAAACCATGTGCAACATCCTGCATATTGGGCGTCAGAAAGCCTACAGGCTGTTAAAAACCAATGAAATTTATAACAAACGGATTGGGAATACTTACCGTATCCCCATATCCAGCCTGTGGGACTATATATATAATAATTCCGGGCAGTAAGCTCTTTATCCCCTGCTGTGCATATGTTATAGTATTCATATGCATAGCAGGTACTTTTAAGGAGGTACCTATGACAGGAAGCATTCAGATAAAAACAACAAAAAACGGCAAGCGTATGCTGTATGTCGTACTATATTACAAAAATCCAAGCACACAAAAAGGAAGTACAAATCCCTGGAACACAGCACAGCAGAACAGTCTGCTGAAACACCTTTTGTCGAGTATTACAAAGCATGGCTGGAAAAAAAGAAATCTGACGGCTCGATCGAGTTATCCACATGGGAAGGCTATCAGATGCATTCTACGCACATCATTGATTACTTTGGAAATCACTACATTAAACTGTGCGACCTTGCACCAAAGCATTTTCAGGAATATTACGACTACCAACTGCAGTATGGTAAAAGGAACCAAAAGACAGGAGAGCGAGGTGCTCTTGCGCCAAGAACTGTCCGAAGCCATAAAAACCTGATTGTCAACTCGCTAAACCAGGCAATCATAGACGGAATCCTGACCTCTAACCCTGCCCAATATGTCACTGTAAGGGGAAAACGAAATAAAGATTACCGGAAAAAAGAGGCATTCCTTACAATAACTGAAGCAAACGAATATCTGGAATTCATCAGCCAAAATTACCCGCGTCTCCTTTTGACAGCATACCTCGGTATCTATTATGGATTCCGTCGGTCCGAAATGCTCGGCCTTACATGGGATTCTGTTGATTTTGATTCCCATAAGATCACTATTAACCGCACAGTCGTCAAGGTAGTGACAACGGTAGAAAAAGACCGTACCAAAACAAAAAGCAGTACACGAACGCTGGATCTTTTGCAAAACGTTGAAAAACTCTTACGAAAGCTCCAACAGGAGCAGGCGGAGAACAAATCTTTTTTCGGGAATACATACCATGAATCACCTTATATTCTCTGCTGGGAAGACGGAAAGCCTTATGCACCTGATTATTTAAGCCGTGCTTTCATCAAAGCCGCAAAAGCATACGGCAGACCGGAGCTGACACTTCACAAACTGCGCCATTCCTGCGCTTCGATTCTGTTTGAAATGGGGTGGACTCCAAAAGAGATTCAGCACTGGCTTGGACATGCGGACTATTACACGACCATGAACATTTATACGCACTTAAGCAGTGAAACATTATCCTACAAATCGGCAGATTTAAACGATTCTTTAACCCTGATCGGGTGCAAATGACAAAATCGGAAGGTTCTTTAGAACAGACTTTAGAACAAGCCGTTTTAAGCATAAAACAAAGGATGGGATAACTTGGAAAGAAGAAATTAAAAAAGCCCGGAACCCTTGATTTCTAAGGATTCCGGCACCCCTGCCAAGTAGTCGATGCGACAGGATTTGAACCTGCGACCTCTGCGTCCCGAACGCAGCGCTCTACCAAACTGAGCCACGCATCGATATTTTTTGTATAAGAGCTTGTCTCAAACATGCTTAGTTATATTATCACATACTTTTCATTTTGTCCAGTATTTTTCTTATATTTTCTCATATTTTTAAAGGATTTTGGTCTATCAAGAAAAATCCACAGCCCCGGAAATCATTCCACAGGCTGCTGCTTCATTTATTTTTTCAGTGTGATCTTCACTTTTACGCCTTTATTTGCGCCGTCTGTGGATTTTGCCGTAATTGTCACTGTAACCGTCTCTGCTCCCCAATGTATAACTGCTGTTTTCCATCCTCTGAAATTGTATTCGTAGATTTTTCCGGCGTTATCCACGCAATCAAAGCATTTGGCAAAAAAAGCGGCTACGCTGTTTGGCAAACGCAGCCGCCGCTTTTTTGAAACATGATTTAAACCAAAATCCCCTTCTGTTTCATCATCGCTTCCTCTTTTGGAGATTTATAATATTCAATCACGCGAATCCTTGCCCAATCTGTTTTTTTCTTCGTTTCAGATTGAGATTTTGTATCTTCGCTATCCTGTTTCGTCTTCTCTGTCTGATCAGATTCTTTCTTTTTCAGTTCGTCTCGCAAAGCCTCTAAAACAACAGTCTGCCAGGTAGAGCCGGATAACGCATTCAGATAAGAATAGCCCGAATTCAAACCGCCGGTCAAAAGCCCTGTCCGATAATTCAACAGCGCCGAATCCAGATAGTCCGAAAAATTTCCTGTTTTTCCATTGGCAGTACTCTGCTGATTTCTGATATTGTCTGCCATAGACATGGATTCTACAATACTATTTACATTTCCTACCATGGCTGCCTCCTATCCCCAGAAATTATACATATTTTTCGTAAAAGAATTCCAATAATCCATTCCGTTTTTGTCATAGCCGCCTAAAATACTGGCAGATGCTGCAGATGCGTTTTCTGCTGTTCTTCCCGCCACATAGCCGACTTTATCGGAAAATCCGGATGTACTGCCAAATGCTGCTTTTAAGCTGTCGATATCCGCCGCTTTCAACACGTCTTTCTGGATGCTCAGACTGCCGTCTCTATTTCTGACAACGCCTACTGCCTGCAGCGCCGACGAATGGTCTGACGTATAATTTTTTAATTCCTGTCCATAGAATTTATTCAAAGCGGAATCGGAACTGCCCAGATATTTCAATGTTTTGTTATAAGCCTCCGCCATGCTTGTAATGTGCGCGACCAGTTCAGAAGTATCTCCTGACGCCTCTGCTTTTGCAAACAGAGAATCTTTTCCGTCATCATACAATTTTTCTGCATAGTCGCTTAGGTTTTCTGCTGCTTCTTTTAACTGTGCGCTGCTTTTACTGTTCAATTTCTGTAAAAAGGAATTTGAGTTACCCGTAGGGGATATCATATTTCCCACAGAATTTGATTGTTTGTTCATGATATCCAATAAAGTATTCTGCTGCAGGGGAATACCTGTTTTTGCTGCAGTTCTGGCCATCATTTGATTTGTAATACGCATACAATCCCTCCTGTAATCATGTAAATTTATGTCTCACTATAAGTATCGGTGAATTGCTCTGTTTTCTCTACTCTTTTGTAACCAATGTTTCAATTTCTGTCATCAAATCCCTCTTTGCCCTGAAGCATGACTGTAAGGTGAAATCGATCTTCTTTTACCTGTACCGATATCCTTCCATAATATTTTTCCACACAGCTTTTTATATTTTTCAATCCAAATCCATGACCGCTGCCGGATTTTACAGAGGAAGGGAATTCTCCCTCCCATTTCAGCGTTCCGCTAAAACTGTTTTCAATCGTAAGTAAAAGCATATTTCCTTTCTGCTTTGCATCCAAATCAACAAATGCCTTCTCCTCCTCTTTTTCACATGCCTCAAAAGCATTCTCCAGTCCGTTATTTAAAATAACGCTCAAATCAAACACGTCAATTCCCAACTCTTGCGGATAAATAAAATTACTGGAAAATGCAATGCCTTTTTGCCTTGCAAGACGTACATATCTGCCCAAAATCACATCTGTAGCGGGATTTTTCGTCTGGTAAATAAAATCCAGTTCCTGAAGAGATGTCTGTATGGAGTCTACATAATGACGAACCTCTTCCCCGGCTTTCTCATCCCCCGACGCCATCTGCGCCAGCAATACATTAATATCCGCAATATAATTTTTCATATCATGTTTCATTCCACGAATCTGAATTGCAACGCTTTCCATATCCCTCACATAATCTTCCAAATCTTTTACCCTGCTTTGATGCAGTTCTGCCTGCCGTCTTTTTTCCCGCTCTGTTTCTACTTCTCCCAATATTTTTACGCTTAATAAAATCAGAATCATACACAACAGAGATAATATGGGAATGATAACATTTAGCTCCGGATATTCATCTACGATATTAAAAACTTCTTTTTCATAATAAAAAAGAATACTTCTCAGCATAACTGCAAATACAAGGCCTAAAAGCGCCGGCACAAAAAGCTGTCCCGCTTCTTTTGATCGGTCAAAAGATTCATAAAATCTTCCCTGCCGGCCGCTTCCTCCATACAGCAGATACTTTTTATACCTTCTCACGCAAAGCCACATGAACAAAACAGCAGAAATTGACATCATTCCATTCCAGACAAATTCTACCCTTCCCATAACCTGTTGGTACTGCTCAAATGTCATTGTTTCCCTTTCCAAAAGAAGACAATTGTAATAATCTGCAATCCCGCCTATGCTTTTCACTGCAAGAGGATAAAATGTGAACCGAATCAGCTCTAACAAGGCATAAAACGCCGTAATCAGCGACAGCAGCTTTATCCGATTCCCCTTATATAGAATCATTCCGGCCAAAAGCGTGCCGCATATACTGACTGCCACCGGAATAATGCTTTGTCTGCTGTTTACCATGTACATATCTTTCCCGTAGATGATCTGTTTTGCCCAGGACGCCCTTGACACCGTCAGGCGGACTATTACAAATTGCAGACACAGGATTATGGATGTTAACTTCATATGTCTGTTCCACCAAAAACGCTCCTGTATCATTCCGTTTAAAAGATATGCCAGCAAACATCCCAAGACGGTATATTCTATTAAATCCATACACATATAAATGAATTCTTTCATTTTTCCTATCCTTTTATCTGGTAAGATAGTTCATATAAGCTGCCACAAAATCGTTATATTTTTGCTTTGCCAAATATACAATGTCTCCGCACTTCAGCGTGATACTGGTGCGGTCATAAGCTGCTACCTCCTGCAAATGCACCAGGTAGCCCCGGTGAGAACGGAAGAAGTCGTCTCCCAGTTTCTGTTCCAGCTCTTCCATTTTTTCATAATAAGAAAACATGCCGTTTTTTGTGTGCAGCGTAATCTTTCTCCCGTCATTTTCGCCATAGTAAATCGTTTCTATGGGAATCCGAAGAAATTTACCATTGGTTTTAATCAAAAGAGGCTCTCTTAATTTTCTTCCTTCTGCTTTTGCAGCCGCCCGGCGAATGACTTCGCAAAGCTTTTTTTCATCAATGGGTTTCAGCAGATAATGAAATGCCTCTACATCATATGCCTCATACACATAATCCGGCGCCGCCGTTATAAAAATGATCAGGGTTCCGGATCTGCTGTGAATTTCCCTGGCCGTTTCCATTCCGTTTTTCTGTTTTTCGTTCTCATGATCTGCCAGACAGATATCCAAAAATAAAATATCATATGCCTTCTGGCATTCCAGAAGTTCTTCTCCTGATGAATAAAGATCCGCTTCCATGCCAATCTCTTGTTTTATCACTGTTTTTAAATACTTCCGAATCCATTCGTCGTCATCACAAACTGCTATTTTTAACATAGTTCCTCCAGACGCCCATCCGTGATGCTTTTCACGAAATTTTCATGCATGATAAAAAGCCGATATAATAAAAATATCGACTTTTTACCTGCTCATTCTTAAGCTTATCTGTAATCAATTATCTGCTTTTTGTCATGAAATATTTATGATATTGTTTTTTCTGCGAGTTTTAAAGCAGAAATGAACGGCACGACCAGGATTCCGCAGAAAAAATTACTCACGCCGTGTATTAGATCAAAAGGCAGTCCCGCCACAATCCATGCAATCATTCCTTTGAAATTCAATCCATACAGCGCCGCCTGCACCGGGGCATACAAGGTTCCATACAGGAAACCGTGAACTGCACACACCGCCATATACACAAACGGCTGTACCTTTTTCGGCATATTCTGCGGGAGCAGCATAACGATCCCCCAGAGAACGGTCCATATATATAAATAGGGAATCCACCAACCTGCAAATCCGCAGAACATTCCGTTCAACAATACAAATACATAAATCGGATACAAGGCTTTTTTTCTGTAAACAACAGTAAATGCAACGATAAATACTCCCAGAAGATGCACGTTTGGCGCCATTTCCATAATCATCTTGGAAACGTACATAACCGCTCCCAGCATTGCAAAAACCGTAATTTCCTTTGTTGTAAGTTTCACGTCTATTCTTCGATCCGGAAGGAATAGTCTGCTCCCTCGGTAATCGTTGTAGCATCTACTCCCGTCTGTGCATATTCATCATTGATATAAAACGCCCAGTATACGCCGTCCGTTTCATAATCGGCAGTAATTCCGTTTACGGTCTTTACATAAAGGCCGTAGTCCCCGTCTTCTCCATCAATGACTCCCAGGTCTAACAGCGCCGCTCCTACCGTTTCTTCGTCTGTGTGGATCTCAACGCCGGTTTCTTCTCCTTCTTTGTCAACAATGGTCAGGACAAATTCTTTTTCCCCTTCGCCCAACACCGATCCGTCTTCCCAAACATTCTGGTCTGCCGCATCTTTGGAATCTCCCTGATCTGTTTTGCTGCAGCCGGCGGCACACACTGCTATGGCTGCAGCCATCGTAACACATAGAATCCATGATCGTATTGGTTTTTTGTAATTCTTTTTCATTTTATGTTCTCCTTTGCTAGCACGGTTTTACAGAAAAACGGTAATCTTTCGCTTTTCCCGCCGGAAGATACTGGACATATTTTTTCTCCAGCATATTTGTATTGGACACCTGCTCCATCGTACCTGCACACCAGGGTTCAATGCAGAGGAAGGGCGCGTCTTTCCCGCTCGGCGTCCAAAAAGCTACTGACAGATAATCCGGGAATTCAAACTGTATGCCTTTCCTGGAATCCTGATGAATCAGCTTTACGCTGCGCTCCTTTAAATCCTCGAAAAAGATAGCATCATCGTCAAACATGGAATACTGCAAATGTACATCTTCCCTGTCTTCATCTGCAAAATGCAGTATATAATCCGTAAACGCTGCGCCCTCTTCCATAGGACAGAAAAACGCCGGATGTCCGCCGATCAAAAACGGCATCTCTTCCTGTCCCTGATTGGAAACTCCGTAAACGACTTCTAATGCCGGTCCATTTAATCGAAAAGTCACAGTAAATACAAAATCATAAGGATAAACAGCTGCAGTCGCATCATTTGTTTTTGCCTGTAGGATTACATAATCTTCTCCCTGTTCCGCAACTTCAAATTCCTGATCTTTGATAAAGCCATGACGGGGAATCTTATAATCTGTTCCGTGAATTGTAACGGTTTCGGGTACGGGCCCCACATAGGGAAACAGCACCGGAGAACATTTTGCCCAGTAATCCGGATCTTTCTGCCACATATACTCTTTTCCTTCTGAAGTCTGATAAGATAACAGTTCTGCCCCGTGTGTCCGGCAGGTGACAGATACAGTTTCATTTTTGATTGTAATATTCATAGAAACGCCTCCTATATATTATGATATATGTTCTTCCATAGATTATAGCAGTTTTACTTCCAAATAGCTATAAATTTCTTTATTGACAGAACCCCAAGAAAAGCGTAGCATTAAAAGAAAAAGGAGAGAAGAAAATGAGCAAAACAAATATCCCATACAAAATCTATCTGAACGAGCATGAAATGCCGAAACAGTGGTACAATGTACGGGCAGATATGAAACATAAACCGGCTCCTCTGTTAAATCCCCAAACCCTAAAGCCCATGACGGTAGAAGAGCTCTCCGGCGTATTTTGCACAGAGCTTGCCAAACAGGAGTTAGACGGTACCACTGCTTATATTGACATTCCGGAAGAAATTGTAAAGTTCTACAAAATGTACCGTCCGTCTCCACTGGTTCGCGCTTACTGCCTGGAGGAAAAATTACAGACTCCGGCCAAGATTTATTATAAATTTGAAGGCAACAATACCAGCGGCAGCCATAAATTAAACTCTGCCATTGCTCAGGCATATTATGCAAAAAAACAGGGATTAAAGGGCGTTACGACAGAAACCGGAGCAGGTCAGTGGGGTACTGCCCTTTCTATGGCATGTGCATATTTTGATCTGGACTGTAAAGTATATATGGTAAAGGTTTCTTATGAACAAAAACCTTTCCGCCGGGAAGTTATGCGTACTTACGGCGCAAGCGTTACCCCTTCTCCCTCCGAAACAACAGAAGTCGGCCGCAAAATTTTAGCGGAGCATCCGGGAACTACCGGAAGTCTTGGCTGTGCCATCTCAGAGGCTGTAGAAGCCGCTGTAGGAACAGAAGGATACCGTTATGTTTTGGGAAGCGTTCTCAATCAGGTGCTGTTACACCAGTCCGTCATTGGTCTTGAAACAAAAGCTGCTTTAGACAAATACAGCATTACGCCGGACATTATCATCGGCTGTGCCGGCGGCGGCTCCAATCTCGGCGGACTGATTTCTCCGTTTATGGGAGAAAAGTTAAGAGGCGAAAAGAACTACCACTTTATCGCTGTCGAACCCGCATCCTGCCCAAGCTTTACCAGAGGCAAATTTGCATACGATTTCTGCGACACCGGAAAGGTTTGTCCGTTAGCCAAAATGTATACCTTAGGCAGCGGCTTTATTCCTTCTGCAAACCATGCAGGAGGCCTTCGCTACCACGGAATGAGCGCCATACTTTCCCAGTTATATGACGACGGCCTCATGGAGGCCCGGGCAGTAGAGCAAAACGCCGTATTTGAAGCTGCAGAACAGTTTGCAAGAATTGAAGGCATTCTTCCTGCACCGGAAAGCTCTCATGCGATCCGCGCTGCCATTGACGAGGCCTTGAAGTGCAAAGAAACCGGCGAAGAAAAGACCATTGTATTCGGTTTAACCGGAACCGGTTATTTTGACATGGTAGCCTATGAGAAGTTCAATAACGGCGAAATGTCTGACTATGTTCCGACAGACGAAGACTTAAAACCGGGATTTGACTCTCTTCCAAACATATAATATAACCGGCATTGCAGGCCGCAAAATAAACCGCAACGAATCTATAAACCACAGACAGAGCTGCCTTTGAAACAGGCGGCTCTGTTTTTCATCAGACTGCATCCTGTTTCACAGGCTTTATCGCATTTATGCATTCCTAATCCACAAACCGCAACGACTATAACTCTGAGGTGAAATTACATGAAAGACATCCGTATTATTTCCGGCAAACAAATTCTGCCCGGTTTCGACGCCACTGCCGCCCTGCTGGGATACAAAAACACCAACATCAGCCAGAGCAAACTCCGACCGTTATTCCAGGAATTATCTCCGGCCCTGCAAATGCGAATCCGTGCAAAAGCCGCACTGCTCATTACCAACTCTTCCGTTCATCCACTCTGCAAAAATTCCGCTTCTCCTGTTTTTTTATATGCAATGCTGACCATTGGAGAAGGCGCGAGCCGCCTGATTAAAAAATATACGGCAGAACAGGATATGTTAAAAGCCACTATAGCGGACGCCATGGCGGACAGCTGCCTTTTTGCATTTGAACAGCAGCTGCTGCCTACGATACGGCAGATCTGCCTGGAAGAAGGCTACGGCATTGAAAGCCGTCTTGAAATTCCAAAAGATCTTCCTATGGAAATACAGCCGGAAATCTTTCGCTCTCTGGATGCAGGCCGCACGCTGGGGCTTTCCATAACTTCCGGTTCTATACTAAACCCCGCAAAATCCATGAGCCTAATTTTTCGATTGACCAACGATCTTTCAGCGGCTCATATGGAACACGACTGCAGTACATGTACCAGCAAAAACTGCCCTCTTAGAAAAGACCGTGATCTTTTGCTGCAGGTGAAATGGCGTCCGGATGTTTCCTGTGATTTTGAAACAACTGAAATTTTATGTTCTCCTTCCAGCAACCTTCTGGAAATTTTACAGAACAACCACATTTTCCCGCCTGCTTACTGCGGCGGTCAGGGCACTTGCGGAAAATGCAGCATCCGTATTCTGGAAGGAAACCTTCCCATAACAGAAGGCGACCGCCGTATCTTTTCTGAACGTGAGCTGGAAAGCGGAATGCGGCTTTCCTGTCTTGCCGCAATAGAAAACCCTCTTTCTATTTTGTTGGAAGACCATTCGGAATCTGATTTTAAAGTTCTGGGAAACAGTACGGAAGAACCTCTTTGTTTTGAAGTTTCTCATACTTATTCCAAAGAAGATTACGGCATTGCCGTTGACATCGGCACCACAACCCTTGCCTTTTCCCTCCTCAGCCTGCACACCGGCATCTGCGTTGACACACTGACTATGGTCAATTCCCAGAGATCTTTTGGCGCCGATGTGATCAGCCGGATACAAGCCTCCAACAACGGCAAAAAAGATCTTCTGCAGACAAGCATTCAGGCAGATATTCAAAAAGGGATTTCTATGCTGAGTCAGCGGAATCTGATTGAGTCCGACCGCCTCCGCCATGTGGCGATTGCTGCAAACACCGTGATGCTGCATCTTCTCATGGGCTATTCCTGTAAAGGATTCTCCTACTATCCTTTCTGTGCCCAAACCCTGGATCTGGAAGAATTTACGTGGGAAGAGATATTTAAGACGGCGCAAGGACTGTCCTTTTTCCCGAAGGTCACTCTGCTCCCCAGCATTTCTCCTTTTGTAGGAGCCGACATCACAGCCGGACTATATGCCTGTCATGTTTTATCAGAATCTGATCCCGTTCTCTTTTTGGATCTGGGTACAAACGGAGAAATGGCATTGCAGAAAAATCAAAAACTATTTGTCACCTCCACAGCAGCGGGCCCCGCATTTGAGGGAGGCAATATAAAATGGGGCATGGGGAGCATCCCCGGCGCCATTTCAAACGTAGAAATTAAAAACGGACGTCCCTTTGTACAGACCATTGGGGACAAACAGCCGGCCGGCCTCTGCGGAACCGGTGTAATTGAAACAACGGCGGAACTTTTGCGCGTTGGAATTCTGGATGAAAGCGGAAAATTAGACGACTCCTGTTTTCATGAGGGGTATCCTCTGGCACAGACAAAAGATTCTGTATGGATTCGTTTTATGCAGCAGGATATTCGGGAAATTCAAATGGCAAAAGCAGCGATTCGTGCAGGAATGGAAACCCTTCTTATCCGTGCAGATACTTCGTATGATGAAATCGGCAAGGTTTATCTTGCCGGTGGTTTCGGATACTATTTAAATATCGAAAAAGCCGCCGCAATCGGCCTTCTTCCGGAAGAACTCCTTTGCAAAACCGTCTCGGCAGGAAACACCTCATTGAAAGGCTCTCTTTTGTATCTGGCAGAGCAAAAGAAAGGGGAACTTACGCAGATACAGCATTCTGCCACAGAAATTCCCCTGGCCAAAGATGATCAATTTATGGATCTTTATTTAAAATATATGACATTTTAAAAGTATCAGTTCAGCCCAGGACTTTGCACTTTGCTGCAAAGTCCGTGAAAATGCGTAAATTCAGCCAAGAGGGAATCCGCCCTTTGTCGTAGACAAACTTTAAATTGGGCGGATTCCGTAACTATGAAGCCGAAGGCTGAATAGTTACTTTTAAAATTCATATTTAACAAAAAACAGTTGACAAATGCGTTTCATCTGTATATATTGTATATATACAGAAATAGAGGTAAGCACATGAATATTATAATACGAAATTCTAACAACCAGCCTATTTATGCGCAGATCTATACTCAAATCAAAGACCATATATTGAATGGCTCTTTACAAGAAGGCGATATGCTGCCCTCCATCCGAAATCTTGCAAAAGATCTTCGCATCAGCGTCATTACTACAAAACGGGCCTATGATGAACTGGAACGGGAAGGCTTTATTCATACCGTAGCAGGAAAAGGCTGTTTTGTAGCGAGTACAAACCTGGAATTAATCCGGGAAGAAAATTTCAAAAAAATTGAGGCTCATATGCAGGCAATCCGGCAATTAGCGAGAATCTGCGGTCTTACCAACGAAGAACTGATAGAAATGTTTCAAATTCTGGAGGTAGAAGAATGAATGCAATTGAAATGAAACACGTATCCAAAACCTATTCCTCATTTTTATTAAATGACATCAGCCTATCCCTTCCAACCGGATGTATTATGGGATTAATCGGGGAAAACGGCGCCGGCAAAAGCACGACTATCTCCCTTTTGATGAATACCATTCAAAGGGATTCCGGCGAAATCCTGATTCTGGGCAAAGACAATCTGTCATCTGATTTTCATCAGGTTAAAGAAGATATTGGAATTGTATTGGATGAAGCTTATTTTCCGGAAGTGTTAAATGTCAAAAATGTCAATCAGATCATGAGACGAACCTATAAGAACTGGCAGGAAGATATCTTTTTTCATTACCTCAAACAATTTCAATTATCAGAACGGAAATTATTTAAAGAATATTCCAGAGGGATGAAAATGAAACTGGCAATTGCCACAGCTTTATCTCACCAGCCAAAGCTTTTGATTTTAGATGAAGCCACTAGCGGCCTAGACCCCATTATAAGGGATGAAATAATTGAAATTTTCAATGATTTTACAAGAGAAGACGATCATTCTGTCTTGATTTCCTCCCATATTATCAGTGATCTGGAAAAAATCAGCGATTATATCGCTTATCTGCATCAGGGCAATCTGGTGTTTTGTGAAGAAAAGGACCGCCTGTTGGAAGAATACGGTATCTTACACATTTCAAATGAGGATATTTCTGACATCCCCAAAGAAGCTGTTCTGGGAAGAAAAGACGGTTCATACGCCGCTACGCTCTGCGTCAGACGCTCGCAGATTTCAGAATCATATGATATTGAACCTGCAGGAATTGAAGATATTATGCTGTTTTCGGCAAAACAACAGGAGGTATAAAGATGACAGGATTACTTTTAAAAGACATTTATACAATGTTGAAACAAACCAAATATTTCCTACTGCTTACAATTGCACTGGGCTTTCTCCAAAACGATTTTATGCTCACTTATGTAATATGTTATGCCTCTATGCTGCCCCTTACTGCTCTGGGCTATGATGAACGGGCAAAATGGAATAAATTTGCAGATATGCTCCCCTATACGACAAACGAACTGGTGGGCTGTAAATACATTATGGGTTATTTATCAACCGCTGCCGCCACTCTTATTATGATCTTAATCAAATGTTTTTACGTATTAACCGGAAAAGCTGTATTTTCTCACGAATACTGGATTGTGTTGTTACTGACCATCTGTGCCGCCTCTATTATACAGGCTGTGAATCTTCCTTTTATGTTTTGGGTTGGTGTAGAACGGGGCCGTCTGCTGTTTATCATTTTTGTTGTCGTTTTCATCGTATCTGCAACGACAGCTTTGGATAATCTGAATGTTTTTCAGATACAGGCAGAGCTTTCTCTTCTAATTTCTGCCGTACTGGCAATTACTGCTATTATCAATTTGATTTCTTTTCGTCTTTCAAAGCTTGCTTATAAACATTAAATATATTTCTTTATAAAAGCGCATCTGCCAGTTAAACAGATGCGCTTTTTGTATATTTACTTTTTCTTCTTCTTTCCAAAATTAGAAAAAGTTCTTCCGGTTTCGATATACAAAGGTCTTTTGTCCTCCGGTATCGCCCGGTAAATATTCACAAGATGACGTTCTTCTGCATTGTAAGGAGTTGTTGTGGATTCCCTCAATGTCGTCAGTCCATAAATATAATCCGTAGTTGTATGAAAGTAAGATGCAAGGCGAATGACCATCCTGGCATCTGGCTGCCGACGATTTTGAACATAGCCGTTTAACGTTGTGGTTGAAATATTCAAAGCCTCTGCTAATTCTTTCTGGGTAATCCCATCCTGTTCTAACAGATTGCGCAACTGCGTTCCGATGTCCAAATATCATTCCTCCTCTCTTTCATGAGAGTATTGTAAAACAAATTTGCGAACAGAATCTTGATAATACGCAAATTGCACATGAATTATATTCAGTCTGAAAACAACTCGCGCAGCGCGAATCGAATATTCATTTTTAAAATAATATGTTTTACATCCAGCCTCCGTCAAAAGCAATGATCTGACCTGTCAAATAAGGCGGCGCCTCTGACATCTGATAGAGGAAATCCGCCACCTCTTTGGGTTTTGCAAAATATCCGGCCGGGATCTCTTCCTCCAGGCATCTGCGTTCCGCCGCGTCAAATCCCGCATTCATATCCGTGTCAATGACGCCGCAGGCAACGGCATTCACCTGCACATTGCTGGGAGCAAGCTCTTTTGCCAAAGCTTTGGTAAAAGCATTTATGCCTCCTTTTGCTGCAGAATACGCTACTTCGCAGGAAGCTCCATATATACCCCAATCCGAAGAAATATTAATGATCCTCCCCGATTTCTGCGCTACCATATAAGGAACTGCGCATTTACAGCATGAAAAAACAGATGTCAGATTCGTATGAAGCATCCGCTCCCAGTCCTCATACGACATCTCCTCTAATAATCCAATATACGAAATTCCTGCATTATTGATCAGCACGTCAACGCCTCCGCAAAAATCTGCAGCCTGCGCAAACATCCGGCACACAAATTCATAACTGCCAACATCTCCGCAGCAGCACAGCGTCTGAATCTTAAATTCCGCCTGCAGCTCTTTTGCAAAATCATTGAGTTCCTGCCCGGAATGAACACAATTTAAAACCAGATCATATCCCCCTTTTGCAAATGCTGCAGCCGCCGCCCTTCCGATTCCTCTGGATGCGCCGGTAATCAATGCGCTTTTTCGTTTCATATCATACCTCCTGCTTTTCATGCTTATTATAGTTTTGTCCTCAGAGCGAGGCAATGAGTAAATAAAATCAGGACTGCCACACTAAGCAAGTTGTATTCCCACTCCTTAATGAGACAGTCCTGTCTGATCTATTCTTGTTACGAATTACAATCTCTTTAACAGCTCTTCTCTCTGTGCTTCATAACCCGGTTTTCCAAGCAGAGCAAACATATTCTTCTTATAACTTTCTACGCCCGGCTGGTTGAAGGGATTGACTCCCAGCAAATATCCGCTGACGCCTACTGCGAACTCGAAGAAATAGAACAATTCTCCCAGATAAAATTCATTCTGCTCTGGAATATTTACCATTAAATTCGGTACGTTTCCATCGGTGTGTGCAAGGATCGTTCCGTTCATAGCGTTCTTGTTGACAAAATCCATATCTTTTCCGGCAAGATAATTTAAGCCGTCCAGATCTACCGCCTCTTCTTCAATCAGAACACTGCCTCTGGCATTCTCGATGTTCATAACCGTTTCAAAAAGAGTTCTGGCTCCATCCTGGATAAACTGTCCCATAGAATGGAGATCTGTAGTAAGATCCACCGATGCCGGGAAGATTCCCTTCTGGTCTTTGCCTTCACTTTCACCATACAGCTGTTTCCACCATTCTGATACATAGTGTAAGCAGGGTTCGTAATTTGCTAATACCTCTATGCCTTTTCCTTTTCGCAGTAAGATATTGCGGATTGCCGCATATTTCATGGCGTCATTCTCTTCAAACTTCTGCTCTAACGCCAGTTTTCTTCCTTCTGCAGCGCCCGCCATTAACTGATCGATGTCTGCGCCGCTGACTGCAATAGGAAGAAGCCCCACTGCTGTCAGAACAGAGAAACGTCCGCCGATATCATCCGGCACCACAAATGTCTCATATCCTTCTTCTGATGCAAGGTTTTTCAATGCTCCTCTCGCCTTATCTGTCGTTGCATAAATACGTTTTGCAGCCTCTTCCTTTCCGTACTTCTCTTCTATCTTCTTTTTGAAAATACGGAATGCAATCGCCGGTTCCGTTGTAGTTCCAGATTTGGAAATAACATTTATGGAGAAATCTCTGTCGCCGATTACTTCCAGCAGTCCCTCCAAATATGCGCCGCTGATGCTGTTTCCTGCAAAATAAATCTCCGGCGTCTTTCTGGATGCTTTGGAAATATTGTTATAAAATCCATGTCTTAAAAATTCGATTGCCGCCCGTGCTCCCAGATAGGAGCCGCCGATTCCGATTACTACCAATACTTCCGAATCAGACTGAATCTTTTTGGCAGCCTGTTTAATCCTTGCAAATTCTTCTTTATCGTAATTTTCCGGAAGATCAATCCATCCTGTAAAATCATTGCCGGCTCCGGTTTTTGAAACAAGCTGCTCCTTTGCATCCTCCGCCAGCTTACTCATATAACTGATCTCTTCTTCACTGATAAATCCTGCTGCTTTTGAATAGTCAAATGTTATTTTGCTCATGACAAACGCTCCTTTATCTATAAAACCTGTATTTTTGCAATTATTATTTTAGCAAACCCTTCTTCGTAGTTCAAGACCTAAAAAACCTCGGATATTACCTCCATTAAAAGTTTCAGCTCTTCTCTGTCCTTAGAATCCTCTTCTGTCTCTTGTTTCTCTTCCATCGTCTGGTAAACCGGTATTTGAATCTCCTCCGGGGACTCTTCTTCCACCACAGACGTTTCTTCATCTCCCGCCAGAATCACTTCAAAATATCTGCGGATCTTTTGGCAGATTTTATGCACTTCCTGTCTTGTCCTCGTTACCTGAATGAGTACCAACAGCAGAAGAAGAATAATCCCTGTCAACGCCGCTGCCGCAACCGCATTTTCTCTGATGTATAACATAATCTGTTCCTGAACCATGGCAATACCTCCCTTTCTTTTCCCATTACAGACATACCTGTATATGTTGTGAATAAATATATTTCACACACTGCTTATTATAAAGAAAAAAAGAGAGCAAAAAAAGAGTTCTATTCCATGTTTTCATCGCAAGTTTTACCATTTTATATAAAAAAACGCCTTCTTTCTGTCACTCTATGTCTTCTTTTGGAACAATATATCCGGAAAAACAGCATCCCGTATTCCGATCCAATATCAGAAACCGGTTATTCGGCCCGGAAAGCACAATATCGCTGACAACGCCTACAGAGGTAATATCCGCCTTGCTGCAGATCCAGTAAAGCCGTTCCCGTTTTGCCGCAAGACCAAGAATTTTATGGTTCCAGTCCTCTCCACCGCCGCAATTTGGAACGCTGATTCCCCGAATCCGAAATCGAACCTTCCAGAACCTGGCCAAAACCTCCGGCAGATATCGGTTCAAATTCACATTCCCCAAAAGCAGTATGCCAAACCGGGATTCTCCCTGTTCCTCTTTTCTCTTCTGCCGCATGGTGTCATAATCCCTCTCCCTCATACAGCTTACCGTGCACAGACACCGCGGATCTCCCTGCATCCTCTCCAGTTTTTTCAAACATTCTTCTCCGCCGGATTCTTTTTCTGTCATAAAGCAGTCATTTTCTCCGGTAAATGCATACAAAGGATCTACAAACATCACAATTGTCGTCGCAGGCGAACTGCCAAATTTAGTCTGATACTCCTGCAGCAGCCGTTTCATCTGACCGACATAATCTTCATTTACATTTTCTGAGAGTTCATTGATATTCTCCATATTGCCAAAATAACCTCTGGTAAAATCGGACAGCACCTGTATATCCAATCCATACACTCCAAAATAAAACAGCCAGTTGTTTTCTATGATATATCCGGCCTGCACCACCGGAACGACATATCCCTCCATTTCTCTAATCAGCTTCCGCACTCTCTCATCCACCGGGTTAAAAAAGATTCCCTGTTCCAGCTCCTCCGGAGCTCTGGTAAGCAGAGAATCATTTCCATAAAGAAAATATATCTTTCCGGCACAGAACTCTTTCAAAAATCCATAAGGATCCTGTAAAAACCGGGTCGTCTCTTTTCCATTCGCACTTCCGTCTTCTATTTCCTCTGCCAGTACCAGCCGCTGAATCGGTGCAAGATACGGCAATATGATCATTCCAATTTCATGCTGTTTCACAAGATGTATGAGTTTGATTACATATTCTGTCGTATAACATCCCATAACCAGTATGTCTATTCTTTCCGGAGTCATCTCTTTTTTCTGATTTTCATTTTCTCTGTTGTTTTTTGATCCGTTTCTACAGTAACTTCCCACCATATAAATATAACTTGTTGTCCTTTGGCCTTCTCTGTCATAAAGACTGCCAATATGCATCAGTCCACCATCGGGATTCTCAAATAAATAACGAAAATATCTTCCCCGCATGTTTCTGCGTCTCCCTTTCTAAGGTTGTTGTACCCCTTATTTTAAAGTATCTTTTGGTTTTTACAAGTCTTTTCTTGACATTTTAGAGCAGGAGTATAATATAGTTAAATATCAGAAAGAAAGGACACAGGTATCTAGTTATGAAAAAAATCGTCTTAACCGGCGGCGGCACTGCCGGTCATGTTACACCAAATATCGCACTGCTGCCCCGGCTTTTGGAATCTTCTTACCAGGTCAGCTACATCGGCTCCTACCAGGGCATCGAAAAAGATTTGATCCAGGCGGCAAACATCCCCTACTACGGAATTTCTTCCGGAAAGCTCCGCCGCTATCTGGATCTTAAAAATCTTTCCGATCCCTTTAAAGTAATCAAAGGACTGGGGCAGGCAATCCGGCTGTTACATAAGCTGAAACCGGATATTGTCTTTTCCAAAGGCGGCTTTGTTTCCGTACCGGTAGTACTGGCGGCAAGATTCTGTAGAATTCCTGTTATCATACACGAATCCGATATTACACCAGGCCTTGCCAACAAAATCGCCATTCCCGCTGCCAGAAAGGTCTGCTGCAATTTTCCGGAAACCTTAAAATATCTTCCCAAAGAAAAGGCTGTTTTAACCGGTTCCCCAATACGACAGGAACTTTTATCCGGAGATGCCGAAAGCGCCCGCTCCTATTGCCATTTTACTTCTGAAAAACCAGTCCTTTTAGTAATCGGAGGAAGCACCGGTTCCAAGGTGATCAACGATGCAATTCGTTCACAGCTCTCTGTTCTTTTGCAAAAATATCAGATCATACATCTCTGCGGCAAAGGAAATGTAGATGCCGGCCACGCAGGCACTGCCGGTTATGCACAATATGAATATATCAGTACACAGTTAAAAGATATGTTCGCTCTGGCAGATGTTGTAATTTCCCGTGCGGGAGCCAATGCAATCTGTGAGCTGTTAGCGCTGCACAAACCAAATATCTTAATTCCGCTTTCTGCAGCTGCCAGCAGAGGCGACCAGATTTTAAATGCAAATTCCTTTCAAAAGCAGGGATTTTCCTATGTAATCAAAGAAGAAGATTTGACAGCAGACACGCTGCAGACAGCGATCTCTAATGTATTTGAACAAAAAGACCTCTATATTGCCGCTATGTCCAAAAGCGGTCAGCTTGATTCCATTCAAACAATTTTTCAGCTAATCGAAAAGGAGCTTGCGTCCTAAACGCAGCTCCTTATTTCTACTGAGATAACGACTGACAGATCTCTTTCATTTCCTCTTCTGTAAATGTCTCATGGCTCCATGTTAAGATATCCGAATTCTTCATATTCCTGTACCTCGGGATCAGATGCAGATGAAAGTGAAATACCGTCTGTCCCGCAACTTCTCCGTTGTTCTGTACCAGATTAAATCCATCACACTGCAGTACATCGGTCATATGCCCTGCCAGCTTTTTCGCAAGCTTCATCGCCTCCCCGGCTGTCTCAGCATCAATCTCATACAAGTTGGCATAATGTTCTTTTGGAAGAATGAGGGCATGTCCTTTTGATGCCGGTGCAGCGTCTAAAATCACTCGAAACATCTCATCCTCATAAATTGTGTTAGAAGGAATTTCTCCTGATGATAATTTGCAAAAAATACAATCTTCTTTTTTCATTTTTATTTTCCTTTCTGTCGAATTTTGTACTATATTCCCTGTTGAACCCCTATTTCAATCATGCTACACTGAGTCTGGCTTGCTATGGGGTAATTGACCTCATACAGATGATGGGAGGAATTGTTATGTCAAACGAAGATTATGAAAAAATCTTTCATGAAATCAAAAACAATATTACGTTTATCAGCAGCTCTTTGCAGCTGGTAGAAAAAACACATCCTGAAATCCGCGAATTTCCCTATTGGAACGATTCTATTCAGGAACTTTCCTCTCTGAAACATATGCTGATCGAACTCTCGTCTGCCCGTCTGTGTGATGATCTTTCTGTAGAAAAAACATCTCTTATGACTTTTCTCCCGACGCTGATCGATTCTTTTCTGGCGCTTTTTCATACTGCTGATTTTCACTGCGAAATATCTCTGACCTCTCCTCTGCCGGAAATTTATATAGATCATGCCAGATTCAAACGGGCCCTTTTCAATCTGGTCAAAAATTCCTACGAGGCTATGAACGGCATTGGAACAATCCGTCTTATCGGCAAACTTGCAGATACTTATATCCAGCTTGAACTGATTGATTCTGGCGGCGGTATTTCTCCGGAATATCTGCCTAAGCTTTTTTCACCCTTTGAAACCACCAAAAAAGAAGGTACCGGACTGGGACTTTTGATCAGCAAGCAGATAATTGAGGCCCATGGAGGTTATCTTACGGTAGATTCCCATCCCGGCGACGGCTGCACCTTTTCCATATATCTTCCCTGCCAAACGCCTCTCTCTGACCACTCTAATTCCCTTCAAAATTGAACAGCGTATCTAACATGCGAAGGGTTTTAAAATTACCCTTTGCTGTCATTACGCCTGTCATAAATGCCCGCTGAAAGGTCATTCTTCCATTTACGATGCTGCTCATTACATCTGCGTTCAATTTAGCGTATACATCGATATTTTCCCGATTGCCGTAAGAACAGGTCAGTTCATCGTCCTTTACATCCAGACACAGCGGCTGCTTCTTTCCTTCTATCATAAACAGATAAGAAGCTCTAAAACCAATTTCCGGCATAAAATGGCTTTCAAATTCTTTGATGTACATTTTGTCTTCTTCTTCACTACTCTTCCCCAGAATATCTTTAAACATAGACGCCAGCTCTTCAATGTCTTCTTTTTGTTTTTTTACATAAGAATCATCCGATACATATTTCGATAACTGCTCGCTCTCCTGGGGCGTCAGATCCATAGACTGGGTTCTAAGTACTGTCTGTTTAATTGCCTGGTTGCTGCTGGGAAGCACTTTCATCTTCTGGGAAATGGAACGATAGAGGTCTTCTGCTTTCTTCTCAATGATCAGCGTGTATTCCTGATTCATCTCAAAATTTACCAGATCCTCTACATATCCGCAAAGACCGCTGCAAGGTTGTCCACCCAGTATTACCCATGCATTCTCTAATGTAACGACGCCTTCTCTCTCCCCATAAGTCGTAGACATAACGATCGGCTGCATATAAAGGGAACTGATCAGTTCTTTATCTCCGTACAGCCAGCAGGCATCCAGAAACTGCTGCATATAGCCGCCGATGCCCAGCCATTCTACCGTAGTAGCCAGAATGATCCCGTCTGCCTCCTTGAACGTATGAGGCAGCGTATAGATTTCGCTTTTGTGCTCATATATATTATAACGCTCTACCGTAACCCGCAGTTCTTTTAAAACATCTTCCATTTTGCCCAGTACATACAAGGTCGGATCGTCCAACAATCCTCTTCCACCATAATATATATTGATTTTCATTTTGTCCTCCATTTTAAAAAATCCGTGTTAATACCTACTTTATAGTATATTGTTTTCTTTTCTTAAAATCAACGACTTTTGAACAGATCGCAAAAATACCGCCCAACAGAAAACCTCCTGATATACCGCCGATATGTCCCCAGTTGTCCACACCCGCTGTAGAAAATCCATAGTACAGACTAAGCGCCGCCATTCCAAACAATCCTTTTGTAGTCAGGCCCTCTACTTTTCCTTTGTGAAAGACTGCCCAAGCGATCAGTCCGCCGACTACGCCGAACACAGCTCCCGATGCTCCTGCAGATACGGCAAAATCTCCTGTCATCCATTCCTGGTACAAAGACAAGAGATTGCCGCACAAACCGGCTCCCAGATACAATAGGGCAAAACGGACGCTGCCCAATGTATGTTCCAGCCGGAATCCCATTAGTCCCAGAATCAGCATGTTATTGATCAGATGATCTGCTCCGAAATGGAGAAACATGGAAGTGAAAATCCTCCAGCTCTCTCCGGCTTCCACAATAGCCGGTGCATAGGATGCTCCGTGTTCCAACATATACCAGACATCCTGTGTATCTCCCGTTATTTCCATAAACAGCCAGATTCCTATATTTAATATAACCAAAATTACAGTAATAACCGGTACTTCTTCCTGAAATTTACCCTTCATGAAATAACTCCTGTTTTTGTTTTTCATTATAAGGCATACTCCGTTTTTTTCAAGTCATTTATACAAAACGATACTGCTCCCTGGCAAACACAATTCTGTCATTTTTTTCTAGTTTTACTTTTTCTTTATACACCAATAGTTCCCCATTGCGGTATGTTCCATTGGTGGAATTCATATCCTCCAGATAATAGTCTTCCCCCTCTTTTGTAACCTTCGCATGAATCCGGCTAACCGTATCTGCTGAAATCACGCCGTCTGCCTCTCCCTTCTGACTACCGATTACAAAAACAGGCGATGTAATCTTCATATTTGTTTCACTTCCTTCTCCTTCGTATTTCAGCTCGCCTAAAATCTCTTTTGTCTCGCTTCCCAGAAGTACAGTGAAATTGGAATCTGTTTCCGGATATTCCTCCGGTTCAAAGACATAAGGCTCTTTTGAAATTTTTTTCTTTGGAAAAGGCGATATTTTCCGGTTCCATATTCCTTCTTTCCAAAAACGCTTCTGCTGTTTAAGATTTGACGAAACCTCCGATATTTCCCACCGCATGCCGGATTTATGTACTTTCTTTTTTACCGCCGGCTCTTTTGTTTCTTCTACCGGCAGCGATGCAGGCATCTCCTTTTCCTCAAAAAGGATCTGCAGCAATTCATCCGGCGCGGCATGCCCCTGCTGACATCTTTCATACACATCATAGCATTTCCCTGCATTTTCCCTGTCTCCATGCTCCATGTGAGAAATATAGTATTCCATAAAACGCTTCATTCCCTCTTCTGGATCTCTTTTCTGACAGGGCAGATAACAAAAGAAAATCTCCTCTGCTTTCCCATCTATAAAAATCTGCTCCGGCTCCAGAGAAATTCCCGTTTCACACAACAGATATTCTCCGGCCTTTTCTATTGTTTTCGCCAGAGCCAGCAGCAGCTTTCTTAAAAGCTCACTACCCGGCTTTTTGATTTCAATCCAGTCTTTTAATGTCTGTCTACCGCTGATCTCATACCAAAACTGCAATTTCTCATTTTCATTGCTGAGTTGGCAAGACAGCAATCCGGGGATTTTATTTTCAGTTATCATTGGATACTCATATCCTGCACCCTGGCCATCACTGCTTATGATCATATAGCTTTTTCCCTGACATCGTCTGTATTCTGTCATTTCCATTCCTCCAAAACCTCTTTTGCAAATTTTATTTTCAGTACCCGCTCTTCTGCCCGTTCTGTTTCTTCCCAGACAAAAACCGACGCTTCTTTTGTCTGCATATACATATCATATCCCATATATACCGGAGCAAAGAGAGACAGCAGGAGCACCGGCAAGAGCAGAGCCAATTCCACCGTGTAAGAACCTTCGCTTTTTTTCATATCTGTATCCCGCTTATGATCATCAGACTATATCCCAGAAACAAAAAAGGGATCAACGGCATTTTTTCATCTCCTCTGCCTCCTCCTTTTATCAGCAGAAACAGTCCCAAATTTCCTGCCAGTACAAAAGAAAGAAACATCAGCATCATATTTTTGCCAAATCCAAGATACAATCCCGTCAGCATAAACACAATGCCGTCTCCCATTCCGATTTTTCCTTTGGTCAAACGGCTGAGAAGAAGAATCCCCACCCCCGGCAGCATTCCAGCCAACATTTCATAAATACTTTGGTTCTGAAAAAGCAGATGCATAACAATTCCTATAATCCCGGAAAACAATGTAATGTTTACCGTTATTTTTTTCTCTCTGATATCTTCTAAACTGTGCACGCCCAGCGTACCCAGCAAAATACATGACTGTATCATAAACTACTCCTTTCCGCACTTACTGCAGGCATTTTTGCCCTCTGTTTCCGACAAACGAACGGCAAACACCGTGCGTTTGATCCTTTTGCAGTCTCTTCTCCCATGGTAGCGGTTTCCATATTTTGTAATATATACCACCATAGTATTTGTCATATTTCCTTTTATACACGCTCCACAGGAATAATATTTTCCGCCGTCTGCATTTCTCAACCCGCCCACCGCATTTTTATTTACGCTTTCCACGGAAGGCTTTAAATAGGTGCATTCCCGGCTCCTGTGATAAACGGAGCCGTTTTTTGCGACGTATACAATCTCCTCCTTTGGATCTGAATCATTCCTGCCTGTCCACTTTCTGCACATGACTTTTTGTGTTATACGCAGTTCTTTTTTTCCAAACAATCCAATGGGAAAGCAAATCTTATAATTTGCCTTCAAGCGAACGTAGTTTCCCGAAAAGTCAGATTCTGACAGAGAAATTCCCATTCTTCCGCCTGTGACAAATTCCTCGGCGGCAGAATTCTTCGCAAGATTTTTAAGAAACAACGCTTTTGCTGTCAGCCTTTCTCCTGCAGTATCCTCCTGCTTTTCACAGAACACAACGGCCAGTTCTCTTCCGGTGGAAAACAGAGCGTTCTCCACTTCCTGTTCCACAGTTAATATCTGGAAAAAGAACAGAATTATCATCAAAAATCCTACAAAAAAGGGAATTGCCACTGCCAGTTCTGCCATATAAGAACCTTCCATACGGATACAAGGGAGCGTCTCTTTTTGTATTTCTTTTGAAATAATCTGGTTCTTTTTCTTTACAGGTAGAGAGATTTTATTTTGTATCACAGAGACGCCCCCTTGTATCCGCATTTTCTCATGGTCCATATATATACTCCTCTTTTTCTGTAAAACGGTATCCTCCTACCGTATCTTTTCCAAATATGTCAAAAAACAACGTTTCTGTATCATATTCCGCCGTAAACCGAATGCCTGTCACCATATGATCCATACGGCAGTTTTCTCCATTCGGCTGTTCTTTTAACCGCCATTCCATGAGATCCATGCTGCGGTAGGCAATTTGCTTTACTGTTTTTTCGTATAACAGAATATCCAGATAATTTTCATAGGAGACTCCCTTTGCCTCCCCTGTATAATCGTTTTCTATTGCACTGCTTAAATTAGAAAGCTGCGTATGCCAGCTGTCGGAGGTTTTAATTATCGGTATTTTTCCGCCGGAAAGCAATGCTTTTACATCACAAATACTTTCCACATAGCTCCATGCAGCCAAAACCCCCTGCTCTATAATGCTGATCAATTCCGGACTGACCAACGCTCCTGCGATTGCCGAGGCCACCGTACGCGCCTCGGCTTTTCTGCTTTCATCTGTCTGCAGATACACGTAATTTAAAATTTCCCGCAATAGCAGTATCTTTTTTACGACTCCCTTTAAGTTCTCTCTATCGCCTTCCTTTCCGCAAATCAAATATTCTGTTCCATAAGATAAACTCCCATTTTCCTGAGGCGCAACTGCATTGCCAGACAGCGGCTTTAAAAATTCCTGCATCAAAATCCGCTCATACCAGCCCGAATTTTCTCTGCATTCCCAGGTTCCTTTCCGGCAGTTTCGTTTTAAAAGGCTATCCTTCGTATTACACCGTTTTTCAGATACAGAATTTCCCGATGGAACAACCAGCGCCAGAATGCCTTCTTTTTGCAGTTTTTTTACAATTTCCAAAGGATTTTCTGCTGTTCGAAGCTTTAAAGCCTCTGTTTCATCCATTCCCTGCTCTTTTTCTTTTTGATCTGCGCTTTCTTTTTTCTCTTCCTCCGCAGCTGCAATTTCCTTTAATGCGGCATCTGCTCCGGCAATTGCCTCCTCTGGGTTTTCGGTATTTTCTGTCTGCTTTTTCACTCCGGAAATTTCTTCCAAAATCTTTTTTGCCGCCTGTTCTCCCAGTTTCTGTTTCATTGCCTTCGCGGCCTTCATCTCAAAAACTTTGCCTTTTGCATCTGTCGCCAGCATATATCCGGTCACCTCTGCATCCACCGCCTGCATACGATACAAATCAATACCGTCTTGTTCTTTTCCTGTAATAAAGTTTTCACATAAAAACGCTCTTATCTCATCTTCTGCACCTTCCATTTGAAAATTGCTGCCGCCGAAGTTTCCATCCAGAAAAAACATCCCGTATTCTTCCAGCAGAAAAGGCTGATATCCTGCAAATAACGATTCTGCCGCCAGTTTTCCTCCTTTTTCGGCATTGGATTTTAACCCGTAATAACGAGCGCTTTCCACAAGTGTAAACAACAATGCCGCTATGACCAAAACCATCATACAAAGAGGAGCTGTAACAGAGCCTTCCTGTTTTATATTTTTCATTATTCTACCGCTTTTGCTTTCTTTTCCACAGACTGCATTAAATCTCCTACCAGCGCCTGCAGCTGCTTTCGGAAAATAACCACAGCTCCGATTAACACTACCAGAATTAAAATCACTTCAACAACGCCGTTTCCTTCTTCTTCCATTAAAAATTCCTTCCATTCTCTCATTTATATCGTTCCTTCCTTTGTTTTATTCGTTTCTGCAACAGTTCAGACAAGCTGATCTGTTATACATTTTAACCTCCGTAAATGGACAAAAATGCCGGAATGATTACAATCCCCAATACGATGACAAGCATCATCATCATCGGCAAAAGCATTTTTGTTCCTGCTTCTTCTCCAAATTTACGGGCTGTATTCTTTCGTTCTGAAAACACACGTTCGCTTTCCTCATTTAACTGCTCCAATAACTTCTGGCTGCCTGTCCTCTGTCCGGATATCAGGAGGGAAACCAGTCTTCGATATGGTCTGATTTCACACTGCCTGGCAAATTCCTGATAAGCTCTCATCTCTCCCATCCCATTGTCTATTTTACAAATCATCTGATACAATTCCTCATATACGGCGTCTCTGCCATTTTCTTTTGGCATTTTTTGCTGATGCATCTGATTGATTTTCCGCAGCGCCGACGATATTGTCATGCCCGCTCCCAACAACAGAGAAATTTTACTGACAAATTCCGGGTACCCTGCCAGAAGATTTTGCCTTCGCTTCTGTTTTTTCCTTTCTTTTTGTTCTTTTTCTACATAAACAGCCGCTGCTGCCGCCAAAATACCCAAACCGAACAGTTCTGTGGTTTCTACCTCTGTCCCTTCTCTCCAGATTATCGCCTGTCCGTTAATTTGATCCGGCAGTTTTACAACGGCCTCTTTTCTATCCTGTTTTTGAATCCGATCTTGGATTGCTGCGACAAGACGATCTTTTCTGGTTTTTTCTTCCGGTATAACCGTAAAGGAAAAGCGATACCATTCCTCTGCCTCTCCGCAGCTAAGAGAAATGACTGCTTCTATTTCTTCCGGGTTTTCCCCAAGAGCCTTCTGATTGATATCTCCTTCCGGAGAAATCACCTCTTCCTTTGAAAACAGCCATTCCGCCGAGACTGCATCATTCTGATAGCCTTCCAAAACCACAGGGTTTGCTGTTATTTGATCCAGAGAAGCATTGTCCCCGCAAAAAGTTTCCCGGATTTCCTTTTTGGCTCCTGCCAAGAGTTTTTCCTCTTCCGCCTTGGGATATTGCCGCTCCTCAATGGTAAGTGTAATGGGATATTCCGTATCCTCTTCTTTTAGATACACAATTGCCTCTTCTTCCCTGTCTCCTTCTCCCGGCTCCCTCCTTGTAATTTCTCCCAGCTCCAGTCTATTGCTGCCGGTCTGTGCTGTCAGTTCTGCCAGACTTCCCAGCACGCAGAATACCAATATCACTCTGCAGGGAGTTCTTATCTTCTCTATAACCGGATGTCTCCGCCAAAAAGCCAGAATCAACAGACAGACTATACCTGCCGCGCCGCACAATATCATCCCTATACTTCAACCTCCATTATCTTCATGCCCAGAAAAAATGCTGCTGCATACAGGAAAAGGGCAATGGTCATAATTGCACCTCCCAGCAAATTCCCATATAATACACTTATAAACTCCGGCGACGTCGCCTTAAAAAACAGTAAAATCCCAAGAGGCGCCACGCACATAATCTTCTGCTCCAGTTTCTTTTCGGCAATTGCCGTATCAATTTCTTCCTGCACCTCCATCTTATCGCAAAGCCTTCCCACAGATACTGCTATAATATGCAGAAAATCACCGCCTCCCCGTTTGGCATAGCAGAAAACCTCTACAAACGTTTCAATATCTTCGCTTTTGCTCTCTGCTGCAAAATCCTCCAGAATATGCTCAATAGGCTCCTGAAGAGAAAGCCTTTTTTCCATTGCGTCCAGCTCTTTCTTTAAAACGCTCTCTTCTTTGTATAGCCGCTCCATATCCTTCAATCCCGCCAAAAACGCCCGTTCTATGGAATATCCCGCCGACAGCAAACTACTTACGGCATACATATAATCTTTAAATTCCAGATTCAAACGTTTCCTCCGCTTGTCCTCTTTTCTCCGGCAGGCATACTTATTGGAAACATACCAGACAGCCGGAAATGTACACATTCCCCAGAAGGAATTGTAAAACAGACCCGAAATCAATCCACTGATTCCAACTGCCGCTCCTACTGCGGTCATCTTTTCTCTATGGAGGGAAATCCGGCCGCATCCCATTTTTCCTGATGTAAAAGTTCTCCTGTTTTTTCCCATCTTCCCTGAATTTTCCCTTCTTCTTCTCCGGTTTCCATAAACCGATACAATACATTTAACCGGATATTTCCGCCCATTACTTTATCCAACTCTGCAATCTCAAGCACCTTCCGGCTCTTATCTCTTAACCGGCCCAAATGGATAAACACATCAATTCCGGAAACGATTTGCCTCTGGATTGCAGCTATGGGCAGATCCATTCCCATTAACACCATTGTCTCCAAACGATGAATCATATCATAAGCGCTGTTGGCATGCCCTGTGCCAAGACTGCCGGAATGCCCTGTATTGTTAGCGCTTAAAAGATCAATCGCCTCCGCCCCCCTGCATTCTCCCACAATCAGACGATCCGGCCGCATTCGAAGAGCCGTTTTGATCAGATCCCGGATGCCAATAGGCGAAACTCCTTCAAACCCTGCCGTCCGCGTCTCTAACCGTATCAGATTCGCAATTCCATTCAATTGCAGTTCTGCCGAATCTTCAATTGTGATTACCCGTTTGTCTTTTGGAATATATGCCGATAAGGCATTTAAGAATGTAGTCTTTCCGGAACCGGTTCCTCCGGAAACAAATAAATTGTATCCTGCAATCACAAGCTTTTCTAAAAACAATGCTATTTCTTCTGACAAGGAGCCATAAGACAGCAGCGCAGCCATATTCATAGGTTCTTTTGAAAATTTACGAATGGATACGGATGCACCGTCTAAAGAAATGGGCGGTAAGACAATATTGACGCGAGAGCCGTCCGGCAGTCTGGTGTCTACAATAGGCGACGCCTCGTTGACCATGCGGTTTCCTCCTGCACAAATCGTCTGAATCAAATCTGCCAGCTCCTCTTCCCCGGAAAAAGACTTTTCAAAACAATGCAGTTCTCCGGCTTTTTCATAGAAAATATGCGTCGGCCCATTGACTAATATTTCTGTCACTTCCTCATCCTCAATCAATTCCTGTAAAACGCCGAATTTCCGAAATGAGGCAAATAAGCGTTCTGCATACTGTCTGCGTTTTTCAAAAGAAAGCAAACCTTCTTTATCTCTTTTCTGCAGTTCCCCCTCAATGCAGTCTTTTAATTCCTGATTGGATAGCTCTCTGGTATGATCCGCTTTTTGCAGTACATTTTCCTTGATTTCAAAATATAGTTTCTTATTATCCAATTTCTGTTCCTCCGTACAGACATCGGCGGATATAGTCGCCCATTCCGCCATACAAACTACATTCCAAAGGACTGCCCTCTTCCAGAAAATGCATCTGTTCCGGCAAAAGCACCCGATTCATATGCGTCATGATGTGCTCTCCTTCTTTGCTCAGATATTCCAGAAACTCCTCCATGCGGTACCGGTTGACGGTTCCTTCTTTGCCCAGACAGTAAAAACTTTCAAAAACCGGCATCATTTCTGCAAAACCCAAAAACACCGTTCCAAAATCAATAATGACCACATCATATCCGCTGCAGTTTTTCAATTCCAGCAAAAGCTGTTCAAACAATGCTTTTGTCAATTCAAACAAATGCTCTGGATTTACCACCGGGGGAATATAATCAAAATTTTTGTATGTCCGGGAAACCTTTCTCAGTTCCACTGTAAACTCATATTCCTTCTGCATCATTCCATAGACCAGATCTCCAATATCCTCTGAAATCTCCGTTCCCGCCAGCTGACTGAAACCGCTGTGCTCCATCAGATTGACATATAATACTTTCTGATTTTCTCCCAGAATCTGCGCCATGGACATGCCGAAAAGTATCTGATTCTCATGGTGTACCGGAGAATAAATGCCAATCAGCTCTGCCGGTTTTTCAAAAACGCCTCTCTGCCCTTCCTGCTTTTCCTGCCAGAGCATTGCCGAAATCTGTCCCAGCAGATTTTCCGCCGACTGATATTTCTTTACAAAAAGGCAGTCCTGATATGGCAGGCTCCCGGCCTCTTCCAGAAGAAAAATCTGTTTGATCTGCGCTGTTTCTTTGTACAAAATCCTCCAGAAGCTTTTTGTCATTATCACTGCATCAAAAGCTGTGTGTTCCTGATACTCCAGAAAGGATTTTGCATGGGAAAAAGTACTGATCCTAAAAAACAACTCCTTTTTGCGGATTAAATATCCCTTCAGCTGCTCCAAATATGTCTCTTCTTCATCTAAAAACGCAATTTTTAATTGAATCAATATACACCTCCGTTCCAGTAACTCAGGGGAAATTGCAACGCAGCGGCCGTTCCAAACAATATCGGTACAGAGAAAGCAAATGGATATCTTCCCGGTTCATGGGAAAATGGATAAGGCTTTATCTCTCCTGTCCGCAGCGTATGAAATAAATAGCCTATGGCATGCCGCATTTTCAGCCGCCTTTCTGGATCTGCAGCCAAAAACAAAACCGATGTCGCTCCCGCCGCCAGAAAACTATACGCCATACATCGAAACAATTCTCCTGTTGTAAGTATACTGCCTATCATGGAAAATAATTTGATATCGCCTGCCCCAAGGACACGCATTTGAAATAAAAGATATAAAAGAATGACAGGAACCGATATGTTCCTGAGAAAATAATACACGCCCCAAACCTGATACTCTGTAATCTGAACAACTATGCCGATCATCAGACCTGTGACGATAAGTCTGTTAGAGATTTTTCCAGCCTCCACATCCTGTACTGCTGCCACTGTCAGTAAACTAAACAGCAAGCCTGTTTTAATACTTCCAATCCATCACCTCGCATTTTCTTTATATGTTGAATTATATCTCTGCCTTTCTCATTTGTCTATGGATTTTTTACAAAATTCGTATTTTTGTGAATTTTTTACAATAAATGGTAAAATGAAATTCCGTAAAGCAGCGCAAAGCCGCCTGTACCAAGACTTCCCACTGTCAAAACACTAATTGGGTTCAATCCCACCGCACTTTCAATCCCCAGTCCGTTTAACATCATATTCATCGTATAAATTGCCACAATCCCCAAAATTGTTCTCACGCAGAAGTTTAAAAGGATCTCTGCCTTCCTTCTTAATACCCCTATGGAAAGCACCAGCAGGCAGATGCCAAGCATCGCCCATACACCCGTTTTTATATCCATATAGATTCCCATACCCTCGTCTTATTTTAAGCAACAGTTCAGATGCTTTTCCTGTTGCTATTTTGATACAATATATACTTTTTTTTGGAAAATATGCCTTTTTTCTGTATACTCTGGATTTTTCTGACTATAATTTAAATAAGCATTATTTCATTACAGCATGATTAGGCTGTTCAGAAAGCGGGGATACTATGAATCGAATTCTTGAAAACAGTATTTTTCGTGACAAACGCTATTCTCTATTGCTGGAGGATTTAGACCGAACAAAACATGATTTGGATTCTGCTTACACAAATCTTTCCAATGCCGTAGAACCAGATCTGATCGATTGCTACATCTACCAGGTACAGTCAGTGCAGATGCGCTATCAGTTTCTTTTAAGCCGTGTAAAACAAATAGAGGATTCTTACGCGAAGAATCCTCTGGAAGTTTCAGGGTCCTGAAACGTCTCTGTTAAATTATTTTTACCGTATGTCATCCCGGCATATACCTGCTGTGTGTTCTGCATCAAAGGGGTGGACTGATCCTGCTTTGCAGCCTCTTCAAATGCTGTATACAGGTTCATAAGAACCTCTTTGGCGCCGGCTAGCTCATCCGCCCGCTTTTTGATCACTGCCTTTGCCATAGACTCTTTTACAAAAACATATAAAGAATACAGATCCTTTGAAATCTCATACTGGAAATCAAGAGAATGAATCAGTTCATCCACTCCTCTTCCCGCCTTTGCCAGTCCTTCTTTAAAGCCCTCGTAATTATCGCCGGCCAGCCCTTCTTCGGCATCTTTGATATATGCGAATATAATCTCATAAATAATCACCACCAGAGCCCCTCTGTTGCTCTGGCTGATTCTCCGGGTAAAATCCTGTACTTGTTCCTGTTTCATACACGCTACCTCTTACTGCAGCAATTGAAGCACCATTTGAGGAATGTCATTTGCCTGCGCCAGTACAGAAGTACCTGCCTGCTGCAAAACTGTATATTTGGTGTATTCTGACATTTCTTTTGCCATATCGGTATCTTCTATCCGGGAAATTGCATCTGTCATGTCCTCATTAGACGCATCCAGACTGTCAACCGAATGCTCCAGACGGTTCTGATATGCACCTATTGCGGATCTGACAGATGACGCAGCGGAAATCGCATAATCCAACTGGGAAATTGCCTTTGCTGCGCCGCCTACTTTTGTTACATCTATTTCATCCAGATAAAGCGTCTTACTGGAAACCTCCGGGATTCTCACATCCATCGTCTGATGCTCATTTGCCCCGATCTGCAGCGTCATGGTTCCGATATCAGTTACATTGATATTGACATCTCCCGTTTTGCCTGCATCTATCATAAAATTCATTTCAAAACCGCTTACATCGGTTATTTTTACTTTATTGCCGTCTAAAGAAACGGTTGCCTGAGCGCCAAACGCAGATGCGTTGCTGCGGTCTAAAGTAATTTCAGCATCTTTTCCCGGCGTTGCTGTCGCTCCCAGTCCTAAAAACTGTTTCAGCGCCTCGTTGCTGCAGCTGATCTCCACAGACGAAGATACGCCATACTGATTGGACACAAATGCCAGCTGGTCTCCAAATTCAAATTCCTTGTCGAGAGCGTTATATTCTCCTGTGGCCGTTTGCGTTCCATCGGTGATTATGAGGCTCACATCCCCAAGCTCTGCGCCTCTTCTTAATTTCTCAAAAACGCTTTCTGCGGATTCTCCTTCTGAAATAACGATTTCCATGCCGTTAATCTCGACTTTTCCTGCCGGGATCACTCCGGCCTGGGTGCTGTTGCCCAATAGAGACGCCTGTGTAGCCGCCGCGTCGATTGTCATCTTGTATTCGCCTGTTCTTACCGAATCGGTAATGGACATTCTGGAAATGCCGTCTCCATATACTCTCGTATCGGAAGTTCCGTTTAATAATTTCTTTGTATTATATTCCGTATCTCTGGAAATACGGTCTACTTCCACCACCAGAGATTCTATTTCCTGCTGAATCGCCTCACGCTCTTCCAGTTGATTGGTGTCTGTTGCAGCCTGTACGGACAATTCCCGGATTCTCTGCAGCATATCAGTAATCTCTCCTAACGCTGAGTCTGCAATCTGCAGTACGCTGATTCCGTTTGATGCACTTTCGGAGGCTTTTGCAAGTCCGTCAATCTGCGCCTGCATTTTATTGGTGATCGCCATGCCTGCCGGATCATCCTTCGCATGGTTGATCTTAAGACCGGAAGACAACCGCTCCATAGAAGCTGCCAGTCCTCCTTCTGTTTTTAATAACTGCGCATTTGTAACAACCGCTGACATATTGTGATTAATTTTCATATTTGATACCTTCCTATTCTTCCGCCTCCATGCAGTGCTGCTACATCCTTGTAGTTTATATTCATACTGTTTTCTCTACTTTATATCGGCCTAAATTTCCAGTTCCTTAACGGTTTCGATAAAGCCCTTTGCAATTTTATACAGACGCGACGTCTGAATTTGATAAGTCTCCTCATCATTTTCTCCCGACTGCCGGTTCCGGTTTATATTCTGAGAAAATCTGGAGAAATTCAGTTTGCTGACATAAGTAACCTGAAGATCTCCTTCTTCTTCTCCAAAGCCTTTTGTAATCTCCTGTGCATGATCTTCCAAAATCTTTTTCATATCAGGATCGTCTGTTGCTACAATTCCGGAAACACCTTTTTCTTTGGCCTCAATACTGGCCGCCACTTTTCCTGCTTTTGCCGTTTCAAAAAGAATTTCCACCATGCCCTTTTTCGCCACGCCCCGGACAATCTTTAAGGAGAGATTCGTAATTTCTCCTCCCACCATGACCGGAATGGTATACTCCTCATCTCCCGCCATTTTTCTGGCAATGGAAATCTGCGTATTCATCAATTTTAATTCCCGGACATCCATACTGGTAATGTGTTCATCATCGGCAATCATGGTCTTCATAACATTTTCAGCCGTTTCTGCCAGCGTTTCCTGAGCTGCCGCCATTTCTTTCGGCGTTTTAACAGCCTCGGCAAAACGTCTTAGAATTTCTTCCTGAATGCCTTTAAAATCCACTTCTTTTCCGGAAAAAACCTCTTCACTGTTAAACATCCGCGAGAAGACCTGATTTCGTCTGTTAATCAACCGGTTTGCAGCTATGATATTGTCTGTAGTGTTTGGAATGTCAAAACGCTCCAGAAAACGGTATATTTCTTCATCAGCAGCCGCCGCCTGTTTGATTTCTTCTAACTGGTCTTTTGCATAGGCAGAATCCAAAACGGCCTCCTGCTCCGCAGTTTCTTCGGCATATTCTGTCAAAGCCTGTTTTAACTGCTCCGGCGTATAATTCTCCCAATCCGGGCTTTCCAAAAGTTTCTGCAGTGTAACAGGCGTCAATGTCTCCATAACATCTTTCATACAGTCTGCCTGATATGCCGTCTCCACCTGGTCCGTAATGGAATTTGAATCTGCGGAAACAGAATCTACTCCTGCAAAATCATCATCTACGGTATAGTCCATACCGCTCTTTTTGGCGCTGCGTACTGCCGTTAGGAGATTCCTCATCGTAAATTCCGCTCCCTGACTGACCAGAGCTCCAATCGCCGCGCCGTCTGTTTTTTCGATTTGATGAATCAATCTGTATATACCGATAAAAGATTCTCTTTCTTCTTTGGAAATACTGTGATTCTGCTCTAATTTCCAAAGATATTCGCTAAACCTCTCCGTATCCATATCGCTGTTTGCAGACTGGATTTCTTCTGCTTTTTTGTTCAAAACGTCTAAATTCATATCCAGCGGATTACTTCCCTGACGGATCAGCTCTCTGACCGTCGCCGGCGTCAAATTAGAAAATGTTCTCTGCACCTTCTCATCGGCTGCTTTCATTGTCAAAACAGACTCTTCGTTAATTTCCAGGCTGTTATATGCCAAAATCCGCACGGCCCGTCTGTTCGCCTCACTTTTTTCCATGCCGAGATCTGTCAGAATATCATCCACATTGGCAAATGCCTTCTGAATGGAATCTCCCAGATCCTTTCTCGGCTCTGTCATCAGCGCCTCGTAGCTTTCTCCCGCTTTATCAAGGGCGCTCTGCAAGGCTTTTCCTGCTTCATGCAGCTCATTTACTGTATCCAGGGGATATCCCTTCATGCCCAGTATGTATGCCGGCATATGCTTAAGGTCGGAAACTTTCTGGGTCGTCGTTTCAAACAATTCTGTCATGGAAGCGTCTACTGCCCCGCCTTTTTCTCCCAGCAATGCAGCATAATAATTATTTTCCTGCTCTTTTAGCTGTTCTACCAATTCTTCCAATGGTTTGGTATCGATAGAAATGCCCTGTTTCATAAGGGCTCTGTTTGCCTCCGTTGTCATGGCGAGACGGGTTTCTTCCAGAATCCGTTTCGCGGTCAGAAAAGCCAGTGCGTTATTTCCCACAGCCTGGCTGCCGGAGCCTTCTGTGTTTCCATTGCTTTCTTCTATTGCGCTCTTTGCCAGAGTCAGATCCAGCGCTCCCTGCTTTCTCAGAGCGGCTGTCTGCTCTAAATTTTCAATGGTCAGTTCCATGTGGTTGGCAGCCAGATAAGCAATGTCTTCATCCGTCGCCTCTGTTACAACTTCTACCGCATGCTGTGCCTGCGCTGTCAATGTATATTCCTGCAGCAGCATGGCATCCTTTGGGCGCCCGCCTTCTGCTACGGCCGATGCAATTGCCGCCGCCATTTCATCGGAATCTAACGGAAAGGAAATTCCCTGCAGTTTCTGCATATACGAGAAATTCTCTGCTGTATAAGGGATTTCGCTTTGTATCATCCACTGGCTGTCGGCGATTGTGCGTTCATTTACTTCTTCTCCGGCCGCGGTAATCGTACGTTCTATCTGATCTTTTAATGCATCAAAATCAATTTCTTCTTCGGAAGGCGCATAAGCCATACTTCCGGAAAATTCTGCCGTATAAAAATTGGCAATGCTGGGGCTTAAATGATTGTCCAGCATATATTTTATGGCTCCTTTGGACAGAGGCTGCAGCTCGTCTGCCTGGCCAAGCGCCTCCATACCCTCTGTCATATTCTCCTCGGTAGGCGGAACATCGGATGCCTGAAAATACTGCTCCAGACGATTGGCTGCCGCAAGACTGCCGCCAATTTCTTCTAACTGTTCTTTTGTCAGCGAGCCTCCCATATTAGAAACATCTACGCCCGCTTTTGCCAGCTGGGCTTTAATCTTATCTGTAACAGTAACGATTGTGCCGCTGTCTGTACTGTGAAGCTCAAATCCGTCCTCCTGCGCTTTTTTGTAATCCTCCGGTGTCAGGGTATTTGACAGGACTGCCATTTGATTTTTCCGATCTGCGGCGCTCATCTGCCCACTCATTTTCTCCTGAAATTCCTCTACTGCGCTTTTTTTCAAATCTTCCTTGTCATAGCCCGTCTGTCCGACGCGTACAGATTTATCCAAGGCATCTGTCTTTGCTTTTTTCACTTCGGAAAAAGAGGTTGTGACCTTCGCTTTCGCAAAAGGCTGCTCGTTCTGGATCTGCTGATCCAATAGGCTGTTTTTTTCTATCTTCATATGCTCTGCTCCGTATCCTTATAAAATTCGCTCTCCGACATCTTTGTATCGGCACATTCCATCAAATAATATGTCGGTCATTTTGGGCAAAAAATAAACACATAAGCCGTGCTTTTCACACATTTGCTTATATGTTTATAAATATTTACCGCAGCTGTTCTGCCTGCGTCTCCATAACTGCAGAAACCGCCTGCATAAATTCTGTCAATGGCAGAGGGGCATTTTTCAAAGACGCTCCAGCCTTCCTTTGTCCATCTCGTAAACTTCATCGCAAAGCACATCAATATCTTCTTTATTGTGGCTGGCAAACAAAAGTGTCTTTCCCTCCTCCTTCATCCTGGAAAACAACTGCCGCATTTGTGCAACGCCTTCCTTATCCAAACCGTTCATAGGTTCATCCAGAATCAGGATATCCTGTTCCTCCATAATTGCCTGTGCAATGGCAAGCCGCTGTTTCATACCCAGAGAATATTTTCCCACCGGCTTTTTCTCCATAGGATCTAATCCCACCATCTCCATCACTTTTTTTAATTTTACCGTGTCCTTTTTATGGTTCAGCCGATAGAGCAGTTCCAGATTATGCAAACCGCTGTATTGTTTCAAAAACGACGGTTCCTCAATAATGACTCCTGCATTTTGAATCATATCAGTATCTTTTCCGATCTTTTGATTCCGAATATAAATATCGCCCTGATCTGCAAAATAAAAACCGCAGATGCACTTAAATAGTACTGACTTGCCGGAACCGTTATAGCCTACGATGCCATAAATTTTTCCGCTCTCACACTGTAAAGATACGTCCTGCAATACCACATTATTTCCAAACCGTTTTGATACATGCTCTATACGAATCGTTTCTCCCATCTTTTTCCCTCCGTTCTTTTAAACTTCTTCCCGGCTGATCCATGCCGCGCGGTGTATTCTTGCCTGCCCAATCCTGATAAGCAGCAGTAGAAGCAGAAAAAGAGCCGTATAAATATAGGTAAGACTGGGATAGTTCATATCCTGCCCATATCTCCACTGACTGGGATACATCCAGGAACACGGAGAAAAATACTGAATGTCAAAGGGCATCCAATACATCGTAGGCAAAAATGCAAAAACAATCGTGATCAAATATCCCCACACTCTCGGCAGATACAGACTTGAAACATAAAGCAGCATTCCAATCAGCGCAAATATCAGGCTGTCAATCACAATGATATGCGCCAGCAGCTCAAACGGAGAAAATGCAGCAATTGTTTTTCCGGATATTACAGCCCCGATCGTACTACGTGTCACGGAAAGCGTATGATATACGTTTCCCCATTCGTTGCTCCATTTTACTGCAGGCAGCACTGTAAGGCTGCTGAAACAGGCCAATGCCAGCGAAAGAACAATGCCGGCAAAAAAAATGTACTGTATATTCCGCATACCCCAGCGTTTCCGCCCGATTCTGGAAATGACATACATCTCGCTTTTATCCATAAACGGCGCATTGGAAAAGAAACACAAAACACCTAGCAGAATTACTTTACTGAAATACATATCCGTCTGTACAAACGGAAGAATCACAAACGTATCTTTTACCCCCAGTGCAGATGCCTCTTCCCGAAATACTCCCAGCTCAATATCCAACATACAAATCCAGGTCACAAAAAGGGTTACACTCCGCAGGGAACAGATGCGATGAATAAAATTATCCAGATTTGCCCTGATGTTCATTTTTTCACTCCTCTCACCATACGGCTCATACGGCGATAAATCAGCAGACTAAAGAAAACGGCGCCGCCTGCCGTAACCAACAAAGTATAACAAAACGATAGAAACGGATTAGATAATACATTTCCGGAAAATAAAAACATTCCGTTAATTGCAAGAATATCCTCATCTATGCAGTTTACCAGAAAATAGTAAGATGCGATCGGAATGCACACAGAAAACATCTTGTTTTTTGCAATCAGAGAGAGCCACATGGCTGATAAAGCCAATATTCCCGCCAAACATCCGATTATCATGGCCGATAAGAAAAAATAAACAATCATCCATTTCTCCCGGAGAAACCAGCCGAACATATCCTGCTGCCGGACAATCGGCATCATCCCGTATTCTTCCTCAGGATCTGCCAGCGGCAGCCTGCAGCCTTGGACAAATACAAAGCAAAGCGTTCCTGCTGTCATCGAAAATACGGATGCAAAAAAACAGCAAATGCTCCTGGCACATATATAAGCTTTTAAATTCCCCCGCAATAGGACGCTTTGATAAAATCCGTGTTCCCAATCTTCCAAAAGGCTATTTGCATATGCAAAATTACTGCAGCCAAACAATACAATAATCAGGCTGAAAAATTTTATAAAATAATACAGATCAAATACGCTAAGGCTGCCAACACTCTGCAGGCTGCTGATCATATAAATGATAAAAACCCCGGCTGCTGCAATATAAAACTGCGGCGAATGAAACAACCTGTAAAATTCTACTTTCAAATATCGTTTCAGCATACGCATGAAAAATCACTCCATCTCCAACATTTCTTCTCCGGTGACTGCATGAATGGGAATGTACATCACGCTGTCGCTATCCTTGTATTCCAGTTTGCAAATCCAGACAGGTATGATCTCGTAAGTATCTTTTCCCCTGCGCAGAGGATATTGAAAAAGGCGAAACTCTGTAACCGTAATTTCAGAATCCATAATGACCTGTTCGTATTTTTTTATCAAAGTATCAGTTATGGTTTCAAACGGCGCTAAATAAATCTTTTCTTTTCCGTCTGTGATATCAAAGAGATAATTTACATTTAAGCCAATGAGTCCGGATGCTCCATAATACGACATAACAGCTCCAAAATAGATATCTTCTTCATACTCCATCACCTCTTCCGGATAAAATACCGGCAGCCCCTGATCTTTCTGCAGCAGGCAATAGTAATATGCATTGTCCTCACTGGTCCAACTGCCCTTCGTTTCTTCCGGCTCAATATATTCTTCCTGTAGCATTTCCTGCTCTTTTTGCCCAAGGGTTTCATAATCCAGGGCGTAAGCATATTGAACTTGAAAATCATCTGTATGAATTCCCAATGCATCCAGCTCTTTCATAAGCCCATTCCATGCGTCAGACCTGCTTATATTTTCCAATTCAGCAGTTTCAGAAAAATGATCTGCCGTCCCCTTGTTTTCATGAAACTCCAAACCGCTGTTTATTGGAAGATATCTCCCGGCATCATAATAAAACCCTTCCTGACTGGAAAGATATAAATTTCCTTCCCCTTCTGTTTGATATAGCTCCCTAAGAAGATCGTCTCCTTCCCGGCTCATTCCGCCCTCCGGATCAACGTCAAAAATTTCCGTTCCCGTCAAAAACCTGCTTTTCCACTTTTCGATGTCAAGTTCATAAATTTTCGCTGATGCCCGGCAAAGTTGATTGGGATTAAAATCTTCCGGAATTACAACTTTGGCGTCTATGGAAAACACACGGTTCACTTCCTGCTGGTATTCACCGGGAAATGTAACTTCCTGCACGGCAGTTTCACTGCTGTCTACACTTTCCTCTGTTTCCTGCCTAATTTCTGAATGAGATTGATTCCACATAATGCCGACGGCCGCCAGACATATTATGATAAAAGCTGCATTTTTTATATACCTATTCATTCTCTTCATTCCTTCACTTATTATGAGGGAATACCGCATCAATGGAGTGATACGGCATTCCCTTTTTTGTAAATTATGATGTATACCGCCCTGATATAGTAATCGTAAACGGTTTGTTTATATTATTATTTCCAGTTCCAAACAGTTTGTATGTGTCTCCCTTATTGGCTTTAGACGGATATCTCATTTTCTGTGTACCTGTCATACCTTTATATAACCCCAGCTTTGATGAAGAAACACGTGCTTTTTTCTTTCCCTTTGCAGAAGTAAGAATCAGTCTGGGCTGACCACTGGTTCCCAAATTTATGGACTTCGTTATTGTAACATACCAATATTGTTCATTATCTGCTTTTGCCTTTGCAACAATTTTGTAGTATGTCTCATTATTTGGAATTGTAGATATTGACTTATTTTCAAATGCTACGCTTCCTGCCATTACATTACTAATTGGAAATCCTATAATTGCTGTAATTGCTAATGCAGTCAAAAGTTTTTTTATTCTTTTTTTCATATATCTTCTCCTTCTTTATTATTCATCTTTTGCATGCAATTGATTGTATCTGTATTATAAATGCTTTTATATGTTTTGTCAATATTTATATTTATTTTTTTATTATAACACATCCAAAAACCCTCACCTGCAATGACTTCTCAAAGCTGCCGTCATGCTGTCTGTTTTGATACATGACATACAAAAATCAGCCGGCAGACTCCTGCAAAGTCTGCCGGCTGATTCTATTTATCCTCCGTCTGTCTCTTAATATGAAAATTTAAAAATTGCAACGCCATATCCCGGAAGGGAGTATGCAAAAGAATACTTCTGACCGTCACATTCCTGTTTCTTCGCTTTGTAGCTGACCGGCCGTTTTTCACCGGTTCCACCGAATTTCTCATCATCGCTGTTAAAAATCAACCGGTATGATTTACCTGTAGGCACGCCTACCCGGTAATCTTCTCTTGCCACCGGCGTGAAATTACAGACAAACAACAGACAGTTCTTTCCGTCCTTGCTCTTTCTGATAAAACTGAAAATGCTTCTTTCGTTGTCATTGGCGTTGATCCACTCAAAACCGTCCCAGCTATGATCCAATTCATGCATCGACGGATATTTCCTGTATAAATGCAGCAGCTCTTTCACATACTCCTGCATATGCTTATGCTCCGGCTGATTCAGCAGATACCACTCTAATTCTGTTTTTTCATTCCATTCATGCAGCTGGGCAAAATCCTGTCCCATAAACAAAAGCTTTTTACCCGGATGTCCCATCATAAATGCATAGGCCGCTTTCAGATTAGAGAATTTATCTTCTCCAAGTCCCGGCATCTTATTGATCATGGAGCATTTCAAATGCACAACCTCGTCGTGGGAAAGCACCAGAATATATTTCTCACTGCCGTTATAAGACATGGCAAACGTCATTTTATTGTGATTATCCTTCCGGAAATAAGGATCCAGTTTCATATAATCCAGAAAATCATGCATCCAGCCCATGTTCCACTTCAGAGAGAAATTAAGGCCGCCGTCCTGGGCCGGTCCTGTTACCATAGGCCATGCTGTAGACTCCTCTGCAATCATGACCGCGCCCTTATTCCTTCCGGTAATGAGAGTGTTAATATGACGGAAAAATTCGATTGCCTCTAAATTTTTGTTCTCGCCGTACTTATTGGCTACCCACTGCCCGTCATCTTTGCCATAATCAAGATAAAGCATAGATGCCACGGCATCTACCCGCAGTCCGTCAATATGATAATGTTCTACCCACATCAACGCGCTTCCGATCAGGAAGTTTTTAACCTGATTGTTGCCGTAATCAAAAATTTTCGTTCCCCAATCCGGATGCTCTCCTTTTCTGGGATCTGCATATTCGTACAATGCCTGTCCGTCAAAATCTGCCAGTCCATGGGCATCCTTTGGAAAATGCGCCGGAACCCAGTCTAAAATGACTCCGATATTGTTTTTATGGAAATAATTAATCATCCATGCAAAATCCTCCGGCGTTCCGTATCTGGACGTCGGCGCATAATAGCCTGTTACCTGATAACCCCAGGAACCGTCAAATGGATATTCCGAAATTCCCATTAACTCCACATGGGTATATCCCATATCTTTTACATAAACACAAAGCGCTTTTGCAAATTCCCGATACGTATAAAATCCGGTATCTTCTTCGTATCCCGGATGACGCATCCAGGAGCCCGGATGCACTTCATAAATACTCATGGGCTGTTCATCCATGGTCTCTGCCTCTGCACGCTTTTTCATCCATGCACTGTCTGTCCATTTAAAATGATCAATGTCTACAATGCGGGATGCAGTTCCCGGCCGCACCTCTGCATAATTGGCATAGGGATCTGCCTTGTACAGTTTCCGTCCATCCGGCGTCTCGATCAAATATTTGTAAAGGCTGCCTGTTCCAAGCCCTGGAACAAACAATTCATAAATACCTGTCTCTTTTGGCTCAAGGCGTTCCATTTCATGTGAAGTCTCGTCCCAGTCATTAAAGTCTCCTATGACAAAAACATTCTGCGCATGGGGTGCGTATATCGCAAAACAGATTCCCTTTTTTCTGCCCCTTGTCTGGGGATGCGCTCCTAACTTTTTGTAAATGTCATAATGTGTTGCCTGGCCGAACAAATACATGTCCAACTCTGTAAAATTGCCCATACTCCTACCCTCCTGTTTTTCTTTACTCTTCAAAATCCTTCTCTCTGAGAATAATATAATCATCCTCTGTATATCTTCTGGAAGTAAGAATTGAAAATGCTTTTTTGAAAGACTTCTTTTCTGCATTTGCAATTGCTCCATCCACAATTTCTTTTACTTCTGTCAGCGTCGTCGCCTGATCCAGTTTCTGAATATTGCTGATCCGATTATAAAGCGCCAATACACCCATATTGTCTATTTCATAATCCAGATCATGGGCATATGCCTGTCCAAACTCCACCAGCTCGTCGCTGGTAAATACCGGAATCTTGATCTTTTCTGTGAATTTTCTGGCAAGACTATCGTCATTTCCAAGAACCTTCTCCAATCCTGTTCGGGTATCTTCCATAATGATCAAAACCCTGCAATCTGTATTATCCAGTAAAAGCGACAGTTTCAAGGCTGTTTCCCGATTCAGCTCTCCCGCCCGCTCAATGATCAGACATCCGCCGTCTATTTTCTTTAAAAGCTTATCCAGATCCTTTTTATTTAATATTTTCGCATCAATCTTCCCTGCCTTGTTATTCAATTTCTTTGTTTCTTTTTGCAGCGCTTTGATCAATGCCTTTGCAAGAACCGTTTTGCCGCAGCCGGCTCCTCCCTGGATTAAAATATTTCCGGCTGCAGAAAAGGGTTGGCTGGTCAATTTTTCCATGGTATGCTCCAATACGGTGCAGATTTGTTTTTCCATACCCGCCACCGGAACAAAATAAGAAAAAATTGCTCTTTGTTCTTCATTTAATTTCGTTATTTTCGGCTGAAGTTCTTTTGCGTCTCCTACTGCATGATTCTCCCGCTCCGCCAGTTCATTTTCTCTTTCTTCTATGGCTGCCGCTATTTTTTTTGTCCATATCTCTTTTGTATCCTGCTGCAGCAAAGCAGATTTTTCTTCAGGCGTTTTCTTTTTAATGCTGTCTGGCTTGATCAGAGATTCCTGCAGCTTTCCTTCTGCCGCCTCCGCCAGCTCTTCCACAGATACGCCGTAAAATTCTGCCTCCGCCAGTTTCATCTCTTCTGAAAGGTCATCTTCTGAAAAATCTTCTTCCAGTGTCTTTTCCGGCTCCTTCAAGGACTCCGGCTCTGTTTCCGTTCCCTGCAGTTCTTCTGTTTCCGTTCCCGTTTCCGGCAGACTCCCTTCCGCCGGCTCTGTTTCTATGTCTGACGGTGTTTCTGGCTCCGAAACAGTTTCCGAAAAAATCTCCGCCCCAGGCTCTGCTCCCTGCAGCAATTCTGTTTCCTGTTCAAATTGCATCTCCGAAAGAGTTTCTCTCTCAGAGCCTGCCTCCGACAGTTTTCTTGTGGCTAATTCTATCCCTGTTTTCGGCAGAGCGCCTGTCCCAAAGTTAGTCTCTGACAGATTCGCCGGTTTATTCTGCCTCTCAAACTGTCTGGGCACGTATGGCCTTAATCCAATCTCCCGGTCAAAATTCGGTTTCGCCCGTTTGATTCTCCGGAGCAATTCATGCTCTTTTACTGCCGGTTCTTCCTGTTCTTCTGTTTTTACTTCTTCCTGCAATTTATTAATCTGCTGCTGCAGCATATCATTCATGTCCGCTACGTACCTGCCGGCGCGTTCTTCATTGGAGATCATATCTTCCTGGAGATATTCTTCCTTCATCAGCTGGCTCGGCGTAATGCCCGCATCCAATTTTGGTATCATATCCGCGAGCCGGTCCATAATATCCCCTGCCTCCTGCAGAGCCCTTGCTTTCGCTGATTCCAGTTTTTGCTGCTGAGCCATTTGCAGTGCAGTTTGCGCAGCTCTTCTTGTCTTTTCCCATTCGCTGAGCACATCTTCTATACTCATCTTACTGCCGGCCGCAGATTCTGTTGTTCCTAAGCCGGTCTGTGTTCCGCCGTCTTCCGAAAGCATTTCCTTAAAATTGTCCCGAAGGGCATCATTAATCTCTGCATCCGTTTCAATATGGGCAGTTTCTTCCGCCCCTGGTTCTTCTTCGTGGTGGTTCATCTGCAGATAGGGAATCTCTTCTACCATTTTCTTGATATTGTCCATGGTATCATCCACAGTTTCTTTTTCTGTGGCATCCATAATCTGCTGCATGCTTTTTGCAAGCTCTTCCTGCAGATTCGCCGTGTTAAATTTTTCTACGTTTTCCTGCACTACAGGGATACGGACCACATTTTCCTCTTTGGGATGTATCTCTTTCAATCCGTCCCTTCTCTGCCGAAAGGTTCGATATTTATCTTCCTGCGACTTTGAAAGGGGCTGGTAAAGCATCTTCAATTCCAATGCTCTCTCCACATATATGCCCTCTCCAAACCACAGTATCAATTCATCACAGGCGTCAATGCACTTTTCACTTTCCCCCGCTTTATGATATAAATAGGCAAGATGGTAGGCCCATTCCTCTGTATATTCCGCCTCTTTTAACTCTTCCAGAATTGCAATCAACGTCTGAACATCTGCATTTTCCGCCCTGCTGATTTTATAACGAAGTACGTATTTGAGATTATCATGAGGTGCAATCTCCACAAATTCACGGTAATATTCTTCTGCGTCATCTAAATTTTTCATTTTGATGGAAATCTCTGCCAGACGGTATATGATCATCCTCCCAATGGGAGAACGGTCATATGCCATAAAGAGAATATCCCTTGCCTCTTCATAGCGTTTCTGTCTGATATAGACATCTCCGGCTTTGACCAGCAAATTTACATTTTTGATTTTTCGCCAGTTTATGGAATCTACAATTTCTGCTGCCGCTGCGTAATTCCCTTCAGCGATCAATGCCTTCATCTGATCTAATTTTAATTTATATTCGTATTTATCCAACTGCGTCACCTCAAAAATACGCTTTTATTTTTCTTTTTTGTAACGGAGCTCTCCTGTTTTTGTATTTACGTCGTGCATCTGGATATAAGGCCTTGTCTCTTCCGGCAATTTGCGTTTCCGCAGGATATATGCGGCCCCCTCCCGGAGAAGATAATAAATCACTGCAAATGTCGGCACGCCCAGCGTCATTCCCATAAATCCGAAAAGTCCGCCGCCCACCAGAATTGCAAATACAACCCAGAATGCGGAAAGTCCTGTGGAATCTCCTAAAATTTTCGGCCCTATGATATTGCCGTCTACCTGTTGTAAAACCACTACAAAAATCAGGAAATACAGTCCCTTGATCGGATCTGCCAGAGCAATCAGAATCACACTGGGCACGGCTCCGATAAAAGGTCCGAAAAACGGGATAATATTTGTTACTCCCACAATCACTGCAACTAACAAGCTATAGGGAACACTTAAAATCATAAGCCCAATGTAGCAGATCACGCCGATAATTGCAGAATCTAATATCTTTCCACTGATAAATCCGCCAAACATCTGATTGCTGACCCGCATAACATGCACCATGATATTGCCGTATTTCGGCGGCAGCAGCGTATACACGATCTTCTTTCCCTGTCCGATAAAAGTCTCTTTACTGGTCAGCAGATAAATCGCAATCACAAGTCCAATCGCAAAGTTAAACAGCATCTTAAATGCACTGATTACACCGGTGGTAAAGGATGCCACATACGTCAGATACGTGTTAATCTGAGGAAAGATCTGTGTCCGAAACAGTTTTTCCACATATCCTCCGGCGCTGGAGATATCAATTCCCAATATTCCCAGCCATTCCCTCATCTGACTGTCTTCCGCCATAACGCTTTTCATCCAGTTGTCAAATGATGCCAGCTCCGCCGGAAGGCTTACCATCATATTCTGAATACTCCGGATCAGCTCCGGTATCATCATATATAACAGCAGAAAAATTATCAGAATAAAAAATGCGATCGCTCCCAATGTTCCCAGAGAACGGGCCGTTTTTTTTGCTTTTCGTTCATCTTTCATCTTTGGCTTCAAGTACCGAATCAGATGTTTTTCCAAAAATGACATAACCGGATTCAACAGATAAGCTACAATAAATCCCATAATAACCGGCTGCAATATGCCCATGATCTTCTGCCAGTATGCAGTAAATCCATGATAGCGGTATATGAAGAAGAAAAACAGTATGCAGCAGCAGAATGTGACAAAAGTCACTGCCGCAATGACAATGTATTTCTTCAGATCCCAATCTGACACTGCTCTTTTTTTCTTGATCTTCTCCTGCATTTCCTCCAAAGCGGCTACCTCCTACTGTCTGTTATAATTGATCAGACATCCTTTCAGAATAATATTTCTCTCATCATCCGTCAGCTCACCCATTGTCAGTTTAAACTCTTTCAGTTCTCCCTCTTTTACTGCAAAAGCTTTGATTTCCGCAGCCTTATCTTCGATTTCTTTTTTGATATCCGGCAGGAAAATGTAATCTCCATTTGCAAAAGGCAGCTCTCCCTCTTCAATTAACAACGGCAGCATACCCCAGTTGATCAGATTGGAACGGTAGCGCTTCGTCGCATATTCATTGGCAATATTCGCCCAGCCGCCCAATACCTTCTGACAGGAGGCCGCCTGTTCACGAGCGGAACCGTCGCCTGGTTTAACTGCAAATATGGTACTTCCCACACCGACTGTTTTTCTGCTGATATCATCATAATGTGCTTTGATCACATCCATAATTGGTTTTAATTCCGGTACAGCCTCAGCCGGACAGGCATCCGCCTCGATTGCCTTCTGCGCCTTCTGAATCTCTTTTGCTCTGCCCACATAAGCCGGATCTTTTCTGGAAAGAGTAAATTCCGCCAGTCCCAGAGGATTGGAACGGTAAGAAGAAGTCTCTCCGGAAGGAATCAGTTCATCCGTTGTGGTTACCGGATCATGAATTTCCGCAGTCACTTTTAAGATCATGTGTTTCGGCAGCGGACTCATCTTCGGCCAGTCTTTGATATTCGGCCCAAACTGAATCTCTACGGAAGGATCTGCCACTCCTTTGCTGTCAAATACACGGTTTTCATAAATCTTGCTGTCAAAGAAATATTTGGGTTTTGTATATTCTGTATCCATATCGGTTGCTGCTGTCAGATAGCCTTTGTTGGCTGCCGTAGCTGCAATGGACCGGGCATCCATAAGAGCCACGGATGCAACCTGGCCATTTTGTACCTTTGAACCCTCCCGGTTCGGGAAGTTCCTGGTGGAATGACGAATGGAAAATGCATTATTTGCCGGCGTATCTCCCGCTCCGAAACACGGTCCGCAGAACGCCGTCTTCAGAACCGCGCCTGTCTGCATCAGCGCAGCTGCAGCTCCGTTTTTCACCAGTTCCATATAAATCGGCATACTTGCCGGATATACGCTTAATGTAAATTCATCCGGCCCAATGGAAGATCCCTTTAAAATATCTGCCGCGTCACAGATATTCTCGAATCCGCCGCCGGCACATCCGGCAATGATTCCCTGATCTACATATAATCTGCCGTTTCTGACTTTGCTCTTCAAATCAAGTTCCACGGCTCCATCAAAACTTACCTGGGCCCGTTTCTCACAATCATCTAAGATGTCCATTAAATTCGCATTTAACTCATCAATCGTATAGGTGTTGCTGGGGTGGAACGGCATCGCAATCATCGGACGGATGGCGCTTAAATCAATTTCAATCATTCCGTCATAATATGCCGTCTCTCCCGGATTTAATTCTTTATAATCTTCCCTTCTGCCGTGGATTTCGTAGAATTCTTTTACCTCGTCATCGGTTCTCCAAATAGAAGAAAGACAGGTGGTTTCTGTGGTCATAACGTCCACTCCGATTCGATAGTCTACGCTTAAATTAGACACACCCGGTCCCACGAACTCCATCACTTTATTCTTTACATATCCGTTTGCAAATACTTCACCAATGATCGCCAGAGCAATATCCTGCGGTCCAACGCCTTTCACCGGAGCCCCTGTCAGATATACGCCGACGATTCCCGGCATATTGATATCATAAGTCTGGCTCAACAGCTGTTTTACCAGTTCCGGTCCGCCTTCGCCCATTGCCATGGTTCCAAGGGCTCCGTAACGGGTATGGGAATCGGAACCCAAAATCATTCTGCCGCCGCCTGCTAACATTTCTCTTGCAAACTGGTGAATGACTGCCTGATGAGGAGGCACGTACATACCGCCGTATTTCTTCGCACAGGTAAGTCCATACATATGGTCGTCTTCATTGATGGTTCCTCCTACTGCGCATAAACTGTTATGGCAGTTGGTCAGTACATAGGGAATGGGAAATTTCTCTAACCCTGACGCTCTTGCAGTCTGAATGATTCCCACAAAAGTAATGTCGTGGGAAGTCAGTTTATCAAATTTGATCTGCAGCCTGTCCATGCTGCCGGAAGTATTGTGTTCTTTTAAAATGCCGTAAGCAATGGTGTTCTTTGCTGCCTCTTCTTTTGTAATATGCTTTCCCGTTTTGCTAAAAAGCGCTTCGGACGCTGTGTTGCTATCTTCAATTAATTCATTTCCGTTTACGAGGTAAACGCCGTTTTCATAAAGTTTCATATGCTTTCTCCTCATTCCTATCCATAGTTATTAAAATTATAAATGCAGGGCTATAAAAAGTCAATCATTTACGAATCTTAGCTGCCGGAAGTCTGGGTGTCTGACAATTTAATGACTGTAAAATTTTTCTGGACAGAAATATAGCCTTCTTCCGGATAACAGGGCATGTCTTCCGCTATTTTTACAGCTTTATTTCTGTGCTTTCCGTCAAACTCCACTTCCAGGCCCAGAGCTTTCATAAAGCCTGTGATACGCCATGTGGCGCCGGTGGGATTTCCAATGGAATGATCCCACTGAAAGAAGGAATAGCCATAGATGTCGGCGGGATGCGCCGCACCGTTTAATTTTGCCTTCCGCTCCCCTACAAATATGACCGGCAGTTCTTCTGCACCTTCCATTCTTCCAAGATCCGTCGCAATGGTCTGGGCAACGATGGAGTCTTCTCTGTATCTTATGTCTTCTGTGTATTCCAATTCTAAGATCAGGGACATGCAGATCCAGATAATGACTGCCGCAGCAGCCATACTGCCGCGTTTTATCCAGATTAATTTTTTGTCTGCAATTCTATTACAGATGCCCCAGAACAGCATACAGGCTGCCGCACATGCCAGGGGTTGGGCAAACTGCGTCCTTGCAATGGATTTGTCTCCTATATAGATTGTAAAAAGGAAAGGAGAAATCATAAGTCCTGACAATCCCAAAAACAACATCACAATATTCTTTCTCGTTTTTACCAGATAAATGCAAAACAAAAAGAATACACAGATACATGCCAGCGGAAAGGCTGAAACATCAGACTCCATGTGCCAGTTCAACATGCATTTTACATGGTCTAAAATCAAAGAAATATTCTGCATGACGGGGTATTCTCCCCATTTAATCTGCGCATCCAGATAATAGCTGTTTGCAAGGGAACGGCTGATAAACAGATTGTAGCCAAGATATACAATGCCAAAACCGATGATCAGCCCTGCAATATGTTTGACGTAGACCTTCCATTCCCTTTCTGAATCCCGAAAAAAATCCAGCAGATAGCAGGTGATGCATAAACTGATATACAAAAGCACACAGCTCTGGTATGAAGCCAGGCACCAGACGCCAAAAAACAGATAGAGCACAAACCAGTAAATTTTTCGCTGTTTCAAAAACAAAATCTCGCACAGGGAAAAAACAGAAATCACACCATAGAGCATGCCCATTACAACTTCCGCTCTCTGAAGGCTGAAATAAAACTGTATCATCCACACGGGGCAGGTGGAAAACATCACTGCAAACCAGCCATATGGGTAGCGGTCATCTTTTCCGCTCATAATCCAGCACAAAAACGCAATCACGCTGCCCAGCAGTATAAAACCGCATAAAAACAATACGCCTCCCAAATAGGGGTTGTATTCTAATATTCCAAACAGCCGCTTAGTATACAAAAGTCCCTGACGCCCTATGCTTTCCCACTGCATAGTCGTTCCCGGATAGTTAATGACATGCTCCGTATCAATTCCCACAATCTGAGAAAACACCAGATGCCCGTAACAAATCACACAGATACAGGCATTGACAAACAGCGCTGTTTTATGCAGACGCAGAAATTCTTCCGCCTCTTTATACAACTTTTTCATTTATATCTCCTCTCGTTTTTGTCTCATTATACATAACCTTTTACACCTCCGCAAGAAATTCTCCCGCCTCGTCATACTACAGGTCTGCAATCAAATTATATAATCCATTGCACCAGGTTTCCTGGCCTTCCCTCCAGCGTTCAACCATTTCAAGCACAAGAATATCCGGCTGCATCTCTTTACAGTACGCCGCGAAAGCATCTGTATTTCTGGAAATTCTAACCTGTGCATAATCCTTTGCAATTCCCATCAATGCATATCCAAAAGAATCCCGGTACATAAGCAGCTTTCTTTTGTCTTTAGCGTCAGAAGTAAAGACAAAATCGTCTCCATCCATGTCCGCTTTCACCGTAACATCCTCTTTATACCCTGTAACCTCCCATTCTGTGTCGTCGTTATAAATATTTCCCATAGACAATATACTCGCCAGATCTCCGCTTACATCTGTACTGACGACTTTATAAGAAACATCATCCAGAGATACATATTCTCCATGAAAATACTCATTCAAAAGCTGGCCTCCCACAAATCCGCCCAGATTATTCCAGTGCGTATCGTATTTGTAAAAGAGCTGGCCTTTTTCTTTTTCTTTTAACAATGCTTCTTTTGTATAAAGCGTGGGAATATCGGTATTTGCGTGCATATAATCCACCAGCTGGTCCGTTCTGCTGTAGGTTCCCACAGGAACGATTGATGACGGCATGTATTCCGGATAAATCTGCTCTTTGTTTGCCGCATAAAATACCACAAGCTCAATACCTAACTCCTTTAACTTCTTCTGCAGCTTTACATAGCCCTCTGCAATCTCTGCAAGCTCGGCCTCTTCATAGAGATTGTTGCACAGATAATCATTAAAAGACTGCTGTTTCTCCGCATTATAAAACAGCCAGTTGTCTTTCCCTTTGATTACCATAGAACCGGTCATATATTCCATTGCCGTTGTCCCAACCCCCAAAAAATCGTTTTTCATTGTATTTGCCATGACGAGCTGATTCTTATACGGAAGATAATCGTTAAACCAGTCGTCAAACTGCTGGGGAAATGACGGCAATGCCTCTATGGAAAACTGCGGTTTTTCTGCAAACACCCTGTTTTCATGATTTTCAGAATCAATATAATCTTTCAAAAACAAAAAGGTAATTGCCGGCGCTGTAAGCATAATCAAAAACAGAACAAATACTAATTTGTTTTTCATATCCTCTCCCTCCCTAAAACCGAAAATAAATAAACGGATTATACGAATCAGCAGAAAGTGAAATAACGCATAGGAAAAAAATCACAAACAGGCACCCTGTTTGGAAAACCGATATTTCCTCTTTGCGATAAAGAGTTTCTTTCAGCTTTGGAATCCAATCCTGTAAGATACCGCAAAACAGCAATCCAAGCAGAAGGATCAGTATTACTTCTGCATTCAGGCATGCTGTGATATTATATTCCCCTTTCTGATAAACAAACATCGCTTTTAAAAATGCAATCCCCTTTTTCATGCCGTCCATACGGAACAGTACCCAGCCGCAGACTACAACAATCCACGCATAAAGATGGTTCAGAAATTTCAAAGGATTCTTTTCTAAAACTTTACCAAAGCCCAATCGCTCCACAATCATAAAAAAGCCGTGAAAAAGCCCCCAAAATACAAATGTCAGGCTTGCCCCATGCCAGAAGCCTGTGAGCAAAAATACGATAAATAGATTGATATAAGTCCGAATGCTGCCTTTCCGGTTTCCGCCGAGGGGTATATACACATATTCTTTAAACCAGGTAGAAAGAGAAATATGCCATCTCCGCCAAAACTCCTGTATGGACTTAGAAATATATGGATAATTGAAATTTTCCCGGAATTCAAATCCAAACATATAGCCAAGACCGATCGCCATATCCGAATAACCGGAAAAATCATAATAAATCTGGAAGGTATACATAATCATGACCAGCCAGATCAGCCCTGTACTAAGCTGCGCCGCTTCAAATCCCAAAACCATATCCACATATCTTCCAAAGACATTGGACAACAGCACCTTCTTGCCAAGTCCGTAGATAAACCGCCTCACTCCATAGGCGCGCTTTGCAGCCGTATTCGTTCTCTCCAGAATCTGCGTCTCGACGTCTTTATATTTTACAATCGGTCCGGCCACTAATTGCGGAAACAGCGAGATATATAACAGCAGATAAAAGAAATTTTTCTGCGCCTTTACTTCTCTGCGGTAAACGTCAATCACATACGACATTGCCTGAAATGTATAAAAGGAAATGCCAAGGGGCAGAGCGAACTGGCTCATCGATATGTAATCCCCTTTCAAAATGTGATTGAAATACACCGCAAAAAAATTAAAATACTTAAAAAATCCCAGCAAACCAATATTTAACAGCACGCTGACCGTCAAAATCAGCTTTCTGTAATGCACGCCTTCCCTGTCCATCCATATACCGAAGATATAATTCATGACTACAGAAAAAAGCAGCAGCAGAATATAAAGGGGTTCTCCCCAAGCGTAAAAAATGAGGCTTGCCAGAAGCAATACCATATTTCCTGCAAGATTTTTTCCAAAACGTTCCATTACCAAATATAAAATCAGTGTAATCGGAAGAAAAAACCACAAAAACGTCATTGAACTAAAATACATTCTTACCTCCTCTTTGTGCCACGGGACGCCTGATGAAACATTCCCCAAAAAATCAGTTGTCCATCATCAGGGATTTATCACAGGAAACGCAATCGCTGCAATAAACAAATCTCCATCCATACTGATTTCAAAGGTTCCTCCCATAAGGGCCGTCAGATTTCTGGCAATGGAAAGTCCCAGTCCATGACCTTCTGTTCCTCTGGATTCATCTCCTCTTACAAACCGCTCTCCCAGTTCCTGTACAGGCATATGAATTCCCTGTGCAGAAATATCCTTAATGGAAAATTCTGCGTATCCGTCATTAACTTTTAATTCCACAAATACTCTCGTATTCGGCATGGCATATTTTGCCACATTGTTATACAAATTCTGCACCACTCTCCAGACACGGCTTCCGTCTGCCAAAATCATAACCGGTTCTTTCGGCAGCCTGGTTATAATCGTAAGTCCCACATCTTCAAATATTTCATTAAATTCTCCTCCGGTCTGGCAAATCAATTCTACCATATTAATCGGCTGCATATCCAAACGAATATTTCCACTGGTAATCTGGGAAACCTCCACCAGATCTTCTGTCAGCTGTTTGAGACGCTGGGATTTCCGTTCCAGAATTTCCACATAATTTTCTATATTTTCATTCCAGCTTCCTTCCATTTTGATAAGGCTGATATAATTGATAATCGATGTCAGCGGAGTCTTAATATCATGAGATACATTGGTAACCAGCTCTGTTTTCAGCCGTTCATTTTTCACATTTTCTTCTACTGCCTTCATCAGACCGTCTCCGATCCCATTGATCTTCTCAGCAAGTTCCATATAATCTCCGCTAAAATCTTTCAGATTAAATTTATAATCCAGTTTGCCATGACCGATTTCCCGAATTCCTTCCAAAATCTTTGTTCTTTGAATGGCCTGCTGCAAAAAATGTACGGCCGTATACGTGAATACGCCAAAAAGACCTGCAGCCGCCCAGATATGCCGTCCAGAAAATGCTTCCCAGGAAAAAATCAGCACACAGACCGTGTATACCGCAAACTGAATTTTGGCACGATTCCCGATTCCCTGTCTGCGCATTCCCTTTTTGAACGTACGTACAATATACGCCGTCAAACTGCAGGAAGTCAACTGATCCGCCTTAATCTTTCTGACAAAGCTCAGATACAGAGTCAGCAGTACCGCATCGGAAAGAAACGTTAATGTTCCGGTCAAAATCAGTGAACTGGACAGCTCCCATTCTTTCCCCCCTAATCTGGCACAAAATGCAATCAATGATGTAATAAAGGCAACGGTAATCACAAAAAGTATTTCTGTGGGAAGATAATCTATACGGTGCAGCCGTATGCAGTCATCATCTCCGTTTCGCCCGGCTGCCAGCGTAAGGTAAATCATGCTCAACAGAAAACACAATCCCGCCAAAATTGCCACAAACATTCCGATGCCCGCCCATGGAAAATAGGTTCGGTAAATACTTTCTGCATCTGCAATCGCGTCATCTTTTGGCAGTGACGTATCTACTGCAAGCAAAAGCTCGCCTCCCCGTTCTTTTTGAAACAAACGCAGAAACTCTATGTAGGAAATCTTGTTTAAATGATCAAAATTCCCTTCGATATCCATAGACATGTCATCATAATAAAAATAATTGCCGCAGTTTTCTGCAAATATTGCGGCCTCCTCTTTTGTAGTTGTTTTCGGCATATTCGTATAGAAAACATCCTCCTGCCAAAAACAATAGTAAAAATTTGTCTCGTCAGTATCAAATTTCAATTTGTAATGTTTGTAAATTGCATTCTCCGGTTCATGCCCCTTGGCTCTTTTCTTCATCTGCAGATATACCGTCAGTTCTTTTATCTCATCTGTGATTCTTTCTACATAATAATAAGAATGAAAAAAGGAATAGCTATTCCCGATGTCTCGAAAACTAAACCTACCCCTTCCAAATAAATTGACCATGAAAGAAAGCGATACAATGACAAGTATTAGAAATACCATTTGCAGCAAAACTGCAATTGTTTTAAACTCATTGCCAAATTGTCTGTTCTCCATAATCCAAATCCCCTATGCTTTATCTATTTTATATCCGATTCCCCAAACTACTTTGATATATCTGGGTTCTTTGGGATTAATTTCTATCTTTTCCCGAATATGACGGATATGAACTGCAACCGTATTGTCTGCGCCAATGGCGTCTGCATTCCAGATACTTTCATAAATCTGACTGATGGAAAATACTTTTCCCTGATTTTTCATCAAAAGCAGTAAAATATTATACTCGATGGGCGTCAGTTTCACCGGCTCGTCATCTACCGTAACTTCTTTCAAATCGTCATTGATAACAAGTCCTCCTGTCTGATAAACAGACTGACTGTTTTCTGCGGCATTTCCAAGCTTTGTATACCGTCTGATCTGCGACTTGACTCTTGCTACCAGTTCCAGTGGATTAAAGGGTTTTGTCAGATAATCGTCTGCACCGATGTTCAATCCCAGAATTTTGTCGGAATCTTCTGATTTTGCAGATAATATGATAATCGGTATGCTGCTGTCCTCGCGGATTTTTAACGTTGCGCGGATTCCGTCTAACTTGGGCATCATGACATCGATAATCAAAAGATCCACTGCCTGCTTTTTCAAAATTTCCAACGCCTGAGCGCCGTCATATGCTTTGATTACTTCATACCCCTCCTGCAGCAGGTAGATCTCTATCGCTTCTACAATTTCTCTGTCATCATCACAGACAAGTATCCGATTCATGTTCCTTTCTCCTTCCCTATTTACCGCGTATCTTGCTATTTTTTTCCAAACGGAAAAAACCTCTGGTGTTTTTCTTCTTCTTTTTTCTCTTTTTTCTGCTCTTCTCTGGCGCCGCTCTTTGTTTTTTCAAAATATTGAGGGTTAATTTTAATCACCGGCTTTTCATATACAATTTCTTCACCGGCCTCCTCCTTCTCCAGTTCCTCTGCCGTTTCTTTTGGGATGCCATCCGGCGTCAGACCTGCTTTTTCAAAATATTCCTCGTTAATTTTAATCTCTGGCTTAATCGCACTAAACTCCGGCTCCCTTTCTGTTTTGCGCTGATATTTCCGCGCCTGCTTGCCCTCTTTCTTCTGAGCCTTCGCTTTGGCAATCTCCCGGTTGCGTTCATCAATGATCTTCATGTATTTGGCAGTATCTTTCAAATCTGTCAATTGAGTAATCAGTTCTAATTGATTGCTGCGTACAACACGTTTTTCTTCTTCCATTTCCCTGTTCAAACGTTTCAAAACTTCTTTGGATGCCATTTCTGCCTGATCCATGATCAGTTGAATTCTTCCCAGTGCGTCTTCTGAATAAATCACAGATGCGGCATAGATATCCTCTGCCTGCTGGTTGGCATCCCGTATGATTTCCATACGAAGTTTTTCCGCCTCTAATTCTCCCCGGTTTCTGCCTTGTTCTGTCACCTCATATTCATCCATCATTTCTCTAACCGTCTGGCTTAAATTTCCCAGTTCTTTCTGTATTTCTTTCTTTGGAACCAGAACATAGTCCTCATGGATATCAGATACCGGCGCCCGTGAAACCATAATGTGCAGTTCCCGTAAAATTCTCTCCAGCTTATCCTGTATATTCATAACCCCTCCTGTGGAATTTTCATAAAGGCTGTTCCTTAAATATTTCAAGGCTGCGATCCAGAATTCCATGCATTTCCGCAATAGCCGTTCCATAATTTGTCATGGGTATGCCCGCCTCTTTGGCACGCCCCAGACGATATTTCATTTCCCTCTCATTTAGGGTACAGCCGCCGCAATGCACAATCAGTGCATATTTCGACAAATCTTCCGGAAACTGTGTGCCGCTTGTAAATTGAAAACAAATATCCTTTCCGGTAAACTCCCGAATCCACCGGGGCAGTTTTACGGTTCCGATATCTTCACACTGTCTGTGATGCGTACACCCCTCAGAAAGCAATACAATATCCTTATCCCGCAACTGATGCAGCGCCTTTGCTCCCACAACCTGCTGTTTTAAATTTCCTTTATATCTGGAAAATAATATGGAAAACGATGTCAGATAAATATTAGACGGCGTCTCTTTTGACACCTGTTCAAATGCCTGACTGTCGGTAATCACGACCCTTGGCTTTTGATTCAGAGACTGCAGCGTACCGGAAAGCTCTGTCTCCCTTGTCACTATTGCTGTAGCGCCGGCCTCCAGACAATCCCGAATCACCTGCTGCTGGGGCAGGATCAATCTTCCTTTCGGAGCTGCGGAATCAATGGGTACGACTAACACTGCAACATCATTTCGCTGCAGCAGATCCCCCACCAGCTGTTTTGTCATTTCCCCAGAGGGAGCAAGCTCTGCAATGCGCTCTTTTAACTCTTCTATATTCTGCCCTCTTTTGGCGCTGACAAACAATTTCTTCTCTTCTTTTTCCAAAAAATCCGTAATCTCTTCCTGTTTTTGTTCTGATATTCCTTCGGCTTTATTTACAGCAATCAAATAAGGAATTCCCCCGGCTGCAAACCGGTCAAGCATGGTCTGCTCCAATTGATTCCATTCTTCTTTCTGCGGAAACTGCATACCGTCTACAACCAACACTGCAATATCCGTTTTATTTAAAATCTGACGGGTTTTTGCTACCCGCTTTTCTCCCAGCTCTCCTGTATCGTCTAACCCCGGTGTATCAATAATCACTACCGGGCCGAGGGGCAAAAGCTCCATGGCTTTTGCCACAGGATCTGTCGTGGTTCCCTTTATTTCGGAAACAATCGAAAGATCCTGCCCGGTAATTCCATTAATAATACTGGATTTTCCGGCATTTCTTCTACCAAAAACTCCAATGTGTATTCGATTCGCAGAAGGTGTTTCATTCATGTCCATTTGCATACGCTCCATGTTCTGTTCTGCCGCCAAACTGCTGCATCTTAATAAAAGTTTTCACCGGCAGCTTCCGTTTCCACACGACAGTAAAATTTTTAGAAACGAAAATCTCGTTTCCCCAGATGAATGTTTTCAATATATTCCGCCGCTTTTTGCTGTACGGTTTCGTTGGTTATCTTTTTTAATTCTTCCACGATCAACTTTCCGCCGATTTCTTTTGTCTCTTCGGAGGCATAATCTTCCAAATATTCTTTTAATGTCATTAATGCATTTGGATGACAGCAGTTGATAATCTGTTTATTTTTCAACAGTGTCATAAACCGGTCTCCGGTTCTGCCTTCTCTGTAGCAGGCAGTGCAAAAACTGGGTACATAGCCCATTTCCATTAACCAATGCACGACTTCGTCCAGACTCCTGTTGTCGCTGATGTCAAACTGCGCAGAATTATCCTCCGGCGCCTCTTCTTTGGCATAGCCGCCTACGCTGGTTTTGGAACCGCCGCTAATCTGGGAAATGCCAAGGTGCAGTACACGCTCCCTGCTGGCCTGGGATTCTCTCGTAGATACAATCATCCCGGTATAGGGAACCGCAATTCTAAGACATGCCACAATTTTGGCAAAGACATCGTCGCTGATTCCGTTGTCAAATACATCCGGATCAATGTCATCCGCCTTTCTGACACGGGGTACGCTGATGGTATGAGGTCCTACGCCCCCATAAGCCTCCATATGCTCTGCGTGCATAATAATTCCGGTAAAATCATAGCGATAATTGTTCAGTCCGAACAATACGCCAATTCCCATATCATCAATACCGGCCTCTCTTGCTCGATCCATAGCCTCTGTATGATAAGCGTAATCGCTCTTTGGTCCTGTAGGGTGCAGATCCTCATAAGACTTCTTGTTGTAGGTTTCCTGGAACAAAATATATGTGCCGATTCCGGCATCTTTCAATTTCCTGTAATTTTCTACTGTAGTCGCCGCAATATTCACATTGACCCGGCGGATTGCCCCATTTTTGTGTTTGATGCTGTAAATCGTCCTGATACTCTTCAAAATATATTCAATGGGATTATTTACCGGGTCTTCTCCGGCCTCTAAAGCAAGCCGCTTATGTCCCATATCCTGCAGAGCCGTTACTTCTTCCACAATCTCTTCCTGCGTCAGCTTCTTTCTGGCAATGTGCTTATTTTTCATATGGTACGGACAGTATTTGCATCCGTTGACGCAGTAATTGGATAAATACAGCGGTGCAAACATAACAATGCGATTACCGTAAAATTCTTCTTTGATCTTTTCTGCCAGTTTGTATATTCTCTCGTTTAAATCTTCCAGTTCACAATCTAAAAGTACGATTGCCTCTTTATGGGAAATTCCTTTCATTTCAGATGCTTTTTTAAGAATCTGTTCAATGACTTCCCTGTTATTTTTATTTGCCTGCGCATAGGCAAGACATGCCTGGATCTCTTCATCACTGATGAATTCTTCTGCCTTTGGCGACATTACATTATACATAATTTCCTCCTGCATCTTCTACCGGATCTCCCCGGCCGACGGCCAGTTTGTAACCGATGCTCTCGATTCTTCCCTGTAAACAGTGTCTGCATTCCGCAGCCTCGTCTCCGGTGCAAATTTTATTGTCATATAACTCATATTTTTTCCGAACCCCGACAGGAGAAAGATTAGGCATTACCACATTGGCGCCGGCTAAAATACCTTCCTCCCGGCCTCTTGCATGAATGGTGCCTAAAGCCGTCGTCGCAGGGAGCAAAAGATTTGGCTTCAGCAAACGCAGCAATCCTATCATATATAAGGTCTGCTCTGCTGTTCCCTGAGATTCTCCGGCAAATGGCGTTTCATGATGCGGAATAAATGGTCCAATGCCTGCCATATGCGGCTGTAATTCTGTAATAAAGAGCATATCTTCTGCAAGGCATTCTGCTGTTTGTCCCGGAGAACCTACCATAAATCCGCAGCCCACCTGATATCCGATTTCTTTCAGATTCCAAAGGCAGTCCATACGTTTTTTTAATGTCAGTTCTTCAGGATGCAGCTTTCTGTAATGTCCATGATCTGCAGTCTCATGCCGCAGCAGATAGCGGTCTGCGCCTGCTTGAAAATATCTTTCATAACTTTCTCTGCTCCTCTCGCCAATGGAGAGGGTGAGAGCGCAGTCCGGGTAAAGGGTTTTGATCTTGCGAATGAGTTTTTCTAATTTTTCATCTGTATAATACCCGTCTTCTCCCCCCTGCAGCACAAAAGTACGAAAGCCAAGGGCATATCCTTCCTTGCAGCAATCTAAAATTTCTTCTTCACTGAGGCGATACCGCCTCGCTCTGCTGTTATCTCTGCGGATTCCGCAGTAGTAACAATTATTCCCGCAATAATTTGTAAATTCGATCAGACCTCTGATATAAACTGCATTCCCATAATATTGTTTTGCAAGGGTTCTTGCTCTTTCAAACAAATAATCTCTGTCTGCCCTTTCTGTAATTACGGCAATCCACTCTTCTTTTGTCAGCTTATGATCCCGTTCTAACCGGTCAATCAGACGACGCATCTTTTACCCTCCTGTACCCTGCAGCTAATCCGCTTTCGGTTTCATAGTTACTGTAATCTTGCATATAAGGCTTTTGATGTAATCCCCTTCAACATTCCGATTTTGCCGGTCATCGCGCTGATCGCATCTGCGGGAGCGTCCATGACAACACTGATCAATGAGATCTTTCTCTTCTCATATGGAATACCCATTCTTCCCATGATATATCTGCTGTATTCATGCAGTATCCGGTTTAGTGTTTCCACATCCCCCGATTCTTCCACGACGATTGAGATTATGGCTACTCTGGTTGTCATTTTATTACCTCTCTTTGCCTTTGCCGTCAGGCGCCTGCCTTATGGTTCAGATTTTATTTATATTTATGTCATTTTGTAACACTTTTTCTGACTTGTCAAGTTTCTGACCTTCTTTAGATTTCAATCAGTTCATACTGATCTGTGCCAAGCCCGATTTTCACGCTGTGGGCAATGCAGCTTTCCCACTCCGTATCCGGATGTGTCATATGGAAATGATCGGTGTGGTCACAGCATTCATGATGCGCTGCATTTTCTGCCAGTACACTTCCCGCTATTATCGGCTGGCGGTTGCAGGCATCTGCACATGCCACGTCTAAAGCTACCGGATCAAAGGATGCAAACATTCCTACATCCGGTATAATCGGAATATCATTTTCTGCATGGCAGTCACAATTCGGTGAAACGTCGCAGACCAATGCAATATGAAAACACGGCCTGTTCTGGCAGATTGCTTTTGTATATTCTGCCATTTTACAATTCAGCCTTTTATTGGAGGCGTCAAAAGTTGCCTCAATTGCATCCTTTGGACAGACGCCGATACACCGGCCGCAGCCGACGCATTTATTGTGATCAATTGCTGCTTTTTTGTCTGTAATCATAATGCCTGTATGGGCGCAAACCCTTGTACAGCTTGCACATCCGATACATTTATCAGCTGTAACGGTCGGTTTGCCGTCACTGTGCATTTCCATTTTTCCGGCTCTGGAGCCGCCGCCCATTCCGATATTTTTAATTGCTCCTCCAAAGCTTGTAGCTTCATGGCCCTTGAAGTGCGTCAATGAAATTAGAATATCTGCATCCATAAGCGCGCGTCCGACTTTAGCCTCTTTGACATATTCTCCATCAATCGGCACCAACACTTCGTCCGTTCCCTTTAAGCCGTCTGCAATAATCACCTGACAGCCTGTCGTCATCGGAGAAAACCCATTTGCATATGCCGTGTCCAAATGATCCAGTGCATTTTTCCTGCTTCCTACATAGAGCGTATTACAGTCTGTTAAAAACGGTTTGCCGCCCGACTCTTTGACGACGTCCGCCACTACCTTTGCGTAATTCGGCCGTAAGAAAGCCAGATTGCCGTATTCTCCAAAGTGGATTTTGATTGCTGCATATTTGTCCGTAAAATCAATGTCTTTGATTCCCGCCGTAATCATCAATCTGCGCAATTTTGTTAATAAGTTCTCGGTAAAACTTGTTTTAAATGTAGTGAAATATACTTTTGACTTATCCATACTCCAGTTTATCTCCTTTCAATTTTAATATGTATACTCATCTTTATTACTCTATATCGGATTCATTACAGACATCTCTGTCACAGCAGATCCTTTCAGAGTTTCTGCAATTTTCCACCTGCCTTTCATTTTTTCATCATAGCATATTAACTCCTCTTTGTAACTATTATTTTATCGAAACTTATAGAAAAAATGTCTGCCGGATCACATTTTCCGCCAGACATTCTTTTCACATTGTACTGCTTATTTTTTTATCTTTACTGTGCCGCTCTGTCCCCTTTTTGCCAGAAGCTTTGCATAATCTTTATATTTGCCGGAAGGAACTTTGATCACAGCCTTTTTATGAATTCCTTTAAAGCAGTTTTTACCCGCTTTTTTCAAGACTTTACTCTTGATGGTAATGTTTTTCAAGACTTTACAGGAACTAAACGCTTTACTTTGGATTTCTTTCAAAGCAGTACTTTTGACTGTCACTTTCTTTAACTTCCTGCAGCCCGCAAATGCGTTCTTGCCGATGATTTCTACATTCTTGCCGATGATGGCGCTCGTTGCTTTTTTCTTTGAAAAAGCAGATGCCTGAATCGAAGTTATGCGGTAGTTTCTGTCTCCAAAACTTACCGTATCCGGAATCTGGATTGTTTTTTCCGTATCCGCTTTGATACCGACTGCCTCTGCCGTGGAATCACTGGTAATTCGGTAGAGATAATTGTCAACTGCATAGATATTGCCGATTTCGATCTCTGGTTTCTTTGACAAAACCTGATATTGCGTTTCTGCATCTGTCAGAAGTTTTGTAATACCGGCTGAAATCAACTGTTTCTGGTCATTGGTCAATGCATTATATGCTGCCCTTGCCTCATCAATTTTCTGTTTGCACTCCGAAGTGTTTGCAACTGTTCCAATCGCCTGTATTTTAGCTGTTACGGCGTCTGCCGCCTTCTGATCTGCCGCCTGTTTATCCTCCGCCTCTTTCTGATCCAGAGCCTCCTCTGCCGCATTGAGCTGTTCTCTTACCGTAAAGGGAATGAAACTCTTTTGTTTGTCTGTCAGCGCCTGATATGCTGCAGACACAGCCCTGATCTCTTCTGCCTTTTCTTCTGTAATCTCTTCCTTTGAAACGTTTCCCAGTACACTAATCCGGGTCCCAACCTCAGCCGCCTCCTGCCGGTCTAATATTTCTTCTGCGGCTGTAAGCAGTTCCATCATTTCATTTGATACCAATAATTTTTGGCTGTCCGTCAATTTCTCATAAGCCGCCCTTGCCTCTTTTATTTTCTGTTTCATATCAGAATCGATATTTCCCGTTATTTCTCCGATTGCATTGATCTTTTCCGCAACAGCTTCTGCTTCTTTCAGGTCTGCCGGGTCCTGCGTTTCTTCACCCAGCAGGATCTCCTGCTCTGCAAAAATCACGCGTTTTGCTGCAGAACCTGTTAATTTTGCCGTCACATTTACCGTATATCTGCGATTCTGGGGCAGCCATATCACTGCCTCATCCTCATCCAATCCCAACTCTCTGGTATAAGTTCTTCCTTCGGCATCTGTCAGGACAACGGTCAGATCACCAATCGTTCCATTTCCATAAGCTGTTTGAAGAGCTGTTTTGCTTATGATTACTCCGCTTTTATCCTCAGCTGTTTCAATTGCCGGCGTAACAGCGCTTGTTTCATCTGTATAGCCAAACCGGTAGGAAAAATTCGCAATTTTGGTATTGGTATTCAGACCGCACTCGCGGATAAACTGTGTTGTCATGCGGGCATGCCCCGCCGGTCCCGGATGCAGATATCCGTCTCCAAAATAATGATCCGCATCAAACAAATAAGTGTATGCACTAAGTTCGTTATTCCAGTCTGTATACTGATCGATAAACAAAATTCCATTTTCATCCGCCACTTTTTTCATACGCGCTACAGAACCTGTTTCTCCCGGAAGTTTGCTCGCATAATTACGTCCTGCCGGAGAAGGAGTCCTGAAAATAATAATGGCGTCTTCATTGACATCTCTGATCTCATCTGCGATTTGTTTCAGATTTGCCCCATACGTATCGTCAATCGTATCGTTTGTTCCCAGCATAACAGAAACAATATCCGGTTTATATTTCGCCATGCGCTCTTCCATGTGGGTTAAAGTGCCTCTTCCTCCGGATGTTGCCGTTGTCGCTCCGGAAACTGCTGTATTCACTACAATATCGTCAGTTCTTCCCAAATCTTCTTTTAAATATTTTTCAAACAACTGGGCAATGCTGTCATACCCTTTCAGATGCATCGCTCCATGGGTGATGGAATCTCCCATAAAAAGCCATGTCAGAGGCGTATCTTTCTTTTCTGCTTTTTCCCGTATCGCTTTTTGCAGTTCTCCAGCAGCCTCAGGCCTCTTTGCCTGATCTTGATCTTTCATCGTTCCTTCCACCGGAGAAAGCTGTGTTATCGTATCTTCGTTTTTACATAAAACCACCAATTCATAGGATTCATCCGCCGGAAGATTTTCGATAATAAACGGATTCTGATAAGCCGTTCCCTTGATTTCCGTTCCCTGAACCGTCAGATTATACTGCCACTGGGTACCCGCTATATCCTCCGGAACCGTTACTGTCAAATGATTCTGATCCGCCACTGCCTCCGGCGTCTCCTCCAGATAAAAATCCGGCGTCTCCTCCAAAATCCATCCTTTTGATATGGTCAGAAAATCGCCCACAGAACCTTTTACTGTCTGTGCCAGCTGTTTTGCAATTTCATAGTGCCCATCGGCATTTAAAAGATCCTCCGTCAGTTTCTTGTCTTTAAAATCCTTTGTATCTGTCAGTGTCAAATGATCTACCAGCGCCATCCGTTTTCCATCTTCTTCCTCTACAGCAGCCTCATTATACACTTCTTTTGCTGCATCGGCATAACGGGCGGCTTCTGCTGCAAGGGCAGCATCCGTCACCGCATGAGGCAGCTGAAGCGCAATATATCCCCCGTCTTCTTTCATATGCAAAGACTTCTGAATAATCGCCGCAATCGCTGTTTTGAACTCTTCGATTCCTTCTTCTCCCTTTCTGTAATCTTCCGGCCCAATCAGATAACTGACTGCCTTTGGATCAATTTTGCTAATATATGTATCCAGATTTTCTGCAAATTGTACGGCATCCTGTCCCTTTTTTCCAACATTTATGGTATAGCGCTGCATGGGCAGAGGAGCATCGGAAGAGCCTCCGGAATTCGTCCACCGAATATACTCTTCAAATTGCCCTATATAATTACGTTCGCCTGCAATCTCTGCAAACCTTCCCTGCGTTTCAATTCCTCCGCCAAACATCCATGTATTATCTGCTGCTGCAGAAAACATTCCCTCTGCAAAAGCTCCTCCTGTCTGGCTTGCAGGCGCCTGACCTCCAGTTATTGTCAAATCTGAAATTTCTCCATTTAAATCAGAATAAGCGCTGTTTTTAAAATAACTGTCTGAGCTTAATCCTCCTAATACTATTGTATTGATATTCTTCCGCCAGTCCTGATATCCGGCTGCTGTTCCGCCAAAAAATGCTGACATAAACTTTTTGGTATCTTTTGCGCCATCAATTGTTACTGCCTTTTCTCCGGCATCATCCATCTGACACGTTAAGCTGTCAGCGGATACCGTCATCTGCAAAGTGTGAGACTTGCCGTCTGCAATATTGGATACACCGGTGGACGTCTGCCAGTCTGTGCCGGTTTTATTGGAACCTGCTTCAAAATAAACGGTTCCGCCTTTTGATACGATAACCGCAATCGCTGACTGGGCAGTCGATGCTGCGGACGTATTATTCGACTTATCAAAAATTTCCAGTAGATTAATATAATCCGTTGCCGCACTTGCAATCTTAAATGTCATGGATATTTCCAATGTACTCGAAATACCCATCCTATCCCGAAACAATCCTATTTCCGAGACTTCTCTGGGCGTTCCGGAAAAAACCAGCCCGGATGCCTTCAGTCCGTCTTCCATACCCACGGTTATGCTTTCTGCTGCATGAACCGTTAAAAATCCAGTGCTGCTTCCAACCATCAGCACTGCAGTCAAAATAAAGGCTATTATTCTGTTATACAATTTCACTTTGCAGACCTCCTTTTTGTTATAATTCACCAAATTTTCAAATGTTACATTTATTATATATAATAAAATTACCAATTGCAATATAAATTAAGGCCCATAAACATTCAAAATGAATTGCGTTTTGGAAGTTAAATTATTACACACAGCATAAAAGGTCTATGCCGGAAATCGCCTGCCTCTATGCATTCCGGCATGATTAAGGAAACCCTAAAGGATACCTTTTTGCCTTCCGGCATGATTAAGGAAACCCTAAAGGATACCTTTTTGCCTTCCGGCATATTTAAGGAAATCTTAATTGTATAAGATGTTCTTGTGCGATATGATACGGTATATAATTCAGTAAACAGGAGGTTTCACATGAAAAAACAATATTTAGCAATCCTTCTTGCTTTTACTCTATCTTCAACCACGATTCTTTCCGGTTGTGCAACGCAATCGCCTTCCGGTTCCCCGGAAGAAAATATTTATACAACAGAAGCCTTAGACGCCGGCTCTGATAACGATGATCCGGGTCATTCCGATTCTGCAGATTCTGCCCTCCAAAACACCCTGTATGGCATTGAAATCACAGAAGAGACAAAATCCAGGACTTTTTCTGTCAAAGATCATCCGGATGTTTCCGTGCTGACTGCAAAAGCCGTCTACCCGAAATTTTCCATTGAAGGCAATTCGGCCGCGGCTGATCAGATCAATTCCGCTGTTTTGGCAGAATTTAATACGTTTTGGAATTTTGAAACGGAAAATGCCGGATATGCAGAAGAGGAATATCTTATGTCGCTAGACTCTACGGAAACACCTGCTCAGATTTCCTATTCTGCAGATTTTTCCTATCAATTGAAACGCTGTGATGATAAGATTATTTCTATCGTATTTACGCAAAGTGATTATACCGGCGGCGCTCATGGAAATGTATGGAGTTATGGCGTGACTTTTGACACTGCAACAGGGGAACGGCTTTATCTGGAATCCTTAGGCGACGACCATACTGCTTTTCGCCAGATGATTTTGGATTCATTGACGATTCAGGCTTCTCTGCCTGTTTACCAGGATCAATATTTATTTGAAGGAGCCGATGCGGACATAGAAAGTTCTTTGTTAAATGATTCTGCCTGCTGGTACTTTGACCGCAGCGGTATTTCTTTTATCAGCAATCCCTATGTCCTTGGTCCTTATGCATCTGGAACCTTTGAATTTAATATTTCCTATGAAGATTTAACAGGTTTGAAAAAATCCTATTGTTATAACGGCAGCTATATCCGTAAACTTTTTCCGGGAGTTTCTGCCTTGCATGACATCAATGGAGATGATACTGCCGATGAAATCTGCTATTCCATTCCTTTTGGCGATGACTCACAAACAAATCCTTCTCTTATTATAAACGGCAGAGATTTTACGGATCAGCTAACAAAACTTTCGCTTTCTTATCTCTGGACAGGAGCCTATTATCTTATGGATATTGATTCAGAGGATACATATACCGAAATCGCGATTTCTAATGAAAATTTTGAAAATGAATCAGAAACACGCACCCATTTTTTCCGGTACGATTCCGAAGGTAATTTAATCTATCTGGGAAATATCTCCGGTATTTTCAATGAAGATATGCAGGTGCGTTATAATTCCAACGGAAATCTGATTCTCTGCGACAGAAATGGAGATCCGGTATCCTGACAATAAAAACAGGCAGCGGCAGTCTCTCAGACGCCGCTGCTGTTTTTATTTCCAAAAATCAATAGGTTCGTAATCCAAAAGCTCCGCCAGAAAACCTCTGGCCTGCAGCTCATCCTGAATCCGATCTAAAATATCTTCAGACTCTGCCGTTACAGTGTGATAGTGATATCCTGCAGTCACATCCTTTAAAGATTTGGATATGCCGCTCTTTATTTTTTCCATATATTCCCTGACATCCAGACGAGATTTTAATCCCATTTCCACACGTATGACATCATAAACCTTGTGATAGACAAATTCATCTTCCACGATTCCGCCAAAATCTACATATAGATTCAGTTCTTCCTCCATTTTCTCATCCGAATGCTGTACTTTGAAGATCCGTTTGCAGGGGGAATCTTTTTTCATGATATATCCCCGGCAGGTACTGGTAATTTCCTGATTTTGTGCCCGAAGCAATGCTATATCCTGTACCACTACCTGACGGCTGACGGCAAGGTTTTCCGCCAGTTTGGCGCCGGAAATCGGACTTTTCGCATTCCGCAGAATTTCCAGCAATTTCTCCCTTCGTCTTTCTCCACTCATATACTTCCTCTTTCTTTTTTCCGACAGTGCCGGTCTGTCCCTATCGATGCATTTGAGCGAATCCTCCACTGTTATTCCCTTATATCAGAAATCCTTTCAGGATACCTTCATTCGTTATAAATCTCGCACATATCAGGAAACTGGATGCAGATTTTTTAATGAGATATCTAAAATCGGGGCAGAATGCGTCAATGCGCCGCTGGAGATATAATCTACTCCTAAGTCTTTCATTTTTTCAATATTTTCCTTTGTTACATTTCCTGAAATTTCAATTTCCGCTTTGTGATCAATCAGTGATATTGCCTCTTTCATAATTTCCGGCGTCATATTATCCAGCATAATGATGTCTGCCCCCGCCTCCAGAGCCTCTTTTACCATATCAAGATTTTCAACTTCTACTTCTATCTTCCTTACAAAAGGCGCATATTCTCTGGCCATTGTAACAGCCTCTTTCACACCGCCTGCCGCGCCGATATGATTGTCTTTGAGTAAAACGCCGTCGGTCAAATTGTATCTGTGGTTATGGCCTCCGCCGATCCGAACTGCATATTTTTCAAAAATACGATTATTCGGACTTGTCTTTCTGGTATCCAAAAGCTGTATGCCGGTTCCTTCTAACAACGCTGCAACGGAGCGGGTATAAGTCGCGATTCCACTCATACGCTGCAGATAATTTAACGCCGTACGTTCTCCGGTCAGCAATGCACGGATATCTCCCCGGACTTTTGCCATCTTCTCGCCCACCCGTATCAGGTCGCCGTCCTTTACAAAAATCGTTACTTCTGTTTCCCTGTCGATCAATTCAAATACTCTTTTAAATACATCCAGTCCGCAGATAATCCCTTCCTCCTTGCAGATTAAATCCACTTCACCAAGACAGGGTTTGCGCATGACGGCATTGGTCGTCACATCTTCACTGGTAATGTCTTCTTTTAATGCGCTTAAAATATAAGGATCTGCGTTTAATTTCATTGTTATTGGATCATACATAATTATTCAACCTCTCAATCTCATTTAATATCATTTGATTATATGATTTTTCTAGCTCCTCTTTATTCTGATATGGCAGCATATCAACCGACTCTGTGGAAACCCTCTCTTCTTTTGGCTCCCGCTTTGCTTTTCCAATCTCCTTTGCCGCTCTTTTGGCAAACACAAGGCTCTCAAGCAATGAGTTGCTGGCCAGCCGGTTTCTTCCGTGCACGCCGTTGCAGGCCGTTTCCCCTGCTGCGTACAATTGTTCCATGGAAGTCTGACCACACATATTTATCCGGATTCCTCCCATAAAATAATGCTGTGCCGGAACAACCGGAATATATTCCCGAAATACATCATATCCCTGTTCCCTGCAGTGTTTTACAATATTGGGAAAATGATTTTGCAGCTCCTCCTTTGGAATATTTTCCATGGAAAGCCAGACATAAGGCATCTTATCTTTTTCCATTTGTGCATAAATCTTTTCGGTTAATACATCTCTCGGCAGCAATTCATTGACAAACCGTTCCTTTTTGGCATTATACAAAACCGCTCCTTCTCCCCGAACGGATTCGGAAATCAGAAAGCTTCGCTTTTCTGCCTGATCGGTATACAGTGTAGTAGGATGAATCTGCACATAATTGATATGCTCCACTTCAATATGATGTTTTAGCGCAACAGCAATTCCGTCTCCGGTCAAATGTCTGTAATTTGTCGTGTGGCGGTAAAGCCCGCCGATGCCCCCGCATGCCAGCACTGTGGTTTCGGCGTCTATCTGTTTCAACTCTCCCTTTGGATTTTGGACGACGGCTCCATAACAGCAGTTATTCCGGCAGATTAAATCTACCATGGTATAATATTCCATAATTTTGATATTCGGCCGTTCCTTTACCCGCTCCAACAGCTTTGTGGTAATTTCTTTCCCTGTAATATCCGCATGGAATAAAATCCGTTTTGCAGAGTGTCCGCCTTCTTTGGTGTAGCTCAAACTGCCGTCTTCTTCCCGTTGAAAATTTACGCCGTATCCAATCAGATCTTCTATGGTATCCCAGGAAGAGCGAATCATGATTTCTACCGATTCCGGATTATTTTCATAGTGTCCTGCACGCATGGTATCTTCATAATAGCTGTCATAATCCGACTCGTTTTTTAACACGCAGATACCGCCCTGAGCCAAAAAAGAATCACTGTGTGAAATCTTATCTTTGGTAAGAATCCATATCTGCCTGTCCTGCGGGAGATGAAGGGCGCAGTACAGACCTGCACAGCCCGCCCCCACAATCAATACATCTGTTTTCATTCTGCCTCCGTATCTCTCTTTAACGAGCCAGTTTCAGCATCTGCATCAGAGGCTGTTTTGCCTGTTCCATGGTTTTCTCATCCAGTTCTATTTCAGGAAGATCTTTCGTACCGATATGCTCCAACGCATACTCTAATCGGGAAAGCGTATTTTTTTTCATATCCGGACAGACCTGACAATCGATCACAGGATAAAATTTCTTTTGGGGATTTTCATCCTCCAGCTGATAAAATACGCCTGTCTCTGTTGCGATAATATACTCTTCGGCCTCGCATTTCTTTGCATAGCTGATAATTTCTGCCGTACTGCCTGCATAATCGGACAGTTCCAGAATCTCTTTTGCACATTCCGGGTGGGAAAGCACTAAGGCCTCCGGATGTTTTGCCTTTGCCGCCAGCAGAGATTCCCTGTCTATCTTTTGATGTGTAGGGCAATACCCGTCATGATAAATAAATTCTTTTTCCGGGAGCATTTCTGCCACAAAATGAGCCAGATGCTGATCCGGTATGAAATAAATCTGTTTTTGTTTCAATTTCTCTACGACCCGCACTGCATTGGAAGAAGTAACGCAGACATCCGATTCTGCTTTTACCGCTGCATTGGAATTGACGTAGCAGACAACTGCTGCCTCCGGATACTTCTCTCTTGCCTCTTTCACCTGCTCCGCCGTTACCATATCCGCCATGGGGCAGCCGGCTGTCTGATCCAGTATGTAAACATGCTTTCCCGGATTTAAAAGCTTTGCGCTTTCTCCCATAAAAGATACTCCTGCAAAAAGAATATTCTTCTGTTCTGTCTCGGCAGCTTTTTTCGCCAGTGCATAAGAATCGCCTACAAAATCTGCCAGTTTCTGTACTTCCTGATCCACATAATAATGTGCCAGAACTACCACATCTTTTTCCTGTTTCAATTTACAAATCTTTTCTCTTGTGTTCATATCATCCTCCCGGCATTCCCAAAAATTTGTATTTACGGCATTATAACACAACTTTTACAAACTGACAAGACAGCTGTAAATACATCCTTTTAAAATATAAAAATATGCCAGGCATGACTTTTTAAAAATTGTCACACCTGGACATAAATTATGTTATTTTTTTATTCCTCTGTTTCCTTTTTACGGGAAAGAGCTACCACTACGGTCTGTACAATAGCGATAACTGCCATCAAAATCGTCCATTTGTCAACGAAAGCGGTCTTCAGGGTAATGTCCTCTGTCAGGCAGAAGACCACAACGGAAACAATTGCAATTGGAATACTGATCAAGCGCACAATGCCTTTCTTGTTCAGTTTCTTCTCCTCTTCTTCTGATTCCTTCTTAATATTGATGAAGTATCCAATCAACAGCATCAAAGATTCAAAAACTCCCAGAATCATCAGGACAAAATTTAAAAGCGCCCAGCTGCCATTGTCTCCGCCTGCAAGAGGCACCAGCTCATCCTTTATCTCTTCTATTTCAGGCTCTGCCGGTTCCTCAGTTTCCTCCTCATCTGTATCATTTAATATTGTCTGTGCAAGGGGAACGGCGTCGTCTTCCACCTCCACTTCAGGGCTTACATCTGCTAACGCCGGTGTTGCAGCTGTCTGTCCGGCTGCTCTCGGCGTCGGCGCTGCTGCTTGTGTCTGCGCCGGTGTTGTTCCCGTCTCCTGGGCAGATGTTGACGGCTGCGCCGGTGTCGTCTTTGCCGGTTTTGCCGGTATGGATTCCGTTGGCTGTGCCGGCTGTGTTGGCGTTGTGGGCCTTGTCTGTCCTGTAGGCAGTATTGGTCCTGTAGGATTGCTGTTCTTTGCCCACTGCGCCGTATAAACTACATTGCCGCTTACTTTTTCTGCAATTCCAGGCGCCCAGCCCTTAAACGTATAGCCTTCACGGACAAGTGTTCCAATAAATGCCGGTGTGTTATCCCCTGCTTTCAAACCTGTTATAATCTGGTCTGCAAATACTTCTTCCCCTTCTACTCCGTCTGTATAAATTACGGTGTAATTCGGCTCTTCCGGTATCTCATTCTTTGTCCACTGTGCCGTATATACTGCATCTTTGCTTACCTTCTCTGCTACTGCAGGCGCCCAGCCGTTAAACGTATAGCCCTCTCGCGCGGGCGTTCCTGCAAATGCCGGCGTGTTCTCTCCCGCTTTCAGACCGCTTGTAATCTGATCTTTAAATACTTCTTCGTCTAATACTCCGTCTGTATAGATCACAGTGTAGGTCGGCTCTTCCGGTATCTCATTTTTCGTCCACTGCGCCGTATACACTGCATCTTTGCTTACCTTCTCTGCTACTGCAGGCGCCCAGCCATTAAACGTATAGCCTTCACGGACCGGCGTTCCTGCAAATGCCGGCGTGTCGTCTCCCGCTTTCAGGCCGCTTGTAATCTGGTCTTTAAATACTTCTTCATCTAATACTCCGTCTGTGTATGTTACAGTGTAGGTCGGCTCTTCCGGCATCTCATCTTTTGTCCACTGCGCCGTATATACTGCGTCTTTGTTTACCTTCTCTGCTACTGCAGGCGCCCAGCCGTTAAAGGTATAGCCCTTCCGGTCTGGTGTTCCTGCAAATGCCGGTGTGTCGTCTCCCGCTTTCAGACCGCTTGTAACCTGATCTGCAAACACTTCCTCGCCTGCTACGCCGTCAGTATAGGTCACAGTATAGCTGGGGTCATAAGTAATCACAAATGTGATGTTTGCGACTATTTCCGTTCCTGGAACTGGTTTTTCCGGTTCCCAGGCACCCTCCGGTCCAAAACCTTTATTTGGTGTTGTTTCCGGGATCTGTGATTCCATCAACACTGCTTTTCCGCCATTTTCAGCTTTTGCATAGCTGCCATTTGTATCTTTTAATGCCACAACGACTTTACGCTCGCCCTCTGCATTTGCTCCAACAACGGTTCCATTTACTGCACGATAAGTTACGACTGCCTGATATTTGTCAGGAATTCCATCAGAGCCACTGCCGTCAGGATTGGCGCCTATCATATCCAGTGCGTAATAGATATCTACAGTTATGTCCTCCGTAATCGTTCCGCTCTCTATTTTTGCAAGATCTTCCTGGGATGTAAGTACAGTATCTATCACATATGTCTTGCCGTCTTCTGTCATAATAAACCAGGGTATTGCAGAACCGTCTCTCTGCATAAGAGTACTGAACATGCTTCTGATATTCGGTTTTCCAGTGACAGGATAATTATATTCATCATCCTCATCATATGTATCTTGGACTGGGGCCTTGATCTCCTCACCCTCGTCTGTCTTGAAGTTTATGTTCACATGATACGTCTTGTTAGAAGGCGTCTCTGAACCGCCTTCCTCTTTGCCAGGCTCCGGATTGGTTGTGTTGTCGCCGTTTCCAGTCACAGTTGCTGTGTTTGTCAGCTTTCCATTTTCAATTTCGCTCTGGCTAAAGCTCATGATAACGTAAATCTCCGCTTTGCCGCTCTCTGAAATCGTTCCTTCCATAGGCGCACCGCCGACATGCGTTGCGGTTTTGCCGTTTACTCTGTCATTGACTATATAGGCTGCTCCTGCCTCCCCGGTAACTGTAATCCGATATAGCAGAGTTGCGCTTTCACCGGTTCCCAGTTTGACAGGGTTTTCTTTATTGACTGCCACATTTGCAGGAATTGTCACACCTGCAGGAATTTCTGTCAGACGTACTTTCGTAATGCCGGTCAATTTATGCGTTTTGTCCACAGGAACATCTGAACTGTCCTCGCCATTGCCCGGCTCCGGACCGATTGTATCTTTATCGTTGCCGGTCAGCGTTGCCTTATTTGTCAGATTTCCGCTGTCAATGTCGCTCTGGCTAAAGCTCTTGATGACATAAATCTCCGCTTTGCCGCTTACCGGAATCTTTCCTGACAGATGATCCCCGCCGACATAATCTGCATTTTCATCATTCACTTGATAAGCAGCGCCCTCTTCTCCAACCACCGTAATCCTGTACAGTAAAACTGCTGTTTCATCGGTTCCCAGCCTGACAGGATGATCCATATTGATCGTCACGCCCGCCGGAATTGACAAACCTTCAGGTATTTCTGTCAGACGAACTTTTGTGATACTGATCAACTTATGTTTATCATCCGGTTTCTCCTCTTTTTCCCATGTAGCAGTATAAATAATCTCGCCGTTTTCGTTTGCGTCATCACCGCTGACGATTGGATTGACTGCAGGTGCCCATCCCATAAAAGTAAAGCCTTCACGTTCCGTTGTTCCTGTAAATTCAGGCGTTGCATCCCCTTCTTTCAGATCTTCATATCCCTCATCAGAGAATACTATTCCTGGCGCACCGTCCGTGTATATTACGGTATAAGATTTCGTCGGTTCCCACACAGCGTACAATGTCTTTCTGACGGGATCGTCCTCTCTGCCGTTTCCTTCGTCTATGCCCAATTTCAGAGTAATAGAATCTCCGCCTTTATAGACAGCATTCGTGGAATCTGCACTTGTTGCCCATCCCTTGAAGGTATAGCCTGTTTTGACAGGTATTGCCTCTGTAATGTTTAGTACGGTTTCTGAGGCTGGCACTGATTTCCCTGTGGAAGGAACAGGACTGCCTCCCTGGGTATCATAGTTTATAGCATAGTCTGCATTTACCGTAATTCCAAACACATCATTATAACGGTACCATGTCGTATTTTTTCTGATCGTTGTAGCCCCTCCACACCTATCGCATGCTACCGTAATCTGAGAGGCTCCGTTTGTAAAAACAATTCCAAAATTCGCATGATAGCAAACCCGCACATCGCTGCTTGTCCCCGGTCTTAGAGCTTCAAAAACAGTGTCAAACACTCTTTCTCCATCATTTGTGCCGGCGGCATAGGTCGGGTTTCCGACAATGTTTTGTCCACTATTGTCAATTAAGCTAATATTACAATAGTCGCTTGGATTATAAACCGCAAAAACATACCCGCATCTCGGACACGCCAACGTCATGTTTGGTGCTCCCAGAAGGAAACTGGCCCTTTGACCTATCTTCATAGTCAAATGCTCTCCGGACTGTCTGACTTTTCCGTCAGCAGTTGCACCGGTGGGTTTCATATTCGGATTAATCGTAACATTCGTCACAGGCACATAACCGCTGGCAAATGTCATTGCTTTTTCGCCGTCAAGTTCATTTTCCCTGACACTTTCGAGTGCCGCACAAGCTGTTTCTAATATTTTAAGGGTTTCGGCTACTCCGTCATAATTCTCTAATCCTGCATTAACAACTGATTCATATGCATCCAGTGCAGCATTGATCAATTCTCCGGCTTTTTCATAATTGTCTGCGTTAATATCTGCCGGAACTTTTCCTACAGCATCCAAAAATGCCTGTACGATTGCAGGTACCTTTTCTTTCTCCGCCTTTTTTTGCTCTGTAATTTCTCCTGATTCCTCTGTTTCATCCGGTATCTCTGTCTCTTCTGGAGTTTTTGTTCCCGGAGTCTCAACTTCGTCCGGACTTTCCACCTCGTCCGGATTTTCTATCTCGTCTGGATTTTCTACCTCGTCCGGATACTCCGCCCCATCCGGCATCTCTATCTCCTCCGGATGCTCCGCCTCGTCCGGCGTCTCTATCTCCTCTGAATTTTCTACTTCTGGAGGCACTGTTTCATCCGGCGTTTCTACCTCTTCTGTCTCCTGCAATTCCGGCGGCGTTGTCTCGTCTGGCTGTTCCATATCTGTGATATCCATCTCATCATCTGCCATTGCGACTGTCTCAACTTCTTCGTCCTCAGATGCACGGATGTATGAGCCAATTACTCCTGAAAACATACTAACCATCAGCAATATTGCTAACAGCCTGATTCGGAAATAATTCTTTCCATCTCCTCTCATATCTTACTTTCTCCTCTCCACTTTAATTTTACCATTTGGTTTTTTATTGCAACAACTGTCTATGACTAGAGTGTGTTTGAAAACTGCTTTTTACCAGATTTGTTTCCCAATTTGTACTCAAAGGGCATGATATTGGAGATTTGTACCAAATGATGGAGGCGCTGCGGACTACGTTGACCGAATTTGATACAATATACCGCAAATTGAGGGGGAAACAGATGGTGGGAATGATTTTTCAAACAGTCTCTACGTTATATTTTTCGACTGAAAACGATTAATTATAAAGTATTTTTTTACAATTACTGGAATATTATACATTTATTTATAATCGCGGATTACAAGTTCATCCTGTTTCACACTACAGGATAAAAATAATTTTTCCACACCCGCCTTTTCCGCCTGATCCAACGCATCTTTAAACTCCGGATGAGTCCTTACATTAGGCCGCACCTCCTGCACCCCTTCCATTTGAATTACAAATGCCACCATACAATGGCATCCCGCTTTGGCGGCTTTTGTCAGTTCTTGTAAATGCTTTATGCCGCGCAGTGTAGGCGCATCCGGAAAATAGCCGATTCCATTCATTTCCAGCGTGCACCCCTTTACTTCCATAAGATATTTTTCGTTTCCTTTTTCCATATAAAAATCAATTCTGGAATCTCCATATCTATATTCCGGCTGAATATGGGTATATTCCTGCTTTTTCAGCCACTCCAGCACAACCTTATTCGGCGCCTGACTGTCAATGTTTACCCAGCCTAAGGATTTCTTATATACGGCGATCAAATCATATTTTGTCTTGCGGTTTTCATTTTCCGCTTTCTGTAAAACGACATCTGCTCCGGGAATTAAAAGTTCTTTACATCGTCCTGTGTTTTTTACATGTACTATTTCCAATGTTCCATCCACATCTACTTCTGCCAGAAACCGATTCGGTCTGCTGCAAAAGGTTCCGTGTATTGTATTTTCGTATTTCATGTCTGTCCCTCCCTGTTTTCGTATATCTATAAATTTCATATCGGGCAAATCAAGCAAACTGCGTCCGGATGCACCGGGAGCTCTCCATTAGATGTCTCTTCTTAATCTTGAATCAACAAAAAGATCCGGTGTGCCTGTGCCACCGGATCTTTTTCTGTTATAACAATTTATTTCATGTCTTTTACGCCAATACGCGTCAACGCCTTCCGCAACGCAAACTCTGCACGGGCAAGATCAAGATCTGCCGCCTTTGCCTGCAGACGCTCTTCCGCTCTCGCTTTGGCCGCCTCTGCGCGGCTGAGGTCAATTTCTTCCGCCCATTCTGCGATTTCTGCTAACAAAGTTACCCGCTCCGGCAAGACTTCTGCAAATCCTGCATGTACTGCAGCTACTTTTTCACCTTCTGCCTCATGAATGATTACTGCTCCGGGAGCTAATACGGTGGTCAGCGGAATATGTTTCTTATAGACACCGATCTGCCCGGAGCTTGTGGTAAATTCGATCATTTCCGCTTCTCCGGTATAAAAAATCCGATCCGGCGTAATAATTTTCACCTGAAACATTTTTTCATTATCTGCCATACCATCACCCCTTACTTCACACGGGCACGTACTTCATCAATCGTTCCTGCATTTAAGAAATGGCTTTCCGGTACGTCGTCCAGCTTGCCTTCGATGATTTCACGGAAACCTCTTACGGTTTCTGCGATTGGAACATATTTTCCTTCCAGACCGGTAAACTGTCCTGCTACGAAAAACGGCTGAGACAAAAATCTCTGTACCTTTCTTGCTCGGTTTACGACAAGTTTATCATCTTCTGACAATTCGTCCATACCCAAAATTGCGATGATATCCTGAAGCTCTTTATATTTCTGTAAAATCTCCTGCACTCCTCTGGCAACCTCAAAATGCTCCTGTCCAACTATACGAGGATCTAAGATACGGGAGGTAGAACCAAGGGGATCCACTGCCGGATAAATTCCAAGCTCTGCAATGGAACGCTCCAATACTGTCGTAGCGTCCAAATGGGCAAAGGTGGTTGCCGGAGCCGGGTCAGTTAAGTCATCGGCCGGCACGTATACCGCCTGAACGGACGTGATGGAACCGTTCTTTGTAGAAGTGATACGCTCCTGCAATGCACCCATCTCCGTCTGTAATGTCGGCTGATATCCTACGGCCGACGGCATACGTCCAAGCAATGCGGAAACCTCCGAACCTGCCTGGGTAAAACGGAAAATATTATCAATGAACAATAGAACGTCTTTTCCGCCCTTGTCACGGAAGTATTCCGCCATAGTCAGGCCGGATAATCCCACACGCATTCTTGCTCCGGGCGGCTCGTTCATCTGTCCGAATACCATTGTCGTCTTGTCGATAACGCCGGATTCTTTCATTTCGTAGTAAAGATCGTTTCCCTCACGGGTACGCTCGCCTACGCCGGTAAAAACCGAATATCCACCGTGCTCTGTTGCAATGTTATGAATCAATTCCTGAATCAATACGGTCTTCCCTACGCCTGCGCCGCCGAAAAGTCCGATTTTTCCACCTTTCTGATACGGGCAGAGCAGATCTACGACTTTGATTCCTGTTTCTAACATTTCCTGAGAGGTTGACTGCTCCTCAAAAGAGGGAGCCTTTCTGTGTATCGGCCAGTATTCTACATTTTTGGGAGGCGCCACCTCATCAATGGGTTCTCCCAAGACATTAAACATACGTCCCAGGGTGTTTTCTCCAACCGGAACGCTGATGGATGTTCCGGTGGCCTCTGCATCCATTCCACGGACAAGTCCGTCTGTAGAGCCCATGGCGATACATCTGACTGTATCATCACCCAGATGCTGAGACACTTCCACTACCAGTTTTTTACCGTCTTTTGTGGTAACATTGATAGCGTCGTTAATCTCCGGCAGTTGCCCTTCTGAAAATTTTATATCCAAAACGGCGCCGATGATCTGAGTGATTTTACCTATATTCTTATCTGCCATTTTTTCCTATCACTCCTTATTTTTATTCCACGCACTGCAGTTTCCTTTTTGCTTTCGGCATAACGTAGGAAATACCCTCCATGCCTTTCGGCATACATTAGGAAATTGCTGATGCGCCCGCAATAATTTCTGTTAATTCCTGTGTAATTGAGCCCTGACGCGCTCTGTTATATTTCAGTGACAAATCACTAATCATGTCTTCTGCATTGCTTGTTGCAGCATCCATTGCCTGCATTCTGGCGCCGTTTTCACTGGCAACCGCCTCTACCAGCGCTCCATAGAATAAGCTTGTAATATATTTGGGAATGATCATATCCAAAGCTTCTTCATCATTCGGCTCATATGTCATCAGAATGTTGGAATCCTCTTTTACCTCTTTTTCATCAATCTCAACAGGAAGAAGCTTCATCAGTGTCGGCTCATGACTTACGGTATTCTTAAAATGCGTATATGCCAGATAAATCTCACCGATTTCACCATCCTGGAAAGCCTGTAATACTTTCCCGCAGACTGCTGCTGCATCTTCATATACAGGAGCCTCGATCACACCGGAGTAATCCGCTGCAATCTCATATCCACGCCGTTCCAGCGTTTCTTTTCCTTTATTTCCGATCGCATAAATCCTGACATCTTCTTTAGAAAATCCGCTGTCTGTCACCAGCTTAACAACATTTGAATTATAGCCGCCTGCAAGTCCACGGTTAGAAGTAATGACTACAATCGCTTTTTTCTGCGATTCGCCCGCCTTCAGGTAGGGATGCCTGATCGTTCCCGATCTTTGCAGCATGGAAACTACGGTCTGATACATGTAATTAAAATATGGATTCGTTTCTTCTGCACGGTTCTTTGCCTTTTGCAGTTTAACGGTAGAAACAAGCTTCATGGCTTTTGTGATTTGCTGCGTACTCTGTATGCTGCTTCTTCTTCGCTTGATGTCCCTCATAGAGGCCATATTCTCTCACCGCCTTACCTTATTCTTGTGCAGCTTTTTGCACATAAAGGGATGCCTGAAAGGTTTTCCCTTATTTATAAATTACTTAAAAGATGCTTTACATTCCTCAATGGCCTTAATTAATGCTTTTTCATTTTCTGCAGTCATCTCTTTCGTCTTACGGATAGACTCTAAGATTTCCGGATACTTTGTTTCCACATAATTAAACAGCTCTTCTTCAAAACGTAAAATATCTTCTACCGGAATATCGATGAGATATTTTTTCGTTGCAGCATAAATAATCACAACCTGATTTTCAACCGGCATCGGCTTATACTGAGGCTGTTTCAGGATCTCACGGATTCTTTCGCCCTGTGCCAGTTTCTCTTTTGTATCGTCGTCCAATTCAGAACCGAACTGAGAGAAAGCTGCCAGCTCACGGTATTGTGCCAATTCCACACGGATCGGAGCTGCAATCTTTTTAATTGCCTTGATCTGCGCAGCGCCTCCTACTCGTGATACGGAAAGACCTGCGTTAATCGCCGGACGGAAACCTGCGTTAAACATATCTGTTTCCAGATAGATCTGTCCGTCTGTAATCGAAATAACATTGGTCGGAATATAAGCAGAAACATCGCCTGCCTGCGTTTCAATAATCGGAAGCGCCGTTAAAGAACCTCCGCCTAACTTATCGTTTAATTTTGCTGCACGTTCTAACAATCTGGAATGAAGGTAGAATACATCACCCGGATAAGCCTCACGTCCCGGCGGTCTCTTCAACAATAAGGAAAGTGTACGGTAAGCCGTCGCATGCTTGCTTAAATCATCGTATACAACCAGTACATCTTCTCCATTTTCCATCCATTCCTCACCGATGGCGCATCCGGAATAAGGAGCTATATACTGAAGGGGAGCCAGCTCACTTGCTGTGGATGCTACAACTGTGGTATAAGACATTGCTCCAAACTCTTCCAATGTCTTTACAATAGAAGCAACGGTAGATGCTTTCTGACCGATTGCTACATAAATACATTTTACATTTTTTCCTTTTTGGTTAATGATGGTGTCAATCGCTATTGCTGTTTTACCGGTCTGTTTGTCACCGATAATAAGCTCGCGCTGTCCGCGGCCGATGGGAATCATGGCGTCAATCGCCTTGATACCTGTCTGCAGCGGCGTATCCACTGATTTTCTGGAAATAACACCGCTTGCCACACGTTCAATCTGACGATATTTATCTGTTTCAATTGGTCCTTTTCCGTCGATTGGCTGTCCTAATGCATTGACTACACGTCCTGACATAGCGTCGCCAACCGGAACCTCAACTACTCTTCCTGTAGTCTTTACTGTATCTCCTTCATTGATGTTTCTGCTGTCACCCAGCAATACCGCACCAACGTTATCTTCCTCCAGGTTTAATACCATTCCGTATACTTCACCGGGAAATTCGAGAAGCTCACCCTGCATTGCATTCTCCAGGCCGTGAATGCGGGCAATACCGTCTGCCACCTGAATAACGGTTCCCACATCTGCCACCTGAAGCTGCGCTGCATATCTTTTAATTTGCTCTTTAATCACAGAACTGATTTCTTCCGGTCTTAAATTCATGGAGCGCATTCACCTACTTTCAACTGAATTTTGGATAATTCTCTGGATAAATCGTATAGCTTTGTCTTAATGCTGCTGTCTACGACTCTGTCCTTGATCCGGATCACCATACCGCCGATTAACGCGGCGTCTACGTCATAATGCATTTCAAATTCCACATAATTCGTAGTCCGGATCAGTTTGTCTGTCACCTGTGCTTTTTGTTCATCGGATAATTCCACTGCTGTCGTCACATAAGCAGTGCCAATGTGTTTTGATTCTTTTACTTCTGTAATGAAATATGAAAGCACCTGGTCCATTTCTGCAAAATGTCCTTTATCCACGATCATACGCATAAGGCCCACAAGTTCGTCGGATACCCGGCCTTTGAATATATTTTCTATGATCTGAATTTTTTCTTCTTTTACAATTTTGGGATGATTCATTAATTTGGAAATCTGCGTATTTTCTTTTAATACAGCTCTTATGCCTTCCGCTTCTTCATAGAAAGAATCCATACGCCCTTCTTCCTGCGCAATCTCAAACAATGCATCCCCATATGTTTTTGATACTAGCTTAGCCATGTCGAATCACCCATTTCTTTCAATGTTTCTTCTACAAGCGTATTCTGAATGCTTGTATCAATAGAAGCTGCAACGACTTTGGCAGCCATCATAGATGCCACTGCAATCATTTCCTGCTTTACCTCATCTACTGCACGCTTCTTCTCCAATACAGCTTCTTCATTGGCTCTCTCAATAATACGGGCGGCTTCTTCTTTCGCCTCTTCTATCATTTTGGCTTCATTCTTCAAAGCTTTTTGACGCGCTTCACTTAAAATCTGCTCCGCTTCTTTGTCTATGCCCTTAAGCTTTTCCTCGTACTGTGCTTTTAATGCCGCTGCACTTTCCTTGTCTGCATTTGCATCGTCAATATTCTTTTTGATTCCTTCCTGTCTGTCTTTTAACATCTTGCGAACCGGATTGAATAAAAGATAGCTTCCAAGCAAAAACAGCACAAATACAGACACTCCGATCTGCAGCGCATCCATCAAAAGCTGCATGTCAAGTCCAAACAATCTGTCCATAACTAGAAGTTCACCCTCCTTTCCGTATTTATGTCACCAGGTATTACCATGTTAATGGTTTTACGAAAAGTAAGAGGATTGCAACGAGCAGACCGTAAAGACCTGTTGTCTCTGCTACCGCCTGTCCTAATAACATTGTAGATGTAATGTCAGATTTTGCTCCCGGATTTCTTCCTACTGCGTTTGCCGCATAACCTGCTGCAATACCCTGTCCTACACCAGGTCCGATACCGGCAATAACTGCCAGTCCTGCGCCGATTGCTGAGCAAGCTAAAATTAAGTCATTTCCTGAAATATTCATAATAAAATTCCTCCTATATTAAAATATAATTGTAAACATGATTTACTCTGAACCAATTGCATCACTAATGTATGTCATTGTCAACATACAGAATACATAAGTCTGAATTGCTCCTGAAAACAGGTCGAAGTACACATGAAGTACAGACGGCCAGAATGTTGCTATCCAGCCAAGCAGCCCATAAACGAGCGCCATAATAATTGTTCCTGACAAGATATTTGCGAACAAACGCAAAGACAATGAAACCGGCACAGCAATGTCACTGATAATATTAATCGGCGCCCAAATCGGCCATGGATCGCACAGTCCTTTTAATACACCCGAAACATGCTGGTGTTTGAATTTGTTAAAATGTATCAGACAAAATGTCATTACACCCAGTGCAAATGTCACACCATAATCTGCGGTCGGCGGCCTTAATCCAAAAACTCCGGATATGTTGCTCATCAAAATAAAAATGAAAATTGTGCTGATATAATTGGCAAACTTCGCAGAGTTTACACCCATAACGCCTTTGACCATACTATCTAACTTCTCCACAATCAGTTCCACCACATTTTGAAATCCATCCGGTACTTCTTTGGCCGACTTAATCTTACGATTGGCAGCGATAAAAAATCCGATCAAAACGATCATCACAATGAGTGTGCATACATGCGTCGTCGTGATCCAGCAGGTTTGTCCGAATACTTCATAAGAAATCAAACCATGCACCATAATATCAATATCTGCGCCAGAAGCCAGCAAAACTGCATTATTCAAATTCTCACCTCCTTAATTTGATTCTTCTTGATTAGATTTATAATCTATAGAGCACTCCTCCCTTCTCTGAAGTTTTAAAATCAGCTTATGAAAAATCGGCTGCAGATACGCAGCTATTTTTAATCCCATAACTCCGGCAAATGCGGCAATCGGATTCCCCAGATGAAAATATGTGATACAGCCGAATACAATAACTACCGCCCCATAGCGCAGCAGCGACATCGTAATCAGTTTCCCCTGGCTTCCTCCCGCGCTTACGGCATCTTCCAAGACAACTGCCATATGAACGGCCATTCCGGCCGCCAGAATCACGCCGATCCATAAGCCTGTGGAGTACAATAATTTATCTTCTACAAACCATATCCCCGCAAGCCATACGACGACGCCATAAATCACAATACCAAGGATCAGCTCCGGCAATACTTTATTTAATCTCTTTAACATCCTTTGTGTCCCTGTCACTTTCCTGTTCAAATATTTTCTTTGCCATGCGGTATATATTGTGGAAACCCGCCAATGCCCCAATGACAAACAAAGGCGCTACTATAAACATCATATCATATTTTTTTCCAATATATACCCCTAACATTGTACACATTAAAATTGGGACAATCATGTTAAGCCCAAACTGCATTACCATGGCAAAAGACTGATATACGTTTTTCCTGTACTTCATATCATCTTCTCCTTCGGCTATACATTCAGGCAGATTTCCCGGTTCGTATGTTCGTATTTGTAATACCGCACGCCTGCAGCGTCAAACATCCTTTTGGATGCAACGACCGGCGGTGTGTGTTCGTATTTGTCTGAATCGTATACAATTGTCTTAATCCCGGACTGAATAATCGCTTTTGCGCATTCGTTACAGGGAAACAATGACACATAGAGCTTTGCCCCTTCCAGGCTTCCGCCTCTGTAATTTAAAATTGCGTTTAATTCGCTGTGCGTTGTATACAAATATTTGTTGTCCAAGGGTTCTCCCTCTCTCGCCCAGGGAAATGCATCATCGGAACATCCTGCCGGAAATCCGTTGTATCCCATAGATAAGATTTTGTTGTCGCTGCTGACAATACAGGCTCCCACCTGCGTATGGGGATCCTTGGAACGCATAGCGGACAGCATCGCTACACCCATAAAATATTCGTCCCAGCTAATATAATCCTGCCGTTTATCGCTCACAAAATCCCTCCTTATTTTGTACCAAAAATACGATCTCCGGCATCTCCAAGTCCCGGAACAATATAACAGTCTTCATCCAAATGATCATCTAATGCTCCGATATATACATCTACATCCGGATGTGCCTCCTGCATATGCTTTACTCCTTCCGGAGCTGCAATGATACACATAAACCGGATGTTTCTTACTCCTTTATCTTTTAACATCTGGATTGCCGCAGCAGCAGAACCTCCTGTGGCAAGCATCGGATCTACCACAAACACTTCTCTCTCGCTGCAGTCTTCCGGCAATTTACAGTAATACTCCACCGGAAGCTTGGTATCAGGATCACGGTAAAGTCCGATATGTCCTACTTTTGCGGCGGGAATCATATTTAACATTCCGTCTACCATTCCGAGTCCGGCACGTAAAATAGGCACTACAGCTAATTTTTTCCCATGTAATGCTTTGACTGTCGTCTTACAGATCGGCGTCTCAATTTCCACATCCGAAAGTTTCAGATCTCTGGTGGCCTCATAACACATCAGCATTGAAATCTCACTGACCAATGTCCGAAAATCCTTTGATCCGGTCTCTTTTCTGCGAATCCAGCCAATTTTATGCTGAATCAGCGGATGATCCATTACGATTACTTTTGACATAACAACCTCCCTATTCTCCTTCGTTTAACATCTTGGCAAGTTTGCCGACAGACGCAACCAGCGTCTCATAACACAATCCATACATTTGAAGAGTCCCTCCGTAAGGATCTACAATTTCTAATTCATCTCCAACAAACTCTGTCAACACCTGTACATGCTTCGGATCTGTATTGTCAAACATTTCCAATACCTTTTGTCTCTGCTTTTCTTCCATTGTCAGTACCAGCGTCTCCCCTTCCAGATCCCCTGCCGTAAGCGGACTGGACATATAACCCTCCGTAGGAAGTCCGTTGCTGATCATAACAGCCTCCGCTTTCTGATTCAAAGGTTCCGGAAACAGGACAATAAGACCTCTGGCGAGAATCTCAATCGGTCTTTTCAGGCCGATATCTTCTAAAATTGCAACTGCCATTGGCTCTCTGCATGTCCCGCTATCTGCTACAAATACTACCCTCTTATACAATTTCACTTCCCCCATTATTCTGCTGCGCCATAAGCACCTGATGCCCCGCCGCTTTCAGCAGCCGGTTCATAATAGCCTGTCCAATCCGCGGCGTTGCAAAACTCTCAGAATAAATCACATCTACGCCGCTTTCATCAAACTCTCTTAAAATCCGATACATATGCCTTGCGATTTCATCCTCGTCTTCCCTGCTGCCCATACTTAAGATCAGATCTCCCCCATATAATGCAGCCGTTTCATCGGTTCCTATGACGCCGACTCTTTTATTTTGTTCCTGCTGCGCTTTTGTCAATGCATTGATTGCAGAAATCACTGCATCTTTTGCTCCGTCAACAATCTTTAAATCTGCTTTCGGCGCATAATGCCGATACTTCATCCCCGGCGCTTTTGGTTTAACGGCCGAATCCTCTGCAATAAGCCCCGGATCCATTTGTACTTCTCCAATCACATCCTCTAGCATTTCTCCGGTAATATAGCCCGGCCTTAAAATCATCGGCACTTCTTCCGTCAAATCCACAATCGTCGATTCGATTCCAATCCCGACTTCCCCTCCGTCCAGAATAATTGGAATCCTTTCATTTAAATCTTCGGCCACATGCTCCGCCATAGTAGGACTCGGCCGGCCGGATGCGTTTGCACTGGGTGCGGCAATCAGACAGCCGCTCTCTTGGAGCAGCGCCAGCGCCACTGGATGGGAAGGCATGCGGACTGCTACCGTATCCATTCCTCCAGTAGTTTCATAGGGAACTTTTTCATTCTTATTGACAATCATTGTCAACGGCCCCGGCCAAAAAGCCTCTGCCAGTTTTTCCGCCTCTTCCGGCACATCTTTTGCAATATATAGTAAATCCTGCCACCTGGCAATATGCACAATCAGCGGATTATCTGACGGTCTTCCTTTGGCCGCATATATTTTATTCGCCGCCGCAGGACACAGAGCATCCGCTCCAAGTCCGTATACGGTTTCTGTAGGAAATGCCACAAGCTCCCCCTTCCGGAGCGCCGCCGCCGCTTTCTCTATGATTTCATGATCAATTGCATGATGATCCAATTTATAAATTTTTGTTTCCATATATTAAAATATATCACATTAGAAAAGAAAAGTGAATCATTTTTTCCTATACGTCCAAATCAGCTGAATCAGGTTCATTTATTAAATGACACTTTTCAGCGACTTTTACCAGCAGCGTTCCTTTGGGAAATGCAAGAAGCTGCTCTCTTTGAATTGCACCGATTTTTAAAATTGTAACGCCATATACGATTACCGCCAGCAGCAGAGAAGGCATAAGGCAGATTACGTTGCTGTCCACGAACGTATGAAGACCTGTATAAGTCCCCCATGCACAGGCTCCCATAAGCGACGATGCCAAAAGCGGCATGAGAAACATCTTTTTTATATTTTCCCGGACGCCGATACAGCGCCTGACAGAAATACTGTTTAAAATGCACATCATAAAAGAATATACGATCAGGCAGATTACCAACGCATAAACATCCAGTTCTGTAAACATCAGTAATACCACCAGAAGCGCTGTCTGCACCACAAGGGCGATCCCTGCATTGCGCACTGGAAGATTGACTTTGCCGACTCCCTGCAAAATTCCATTGGTCAATGTAGATAGAGAATAAAATACTACCGTCACTGCAATCATTGCCAGAAGTTCTGATGCCATATCAAGAGAATCTTTCTGTGGAAACAAAAGCTGCATAATTGGCTTTGACAAAACAGCAAGTCCCACTGCCGCCGGTATTGCGATCAGCATAGTTGTCCACATGGCATTTTCCGCTTTTCTCTGTGTATCTTCTATATCCCCTAGTGCACTGCTTTTTGAAATCGTTGGGATCATGGCTGAAGACAGAGATGCTGCCAGAGCTATTGGAATATTTATGATCACCATCGCTTTTCCGGCAAAAATACCATATGCCGTTGCCGTCTCCGCCTGAGTGAGCCCCCGGACATTCATCATTACTTTTGTATATACTGTCTGATTAAAAGAAGTGCTAAAATTATAAATAAATGTGCTTAAAATGATCGGCGTCACAGTTACTAACATCCCCCGAAGAATATCTCCATAAGAATCTCTATAGCGATGTTTATCTTTTTCGATCCGATTGTGCAGCATTTTCCGATTCAACGCATATACAAACAGCATAAACAGCAACGCCGCAGCCACACCGCAGCCAGTTCCTAACGCACTTCCCGCCGCTCCGTAAACGGCCTGTGTCGTATGGTCTTTTCCTACCGCCATACCGATCAGCATATGAGCCGCCAAAACGCTGATTGCTGCATTTAATATCTGCTCTGCAATCTGGGAAAAAGAAGTCTGAACCATAGAACCGTGCGCCTGAAAATATCCTCTTAACACTCCTGCAAACCCGGAAAGAAAAATCGTCGGTGAAAATACCCTCAGGACAACCGCCGCCTCTCCTTCCAAAAACAATCCCGCGCCCAAAAAAGTAAATATGCTCGCCGCTCCTCCAATTACACAGACATAGAGCAGTGCACAATGAAAAATCCTGTGAGCGGTGCGATATTCTTTTAATGCCAGCTTCGACGCAATAATTTTCGATATTGCCGACGGAATGCTATACGAAGAGATCAAAAGAATGATCGTATAGATATTATATGCCGACGTATAATATCCGTTTCCTTCATCTCCAATAATACTTGTAAGAGGACTTCTATATAAAATTCCAATAATTCGACAGATAATCCCTGCTGCTGCGAGAATACCCGCCTGTTTCAGATAATTATTCTTGCTGCTTTTGTTAGCCATAAAGACCTCGCTTTTTCTATCCGCAAATGCTATGTAAAAAATATAACTTCATTATAGTGAATCCTTTCTGGGTAGTCAAATTTTACCGATTTTTTCTAAATTGCGGCAGCGATTCGCCGCTGTTCAGCTTTCGGTCCCATAGTTACCGGGATTCGCCCATTTAAAGTCTGTCTGCCGCAAAGGACAGTTTCCCGTTTGGCAGAATATGCACATTCTCACGAAAATCATTCCTTCCAGCACGCTTTATATACCCTCAGCACATTCCGACAAAAAATATCTTCCACCTCTCGTTCCCTAAGTCCCCGCTTTCTAAGCTCACGTTCCAACATCTCTATGCGGGAACAGTCTGCCATTTCCAGTTCACAGTCAATTCCGTCAAAATCAGAACCAAGCGCCGCACAATCGTTTCCGCCAATCTGCCGAATATATAAAATATGGTCTGCAATGCGTTCCACACGGCTATTATAGTATTTGCTGTTTTTCTCTTTTTCTTTCGGATGGCTGCAGGATATCTGTTCTAAAAACAGGCTATAACAGTTGATTCCTATGACGCCGCCTCTTTCTCCAATTTCGCGAATCATATCGTCCGTCAGATTTCTTTTGTGCCGGCACAATGCTCTTGCATTGGAATGACTTGCCACAAAAGGTTTTGTGCAGTAACGGCAGACATCATAAAATCCCGTATCCCAAAGATGTGAAACATCTGCTACGATTCCCAGATTCTCCATTTTTTCCAAAAAAGCAATTCCTTTTTCGGTTAATCCCTCTCTTACCGCCAAAGAGTTTTCATGATTCCAGGTAAAGGTCATCATACGAACGCCCTTCTGATAAAACTCTTCCAGTTTGCGCAGATCGTTCTCGCAGATTTCTCCTTCTTCCAATGTCAGCACCGCTGAAATTCTGCCTGCTTTTCGGTTGCATTCTATTTCCTCCAGATTTTTTGCCTGCCGGATCTGCTCCTGGTTTAATTCCATTTCCTTCTCAAACAGCGCAATCTGTTCTTTTGCACATTGATAGGGATGCTTTTCCTTCTCTGTATCCACAAATACTGCAAAATTCTGCAGCAAATAATTGCCTTTTTGCAGTTTTCCAATATCCACCTGAAACGAATTTGAGAGCAGGTTACCCTGCTCCCCACTCTTCCTGCTGTAATATAGTTTTGAAATTGTGTCACAATGCATATCTGCCGTGTACATTTCAAGACCTCCCTGTTTCGTCATCTGAAATTTTAAGCGTCCAAAATCTTCCCATATAGTATCCGACTCCTGCAATCAGACCAAATCTCAGTATTCTCCACAGCAATCCAATATGGAAAGTTTCATTTCGGAAAAACGTCAGTCCGACAATTACCAAGACTCCAACACAAAAATAAATCAAAAAATTTTTCATAAGACTCCATACAGCTGCTTTGAATCCCTTTATCTTTGTTTCTATGATCATTTGTATTACAAACATAGCCAGCATATCCACAACAACAATAATGAAAGAAACCACAAAAAAGATCAATGATGTTCCTAAAAACAGATCTTTTTCGGCATCTCTCAAAGCCGATACTGCAAAAATCCATGCCATTACACAGAGAAACAAGATCCACATACTTAGTTTTTGAAATTTTTTGATTTTTCTTTTGTCAAGCGTCATTTTAATTCCTCCCAGTCATATCGTACCTATTTCGTTTCGGATTTATAGTTATGTGGTATATCCGCTATAATGTCTTCTCCTAATCACATCTACCATATACTTCCCACTGCCAGAATGCTTTCTGCCAGATCTTTTCGATAGTTGAAATCTTCTTTCAAAAGACTGTTTATCACACAGCCAAAACTCTTCTCATTTCCGGTTGCATGTGCATACATGCCATGTCCAAGATAGATCGCAATATGTTTCGGAAAATACAAAAGATCTCCCGGCTGCATCTTCTCTATGGAAATCTCTTGTACCGGATAATTGGCTTTCAATTCTGCGTCCCGATAAATTAAAATACCGTTCATAAAATAGCACATAAAGGTAAGACCGGAACAATCAATGCCTTTTGGGGATTTACCGCCCCATCGGTATTGTGTTCCCAGATAGCTTTTCGCATAGAGTACTGCGTTCCTGCGGAAACTTTGTTCGCCGGACCTGCGCACTCCTCTCTGATGCAGAAAATAAGTTTCCGGCTCACCCTCATATAAATAACCGTCATTGTCCCTCCGGTTTTTGCAGGCAACAAGAGGAATATATCCTTCTCTTCCATCCGCCATTCGAATTCTTCGATACCCTTTCTCTATCTCTGAAAGCAGCGAAACAAAGCTGCCTCTGACTAATGTGCAGAGAATTTTGCTATGCACGTTCGCTTCTTCCATTACATCCACAAAAGCTCTGCTGATAAAAACCGTCTCTCCTGTATGATCCCTTTTCCAAAGCTCTTCTGTGCTGCAAATGGCAAGCATTTCTTTTTTCAGATATCCCCTGTATCCATAATGCGTCACAATTTCATACCATTCATTACTCTCCTTCAAAATTCCTGCTGCCCAGCCCATAAAAATTTCATCTATATGAGAAAGCCGGTCTTTTCCATATAACCAGGCTGTCGGTTTTGTGATAATTCCTGTTTTCATGCAATTTCCTGTATTTGCTTCTTTTGATTTCATTATATGAATGATATCAGAACGGATAGTATTATTTTAAAAGAGATTTCCTTAATTTTTCCACATCCTTCTGTGAATATCCCGGCATTAGGGAAATAATTTCTTCTACCGGGTAATTTCTTTTCAGCATTTTTATAACCATCTGCCGCTTTTCTATCTCATAACTTTCCGCTGTCTGCCGTTTTTCTGTTTCATAGCTTTCCGCCGCCTGCTGCAGCGCCTGCCGTTTTTCTTCTTCATAGCTTTCCGCCGCCTGCTGCAGCGCCTGCCGTTTTTCTTCTTCATAGCTT
>CAJUEY010000006.1:0-75 GCA_910585825.1 uncultured Lachnospiraceae bacterium | reverse complement strand
TCCGCCGCCTGCTGCAGCGCCTGCCGTTTTTCTGTTTCATAGCTTTCCGCCGCCTGCTGCAGCGCCTGCCGTTTT
>CAJUEY010000005.1 GCA_910585825.1 uncultured Lachnospiraceae bacterium | reverse complement strand
CAGGTTTTGTGCGACCTGCGAGTACTTTTTGGATTATTCAGTTGTCAAACTCCCGCATAAACCTGCAGCAGGCCCTCTTCCGCTCCCGGCATGCCTGTATAAAACAGACTGCCGCACAACATCGCAGCTGTCAAAATTCCTGACAGAAGACATTTTCCTATTCTCATTTTCGTATTCCTCCCTATCACGCCATACCTTCTGTTTATTTTTATTTTATTGTATCCTGTATCCCTCTTTTTGTCCAGAAAATAATCGGCTCAGCAGTTGAAGAATTACGGTCTTTAAACTATAATAAATTTCAAAATATCAGCTATGATTACGGAGGAGCTGCCATGAATGTATATTATAATAAAAACGGAAATCCCTGGGGACATAATAAACGCGCAGAGAAACTAACCTCTTTTCCTGTGAACCAAACTTTTTTATGGCAAAATCAAGAGGTCTTTATTCCGGCTGCTTATACCGGCAAGTCAGGAGCCATTCTGGATATCTGTATCAAAATTCCCATAGAAGACATGGCTGCTTTCCTGAAAAAATGGAACGAAGAGCGGCGTCTTTCCCTACGCACCAAGGAAGATTTTGAACAAATGGAATCAGACAATCCATGCTCCATTGATTTTGAAACAGAGATGAGTTTCAATGAAATCTCTTTACAGCAGTGCATGCGCAGCAGTTTGATGTGGTATCCCGCAGCGGTTTTTACTCTGGAAGAAGACAATGAAATCACTCCGGCAGCCCGGTCTGCAGAGTTCTATGACGAAGAAGATTTAGAGAAAATTCCCTCGGAAGAGGAATGGCAGAATGACAAAGATGCAGAAAAACTGATGCAGGCTTATGGCTGCGACAGGAATTTCTGCTGGTATTTGGGGCGTCTGGTCTATAGCTGGAAGAAAGAACCTGTTCTTTCTCCCGAAAGAGTTTGCCTTACCTTAAAAGCCATGCCAAAACCTGTTACCGCAGCATATTTTACTACAGATCCTTCCTGTTTTGAGCAAAAACTGAAAACGACCCATCCAGTCACCGGACAGGAATACATTCTTACCCTGCACAATTGTAAGATAGCAGAAATTCCATTTTCCGGCTTTGGCGGAGCAGAAGGCATGCGTTACCCCAATTACTGTCAGGAACTCTCCTACAGCATCTCGCCAAAACCAGAGCCGCTTTCTCTGGATATTTTGGATTGTACAGAAGGAGATCACCCGAAAAAGGAAAGCGATTTGGATCATACCCTTTCTGAGAGCTGCGGTCCTACGGCTGTTTTTGCAATAGGAAAAACCGGCTGTCCGGATAGCTGTATGGCATTCTCTTCTCTGCATTTTGAACCTGTTCCAAACGTACGCTGGCGGATTGTGTTTCAAATAAAACCCAGAGAAGATGCAGTGATTTGTTTTCCCATAGAAAATATCACCCCGTCTGCACACACAGCTTTGCCAGTTTCTCATAGGTAGATTCTTCTGCCTCCAGAACCTTCAAAATCCCCTGTTTTTTCAGACATTCTGTCGTTTTGGGACCAATGCTGTATATGGCGGCATCCTCTATTTTGTCTGTTCCATATGCAGCAAGCAGCCGCTTAGCCGAAGATGCACAGGTAAACAAAATCCCGTCATACGCCCCAGACGGCTTTATCCTCTCTGTATCCGGTTCTACGGCGGCATTTTCATACACTTCGATTTCTTCAAGGACGCAAATTTTTTTCAATTCTTCACACAGACAATTCTTCACATCAGCCGCTTTCAGATACCAAACTTTTTCATTTTCGGAAATATGCTCCTTTAACATTCTAAAAAGCGCATCGCTGTGGTATTTTTCCGGCACAAAATCTGCATAAATCCCATATGCCGTCAATGCCTCCGCCGTCTTTCCTCCCACGGCGGCAATCTTACAATCAGACAGGCGGCGCACATCCAGCCCATTTTTTTTCAAACTTCCAAAAAAAGCGTTTACGCCATGCCCACTGGTGAAAACAAGCCAGTTTACATCCGCAAACTGCTCTGCCCGAAACTTCAATTCCTTCTCTTTTATCACACCCACCTGAATTTCATCCACGGCTGCTCCCTGCTGCCGCAAAAGCGCGGAAAGCTTTGTAGATTCTTCCCCGATTGCAGGAATCAGATAACGCTTTCCAAACAGTGGACGCTCCTCAAAAAAATTCAGCTGCTCCCGCAGCCCCACTACATCCCCTACTACAATCACTGCCGGAGATGTCAGCTCTGCAGATGCAGCCTCATCTGCAATATGCGCCAAATCGGAAACACAGGATTGTTGTTGGGGCATCGTTGCGTGGGAGATTACTGCCGCCTTTGTCTCTTTCGGCATTCCAGCCTCCAGAAGCTTTTTGGCAATTTCTCCGACCTTGCTTAACCCCATTAGAAATACACAGGTTTCCCTGCTTTTTGCCATTGCCTGAAAATCAATCTCCGCAAGCTCATCATTTTTATTATGAGCGGTCGCCACATGAAATCCCAGAGACATTCCCCGGTGGGTAATGGGAATGCCCGCATAAGCCAATCCCGCAATGCAGGAGCTGACTCCCGGAATCACCTCAAAAGGTACGCCGCATTTCCGAAGGTACAGCCCTTCCTCGCCGCCCCGGCCAAATACATACACATCTCCGCCCTTTAGACGGACAATCTTCTTATATTCCATGCTTTTTTGTACCAGAAGGCGGTTGATATCGGACTGGGGCATTGTGTGCTTATGACTGGCTTTTCCAACATAAATCAATTCGCAGCCCTTCTTTGCTTCCTGCAAAAACTCCGGCGATGCCAGCCTGTCATAGACAATACAGTCCGCTTCCTTTAACGCCTTAAGGCCCTTGACTGTGATTAGCCCTGTGTCTCCGGGACCGGCGCCCACGAAACTGACTGTACCTGCCAGTTGTTTTCGGATATCTGCCGCCGCCTTTGCTGCAAGCTCTTTTGGGCTGTTTCCCCACACGCCTGCATATGCCTGACGCTCTCCTGTTTCATCTCCAAACATCGCAAAAAACCGGCAGCTGCCGTTTTTTTCTTTTTGCAAAACAGCTCCCACCGGACTATGGCAGTTTCCGCCGATTTCCTCCAGAAATCCCCGCTCTGCTTCTGCTGCCGCCACAGTATCTGCATCACTGAGAGCATCCAGCATACCGCGGAGTTTTTCATCTTTCGCGGAAATTTCCAATGCCAGAATCCCCTGAGCCGGAGCCGGAATCATCTGATCGGTTTCCAGATACTGTGTAATCCCTTCTTCCATGCCAAGCCTCTTCAAACCGGCAGCCGCAAGCACAATGCCGTCTAATTTTTCTTCTTTCATTTTCCGAATTCTGGTTTCCACATTGCCCCGGATGCCCACAACACGTAAATCCGGTCTTATTTTTTTCAGCTGAACTTCCCTGCGTTTGCTTCCTGTTCCGATTACCGCCCCGCAGGAAAGTTCCGAAAGAGATTTTTTTTCACGCAAAATCAATACGTCTCTGGGATCTTCCCGTTTCCACGCTTTTGCAAACAGCAGGCCGGGGGCCGGCTGCGCCGGCATATCTTTCATGCTGTGTACGCCGATTTGTATTTCTCCCAAAAGAATCTGCTCTTCAATTTCTTTCACAAATACGCCTTTATCTCCGATCTCATGCAGCGGTTTATCCAAAACCAAATCGCCTTTTGTTTTTATCACCCGGATTTCAAAAGAATCCTCCGGATAGCTTTCTTCCAGACGTTTCTGCACCGTTTCTGCCTGTACCAGCGCCAGTTTCGATCCCCGAGTGCCAATTTTATAATGCATATCCTCTCTCCTGTCTTTTAAATCTGAAAAAGCTGCTGCAGAAAACGTTTGTATTCTTCCTGCTCTTCTTCACAGTCCAAACGCTTTAATTCCTGAATGGGTTCCCTCAAAAGCCTCTGGAGCGAGGCATTTAGCACCTTTTTCAATAATTTCTGCTCTCTTGGGCTAAGCTCCATTTTCCGGTTCAGATATTCATAACTGTCTGCCGTAATCCGATTACAGCGCTGCTGCAGGGATTCAATAGCGGCATCCATTCTGCTGTGCAGAATCCAGTCCGCGGTCTCTTTCAAACTTTCCCGGATTATTTTTTCGCTCTCTTTGACCAGCCGCTTTCGTTCCTTTTGATTTTCTTCTGCAATACTCTGCAGCGTATCCAGATTTATCAACGTAATCTGTGAATGCTCCGCCAAAGCAGTATCAATATCCCGCGGCGCTGCCAAATCCAGAAATACCATATTATGCAAAGGTAAGAAGGACTCTTTTTTTACGATTAGATGCGGAGAGGCAGTGGCGCTGATTACAATCTCATATTGTGCAATTACATCATTCCACATTTCATAGGGAATGACTTTCATCTCCGGAAATTCTTCCCGGAGTTTTTTCGCGTGGGAATCATTCCTGCTGCAGGCGGTTACGGAAATATCCGGATATTCATAAAGGTATTTAAGCGCCAGCGCAGCCGCCTTTCCGCTGCCGATGACCAAAATTTTCTTCCCGGCAATGCCGCAGGCTTCATCCAGTTTCCGAATTCCGATAAAACTGACAGACAGCGGTTTTTCGCTGATTTTCAATTCGGTTTTTACACGCTTTGCACAGGTGACTGCATCCCGCACGATTTTATTCAGCTCTTTGCCGCTGTATCCCATTGTCCGGGAATAGTCGATCGCCTCTTTGACCTGCCCCAGTATCTGATCTTCCCCCAGCACAAGAGATTCCAGTCCCGCCGCAATGCGAAACAGATATGCCACGGCCTCGTCCTGCGTCAGTTCTGCCAGATACGCCGTCAAATCCATTTCCGGAAACATTTCTGTATAAATCTGCCGGATCTGCTTTCTTTGTTCCTCTTCTTCGTACATATAATAGACTTCGCTCCGATTGCAGGTAGAAAGCGCCATGCACTGTGTAACGCCCGCCCGCTCTGCTTTCTGGAAAAAAGTCAGTTTTCCCGCATCCGTAAAAGAAATTTTATCCCGAATATCCATTTGGGCGCTTTTATAATTGATTCCTAAAAAACCAAATTGCATGAATGGTCTCCTCTCTTAAGTCCAACTGTAGGAAGCAGTGACTTCTTTTTTATTTTATCACAAAACAGCCTTTTTGTATATTTCACTGTAGATATCCCCTCATTATTTGCAACTATTTTGCCTTCGGTTTCATCGTTACGGAATCCGCCCAATTTAAAGTTTGTCTACAACAAAGGGGCGGATTCCCTCTTAGCTGAATTGTTGCCATTATTTTAGCATCTGAATATTTACCATCAAAATCTTTTGATAAATCTTTCATATTTTTATACCATTTCTTGACGTATGAGGAAAAAACTGATCTTTATGTATGAATGGGAATTGTCACAAAAGAAAGGACATGATTGCGCTGCTTGCCTGTATTGATAGAAATAACAAGCGGAAATAAATAAGCCTGCCCTGTCACTTGTCCAGTGAAGGCAGGCTTATAACCGAATCAGAGGTCAACCACTTTGTACCCAAAGGGCATGTTATGAGCGGTTGTTTCCTTTTTTGTATCTATAATATAGAATAATCCCCGGATAAATTCAATACTAAATTCCGTTTCCTATTACTGCCGGATATCTACATATCCCAGCTCAAGAGACGAATCGCTGAATTCCAATCCTCCATATGTATCCAGACTCAGATACAGAGAGCCCAGCTCTTCTTCTGTTACAATCCATCCCATATGCACGGTTTTTGTTTCTCCGGGCAGAATACTGTCAATATAATTGTTATTCCGCTCGCCTCCGAACACATCGTAATAATACATATCCCAAAAAGCGGATAATCCTCTGTTGCACGCATTGGTCCATACATCTCCTTCTGTCGGCTCTTCATAAGAGTCTCCAGAAGACATCTGCATCAGGCCGTCTTTTTTCGTAATTCTCGCCAGATTCCCCACAAATAACACATTGGAAAGCGCCTGTTCTCCCTCATTGGTATATTCCACTGTAATATATACTAATTTCTGCGGCACCTGTCTGGAACGAACCACCTCGCTCAAAGAATCCGCGTCCCCTTCTTTGATATACTGAATATCTGCCGGCAGCAGACGGCCGTTTTCATCCGTCTCATTTTTTAACTCCTCATCCACAAGCGCCGGATTCAACAGAGAAATATCATCTGTCACCTGCACGTCTTTTACTTTCAGCGTAAGCCCTTCCTTATTTGACGGAAAACTTTCTCCTACTGCATGCGTATTCGCCATTTTCTCTTCGGCAACCGTGCTCTTCTCTTCCAATTCAGTCCCGGCATACTGTTCGGCTGCGGCTGCGGCTTCCTGATACTCGCTCCAGCTGCATGTGCTTACGTTGGATGCGCCCTCTCCATCTCCTGTAGGAACAAGTTTGATCCCTTCTGCAATTTTCACTGCCTCTTCTTTCGTCACATCCGACGCAGCATACATTTCCAGCACATAATGTACGTCTGTATATGCCACATAAATACGCTGATTAAAGAAAATATCATCTTCATACAGATTGGGAGATTCCAAATAGACGCCCTCATATCCGTTCACAGTGAAATTCTCGCTTAAACTGATGTCATCGTGCTTCACTTCAAATTTCTCGTCTCCGGTATCCATTTTAAATAAAAGAAGGGATATTCCGCCTTTGTATAAATCTTCTTCATAGCTGTATTTTCCTTCTTCCGTCTGCACCATCCCTTCCGGCAGATAGCCGACTTCCATTTTGACATTGGGAATTTCCACAGGCGCCTCTGCCGCATCTCCCTCATTCGTAATTTTCACCTCTACGCCATGCGTTCCAACCGGCTCCTGTCTAAGCCTGTAAGCTCTGACCCCGGCAAATACGGTCGTACCCAAAAGCATGACTGCCGCAATAGATGCCGCAATTGTCCTGCCTGCTGCTTTCCTGCCTCTCTGAAACCGGGGATACTCTGTCTTTACCTGTTTTTCTACTTCCTGTTGGATCATTTCCTTCATGTCCTCCGGCATTGCCGGAAATTCATATTTTAAATTTTCTAACCTCATATTGCTCCTCCTCGCCTTAATCCAAATCTGCAATTTCTGCCTCTTCCACAACTACACGCCCGGGCTTAATGCCTGCTCTAATTCGCTGCGCAGCTTTTCCCTTGCCCTCAAGAGCCTGTTTTTGACTGCGCTTTCCGTCACATCCAATATTTTTGCCGTCTCTTTTATGCTGTAGCCTTCCAGATAATACAAGGCGACGCAGACTCGGATTTCTTTCGGCAGCTGACTGACTGCCTCATACAAATCAGAATAATCTTCCGGCCATACTGCTTCCTGGTTCTGATAATCTTCCAGAGGCACTATATTTTTCTGTTTCCGCATAATGGCATAGCATTCATTGATCACGATTCTGACCAGCCACGTCTTCCCATAGGAATCCTTCCGCAGAGTATGTAAATTCGTAAATGCCTTAACAATTGCCTCCTGTATTGCATCCGCACAGTCAGCATCATTGTAAAGCAGCGTCTTTGCCACATGATACAGGGTTTCTTCCGACGCAATAATAAGTTCTCCTAACTGTTCCTTTTTCATAATATCCTTCCTATTTGCTGTTTGTACGGCGCTCTTGCCGTTCTGCCGGCCGGCATTTCTTTTTTGGTTTACATAGATTAGATGTTTGAAACCGCTAAATGGTCTCGCAGATTTTAAAAATTTTTATAATATTGTTATTGACATTTTGGACTACAGGCTGTAAACTGTATATGTGGTTTACAATTTGTAGTCCATTATTAAAAAGAAAAGGAGTGTTCCAATGGCAGAATACAGATTGGGCGAAGCAGAAATGCAGTTTGCAGAAATGATATGGGAAAGAGAGCCTGTTTCCTCCGGAGAATTAGTAAAATTATGCGGAGAAAAGCTAAACTGGAAAAAATCTACAACACACACCGTTTTGCGGCGGATCTGTGAAAAAGGACTGTTCCAAAATCAAAACGGACTGGTACGGTCGCTGGTTGGCAAAGAAGATTTTTTTGCAGGGCAAAGCCATAAATTCGTAGAAGAAACCTTTAACGGCTCACTGCCCCGGTTTCTGGCTGCATTTACTTCGCGAAAAAAGATTTCAGAAAAAGAAATACAGGAAATCCAGAAAATTATTCAGGAAAATCAAAACAAATGACGAGGGAGGATAAAATATGGAACATTTGCATCACATTTTTTCTCAAATACTCAATATGAGCATTACGGCAGGCATTGTCATCTGCATGGTTCTGATCATACGCGTCTTACTGCGCCGCGCCCCCAAAATTTTCAGCTATCTTTTATGGAGCGTCGTACTGTTCCGCCTTCTGTGCCCCATTACGCTCTCCTCATCTTTTTCAGCCCTGGGCATCTGGGAGGCTCCGGCAGCAGAAACAAAAACAACCACGTTTCTTTCACAAGCCGTATCAGACAATCCCGCGGCTCCGGCTCTGCCGGCTGTTTTTCCCGATGATACGCCCAATACCTTTACACAGCCGCAGGCACCGGCATCTGCCGTAACAGAACCAAAAGCCGACATAAAAACCCTTTTGCTTTTGATTTTCAGTTGTATCTGGCTGTTCGGCATGAGCTTGATGACAGGTTTCGGAATCATCAGCACGCTCCGCCTGAAAAAACGCCTTGCAGGCTCCTATTGCACAGAAGATAATATTTATATAACAGATTCCGTGGATACGCCCTTTACGATAGGCATTCTGTCACCGAAAATCTATCTCCCGGAATTTTTATCCGACAGGGAAAAGCAGTTTATTATCCTGCATGAACAGACGCATATCCGCAGAGGGGATCATATTATAAAGCTTTTTGCATTTTTTGCCCTGACGATCCACTGGTTTAATCCGCTGGTATGGATTGCTTTTAGCAGCGCAGAAAAAGATATGGAAATGTCCTGTGATGAATCCGTGATGAAAAAAATGAACGAAGATATCCGCACAGAATACTCCGCTTCTCTTTTGTGTCTTGCTACCGGAAAAAGAATCCTTCGCGGAACACCTCTGGCCTTTGGAGAGGGAAATACCAAAAGCAGAGTCAAAAATATTATGCGCTACAAAAAACCCGCCGTTATCATGGTCTGCATCGCCGCTGTTTTGGTGTGTATATGCATCGTTGGTTTCGGCACAAATCCAAAAGCGAAAACCATCGCTGCCTCTGCATCTAATACGGAAACAGAGATATCGCCGGAGACTCCTGCATCGGAAACTTTTGTAAATGACTGGGCCAGAGCATTTTGCGAACGAAACGGAGAAAAAATCGCTGCTATGAGTACGGCAGAAGCCAAAAAAAGCCTGGAAGATTCTGCCTTTTTAGAAGAAACAGACGGAAGCTTCCAATTGGGCGTCTCAAGCCCCTGGCCGTGGAATGGAGATTCCGATTACCAGATTATAAGCCTTACAGACACAAATGCTGAAATTTTATACTATGCAAGGACTTCTGATCCCCACGTTACAGTCTGGAGAGAATCCCTGGAGTTGATACCGGAAAAAGATTCTTTTCTGGCCGCATCCGAGCAGTTAGAAATCATGGATGCCATTTCCTCTCAAGAAGAATGGAAACGGGCTTATCCCAACGGGCTTTCTAACACGCCTATGGATTACCTGTGGGACAATACTGCGGAAAGCCTGAACCAGAATGCGCTGCTATCCAGCTCCTGGATTTACCAAACACTGGCGGATCCAAAAACAGCCGCTATTTACTTATTAAATCTTTCCGAAGATACAAAAGCGTCCACTAAAACCGTTTCCGATTCCGCATCGGAAGACAGCCTGGCATCCTTTGTATCCGTCAACCTTGTATTTCCGGACGGCTCTCAGACGACTGTCCGAATGACACAGCCCTTTCGGCAGGATTTAGACGATGACGGAATCTGGATTCCACAGGATGACAGCAAAGCCTTCTATGCCCAAAAATCTCTTCCGGAAAACAATCTCTATTCCGCATATTCCTATCTGGGAAATTATGGGAGCAACGGAAATCCGGCAGATGCAGAATATCGCAACGCGAGAACAGAGCGCGTCATTTACTCTACAACGGCAGATGTTACCCATGACGGCATAGAGGACAGAATTGATTCCATTATCGCCGATGAAGACGTCTCCGGTTCTCCCTTTGAAATTATGAGCGGTCTGGGCGCTGCTTATATCAAAGTCTATCCCGGAAACGAAGACGGCGGATTCTCGGATACTGCAGTTTTTGTCAGCCCGGATATTACAGACGCCCATGTGGGAAACGGACAGATCTGCCTTGTCAAAAAGGACGGCCTTTCTTATCTGCTGATCAGCAATATGTATGAAATCATGGGACACGGCTCCTACTACTATACTGTATTTTACATTGATACACAGCGGGAATCTGCTGTCTGCATCGATGAGGCCGCTGCGGAATTTGTACTTTCAGACGAATTTCCGGAACCATCTGTTGTAGAAGACCTCCCTACAAGGCAAGAAGCCATCCCGGCATTCCGGGAGCATTTACAGCCCTGGCTTGAGGACGCCATTCTTTTTGTTTCCTGCGACACTTATGACATCTGTCTTTCCCTGACGGATGAGGCATATCTGGCTTCTGATTATTATGACAAGGTGTGGGAACGTTGAGTTCCTACACCCTGCCGTATGATCCCACAGATGTATAATAATCTCCCAAAACCCGGCAGGTATACGCGATATCCTCCTCTGTATGTGCGTCTGATACAAACATGGCCTCAAACTGAGAGGGCGCCGTATAAATTCCATGATCCAAAAGATAAGAGAAACAGTCTGCATACCCTGCCGTATCGGAAGAAAGGGCGCTTTCATAATCCGATACCCGTTCGGAAGTGAAAAAGACAGAAAGAAGCGATCCAATGCGATTCACACAGACGGATTCTCCCGCCGCAGCCTTTACTGCTTTTTCGATTTTCTCTGCTTTTTCAGAAAGCCTTTTGTAAATATCCGGATCTTCTTTCAGAATCTGCAGTGTTTCGATTCCCGCCGTTGTGGCAATGGGATTTCCGGAAAGGGTTCCTGCCTGATAGACAGGTCCTTCGGGAGAAACCATTTCCATAATTTCTCTCTTTCCTCCATATACCCCAATCGGCATTCCGCCGCCTGCGATTTTGCCAAGAGTGGTCAAATCCGGCGTTACATGAAAATATTCCTGCGCTCCGCCCAAAGCCAGCCGAAATCCCGTAATCACTTCGTCAAAAATCAACAGCGCTCCATTGTTTTTTGTAATTTCCCGTAAAAATTCCAGAAAACCAGCCTCAGGCAGAACCACGCCCATATTTGCAGCAACAGGCTCTACGATAACGGCTGCAATCTGATCCGGATTTTCCCGAAACAATTTTTCTACAGAAGATTTGTCATTATACAGCGCCGTCAGCGTATGCCTTGTATAATCCACAGGCACGCCCGCACTGTCCGGAACAGAAGTTGTCAATGCCCCAGAACCCGCTTTTACTAAAAGCCCGTCGGAATGTCCATGGTAGCATCCTTTGAACTTGATTATTTTATCGCGTCTGGTATAACCCCGTGCTGCGCGGACTGCGCTCATCACAGCCTCCGTACCGGAACTGACCAAACGGCTGACCTCTATGGAAGGGACAAGCTCTGCGATCAGTTCTGCCAACACTACCTCATTTTCCGTAGGCGCTCCAAAGGTCAATCCCCGTTCACAGGCCCTTTGTACTTTTTCAATCACACGTCCGGGAGCATGGCCTAAAATTCCCGGACCCCAGGAACAAACATAATCAATCAATTCATTTCCGTCTACGTCCACAATTCTGCTGCCGTGGGAAGAGGAAATAAACCGGGGCGTTCTTCCCACGCTCCCAAATGCCCGGACCGGGCTGTTAACGCCTCCCGGAATATAGCGTTTCGCCGTTTCAAATAATTCTTTTGATTTTGTAACCATAAATACTCCTATTCTGCATACGCTGCAATGACCTCTTCGATTACCTCTTTGGAAGGCACCTCGTCTTCTCGAAGGGCTATTTGCAAAAGCGTTCTGTAAATCTTTTTTCGCTCTTCTTCTGATTTGACACAGCGCCGCATTTCCCTGCGAAGCTTCCCAAGACATGCCGCAGTCTCGCCAAGCAGCGGCGTTACGGCGGGTGAAATCCGCTCTTTTAAATACTGTGTAATGACAGGGCTTTGTCCGCCGCTGGAAAAAGCGGCGACCACCTCTCCTTCTTTTAAATATGCCGGAAAGAGAAACGTACAGTCTTCCGTCTGGTCTACGGCGTTCACCGGTATGTTTTTCTCCCTGCATGCCCGACTGATCCTGCGGTTTAATTCTTTATCGTCCGTCGCCGCAACAACAATCTCCTGTCCTTTCAAATCCTCTTGTGCAAACGTCTTCCTGCGGCAGGAAATTCCTTCTATTTCTGAAATTTCCTGTAAAATTACCGGAGAAACCACAAGAATATCCGCTCCAAACTCCTTTAATACCTCTACTTTATGCAGTGCAATCCTGCCGCCGCCTGCAACCAGGCATCGCTTTCCGCTTAAGTCAATAAACATTGGAAAATAAGACATCCCTCTGCTCCTTATTCTGTCCCGGAAAAGTTTTTAAGCTCCCGAAACAATTCCATATCATCTGCCGTCAGCCTCAGATTCGAGGCAATTTCATCTCCGTTTGGCTTTGTAATTTTTACTTCAATAATTGTGCCCTCACCGATTGACGACTGCGCCGCTGCCTGCAGAAATTTCGGAAACTTGGGATGATTTGCCGTGAATCTGTCCCAAAGGGCTTTCATCTGGAAAAATTTTGCCGGATTTATCATTTCATCTGTACTCCTTTTCATCTTCTTTTTTACATTTTTACATTGGATCATACTATAAAATAAACCAAAAATGTTCGGATGTAAATACTCTGTCCATACAAAAGTCCCTGTATCATCCGTGTCATGAATCTCCGGGGATACTTCTGGATGATCTTTTGGAACAAGGATGAATTTCCTTAAATAAGAGAAAAATACTCTTTACCAGATAAAATTTTGTGCTATAATCATTGATTAGAAAATCTTTGATAAAACAATACAAAAGCGAGGGAAAAAGATGGAAGCATACAGTGTATTTAAGGATCTGGCAATTATTATTGTTTTTGCAAAATTGTTTGGAATACTGGCAAGAAAGTGCAAAGCGCCTCAGGTTGTGGGCGAAATTATTGCGGGACTTTTGATCGGCCCCAGCGTATTGGGATTTGTACATCAGTCTGACTTTCTGGTAGAAATGGCGGAAGTAGGCGTGGTACTTCTGATGTTTTCCGCAGGTCTTGAAACAGATTTAAAGGAACTGATGAAAACAGGTCCGATCGCCCTTTTGATTGCCTGTGCGGGCGTTTTCATTCCATTAATCGGCGGCACGCTGTTTTATATGGGTTTTTATGGAGCGGCTCCCTGGGGATCTGAGGCATTTTATAAGGCTGTTTTTATGGGTGTGATTATGACTGCCACCAGCGTCAGCATCACCGTTCAGTCTTTAAAAGAGATGGGCAAACTAAAAGGCAAGGTCGGCACTACAATATTAAGCGCCGCTATTATTGACGATGTCATTGGAATTATTGTCCTGACCTTTGTCATTGGCTTTAAAAATCCGGATTCCAATCCCACAAGCGTTGTCTTTTCCACGCTGCTTTTCTTCCTTTTGGCATTTGTGGTAGGTATGGTTGTTTACAGAATATTTAAAAAGCTGAACGAAAAATATCCTCATACCCAAAGAATTCCGATTTTAAGTCTTGCGCTGTGTTTTTTCTTTGCCTACGCAGCGGAACGTTATTTTGGGATTGCAGATATTACGGGAGCTTATGTAGCGGGCGTTGTGCTCTGCTCCATTCAGGATTCCTCTTACATAGACCAGAAAATGGAAATCAGCTCTTATATGATTTTCGGCCCTATATTTTTTGCAAGCATTGGTTTTAAAACGAGCATTGAGCATTTCACCGGCAGCATCCTTTTATTTTCCGTTGGATTTGTCATAATTGCCCTTATCACTAAAATTATTGGCTGTGGCCTCATGGCGAAGATCTGCAAATTTTCTTTTCCGGACAGCCTGAAAATCGGCGTGGGTATGATGACCAGAGGGGAAGTTGCCTTGATTGTGGCACAGAAAGGATTGTCTGTGGGACTTTTAACTTCAGAATATTTTACTTCGGTAATCCTGTTGATTATTGTTTCAAGCGTTTTTACTCCGATTTTGCTGAAACTGTTGTATGCGAAAAAGGAACCAGAGGAAATTGGAGCGTGATTTTTTTAAATAACGCTCCAAGAAAGATGTAAGGCAAATAATGCGGATTAAACTGCAGCGAGGCGGATTGATTTCCGACCTCGCATTTTTACGACATCTTCTCTTCCCATTCCTTCTCTTTGAATCCAACCAAAACCATATCCCCTTCCAGCAGAATCGGCCGTTTCACCAGCATCCCATCTGTAGCCAGAAGCTGATACTGCTCTTCTTCCCCCATCTCTCCAAGCTTGTCCTTCAACCCCAGTTCCTTATAGAGATTTCCACTGGTATTAAAAAACCGTTTCAGAGGAAGGCCGCTTTTTTTATGCCACGCTTTCAATTCTTCTGCTGTTGGATTTTCTTCTTTGATCGGACGGGTTTCATAAGAGAGTCCTTTCGCATCCAGCCAGTTTTTCGCTTTTTTACAAGTACTGCATTTCGCATATTCAATTAATTGCATATTCCATTCTCCTTCTTGCTTATTCATAAACTCAGTATATAGCAAATCCCCCTTTTCAACAATATGTTTTCGCCCGACAAATTGTCTTCTTATCGTATTTTTGGTATAATCAGATATGTTTACAAAACAGGAACACAACTATCAAGAAAAGGAGTCTGTGAAAAATCATGAAATCAAAACCACCTTTTGATCACAATATTGCGTTGATCGGATTTATGGGAAGCGGAAAAACAACGATTGCAAACTGTCTAAGCAGTATGTTCGCCATGGAGACGATAGAAATGGATGCGCTGATCGCCCAGAGGGAGGGCATGTCTATTTCTGACATTTTTGACAAATATGGAGAAGAATACTTCCGCACCTTAGAAACCAACCTTTTGATCGAGCTGCAGGCAAAATCAAATACCGTCATTTCCTGCGGCGGCGGCGTCCCCATGCGCAGCCAGAATGTCGTTGAAATGAAGAAAAACGGCAAAATTGTACTTCTAACCGCAAAACCGGAAACGATTTATAATCGGGTAAAGGACAATCACGACCGGCCGCTTTTAGAACATAATAAAAGCGTTTCCTATATTTCAGAACTTATGGAAAAAAGAAGAGAAAAGTACGAAGCCGCAGCAGATCTAATCATCGAAACAGACGGCAAAAGCAAAGAAGAGATCTGCCAGGAAATCGTGGATAAGCTGCAGAATCCAAATCAAGTCCCCTATGGCAAGCTGTAAAGCTCAGTTTCCAAGCTTGGCGGATATGCTGGCTTCTATATACTTTTTTAAATAAATGTTAGAATTTCTTCATAAACCTTTCATTTTTAGGACACCAAATAAACACAATTTCTGGATATACTAAATTCATCAAATGAAGTTCCCCCACTCATTACTTCATTTGATAGCAAATAAAACTTTTTCATAAACTCTCCCCTTAAGAATGCAGCTTTGGCTGCATTCTTTTTTTGCTGCCGCAGATTTATCCGGCAGGATTAATACCACCTTTCCAACGGCAGCTGATTGTTGACTCCCTTTGTAAATAAAACCTGATGCAGATCAATGATTCCATTGTGAAAAGTCGCTGCACAGGAGGATAAATACAAATCCCACATTCTGACAAACCGCTCATCAAACATGTTCCGTACTTCATCTAAGTGCTCTCTGTAATTCTTTTCCCAGCACAGCAGCGTCCGGTTATAGTGAAGACGCAGATTTTCCACATCCATCGTATGAAATCCGTCTTCCGCCGCACAGGAAAGCATTTCCCGAAGACTTGGAATGACGCCTCCGGGAAAAATATATTTTTTGATCCACGGATCTCCGGCATGCTCTTTTAAGGCGCTGATAAAATGGAGCAGAAAAAGTCCTCCCGGTTTCAATATCTCTTTTGCACAATCCATAAAAAGCTGATAATTATCCCGGCCCACGTGTTCCACCATGCCGATGCTCACAATGCGGTCAAAGGTTTTTCCATATTTCGGCAGATCCCGGTAATCCATAAGCTCCACAGTAAGAAATTTCTCCAAATGCTCCTTCAAAATCCGCCGCTTAAACTCTTTATACTGTTCCTGGCTCAACGTAATCCCCGTACCATGCACGCCATATTTTTTGGCGGCTTCTATCAGTAAAAATCCCCAGCCGCAGCCTATATCAAGCAGCGACATTCCTTCTTTCAGATATAGTTTTTTTAAGATATAGTCTACCTTGTTGACCTGCGCCTGATAAAGAGAATCCTCCTCATGCATAAAATAACCGCAGGAATAGCTCATCGTTTCATCCAGCCAGAGCCGGTAAAAATCATTGCCGATGTCATAGTGGCTCTGCACTTCCTCTTTCTGGTTCTTCTTTGCCGTTGAAGGAAACATCAGCTTTTTCAATGCGGCTTTATTTGTGGAAAACCGGTCCATCTGTCCCAAAAAATGATCCAATGCATCGTATAAATCTCCTTCTATTTCTATATCTCCGTTCATATAAGCCTCTCCCAGGGAAAGGGAAGTGCTCGTCATAAGGGAGGTAAGGGGAATCATTCTTTTGAAATTCACCGTAAACTGAGGCTTCCCATCTCCGATTCTGTATTCTTTCTGATCCATTTTGATACAGAAGGGATATTGATCAAATTTCTTCATAAATGGGATTATAGCGTTTTTCTCCAACATAACCTGTCTCCGTTCTTCATAAATGTTTTTTACTATTTTTCCCATTTTCCAATGGTTTAATCACATTTATGAATGCCGTCGGTCCGCCCCGTTAGATCCCAAACAATTCTGTTTCCTTACCATCAAATCAGCTCAGACGCCCATATTTTAATCTGTTTTAAAATCACACCCATATTTTCTTCCAGATCCAAAAATTCCGCTGCGTCGAAAACCCGCCCTTTTTCCGCTGCCAGAGAAATCACTGCCTCTTTTTGGAATGTCTGCAGGGAAATCAGCAGAATCAATCCCGCATCTAAACAAGTACGGATACACTGCATATCCTTTGCCCCGGATTCCACGGAAGGAATCTGAATGGTATGGAATCCCATACGAAGCAGATATCGTTCCGTATAATTCATATACATGCCCGTCTTTTTTCCACCGGAAAACAGGATTATCCCTCCCTTTTGACCAAGAGCCGCCTCCCGTTCCGAAGACGCCACATCTCTTCCGTCTTTTTTCCAGCTTTCTTCGGAAATGGTAAGCATGATATTGCCGTATGCCGCCAGAAGTTCGCTTTCCCTCTCCACAAGCCTTATGGTTCCGACTTTTCGATTCTTTTTTTCACAGGTCAATGCAATCGGTCTGGAAAAACAGATTTCACACCGCGCCAGAGCATTTTTCGTCAGATATTCGGCATAACTGTGTTCTCCTGTATTCACATCAATCTGATAACAAATTTTGGTAACTACTGCAGTAACGGCTGTTGTTCCCACTACAGCCTGATAGCGTTTTCCCTGTGTCAGACGATTGTCCGAAGTCCATAAAATATCTGCCTCAATGCGGTCTGCAACAGCCAGATCATCTCCCTCTGTCAAAACATATCCTCTTCCCACATCCAGTTCCCGATCCAGTTCAATGCCAATGGGATCTGTACATACTGCATGATCTGTTTTTTGATCCAGAAGATAAATATTTTCTATTTTGGCCCGTCTGCCTGTGGGAGACACAAAAATCTCATCTCCCGCTTTTATGCTGCCGGAAACGATCTCTCCCTGGATTACCCTCTTTTTCACCGCAGCATTCTTCATCTGGCTGGACTTGCAGGTTCTCTGCACCGGCATACAGAAAAATTCTGTTTCACTCTTTTTCTGCGGCAACGGCTGCTTTAACGCATCTAAGAGCGTACCGCCTTCATACCAGCCCATCTCATCGGATGCCCGCGTCATATTGACGCCGCTTTTTGCAGCCACTGGAATCACTGCAAATCTGCAGTCGGAATATTCCTCCAGCATCTGCTTGATTTCTTCGGAAAGCTGTAGAAAAACTTTTTCCTCAAAAGAAACCATATCCATTTTGTTAACCGCAAAAATCAAATTGCGGATTCCCATAAAATGACAGATTCTGGCGTGCCGCCTCGTCTGGGGCACAATGCCCTTATTCGCAGCTATCATGATGACTGCCGTATCCACGCCGGATGCGGCAAATGCCATATTATGGGTATACTCTTCGTGCCCCGGCACATCCGCCATAAGAAAACAGCAGTCTTCCCAGTCAAAAAGGCTGTAGGAGACCTGAACCGTAATCCCCTGACGCGCCTCTTCTTCCGTCGCCCCTGCCAATAGGGCATAATCCACACTCTGATCTTTCCGTAGAAATTTCGGATCTGAATGGATTTCTTCTTTTTCTTCCCGGGTTTTGGTATCGTATAAGATTCTGCCGATCAACGTGGATTTTCCGTCGTCTACGCCTCCGCAGACAATCAGTTTCTGCACCTGTCTGCCGGAAGGAATTTTTTCAATGATCTGAAAAAAAGACTGCGTCTCCTGTTTCGGGTCCCATCCTTCACACAGATATTCTTCTTTCTTAGAAAAAGACAACAGCGGTTTCTCCGGATACAGCGCCAGTCTTGCCAATTCCAAAAGGAATTCTTCTTCTTCCTGATTCTGCGCCTCTTCAAAGACCGCATCTCTCCCATAAGGAAATTTCTCTCTGATCCGATAAACCGCTTCTCTTTCAATATTGCCTATATATTTTGGCTGCGCTGTCATCTACAGACACCCCCCTTATCCATTAGTCGAATGTAATAGCAGCGCCAGATAACCGCTACATATCCTCCTCCACATTTACATCAGCCTGTGTAATCTGAAAATCCACCTGGCTGCTGCCTTCTTTTACCAGTTTCATCAATGTCTCCCACAGAGTATGTACCTGTGAGATCAAAACGGCATCCGCCTTCACACTGTGCTCTAACAAGGTATGCAGGGAAAAAAGACGAATCCCTTTAGGAGGAATAAAGACATAATTTACGGTACGCACTTTATCCTGCAAGGTCCGGATCATCTCATAAGTAATCATGCAGAATTCTTTGCCCTGAAAGGTACAGTCATAAGAAACATAGCACTCGTCTACAATCCAGACATTCCCTTCCTCTTCCACTGTATATTTCTCCTCATTTCCTTCTGTTGTCTGCACTGTTAGACGCCATTTCAGTTTTCCCGTTTCTGTTTCTTTCACCATTTTCACCAATGTCTGTAACAACTCTTCCGGTTTCATATCGTGTCTCCTTCTTATTCTAAATCAATCATCTTCCCATGTACGACAAATCTCTTTCCGGATGCAGAACAGGTGGAAAGCGTCACAATCTTATCCTTCTCATCCGCCGTCACATCCGTGTCTTGATATCTTCGCTCCAACATCAAAGCTACAAATTCTCCAAATGCATCTTCATCGGTAAATCCAATCTGATAAACACTATCCTCAACGCCTGCTTCATACCATGCAAAAATTTCATAACGACAGGTCTGCTCCGGCGTATAAATCGTAAAATACCTGTTTTTTTCATAATATCCTTCTACCGTCCGGTACTGTTTCAGCCTGCCGAACATACTTAGATTTTTCATGTTATGTCCGTATATAATCGTATGGGAATCTGAAAAATCCGAAGAACATAAATAATCCATAAAAATACTTCCGGATGCATTTTTCGTCTTATCCGGCAGAATTCTCAGATATTCTTCGTTATCCCTTCCCTGTAAGACGGGATAATTGATGCCGTTTTTGTCAAAACGAATCCACCCTATAATATCTTCATTGACTTTTTTCAGGTTATCAAAGTCAATCTTAAACTTGCGATAGTCAAATTCGCCGCTGTTTTCTGCCTGTTTTTTTGCTTTCTGCCTTGTCTCGTTTTTATCATTATTCTCTTTGGCGTCATTCCAAAAACGTGCATATACATGTTTTCCCTGCTGATACTGGACGCCGATGTCTATGAGCTGATCACATGCTATCCCCAGCAAAAGCATTCCCGCAAGAGAATAGATCATCCTTTTCTTAGAATTTCCTGATACTGATTTCTTCATCATTTACCTGTTTTTCAATCGATCTGATCTGTACATAGTAACTGTAGCCTTCGTTTACCTTTACTTCTACCCGATCCCCCGCTTTATGTCCAAAAACAGCTTTTCCAATCGGCGACTCGGGACTGATCAATCCTTTTAATGAATTTCCCCGAATCGTCGTAACAATGGTAAACCATTCTGTCTCGTCATCCTCTTCAAAATAGATTTCCACCCTGTTGTTCAGTCCCACTTCGTCCTCTTTTGACTGATCGGATACCACCTTCGCCGTTTTGATCATTTTCTCCAGATAACGGATGCGGCTTTCATTCTGGTTCTTGTCCTTTTTGGCGGCATGATATTCAAAGTTCTCACTCAAATCTCCATGAGACCTGGCTTCCTTTACTGCTTCTAATGCCTCCCTGCGCACAACCAGCTTGCGGTATTCGATCTCCTCCTTCATCTTCGCAATATCCTTTTGTGTCAGTTCATCATACATAAATCTTTTTATTCTCCTTTTATCCCTTTCCATGCCTGCAGCAGCCGTTCCATAGAAAAAGCAGCATTTGCAGGACTGGTAGAGGGGAGTCCTGTAATATCAATTCCGGTAACAGGCTGTATATATTTCTGATACAGCCCTTCTGCCTTCTTCCCATTGGCATAAATCTTTTGTATGTTTGAATCTTTCAAAATACTTCCGATATCATTTACAACTGCATTGCGGATGCTGCTGTCACTGGAGCCCGTGATGTCACAGCTTGCAATCACATCCCAGAGGGCAATCCGATGTTCTGCCAAAAATGCTTTTTTCTCCGGAATTCCTTCCGGCTCTCTGGCCTGATACAAATTGGCCAGAAGTTTCCAGAAACGGTTCTTCGGATGTCCGTAATAAAACCCCATCTCCCTGGATTTTACCGAAGGAAAGCTCCCCAGAATCAAAATCCTGGAATCTTTATCATATGCGGGTCCAAATTCATGAACCTGATGTGTCTTATTCATATATCGTTCCTACCTGAAAAACCATAACGGAACGCGCCCGGATTTTGGCGCTTTCTCCCACGCTTACAGGCTTTGGCAGCACACTTTCTTCTTCAAAGGTATCCGCCTGCAAAAACCATGCTTTTCCCAACGGCAGTTTCGGCAGATTCAGCTGCAAATCCTCCCAGTATGTATTTACTGCAAGGTAAACACAGTCGTCCGCCCCATTGGTGCGTCCTGCATACATAATGCCGATATAATGGGAATCTCCTCTGAAATTACATTCCCATGCATTGACGTCATGAGCGCTCATTTCCGGAAAACCAAAGCTGCTGGTTGCCGTATGTTTGCGGATAGGGTCATGCTTTTTGCGAAATGCAATCATATATTTAAAAAAATCAAAGACCGAATGATTTTTCTCTAACAGACTCCAGTCCAGCCAGGAAATGATATTGTCCTGACAATAGGGATTGTTATTGCCGAATTGTGTATTTCCAAATTCATCTCCCGCCAGAAACATGGGCACTCCCCGGCTGAATAAAAGCACGGCAGCTGCATTCTTCATCATGCGGATACGGAGACGCATGATTTCCTCATCCTGCGTCTCTCCTTCTATGCCGCAGTTCCAGCAGGCATTGTCATTGGCTCCGTCAGAATTATTCCAGCCATTGGCCTCATTGTGTTTCTCATTGTAAGCATAAAGATCATACAGCGTAAATCCGTCGTGGCAGGTGATAAAATTCACAGAGGCATTGCAGCCATGCCGTTCTTCATAAAGATCTGCCGAACCGAAAATTCTGGTCACTGCCGTATCCGCCCTGCCGCAGTCTCCTTTCAAAAAGGAACGCATATCATCTCTGTATTTCCCGTTCCACTCCAGCCATCGATTCCAGGAAGGGAAATTGCCCACCTGATAAAGTCCGCCGGCATCCCAGGCCTCTGCAATTAATTTGACGTTTCCAAGGATAGGATCAAATGCAAGCGACTGCAGAAGAGGCGGTTTGCTCATGGGAGAACCGTCTTCATTTCGTCCAAGAATACTTGCAAGGTCGAAACGGAATCCGTCAATCCGGTAATTAATCACCCAATGCCTCAGGCATTCCATAATCATCTGCTGCACAATGGGATGATTACAGTTTAAAGTATTGCCGCAGCCGCTGAAATTATAATAATATCCATCCGGCGTGAGAATGTAATAAATCTGGTTATCCAACCCCTTAAAAGAAATCACCGGACCGTCCTCATTGCCTTCCGCTGTATGGTTAAACACCACGTCCAGATAGACCTCCAGTCCGTTTTCATGGAGCTGCTTAATCAGCTTTTTCAATTCATTTCCTTCCTGATTGTATTCTGTTCCCGCAGCATAACTGGTATTGGGTGCAAAAAAGCTGACGGTATTATATCCCCAGTAATTTAAAAGCTGATTTCCCTGATATTCCCTTGCATCCTTTAACTCGTCAAACTCAAAAATCGGCATCAGCTCCACCGCCGTAACACCAAGCTCCTTCAGATACGGGATTTTTTCGGAAATTCCCGCAAAGGTGCCCGGAAATTCCACACCGGAGGAATCGTCTCTGGTAAAACCTCTAACGTGCATCTCATAGATAACCGTATCCTCCAAAGGCGTCAGCAAAGGTTTGGCGTCTTCCCAGTCAAAATCATCCCGGACGACTCTGGCATGATAGGGATTCTCTTCTCTGCTGGTCTTTTCTCCCCAGACACTCTGTCCCGTAACCGCTTTTGCATAAGGATCCAGCAAAATATTTTTCTTGTCAAAGCGCAGTCCCTTTTCGGGACAATACGGCCCGTCTACGCGATATGCGTATTCAAATTCCTCAATTTGGAGTCCGAATACAATCATAGAAAAAACGTTTCCTACTCTGTAATTGTCCGGAAAGGGCAAAACGGCATAAGGCTCTTCTTCTTTTCTGTGAAACAGTAACAGCTCACAGCCGGTAGCCTGATGGGAATGAATCGTAAAATTCACTCCGCCGGGAATCGCCGTCGCTCCATTAATTTCATAAAGTCCGGGCCGCACTTTAAATCCTTCAATCTCTCCCAATGGTATCAAATGAAATTTTGATTCCGGTAAAACACCTTTCATATCAATTCTCCTTTATCTTAAACTAAATACTGTAACTGCCATTTGCCAATTATAAGGCATGGGGCTGAATCATTGTAAAATAAACAAGCACCAGTATGCCAAGTACAATCCGATACCAGCCAAACACCTTGAAATCATGTTTTTTAATGTATCCCATCAAAAACCGGATTACCACAAGGGATACCAGAAAAGCCGTTATCATTCCAATGATAAGAATCACCAGTTCTGTGGAAGAAAATACAAATCCGAATTTCAAAACCTTCATCAGACTTGCGCCAAACATCACCGGAATTGCCAGGAAAAACGTAAATTCCGCCGCCACGCTTCTGGATACGCCTAACAGAATTCCGCCCAAAATCGTCGCACCGGAACGGCTCGTTCCCGGAAATACTGCCGCAATCAGCTGAAACATGCCAATCCAGAAGGCCGTCATCCATGTAATGTCTGCAATGGAATCCATTCTGGGACGCTTTCTTTGATTTTTGTTCTCAATCAGGATAAAAGCGATTCCAAAAACAATCAGAGCCAGCGCAATTACGATATAGTTATAAAACAGTTCTTCAATTACATCGCCGAATAAGATTTCTACGACTGCCGCCGGAATACAGGCAACTACGATTTTAAACCACATAAGAAAAGTATCCTGTTTGATGCAGTACTTCTCTTTGGCGGAAAACGGCCATATTTCTTTCCAGAATAACAGTACCACTGCCAGAATTGCTCCTAACTGAATGACTACTTCAAACATACTGAAAAAGTCTTCCGTTACATCCAGGCTGATAAATTCATTTAACAGGATCAAATGACCTGTACTGCTGATGGGAAGCCACTCCGTAATGCCCTCTACAATTCCGAAAAACACCGCTTTTAACAATTCTAACATATCATCCTCCAAATCATATTATTCTTGTTCTATCTTATCTCTTTTTTCATTTTATTTCAACCGATAGAAAAAAAGAAGTGGGGAGAAAACTTACATCCGGGAGTATGGAATATGTGTATTTGAAAATGTTGGGGAAAAGCACGCCCGGGGGCAGTAAAAATATATTGTTCGCAGACTGTGTTCCCTGCGGTCACAAGGTCTTGCTCTCAATATATTTTTACTGCCCCCGGGCTGGGTTTTGCAGCTTTTTACAATATATGATATTTCAGTTGTGGGTTTTCTGAGTCAAATAAATATTTAGAGATCATCTTTTTGTTTTGGATTATTCTTGGTATGGCATATGCCGTATTTTGAAATAATCGATCATTCCGGCATCTTTTTTGTCCAGCTGCAGGACTATGACATTGTCTTGCATTACTGTGGGATAATTAAGACCGGGATCTCTTATATCCTGATATTGTACGGCAACTTCTCCATACAGCTTGCCGGATTTGTCAAATTTTGTCTGGAATCCTATCACTCTCTGGTTTACCGGATAATTTAATGAACATTTCAATAACAGCAGACAATTATCTTTAAATTTTGTATTGGCATAGGATGCAAGGAATGTATTTTTGTTGTCTGTACAGCCATTTTTCTTAAAATCAGCAATGAGTCTTTTGTAGTCTTTTTTGGTACGGATGACTTTATAATTCTTCTTGCCGGATTTATAAAACTCCGGCACGCTTTTTTGAAATGCAGAGAGAAAATGTATTCCGTAATTATTTATGTTATAGATTCCGCCGTTTACTGCAATCTCTTTTTCTACCTGCTTAGGCTTCTGTTTTACAATCACCTTTATGCTTTTTCTGATTTTTGCATTCTTCTTTGATACTGCAATAATCTCTGTTTTTCCGGCTTTTTTCGCCACTACCTCGCCTTTTGCTGTAACAGATGCAACCTTTTTATTTTTCGATTTCCAGATTACCTTCTTGGATGCATCTTCAGGCTTTACGGACGTAACCTGGAGAGACTCTGATTCTCCGGCATACAGGGTAAGCGTTTTGTGGCTGACTGTAATCGCTTTTGGCATCTGACCGGCAGATACGGATGCGGGATACATAAAAATCGTACCAAGTAAGCACAGTATAGCTAACAGAATAGAAATATTATTTTTTTTCATATACATCCTCCTATAAAATTTAAATTATTATTTTTGCATCTCCTTACAGGATACATCAATAAAATTAATTTATATGGTAACATTTCTTAATAATTCTTTATATATATAAATTAATCTATTGATATTTTATTTTATCACTTTGCTTTCTTAGATGCAATAGCAGAAAACTATATTTGTAAATAATATAAATAAATATTATAAAAACTGCCAATAGAATAAAATCTATTGGCAGAAAATCTTTGTCTGAAATTGCTGCTTGATAAAAATCATTTCAAGCAGCATAATATTTTTTTATCACTTTCTAATTCTTCATAATTATAATTCTTCCTGTCTTCTCAATACAGGGATCAGTTTCTTGTCAATCAAAAGTATACTGGCAATCTGTACAATGCTCATTCCAACTGTCTGATAGATTCTGGTCATAAAGAGCAGTCCGTACGGACTTCCGTATAAAAACGAAATCCAATACGTGTTCAAAAACTGACTGATCAGAATCTGTGCAGTCAATACCGAAAGAACGACATTCAATACGGACACTTTCTTACGAAAGAACCAGCCGAATATAGCTCCGGTTAAAAATGCCGTCAGGGTAAATCCTGGAAAATAAGCCCCTACCGGAAACAATATTGCGCTGATCACGTCACCGATCGCTCCTACCAGTCCTCCCGCAATCGGGCCATAAAGAATGGCTGCCACAACAACGGGAACAAAACTAAACCCGATTTTGATATTCCATGTATGTATGGAAAAACGAGCCAGTATGATCTCCATAGCAACCAAAATTCCGATGACGGAAACAGATCTTACATTCATTTTTGTATGCATGGTTTTCCTCCTTTCCTCCGCAGCACGGACATAATTGTCGATCGTACCAGACGGTACAGATGCTACTGCAAGAAGGTCAACCACCTTTATAATACAGCAGCGGGATGCGGACCCCATACCGCAAGACGTGCTTTTCGTTCATGTGACAACTCCCCGTTCACATGACACTTAACGCATTGGGTCCTACTCTGCTTTTTTCGACGGAATTTATTGTAGCACACCTGCCGGTATCCTGCAATAATTTTCGATTTATTTATTCCGAAATTGAAAATTATGTAATGAAAATACATCTGATAATTATTAATACAATGAAGATGCCTGTAGCAATTTTGGATAGTTTACCAAAACTTCTCTCCGGATTATACTTGTCTTCCAGACATTTTATAATAAGGGCTAAAACACCATAGACGACGAATGCTGCACCAGAACAATGTTTTATAAAAACATCCGGCGAAATAAGAAAACACAAACCCAGTGCATATACAATTATCGTCCATACAGCGAATAAAATATTACTTATTTTCTTCATCTTTTCATATGCCATATTGCATTCTCCTCCTTTTTCTATTTCATTATTTACCGGGATTCCCTTTCTATAAACTATTATTATACACTGCGAATATTAATAATGTTTTAAAACATTATTAATTAAATTTATTCCTATAAGTTCAATTACAAAAAACATATTAAAATATCCCGACATATTCATTCTTCCAAATCAAATATGTCAGAATATTGCTTATTTCATTCTTCTGCTACTCTTCCGCGTCCGCCCGCTCTGTCAACACAGACGTACAGTATCCACAACGCGTCGCTCCAATAGGAATCTCATTCAGACAATAGGGACACTGTTTCGTCGTAGGCGCTTCCTTGGGCTCTTCTTCTTTCTTTGATAAACGATCATTCAGTACATTTATGCTTTTGACCAATATAAAAATCACAAACGCCGTAATCAGGAAATTAATCACTGCCGTAATAAAATTTCCATATGCCAAAATCGGCGCTCCCTCTGCACTGCCCAGTTTCACAAACAGATTTGAGAAATCCATTCCGCCGAAAATACCTAAGATCGGCGTTAAAATGTCCTGGTTCAAAGAAGTTACGATTGCGGTAAATGCCCCGCCGACGATAACGCCGACTGCCATATCCATGACATTGCCGCGCATAATAAATTTCTTAAATTCCTCAATCAGTCCTGATTTTTTCTTCATGTCTTTTGTCCTTTCATCCTTTGTAGCCCCACCGGCTCGTAGATGATTGTATCACATTATAAATAATGATACAACAAATTCAGACTTTCTCCACCTTTTTGAAAATGAAATCTTCCATTTCATTCTTAGGAACTCCCAAAACAATGGAAAGCTCTCCATAAAGACTCTCTTCCGCCAGATGCAGATATTTCGCATCGCTGCTGGTTACTTTCTTACCAGCTTCTAATCTTGCCTTTTTCCTTAAATATAATGTTTTGATGATACGAATCCATTCTTCACAATTACAAGTACGGATTGCTTCTTTGTAAATTTCTTCCCGGTTCTTCTCATCCTTCACCCACAGCGTATCAATTTCCTTGATCCTGCCGATCAGATCATCTGCTTCCTGTTTTGTCAGTATCGGACGCATCTTCACCTTCTGATTATCCACGGGCGTAAATAAACGGCATCCTTTGTCATAGACCGGTTCTAATGTATAATATAATCTGTCATCCTTTGTTCCGGGAGCCGCCATTTTCGTAGTCTCGGTAACTTTGCAGACACCCGTATTCCCATACACAATATATTCTCCTATCGCAAACATATTTTACCTCCTTACTTTGCTGCAGACTTAATAAAATAGCAAAATGAGTAAGCCCTTTTGCATTTCACTCTCCTATGAACGAAAAAATATTGCAAAGCAATTTCCCCTAAGATAAAAAAATCCGCTGCTCACAATGAGCATAACGGATCTCATCTATACTCTTCGTCCTTTTTATTTTATCACAATTTCTTTTGTTTTGTCAGTATTTTTTATTATTTTTTAAAAATTTTGTGAATATTCACAAAATAAAGCGGATTCACTATTGTGTAAATTGCCTATAGGGTAATTGCAAAGGGATTTCCAATAAGAAAAAATCCGGGAATCTGACTTTCAGGTCAAACTCCCGGCTCGCTCTACTGCATATTGAATTAGTCCTGTGGAATGATCTCCTTTTTATTGTAAGAACCACAGTTTTTGCAAACTCTGTGAGGCATCATTAATTCGCCGCATTTGCTGCATTTTACTAATGTTGGAGCAGTCATTTTCCAATTTGCTCTTCTTTTATCTCTTCTTCCTTTGGAAGATTTGTTTTTTGGACAAATTGACATAGGTTACACCTCCTTAAATTGTTGAAATATATCCTGTATCGCTGCCATTCTCGGATCTAACTCCTTCTGATCGCACAAACAGGTTTTATTGTTCAAATTCGTACCGCATTTTCTGCAAATTCCTTTGCAGTCTTCTCTGCATAAAACCTTCATGGGCCAGTTTATCAGAATCTCATCATATATGATCTGGTCAATATCCAGTTCTGCTCCTTCCAAACGGTCTGTATCTTCCGCATCTTCCAAAAGCGATGTCTCATCCAGCGGATATTTCCGATCGATCACAAGGTGGAGTGTTACAGATACCTCTTCTAAACATCTGCCGCATGGAATCAAAAGTGTCACATCTGTCTCACCTGATATGATGATCCATTCATTCTCCTGATTTTCCAAATACAGAGAAAAGGGTGCTTTTTCTTTGACCGGAAAAACGCCAAGCTTCGACTGAAAAGATTCCATATCAATAGAAACCTGCAATTCCCGTGTCAAATTCTCTATGGATAGTAAGTCTGTAATATCTATTTTCACGTTTCTCTCCTGCCCATACCCAAACTATTATACATATGCCGTCAGGATTTGTCAACAACCTCGAAGGCAAATTTATCTGCAAAATATGCATCCAGATCTTCGATCTGAATTCTCTCCTGCTCCATCGTGTCACGGTCGCGTATTGTAACTGCATGATCTTCTTCAGAATCAAAATCATAGGTAACACAGAAAGGAGTTCCAATCTCATCCTGTCTTCTGTAACGCTTACCAATGTTTCCTCTGTCGTCAAATTCACAGTTGTATTTCCTGGAAAGCTGTGCAAATACTTTTTCTGCGCCTTCGTTTAATTTCTTAGACAGGGGGAGCACTCCGATCTTGACCGGAGCCAGCGCCGGATGAAAATGCAGTACGGTCCGCATATCCGGTTTCTCTTCTGTTCCAATGTTCTCTTCGTCATAAGCAGCGCATAAAAATGCCAGTACGACGCGGTCTGCACCAAGCGACGGTTCGATTACATAAGGAACGTATTTTTCTTTCTTCTCATCATCAAAATACGACATATCCTGACCGGATGTATTCTGGTGCTGTGTCAGATCGTAATCTGTTCTGTCTGCAATGCCCCAGAGTTCTCCCCAGCCAAAGGGGAATAAAAATTCAATATCCGTTGTGCCCTTTGAATAGAAACAAAGCTCTTCCGGCGAGTGATCTCTCAAACGCATCTCATCTTCCTTGATGCCAAGCGCCAGCAGCCAGTCTCTGCAGAAACCTCTCCAATATTCAAACCATTTCAAATCGGTTCCCGGCTCACAGAAAAACTCCAGTTCCATTTGCTCAAATTCTCTTGTACGGAAGGTAAAGTTTCCAGGTGTAATTTCGTTGCGGAAAGACTTTCCGATTTGTCCGATTCCAAATGGAATCTTCTTCCGGGAAGTCCGCTGCACATTTTTGAAATTAACAAAAATACCCTGTGCCGTTTCCGGTCTTAAGTATACGGTATTCTTGGCATCTTCTGTGACGCCCTGAAATGTCTTAAACATCAGGTTAAACTGACGGATATCTGTAAAATTATGCTTGCCGCAGGTCGGACAGGGAATCTGATGCTCTTCGATAAAGGATGCCATTTCTTCCTGAGACCAGCCGTCTATGGAGCTTTCCAATTCGATTCCGTTTTCTCCGGAAAAATTCTCAATCAGCTGATCCGCCCTAAAACGCTCATGACATTCTTTACAATCCATAAGCGGATCGGAAAATCCGCCCAAATGACCGGATGCTACCCAAGTCTGCGGGTTCATTAAAATCGCACAGTCTACTCCTACATTATAGGGATTCTCCTGTATAAATTTTTCCCACCATGCTCTTTTCACATTGTTCTTTAATTCTACACCCAGATTGCCGTAATCCCATGTATTTGCAAGGCCCCCATAGATTTCGGAACCGGGATATACAAATCCTCTCGCTTTTGCTAATGCAACAATCTTATCCATTGACTTTTCCATCTGCATTCCTCCCTATTGCTATTTATATATAATATATGTAAGCTGTGCCTCTTCATTGGCGCCTTCACCGACAATAGAAACGACATCTTCACTCCTTATATCTGTATCCGGCGCGGAAACATACAAAACCGTACCCGGAACCATAACATCCACATTTGCTTTAATAATCACAATTTTGTTGTCATCTTCTGCTAAAATATCGGATTTCTCCACGATTTCCTGTTTCTGAGAATCTTCTACGCGATAAAATTCCATATCAAAATCATATCCGTCTGCCTGCGCTCCCACTACCGTTCCACAGTACAATTCCACTCCGTTGAATCCGGCATAATCTTCATAGGAATCATATTCCATAGTGAGCTTTGCAATTCCGTCTTTGACATCAAAAGAAGTTTCTTTTACCGTATCGCCGTTTGTTTCGGTATAGTCCTCCACATGCTCTGTGATATAATCCTTCAGCTCATCAATATCATAATAGTCTTTATCCAGATGTTCTACATCAACGCTGATCACCTTTCCTTTTTTCTCAATAAAAACTGTACTGGTATCCACATCTGTTTTCTTATTTGAGCATCCGGATAATAATCCAATACAAAAAATCATAATACTCATACATATTATCTTTTTCATCTTTTTTACCTCCGTATTTATTGCGATGCTGCAATCCCTGCTATTATACTATGTTCCTTTCAGGATTTCAACCTGCGATTGTCTTTAAAATTTCCAAAGACTGGAAATCGTGGGATGACTGTATCGTAAAAAAACGGTCTATAACCTGTTCCAACTGATTTAACACATCATCTGAAACCCGAAATGTATAGAGTTTTTCAATCTCTGACGAAAGAATATACTGCAGTGTATACAGGGTAGATTCCTCTATAAGTATACTGTTTTCCTCTCTTTTGCAGTCACTGCACACCATGCCGTGATTTTTTACAGAAAACCATCTGAGATTTTCTTTTTTTCCGCAATGCTGGCAGGCAAACATCCCCGGATATTCTCCCTCTTCCAGAAGAATCCGAAGTTCATACGTCCTCCGTACCAGGCGGGAATCAAAAGAAGGTTTACCCAATGCCCGCAGCGTCTGATAGAGAAGTTTCAAAAGACCTGTTCCGTTATTATTTTCCTGGGCGTAAAAATCTGCAATCTCCAGAAAATAAAATCCGTAACAGGCTCTCACCGGATCGTTAGAAAGCTCTCTAAAATAATTTGTAATTGTCGCCTTGACCAGATTATATGTACTGCGCCCCTCAAAAAATTCAAATTCTCCAAAGGAAAAAGGGTTGGCTGCAGCCAGAATCTGACTGGTGGGCCGCCTGGCTCCCCTTGCAAAGGCTGTAATCTTCCCTCTTTCTTTTGTCAATACGGTAATTCTCTTGTCATACTCTCCAATCGGCATTACATTTAACACCATGCCCGTCAGAACTATGTTCTGTCCCATAACTGCCTATTCCTCTTTCTGTCATCCCCGATCTGACATTCTCTTCGTTTTCAACGTCTTTTGTTCCTACACTTTGACGGTAAGTCAGGTAATCTGAAATTTTTCCGCTCAATTCAAAATTCTTCCACGTATCCTGTATCATCTGCTCTCATCTCCTAAGTGTTTCCTCTGTTCTGCACTTCTTTTCAGTGCATAAAGGGATACCCGTAGGGTATTCTATAACTTAGGTTTTCCCTCTTTCGCAGAATCATACCAGATAAAAATTGGTATTCCTGATGCACCGCATATTTTAAATTTCGTCTTTGCGGTAGCCGAAATTTTTAATCAAAGAATCAGAATCCCTCCAATCTTTTTTCACCTTCACCCAAAGTTTTAAATTTACTCTGCAATCTAACATACGCTCTATCTCAAAACGGGCATTACTGCCGATCTTTTTTAACATAGCTCCGCCTTTTCCGATAATGATCCCTTTATGAGAATCTTTTTCACAGATAATGGTAGCCTCTATGTCCATAAGATCCGTCTGCCTCTTCCGCACTTTCATTTTTTCAATCAGCACCGCTATTCCATGGGGCACTTCCTCCGCCAGAGCATGAAGGGCCTTCTCCCGGATAATTTCTGATACAATCTGCCGCTCCGGCTGATCTGTTACCGTATCTTCATCATAAAACATCGGTCCGTAGGGAAGGTATTTAAAGATCGTATCCACAACGTCATCTAAATTGTGTCCCCGCAATGCCGATACCGGAATAATCTCGTCAAAATCATACACTTTACGGTACATATCAATATATTCCAGTATTTTGGGTTTTTCCACTTTATCAATTTTGTTGATAATCAGAATCACCGGCTGGCGAACCGACTGCAGCTGTTTTAGTATTCTCTTATCTCCCGCACCGATATAATTGTTCGGTTCCACCAGCCACAAAATAACGTCTACATCATTTAAAGCGCCTAACGCCGCATTCATCATGTATTCTCCCAGCCTGTTCTTTGCCTGATGCATGCCCGGCGTATCCAAAAATACAATCTGCCCTCTTTCTGCATCGGTATAAACCGTCTGAATGCGGTTCCTTGTAGTCTGAGGTTTATTTGATGTGATGGCAATTTTCTGGCCGATCAAATGATTCATCAATGTAGATTTTCCCACATTTGGCCTGCCGATGATAGTTACAAATCCCGATTTTAAATTTTCTTCCATAAACAGTCCTCTCTTTTGTTTTGAGGATTTTGCAGCGGCGTGCAAAATCCGGATCAAATAACTATATTAAAACAGCTGTACAACTGATTCAAACAGATTTGTCTGCTCTGTGATTTTTTCCTCGTTTCCTACGACGCAGAAATTTTCCTGGGAAAGTACTTCTCTCACCAATTCGGAAAGACTCTGCACATCCTGCGGCACAGCGCGAATGACTTCTTCTCTTTCTTTCTGAATGTCTTCATAAGTAATTCCCGTAAAATAAGCCGTGACAGAACGCATTCCTTTTGCTGCCGGATTCATAGGCGTATCCAGTTCACTGATCGTTCCGATGATATATTTCGTCATTTCCCTTTCATCTGCGGCAAAATTCTGAAGATACTCCGGTATTTTCTCATAGACTTCCTTTGTCTTCTCCAGATTTGGATCTCTGTAAGAGGAGAAGTAGACATTTCCATTCCGCATAAAGGAACCGCCGCAGCCATATGCGCCTCCCTTTACCCGGACATTCAGCCACAGATAATCATAGCTTAGGATCACTCTCAAAATCTTCATGACGCCCGAATAAGAAAATCCGGCTTTTTTGAAATTTCCAGCCATAGATACATATTGCACTTTGGAGGCATCCATAAATCCTTCGTTCTTTTTTCTGCAGAAAATCTGTGCCGGCAGACGTTTTTCTTCCATTGCCGGAAGTTTCTCTTTTAATTCTAAAACAGCATCCGGAACTTTTTCAAATCCCGTTTCATCGCAGGTGACTCCAGCCATGAGATTTTCCTTTGTAAATACAAGACGCGCTAACTTCTGCAGTTTTTGAATCAATTCTTCTTTTTTCTCTTCAAAATGCTCTTCGCAGTCTGCCACAACACGGTAGAAATCAATGCCCTGCGTCAGGTCGCTATATCTTGCCGTTTCTGAAAAATAAGACATTGCCCTGGCGGCAGACACTGCATTGCCGGAGGAAGAAAGCATCATCTGAAGTTTGGATTTTACTTCTGAAAGAATCTCTTTCAGCCGTTTTTCATCTTCCAGCCTGGAGGTCAGCAGAATTTCTTCCAGCAAAGCCATGGCTTTTGGAAGTTTGTCATATAATACCTTGATCCGGATCTCGAATTTGGCCTCGTATTCCCCTTCTTTTTTGGAATGGTCATAAGTAGAGATGACACAGGACATTCCGCCTGTCTCCAAATTAATTTCATTGGCCAGATTGTCATAGGTATACTGTCTGGTATCTACATAGCCAAGAACCGCTTTTAAAATTCCAAGATACGGCAATTCCTCTTCCGTAATTGTACGGATATCAAACATCAGGTTCAGGTATAAAATTCCGTTGGAATACAAATTGGAAAACAGTATTTTTGTTCCGTTGCACTCCTTTTCGGACAAGGTAAAAGGCATCGCCTCTTCTTTCATATCAGAACGTTTTAACATAGGTATTTTTTCCATATCTTCTCTGGAAGACGGCTCTTCCTGATATTCCTTTAAATGTCTGGTATCCGCAATTAATGCCTCAATTTCCTCTTCCTTTAAACTGTCCTTGTATTCTTTTAATTTTTCTGCCAGTTCCTCTTCGTTTTTGGCATTCAATCCCCGTTCCGGCTCGATGACAACCATGGATATATGAGAATTGTCAATCATGTAATCTCTGATCAGAGATTCAAAGTAATCTCCCTCTGCCTGATCTCTTAAAAACCGATACGTCTCCAAAGACTCCAAATGCATGAAGGGCAGCGTATCATCATAGAGCCAGCTGTCCAGCATGGAAAGTCCATACATCAATCCCTTCGGATAGGAACCAAAATCAGATTCTCTGTATTTAAATTCCGAGCTGTTAATCGCCGCTAAAAGAGATTTTTTATTGATGCCTCCCTCTGCCTGTTCTTTTAATACCCTGCGGATGATTTCGGCAAATTTTTCCTCATCCTGCCGATTTGCATTTTTCGCAATAATGGAAAAAATCGGCTGATATGTTCCATTGTCGTAAGAACCCATAATGTCTTTTCCGATTCCGGCATCAATCAGCGCCTTCTTTAACGGAGCTCCCGGTGCGTTTAACAGCGCATAATCCAATATTTCAAAAGCCTGATACAGCTTTTTATCCAATACGGTATCTATTACCATATTATAAGAAAGATAAGTATTATTCTCTATTGATTCATTGCTGGCAACCGGATACTTTTTATGGATGTGCCGAATATTTTCAAAGTGTTTTTGCATCTCAATATGGGAATCCAGGGAAATTGCCTCATATTGGGAAAGATATTCCTGATCCAGCCACTCCAGTTTCTGTTCCATATCCATATCTCCGTAAAGATAAATATAGGAATTGCAGGGGTGATAATATCGCCTGTGAAAATCCAGAAAGTCCTCATACGTCAAGTCCGGAATGCATTTGGGATCTCCGCCGGATTCGCTGCCATAGGTGGTATCGGGAAAAAGGGAATTTAAAATTTCTCTCTCCAGTACGCCTTCCGGAGAAGAAAACGCCCCTTTCATCTCATTGTATACCACGCCGTTTAAGGTAAGCGGCGCGTCTTTTTCTTCCAGCTCATAGTGCCAGCCTTCCTGCTTGAAGATCTCTTCTTTTTTGTAAATATTGGGATGAAGCACGGCATCCATGTAGACGTCCATGAGATTCTGAAAATCCTTGTCATTGCAGCTTGCTACCGGATATACCGTTTTGTCAGGATAAGTCATAGCATTTAAAAATGTATTCAATGAACCTTTGACCAGTTCCACAAAAGGATCTTTCGCCGGGAACTTATCAGAACCGCAAAGCACCGTATGCTCTACAATATGCGCCACTCCTGTGCTGTCTGTGGGCGGCGTGCGGAATCCGATGTAAAAAACTTTGTTCTCATCGTCATTTGAGACTACGGCAATCCTTGCACCGCTCTTTTTATGACGCAGCAGATATCCTGCCGCTTTGATATCTGTCAGCTGTTTCTCCTGTATTACTTCATACACTTCCAATAATTCCGGTTTCAAATTTTATTCCTCCATCTGTTATATATTGATGCAATTTCAAAAAGTATTTCAATCATTATATAAAAGAGGGTGTATCTACACCCTCTTTTGGTTATTCTTTCCTATTTTCCGTTTCTTTATGTAACGGGAATCTGTTCTTTTATCTAGGACAAACGAACAACATTTGCTGCCTGTGGTCCTTTTTCTCCCTCTACAACTTCAAATTCAACTGCCTCTCCATCTTTCAGCTCTTTGAATCCATCCATCTGCAATGCGGAATAGTGAACAAAAATCTCATTTCCTTCTGTGTCTGAAAGAAATCCATAACCTTTCTTCGCATTAAACCATTTTACAGTACCTTGCTGCATCATAACTTCCTCCTAAACAATTTCTTACTATTGTGGACAAGCCACTTTAACTATAATAACATAATTATCTATATTTGTCAATTATCGGACAAAGCATTTTGGCAATTTGGCAATCTCATCACTTTCTTCTCAAAACATCCGCCAGGCTGCATTTCAATATCTTCCTTCCACCCAGATAATATGCAAAAGGCTCCCCATACCATTTTATATCCATGTATTATTTTATCATTATTGATTTTTTCAAAAACGCGATTCTCACTTTCGATTTCATAGTCTCCGCCCGCCTTTTCCCGCAGCAGTTCCTCCAGATGATCCAATACCGAATACTCCTCTCTTTCTCCGGCCAGCAGCCTGATATACGTGTCTTTTTCCAATCCGCCGATTTTTGCTTTTATTTTTTTCCAAAGGGATGCCGGTCAGTCTTCTTTTCCCATTCGTCTTAAAACAGCCAAAATCCGTGAGTACAGCTATTCACATAATGTAATGCCGTTTCCGTCAGACAGGCTTACATCAATTAAAAGCATTTCCTTTGCCCTGGACAAAGATGATATTACTGCAACAGAAAAATTCCGCTGTTCTAAATATTCATTTTCACTTTCTGCAATATCCACATCATCTTCCACGTAATAGATTTCTGCGTTCATTCTGCATCCTTTCCGATTATCGCTGCAATTTGATATTTGCACTCTTGTATCATTTCCTCACGGTTTGCGCAGTAAATACACGAACCTGTGCAAACAAGAACTTAAATCATATGGCAATACCGGAAAAATTTCAATTCAGTTGTATTTTGTCTGCAATTCCTTTATAATAATTGAATCATGTGCTTATGGTCGTGCAGCAAATGTGCAGACCTGTATAAAGCTGAATCCATTAACAATAATCAAGCATAAAAAGGAGAATTCTTCATTATGAAAACAGGACAAATAGATCTTCATGTACATTCCACCGCTTCCGACGGCACCCTTACTCCCACAGAGCTGGCTGCAGAAGCAAAGAAACAGGGACTTCTTGCCTTTGCGCTGACAGACCATGATACCGTGGACGGCGTCGCAGAAGCCAGAACCGCCGCGCAATCTGCCGGTATAGAATTGGTTCCCGGCGTAGAACTGTCTACTGAATACAAAGAAAAAGAAATCCATATGGTAGGTCTGTTTTTGGATGAGACAAATCCCAGACTTTTAAAACATCTTACCCATTTCCGTGACAACCGCAAAAACCGCAATCTGAAAATGTATGAACTGCTCCGCCAAGAAGGATTTGATATTACAAAAGAGGCGCTGCAGGAAATGTTTCCGGACGCTGTTTTGACAAGAGCTCATGTTGCAAGATTTTTACTGGACAAGGGATATATCAAATCCATATCCGAGGCTTTTGAAAAATATATCGGCGACGGATGCCACTGCAATGTTCCCCGGGAAAAAATCTCGCCGCAGGAAGCGATTGAACTGATTCATCATGCAGGCGGCAAAGCCATACTGGCGCACCCTATTCTCTACCATTTAAGCGATCAAAGACTCAGAGAACTGATCGCGGACTGTCTGGACTGCGGTCTGGAAGGCATTGAGGCTCTCTATTCCACTTATCAGCCGGGAGACGAACGCTATATCCGCAGTCTGGCAGAAGAATACGGCCTGAAACTTTCCGGCGGCTCTGACTTCCACGGAAGCAACAAGCCCCACATTCGTTTGGGAAGCGGTACCGGCAGCCTGGCTGTTCCTTATGAATTTCTGGAGGAACTAAAGAAAGACATTTCCTGAACAAAACAGATAGAAAGAGGTGCAGATTTTTGATTATTCATAAACTCTGCACCTTGCTAAATTTTTGCAAAATCAATACCACAGCTAAAACCCAAAGTCCGTCCAATTGCAAAACAAAAACTTCTCAATTACCTCAGCCACAGCATTATGATCATTATCCCTCTCCGTCACATAATCCGCCGCCTCTTTCGCCGCATCAACTGCATTTTTTACAGCGACCCCGATATGGGCCGCCTGTATCATAGAGATATCATTCCATTCATCTCCAACCGCAATCGTATGCTCTATGGGAATATCCAACAGACTGCAGAGACGCTGCATCGCAGATCCTTTATTCACACCAGTCGGACAATACTCCAGATATGTATTACTGGAAAAAAAGCTGTTAAAAATATCCTTTGTCCAGTATGCATTCGCTTTTTGAAAATCTGCAAGAACCTGTCGGCTTTCCAAATGAATCAAAAGCGCCTTGTAAGGCTCCTTTTTCAAATTTTCTTTCAAATTCGGAATCAGCTTATAGGACATTCCCGTCCGTTTGGAATAATATTCTAATTCTTCTGTCTTTCTTTCTGTCAGGATATCCGTCTGATCATAGGTCTGAATATAAACACCCGCTTTTTCAGCCTCTTCCAAAAGTCTTTGTATATGAGGAAGAGGAATCGTCTCTTCATATAAAATCCGGTCTGCGTGGCAGTCATACAAAACAGAACCGTTAAAAGCGATCATATAGCATCCCGGCATGGTAAGTCCCAGTTTTTCCACTACTGCCTTTCCGCTTTTTACGGGCCTTCCTGTCGCCGCCACTACATAATTCCCCTGACTCAATGCTTTTTCAATCGCCTCTTGGTTTTTTAAAGAAACTGTCATATCATCCGACAGCAGCGTTCCGTCAATATCTGTAAAAAGCATTCTGCCCTGCTGCATATAGAATCCTCCTTTTTCTGTCCCGCCTTACATCGGTTCTGCCGGAATAAAAACTCTTTCCTGGTATTTCCCTTTATCCTTAGGCTTTTTGATCTTTGCCTCTTTACAGAACTGATCCTGAGAGTTCACAAGCGCCTTTCCCCTTTTATCTACTTTTTCGTATTCTCCGTTTTCTTTTAGAATGTGCGCTTTCACATTGTCTTTCAGTTCTACCTCTAAGATATGATATACGCTCTTTTGAATTTCTTCGTTCTCCACCGGGAATAAGATTTCCACCCGGCGGTCTAAGTTGCGGGGCATCCAGTCCGCGCTCCCCATAAACAGTTCCGGTCTGCCATCGTTGTAAAAATAGAAAATACGGCTGTGCTCCAGGAAATTGCCTACAATAGAACGCACCCTGATATTTTCACTGATTCCCGGAATCCCCACTTTCAGACAGCAAATTCCCCTTACAATCAAATCGATCTGCACGCCCTCTGCAGACGCTTCATACAAAGCGGCAATAATATCCTTGTCGCAAAGGGAATTCATCTTGGCAATGATTTTTCCTTCTCTGCCTTCTTTTGCATGTTTGATTTCTCTGTGAATCAATTTTAAAAATTTCTTTCTAAGCCAAATCGGCGCCACCGACAGACAGTTCCAGGAAAGGGGCTCCGAATAGCCGGAAAGCATGTTAAAGACTGCCGTTGCATCTTCTCCCACCGCCTCGGAGCAAGTGAAAATTCCACAGTCTGTGTAAAGTTTTGCCGTTGAATCGTTATAATTACCGGTTCCAAGATGTACATATCTGCGAATGCCGTCTTCTTCTCTTCGGACCACAAGGGCAATCTTGCTGTGGGTTTTTAATCCCACCAGACCATAAATTACATGACACCCCGCCTGCTCCAATTTCTTCGCCCAGACAATGTTGTGCTCTTCGTCAAAACGGGCTTTTAATTCCACTAATACGGTTACCTGTTTTCCATTTTCTGCCGCCTGCGCCAAAGAAGAAATAATCGGCGAATTACCGCTGACTCGATACAGCGTCTGTTTGATTGCAAGTACATCCGGATCTACAGAAGCCTGGCGAATGAAATCCACCACAGGATCAAACGTCTGATAAGGATGGTGCATCAAAATATCTCCGCCCTGGATTGCAGCAAAAATATCTTCTCCCGGTTCGATCTGAGGCACTCTCTGAGGCTGATATTTTTTGTAGCGCAAGTCATCGCAGTCTGCCAAATCGTAAAGTTTCATCACAAAAGTAAGATCAATCGGTCCGTTTATGTTAAATACATCTTCTGATTTTACATTTAATTCTTTCTTTAATATGGTAAGAAGCTTTTCATTTACGCCCTCTTCTACTTCCAGGCGAATCACTTCTCCCCACTGGCGTTTTTTCAACTGTTTTTGAATTTCTTTTAACAAATCTGCCGCCTCGTCTTCGTCTATGGGAAGATCTGCATTCCGCATGATCCGATAGGGGAATGCACAGACAACTTTAAAATTCAGAAAAAGTTTGGAAATATTCCTCTCAATGATCTGTTCCAGCAAAAGAAATGTCCGGCCTCCTTCTTTTTCAGAAGGAATCTCTACGATTCTGGGCAGCACAGAGGGTACTTGTACTGTTGCAAACTGGATTTCTTTTTCATCTGTTCCCTTCCGTTTGATTAATGCCGCAATATTTAAAGTCTTATTGCGGATTAAAGGAAAGGGTCTGGAGGCATCCAGCGCCATCGGCGTTAAAACAGGATAGACTGTCTCTTCAAAATAAGCATCGGCAAAAGCCGCCTGTTTCTCATTTAAATCTTCATGGGCCTGAATGATTTCAATGTCTCTCGCCTTTAACAACGGCAGCATGGATCGATTGTACGTGGAATACTGGGCGTCCACCAATTCCCTGGTCGCCGTATTGATCGCCTCTAACTGCTCCGCGGCCGTCATTCCCGCAATATCTTTTTTCTTATAACCGGCATGTACCATATCTTTTAAGGATGCAACCCGAACCATAAAAAATTCATCCAGATTAGAAGAAGTAATTCCAATAAATTTTAATCTTTCCAGCAAAGGAATGGTTTTATCCCGTGCCTCATTTAATACACGTCCGTTAAATTTCAGCCAGCTTAATTCTCTGTTTTCGTAATTTTCTGAATTGGTATATATCTTTTCTTTTTCCATTTTTGTCACCTCAATTATATATCCGTTTTTCCCGAATCACCGGTTTAATTCCAAAAACACGCTCAAAAAACTCTGCCTTCACTGAAAACAGTCCTTTTTCCAAAATGATATTATCCACTGTTTCGATTGTAATCACCAACTCTTTTCCCCGGATTGCCGCTTTTACATTTTTAAACTTCTGCTTATGACTTCTGTCCATGGCATTGGACACCCGAAGAATTGCCGAAAGTTTTGCCACTGTCATATAGCTTTCCTGATCCAGTTTATCTGCCAGTTCTTCGTAATCCTCCAAAGGATATGTATTGTACAAAACAGCACATGCCACAATTTCTCTCTCAAGATGAGACAGCCCGATAATTTCCGATTCCATAATAATATGATACGCACATTCCGGTCCATGAGCCAGGCTGACATATTTGCCGCAGTCATGTAAAATCGCCGCCGTCTGCAATAAAAGACGCTCTCTTTTCCCCATGCCGTGTACCTTTTTCATGGCGTCAAATACCAAAGCGGACATCTTGGTCAGTGCATCAATATGAGGAGAAAAGCTTTCGTACCGTTTAGAAAGCTCCTTTGCAGCAGAAAGAATGTCTTCGTCAAAATTGTGCATCGGCCGGATGATGCGGTGGCGCTCTGCATAATCATAGGCCATACCGTCGCTGACATTCACACCCGGCGCCCAGATCTCTTCCGCATTCAATTCCTCTGCTATCCTGGTATAAAGCACAATATAAAGAATCAGCAGCGGGTCATTCTCATTGGACAAATCCAACTCTAATGTAATCTGTTCCGCATTTTTCTTATATAATTTACGCATGGCTTTGATGAATTTCTCTGAGCTGACGATTTTATTGCTCTTCTTCTCTACTTTTTTCATCAGATCCATGATATAATCTCCCATGAAAATGATGTATTTCATCTTGTGATCTTTCAAATACAGGGACTTAAATACTTCCAGATCTTTGTTCACCAGTTCTTCAATCTGTCCTTCGTAATGAGAAACGACATTTTTGATGCCGGCAAGCTGTTCTCTCAAACGTATCGTCCCCAGCACCATATGCTGTGTTGTAACTACTTTTCCTTCAGAAAAAAGCGTTACCTGCATATTTCCCCCTCCGATGTCCACAACGGCAGCGCCCTGCTTTGTCATTTCGTCAAATTCTTCCCGGAAGGCCACGGATTTGTATCCGATAAACCGATGCTCTGAATTGCTGGGCACCTGAATACGGATGCCTGTGCGGATATATAACTGATCCAGCACAAACAATTCGTTTTTCACATCCCGGAATACGCCGCTGGCATAAGCCGTATAGGCGTCCGCCCGATAACCATCCATAATCTTTTTGTACTCGGACAAAATATTTCCCAATTCTTTTAACAGCTCATACCCGATATACCCCTTCTGATAGGAATCTCTGCCGCTTTCTACTCTTGCCCTTACATGGTCTATTTCACGGATTGGTTTTCTGGCTGCAAGCTCAAATATTTTCAGGCTTACCTCATAAGATCCGATGTAAATGGCTGCAAAAATTTTCATGAACACTCCTCCTTCCCCAGTAAATCATTTATAAACTGCTGTGCTGTTCTGCCGGAACGCCCGCCGTGGCTAAGCTCCCACTGATTCGCCTTTGCCAGCAGTTCTTCCTCCTCCAATGTAATTTTATTCCTGAATGCCAGAGATTTTACAATCTGATGATATTCCTTTTTGTCCGGCGCTCCAAAATAAATCTGCACTCCAAATCTGGCAGCCAGGGAAAGCTTCTCCTGCACCGTATCGTTATTGTGCAGATCGTCGGATAATTCCGCTTTGTCCGAAAACTTCTCCCGTACCAGATGTCTGCGGTTGGAAGTAGCATAAATCAATATATTATCCGGTTTCTTCTCAAGGCCTCCTTCAATCACGGCCTTTAAATATTTATATTCAATTTCAAAATCCTCGAAAGAAAGATCGTCCATGTAAATGATAAATTTATAATTGCGGTTTTTCACCTGGGCAATCACATCATTGAGATCCTGAAACTGATGTTTGTAAATCTCAATCATCCGAAGTCCTTTTTCATAATATTGATTGACAACAGCCTTAATGCTGGTGGACTTTCCGGTTCCCGCATCTCCAAATAAAAGACAGTTATTTGCCTCTCTGCCGTTTACAAACGCCTCTGTATTGTCAATCAGCTTTTTCTTGGCAATTTCATATCCAATCAGATCATCCAGTTTCACATGGGCAATATTTGTAATGGGTACGATTTCTGCTCCCTTTGCAGTATGCTCCACCCGAAAGGCTTTGTGCAGGCCCAGCTTTCCTACGCCAAAATCCCGGTAAAATTCCGTAACAGCCTTCTGAAAGCTTTCGATATCGTCCGCCGCCTCCAAATGTGCGGCAAGATCGCAGATTCTGTTTCTAATCCTTTGATTAAATACTTTTCCGGCTCCTTTTGGACTGCTGTACTCTGTAATCAAATCCACTTCCGAAACACCGAAAGCGGTTTCCAGCTTATGAAGATCAAACTCAAATAAATTTTTAAAAACTGCAAAATCATGACGTGCAATCCTGCTTATGGTTCCTTCTGCATCTCCTTTGATCTCACAGGTTCTGCTATAGGCATTTTCGTTGTTTACCAGAAGAAATGCCAAAAAATCATGCCAGAGATTTCCGGTAAATCCATGACTCACTGCAATCTCCACCAGCTCATGGCAGCAGATGTAATATTCCTCAGCCATTTTGGCTTTGTCGCAGGAGCTGTCTTTGCAGTGTTCGATCAATCCGGTAAATCCATAAAACAATCTGCCGTTTTCAAAATTTTTATATAAAATCAGTTCTTTCGTACTGCACATAATGATTCCTCTTTCTAATTAATAATTTCCAAGAATCCGAAGTTTCTCGGTTCCCTCTTCCAATCCCCGCAACGCCCTCTGCACATTCTCATCGGAAAGATTCCCTTCCAGATCTATAAAAAAGCGGTATTCCCAGGTTCTTCCCTGAATCGGCCTGGATTCGATCTTATTCATGTTCAGATTATTATAAATGAGATAAGAAAGGGCTCTGTACAAAGAACCGCTTTTGTGGGGGAGTTCAAAACAAATGCTGATTTTATCGGCATCTTTTTGAAATACTTTTTTTCCTGTTACTATAATAAATCTGGTGGAATTGGAAACGTTATTTTCAATTCCCTCCGCCAGAATCTTAAGGCCGTAAATCTCTGCTGTAATTCCTGCTGCAATGGCGGCTTTGTGCCGTTTCTCATCTTCTTTTACTTTCTTGGCCGAACCCGCCGTATTCTTCATACTGTGCTTTTCCCATTCGGGATGTTCATTCAGATATTTGGAACACTGCATCAATGCCTGGGGATGAGAATACACGTCTGTAATATCGGAAAGCCCGGACTCCTTCAATCCCAGAAGACAGTGATTCGTGCGGATAATCTGTTCTCCAATGATATAATTGTCATATTCCACCAGAAGGTCAAAATTCTCAGATACAATTCCCGCGGAAGAATTTTCAATAGGGAGCACGGCATAATCCGCTTCTCCCTGCGCGATCGCCTCCATGGCCTCCCTCCAGGTTTCTACGTGGAAAATCTTCGCTTCGGTTCCGCAGAATTCCATCAAAGCCTGTTGGCTGTATGCTCCTTCTTCTCCCTGAAACACAACGGCTGCATCCCGGAAATCAAAGTGATCCGTTCCAATAAAATCAAAGAAATTCTCCTGATCAAAGAATTTCTGTTCCGCCGCCTCTTCTGTAAGTTTCGTCCGCATTTTATATAATTCTGTGATCTGTTTATCCACAACGGAAATGTCTTCACAGATCTTTGATAGCTCTCTCATGGAATTCCCTCTCTTTTGTCTGACATTTTTTGCAGCTATTCGGCCTTCGTCCTCATGGTTACCGGAATCCGCCCCATTTAAAGTTTGTCTACGACAAAGGAGCAGATTCCCACTTGGCAGAATATACGCATTCTTATGGATTTTGCAGTAAAGTACAAAGTCCAGAGCTGAACTATTGCTCATTTTTCTTATTTTATCATATAACAATTGACATTAGATAGCAAGATACCCTTGCAACTTCTATCCGTAAAAGTTATAATTATTACAACAAAAACAGAAACGGAAGTGACCTTGTTATGAAAAATTTGAAACGTTTTCTAATTCCGGCAGCCATTATTCTTGTCATTGCCGGTTATGCTGTCTTTTATTATGTTACTACAAAAACCCACTGGAATGATTCTTTTGTCAACGGCAATACTGCCGGCAATCTTTACAACAACGGAATTTTCTGTGAATACAACGGCACGGTTTATTTCAGCAATCCAAACGACAATCACTACCTGTATTCCATGAATACCGACGGCAGCAATGCGAAAAAGCTCTACGAAGATATCGCCTCGTTTATCAATGCCGATGACCACTATGTTTATTACGTCCGGAACAATATCAACAAAAATACAAAATTTGCTTTCTTACATGTCAATACGAACAGCTTATGCCGATATGATTTGAAGACCGGAAAAGTCAAAGTTCTGGATACGGCGCCTTCCCTTTATGCGTCTTTAATTGGGAACTATCTCTATTATATCCATTACGATACGGAAACAGCCTCTACCTTATACCGGATCAAACTGGATGGTTCCGAGCTGGAGCAGGTAGACAAAAATCCTTACTTCACCTGTTCTGCCAACGGACAATATCTCTATTACAACGGCATTGCCAATGACCACAACATTTACCAGATGGATACGAATACCGGCATTTCCCAGACAATCTGCGAGGGCAATTACTGGATGCCTTCTGCAGACAATGAAAATATCTATTTTCTGGACTGTCTGAACAACTATTCCCTTGTCAGACTCTCCCGCTCCCAGTCAGAGCCTGTGACTGTTGTCAATGACCGGATTGAATATTACAATGTTTATGGAAATACGATTTATTTTCAGAGGAATAATTTAGACGAAGACGCCGCTTTGTGCAGTGTTTCTACAGACGGAAGTAATTATCAGGTTATTTTGGAAGGCGACTACACCAATATCAATGTGACGTCTCAATACGTTTATTTCAGCAAAGTGGGTGATGAAGATACGGTATATCAGATGCCTTTGGGCGGTGGAAATATTTCTGTTTTTCAGCCGTAGTAAATCTATCCCTTAAAATTCATATTTGTCATATCAGCCAAAATATACGGACGCTTTACCTGTCTGAAAAGGATCGACAGATAAAGCGTCCCTTATAATGAAATAATGATTATCTTTGGCATAACATTTTATCCAACGTCTCAAACAGATGATCAATATCAATCGGTTTCGCAATGTGGCCGTTCATTCCGCTTTTAATCGCCTCCTGCTTATCTTCCTCAAAAGCATTGGCGGTCATGGCGATAATCGGAATCGACGCCAGATCTTTATCTTCCAGTTTTCTGATTGCCCGGGCAGCCTCATATCCGTTCATCACCGGCATCTGGATATCCATCAAAATCAGCTGATAGTACCCCGGTTCCGATTTTTTCAGCATATTTACCGCAAGTTGTCCGTTCTCCGCAACTTCTGTCACAAATCCGGCATTTTCTAAAATCGCTGTAGCGATTTCCTGATTCAAATCAATATCTTCTGCCAGTAAAATACGCCCTGTACGAATCTTTTCCGTTTCCAAAAACGTTTCTTCTGTCTCTTCGACTTCCCCATGAACAACAGAATAGAGACAGCTTCTTAATTCTGACAAAAACAATGGCTTGCTGCAAAACGCCGTAACGCCGGCTTCTTTTGCCTCGTCTTCGATATCGGACCAGTCATATGCCGTTAAGACGATAATCGGCACATCCTCTCCCATCTCTTTACGGATTCTGCGCGTCACCTCAACTCCATTGATATCCGGAAGCAGCCAGTCTATCACATATACAGAATAATTATCTCCCCTCATATTTGCCTGTCTTGTACGGAGTATAGCTTCTTTTCCGGACAGCGTCCACTCTGCCCGAAGTCCAATCTGGCCTAACATATACGATACGCTGTCGCAGGTATTGAAATCGTCATCCACTACAAGCGCCCTGCAGTTTTTCAATTCCGGAATTGTCTGAGTTTCCCTTTTTCCGGAATACAAACGGAATACAAAAGATACTTTAAACTCTGTGCCCACACCCTGTTCACTTTTTACTTCAATCGTACCGTTCATCATATCCACAATATTTTTGGTAATGGCCATTCCCAGCCCTGTTCCCTGAATTCTGCTGATCGTACTGCTCTTTTCTCTTTCAAATGGTTCAAAAATGCGCTGCACGAACTCTTCACTCATTCCGATGCCGGTATCTTTCAACATAAATTCATAATTGGCATATCCCTCCGGCGCATCTGCCTTTTCAATAATCCTCATGCTGATGATTCCTCCTGCGGGCGTATATTTCACTGAGTTGCTGAGCAGATTCAGCAGTACCTGATTAAGCCGCAGCTTATCACAATATATATCCTCATCTTTGACATCTACCGTATCAATATACAATTCCAGCTGCTTTGCGGAAACATCTGCCTGTACAATATTCCGGAGTCCATGCAGAATGTCCGGAAGGCTGCATGGCTTTTCATCCAGATGCATCTTGCCGCTTTCAATACGGCTCATATCCAAAACATCATTGATCAGGCCCAAAAGATGATTTCCGGATGACATAATTTTCTTTAAATAATCTTCCACCTGATTTTTACGTTCAATATGCGTAAGCGCCAACGCTGTAAACCCGACAATTGCATTCATGGGCGTACGGATATCATGAGACATATTGGAAAGAAATACACTCTTCGCCTTACTGGCCCTGTTAGCCTGATACAGCGCATCCTCCAAAAGGTTCTTCTTCTCCATTTCCCGGCGGATTTCCCCATCCACACTGCGGAATCCAAGTACAATGCCTAAGTTTCCGTTATCAATTCCCACACGTACAGCTTTCATCTGATAGTATTCCATTTCTTCTTTATTTTTCCTGCGGTAATTTACATGAAATACTTTCTGATCCGATATTTCTTTCTTCATATTTTCAAGAGAAGCATATTGACGCATCATCTCTTTATCATCTTCATATACATATTCCTCTACATAATGCTTCATACTATTTTCATATGGAATTTCTTCGTCGAAAACAGAATCTAATTTCCGGCTCTCATGCATATTATTCCTAAGCAAAGAACCCATGCCTGTATCCAGGCTGAAATTATAAACAAAACTATAATCCACACTCAGCGCCTGAACAAGCTCTGCATGCAGCCTTTCTTTCTTTTTCTCCTGTAATTTCTGATCTGTACAGTCCAACAGGAACCTCTGATAAATTAGCTCGCCGTTTTCTTTTAACAGTTTGACGTTTCCCATAATATGCAGAATTTTTCCGCTTTTATGCTGCACACGGTATTCCACACTGACATTGTCTCCTTCTTTTTTCAATTCTCCGATACGCTTTCGAAGCCCTGGTTTATCTTCTTCCACGACAGAATCGGCAATCATAAAAAATCCGCTTTCCATCAATTCTTCCTTGGATTCATATCCTAATATCCGAAGAGCCGCTCTGTTTACACTTAAGATTTCCGAACCGTCCAGCGTATGATGCATAATACCGCAGTCCAGATTCGTAAAGATTGTTTCCAGCGTCTGGTTTTTACGAATAATCTCCTGTTCATAATCCCGTTCTTTCGTCACATCAATTGCCGCACCCACAGTACCCATAACGCTTCCGTCAATATCATACAGAGGCGATTTATATGTTTTGAGCTGCCTGACACCCTCTCCTGTCATAATCGTCTCTTCGGATACATAGGTTTTTCTTTTTGTCATTACCTCGTTTTCAGACTCTATGCAGGCGGGATCATCCTCTTCTACTCCCCAGATGTACGCATGCTGCTGCCCTTCCACCTGTTCCTTTGTCTTGTTTACTGTTGCACAAAAACTGTCATTTACTTTTTCGTGTACACCGTTTTTATCTTTATACCAGATCAAATTCGGCGTATGGTTAATAGACGTTTCCAAAAACTGACTTGTCTGCCAGAAATCCTTGCTCATCTTACAGGTCTGCTGCCATCGCAGGAAACGAAACTTAACTTCTTCTTCTGACATTGGCATGATCCAGATATCCTTTATTTCAGGCAGTTCCCCAATCAGTTCTACAACTTGTTTCTTCTCCGCCAACAAGATCAATTCTGCATCCTTTTTCTTCCCTGAAATCAGACTATGCAATGTTTCTTTGATTTCCAACTCCCGCAAATCGGCAAGTATTACATCTGCTTTTGCCGCCAATACTTCCTCTGGTTCCGCGCTTTCCAAAAATTCATGGGAAAAATGTTCTAATGGCGTCATGTCTTTTATTACGTCAAACATTCTGTCCGGATGCCCTGTCAGATAAAAACAAATCCTGCAATGATACATATGTATTTCCTCCTACCTGCAAACTTTTACTTATTATAATATTTTAGCAAGCAGACAAATTTATGTCAATATTTTGAATTTTCTATTGACATTTTCCTGATTTTCGATAAAATATTCCTAGTTTGTTTATAATTAGTAAACTAAAAATCTACTATTAACCTCACAAAGGAGTCCGTTATGGATATTGGAAAAAGAATGAAAGAACTTCGGATATTTTACGGCCTCACCCAGCAGGAACTGGCAGACCGGGCAGAACTGACAAAAGGCTTTATCTCCCAGTTAGAGCGCAACCAGAACACGCCTTCCGTCAGTACGCTGCTTGACATTATCCAGTGTCTGGGCACTACGCCGGCTGAGTTTTTCGCTGAATCGGGCCCGGAACAGATTGTTTTTAAAAAAGAGGATTATTTTGAAAAAGTCAACGAAGAACAGCATAACATTATTGAGTGGATCGTACCAAACGCACAGAAGAATTCTATGGAGCCAATCCGGCTGACGTTAAAACCCGGCGGCATTTCCGAGGAACTTCTGCCGCATGAGGGAGAAGAATTCGGATACGTTTTAAGGGGTACGGTAAAGCTGATCTTCGGCACACAGAAATACACGCTGCACACCGGGGAATCCTTTGCATTTCCTTCCACAAAAAAACATCGTCTGGAAAATCCCGGTAAATATGACGCTGTTGTTCTTTGGATTACGACACCGCCCAGTTTTTAATTCAGCTTTGTTTCTGTCTGAGGCATCATTGAATTCTGCTGCGGTTCACCACTATGTTTTTACGAGGAGGATTACAAATGGAAAAAGAATTCATACATCTTTCCCATATTTCAAAGTCTTATGACAACACACTGGTTTTAGATGATCTGGATTTAAAAATACAGGAAAACGAATTTTTGACGCTCCTTGGCCCTTCCGGCTGTGGAAAGACTACAACGCTCCGTCTTTTAGGCGGCTTTGAGACGCCGGATGCCGGACGGATTTTTTTTGACGGCGCCGATATCACCTCCCTTCCGCCCAATGAAAGAAAGTTAAATACCGTTTTTCAGAAATATGCCTTATTTCCCCATATGTCTATTGCAGAAAATATCGCATTTGGCTTAAAAATCAGCAAAAAAAGCAAAGCCTACATACAGGATAAAATCAAATATGCCCTGAAATTAGTCAACTTAGACGGCTATGAAAACAGATCCATTGATTCTTTAAGCGGCGGACAGCAGCAGCGTATTGCCATTGCAAGAGCGATTGTGAATGAACCGAAGGTTCTGCTTTTAGATGAACCCCTTGGGGCTTTGGATTTAAAACTCAGACAGGACATGCAGTATGAACTGATTCGTTTAAAAGAAGAACTGGGCATTACTTTTATCTATGTCACTCATGATCAGGAAGAAGCTTTGACTATGTCGGATACCATCATCGTCATGAATCAGGGATATATCCAGCAGATCGGCACACCGGAGGATATTTACAACGAACCCTGCAATGCTTTCGTAGCTGATTTTATCGGAGACAGCAATATTATAGACGGGATCATGATCGAAGATAAACTGGTAGAAATTCTGGGTGTAAAAATCCCATGCGTGGATACCGGCTTTGGCAAACACCAGCCTGTCGATGTCGTCATCCGGCCGGAAGATGTGGAATTATCCGATCCTGCCAATGGATTTATGGAAGGAGACGTCGTCTCTATTATTTTTAAAGGGGTTCACTATGAAATTGAAGTTCATGCAAACGGATATGACTGGCTGGTACATACCACAAAAATGTTTCCGGCGGGAACCCATGTTGGAATTTCTGTGATTCCCTTTAATATCCAGATCATGAACAAACCGGAATCCAGTGATGAAAAGGCGGTGGATGTCAATGCATAGATTCAAGCGTCAGTTTTTGTCCGGTCCTTATATCATATGGGTCATCGGATTTGTTCTGCTGCCGATTCTGATGATTTTATACTACGGCATAACAGATTCTTCCGGCAGTGTTACTCTGGAAAATATTACTGCCATAGCCAATCCGGTGCATTTAAAATCACTGTTTCTTTCCTTAAAAATGGCTTTGTTATGTACGGTCATATGCCTGATTCTTTCTTATCCTGTGGCTATGATTTTAAACAGCCTGCATTTAAAGCATCAGAGTTTTGTTGTATTTATTTTTGTACTGCCCATGTGGATGAATTGTATGCTGCGGGTTCTGGCATGGCAGCTTTTACTTTCCAATAACGGTATTTTCAACACTATCTTAGATACAATTGGACTGCCGAAACTGCAGCTTTTATATACGCCTTCCACTGTTGTATTCGGCATGGTATATGATTTCCTGCCCTTTATGATTCTTCCAATCTACAATGCCATGGACCGAATCAGAACGGATATCATTGATGCTGCCAGGGATTTAGGAGCCAGCCAGCTGCAGATATTTATGAAGATTATTTTTCCTTTGACCATCTCCGGTGTTTTAAGCGGCATTATTATGGTTTTTGTTCCCGCGCTGACTTCTTTTGTAATCTCTAATCTTTTGGGAGGCGGCAAGGTTTTGCTCATCGGCAATGTAATTGAACAGGAATTCATGCAGAACATGGACTGGAATATGGGCAGCGGTTTGTCAATAGTATTGATGATTTTTGTCATTGCCAGCATGGCATTTATGAATTCACACAATAAAGACGGGGAGGGTACGGCAGTATGGTAAAAAAGATTTCAGGCAGAATTTATTTGACCATTATTTTTCTGTTTCTATACCTTCCGATTTTAGTGCTGATCGTTTTGTCTTTTAACAATTCCAAGTCCAGAGTGATCTGGGGTGGTTTTACCGGAAAATGGTATGTTTCCATGTTTCAAAACGAAACGATTATGGAGGCTTTTATCACCACACTGCAAATTACCCTGACAGCCTCTGTTTTGGCAACCATCATCGGCACATTAGCCGCTATCGGCATACAGGCGATGCGCCGCAGGGGAAAAGCGATTCTCTTGGGCGCAACAAACATTCCTCTGCTCAATGCGGATATTGTTACTGGTATTTCCATGATGCTTTTATTTGTACGTTTCACAAAGCTGGGCTTTTCTACCGTATTAATCGCCCACCTGACTTTCGACATTCCCTATGTCATTTTAAATGTACTTCCAAAGCTGAATCAAACCAGCAAATCTGCCTATGAGGCTGCCCTGGATCTGGGTGCCACGCCTCTCTATGCTTTTTACAAAATTGTATGGCCGGATATTTTACCTGGAGTATTGTCCGGATTTCTAATGGCAGTCACCATGTCTTTGGATGATTTTTCTATTACATATTTTACCAAAGGCGCCGGTGTAAACACATTATCTACCATGCTTTATACAGAACTTCGCAAAGGAATCAAACCGGAGCTGTATGCGCTGTCCACACTGTTATTTGGGATTGCACTGGTCCTGCTTTTGGTGATGAATATTGGATCTTCAAGAAAAAATGAGATCAATAATTAAAAGATGCACGTGAATAAGGAGATGTATACACATATGAAAAATCGACTTTTTTTCTTTTCCCTTCTGCTTTTCATTCTGTCCGTTTTTATGGGCTGCGGCAATTCCACGAAAAACGGAGAAACTCTGACCATATTAAATTACGGAAAATATTTTGATCCGGAGGCATTAAAACTTTTTGAAGAAGAAACCGGCATCCAGGTGGATTATGAGGAGTATGAAAGCCCGGAGGAAATGTACACAAAATACAAAGCCGGTTCTATTGATTATGATCTTCTCTGTACTTCCGACTACATGATCCAGAAATTAATCGGTGAAGGCGAGGTTTTGGAAATAAATTATGACAGCATCCCTAATTATCAAAACATCAGTCAGAGCATTATTGACGCCTCTGCCGCTTTTGATCCCACTCACTGCTATACTCTTCCTTACTTCTACGGAACAGTTGGCATCCTCTATAATACAGATGAAGTAAATGCCAAAGAAACAGACACCTGGAATGTCCTGTGGGATAAAAAATATGGCGGAAAAATCATTATGGAAAACAGCGTGCGGGATTGTTTTTTAGTTCCGTTAAAGCAGCTGGGCTATTCTTTAAACAGTACTGACAAAACGAAACTGAACGAAGCCCTGCAGATGCTGACAGAACAAAAGCCTTTGGTCTATGCTTATTTCGTAGATGAGACCGGCGATGAAATGGCTGCCGGAAACGCCGCTCTTTCTGTTGTCTACTCCGGTGAGGCGGCCTATGCCCAGTCTTTGGCTGACAACCTTGCTTACAGCGTTCCAAAAGAGGGTTCCAATCTCTGGATTGATTCCTGGTTCATTCCAAAAACCTGTAAAAACCAGAAAAATGCAGAAAAATTCTTAGACTTTCTCTGCCGGGAAGATATTGCAGCAATGAACTTTGACTATGTATATTATGCGACGCCCAATACTGCCGTATATGACAATCTGGAAGATTCTGTAAAAAACGATACAACAATTTTTCCCGACCAGGCTACCATTGACAACTGCGAAGTCTATATCGCTTTGGACGAAGAAAGTACCAATCTGTATAATCAGTTATGGAAGGAATTGAAGTCAAATTAAAAAAATTGCAGTAACTACGTGCAAGGCAAAAAAATTTTATTTTTCTGTCTTGCACTTTGTATCTGATCTGTGTTATACTCTGCCTCAAAGGAGGTGAAATATATGAGCGATGAACAATTATTACTGGCTATATCGGATATGCTGGATCAAAAGTTTGATGAAAGACTGGATTCTTTTGACAAAAGACTGGATTCTTTTGACGAAAGGCTGGATTCTTTTGACGAAAGGCTGGTTTCTGTTGAGGGAAGATTGGTTTCTGTTGAAAGAAGGCTGGTTTCTGTTGAAGGAAGGCTGGTTTCTGTTGAAGGAAGACTGGCTCCCGTTGAAAAAGAGTTGGTTTCTATTAACAACCGCCTTGACCGAATCGAATCAGATACATCTGCGTTACAAGCCGGACAAAGAGATATCCGAAAAGACATGAGAGAAATTCATGCAAAAATAAACGAAACCTATGACATCGCGTTGGAAGCCTTTGGCACCAGCATAGAAAACAGAACCTGGCTGGAAAAAAGCAAGCTGCCTATATGATCCATCTGAAAAACTTGCTTTTTTCCGCTAAAATGCAATCGTATTTTTATCTTTTATTCTAATATCTGACAGATTCATGCCTGTAATTCCATCTTATTTCAATCATAAAAAGGAGTTATAAACATGAACTATGAAACTTTTAAATCTTCTGCTGTTACTTCCATACAAAATTATTTTGGAGAAAATACCAGCGTATCTTTACATCCCATCATCAAAAATAACGATATCCGGTTAGACGGACTACTGATTCAGGATCAGTCCAGGAACATCACCCCTACAATCTATCTGAATCACTACTACGAAGAATATCTTTCCGGAAAGCCTCTATCATCCGTCTTCGAGGATATCATCCTTGCTTATCAGAATAATGTTCCCAAAGAAAATATTGATTTTTCTTTTTTTATGGATTATGACAAAGTAAAGCATCAGATTATTTACAAATTAATCAACCACAGACGGAATCAAAACCTCTTAAAAGATATTCCCCATTTCCGTTTCCTGGATCTGGCTATTGTATTCTGTTGTTATCTTCCGTCTATGCCGAATGGAAATGCCATGATCCTGATTCACAATCACCACCTGAACATCTGGCAGATTACCGCGGATACACTTTATGATCTGGCCATAAAAAACACCCCCATACTTCTGCCATATGAAATAGCAGGTATGGAGGCTACTTTGAAAAAATTATGTCCTGAATTCTGTTTACCGCCCACCACGGCAGCTGTTTCTACAGATCTTCCTTCCATGTATGTGTTGTCTAATACGGAAAAACTCTATGGTGCATCTGCCCTTCTCTATCCGGATGTGGTATCCCGCTTTGCCGACTCCATTCATAGCGACCTCTATATCTTGCCCAGCAGCATCCATGAGGCTCTGCTTCTTCCCAAAGAAAAGGGCTCAGATGATATCACCGGTCTAAATCTTATCATCCAGGATATCAATGCCTCTCAGGTTCCAAAAGAAGAAATCCTTTCCGACCACGTATATATCTTTGAACAGGCCTCTGGATTTATCACTCTGTAAGCTGACAAATACTTTCGTAGAGCCTTTCATATTCTTTTACAGAACTTTTCCAGGAAAAATTCTGTTTCATCCCTCGAAGGACCAGATCCTGCCAACGGTTCTTTTCTGTCTCATACAATTCTTTCGCCATTCGCATGGCATCTGCCATTTCATGGGCATTATAATTGGCAAAGGAAAATCCGCATCCTTCCTGGGTAAACTTATTGTAAGGCTCTACAGTATCTTTTAAACCGCCGGTTTCCCGGACAATGGGCACTGTACCGTATCTTAAACTAATCAGCTGGCTCAATCCACAAGGTTCAAACAGAGACGGCATCAAAAAGGCATCTGCCCCCGCATAGATCAAATGCGCCCGATCCTCTGAATACCCGATATAAACAGACATTTTATCCGGATATTTGTCAGAAAAATAACGAAACATATTCTCATAACGTTCTTCTCCGGTCCCCAGCACGACAAACTGTACGTTTTCCCTGGAAAGAAATTCATCCAGAATGCAGGCGACCAAATCAAATCCTTTCTGGTCAGACATCCGAGATACCATTCCAATCAGAAACGTATCCCTCTCTTTCGGCAGCCCGGATATCTTTTGTAGATTCTCTTTATTCCGTCTTTTCTTTGCCGCAGCATTTTTGACGCTAAACTTTGCCGTAATATAAGGATCTTTGCCCGGATGATAGACATCATAATCCAATCCGTTCAAAATGCCAAATAGTTTAAAGCTATAGCGCCGCAGCACACCGTCTAAACCTTCTCCTCCCTCCGGCGTCATGATTTCCATTGCATAGGATTTGCTGACAGTTGTCACAGCATCAGCATAGACAATGCCGCCTTTTAAATAATTGGATTCTCCGTAACTTTCAATTCCCTCTGCCGTAAAAACATCTTCGGGCAGTCCGGTAACATCTTTTACCTCCGGTATTTTCCATCTGCCCTGAAACCGAATATTGTGAATAGAAAATACAGTACGGATTTTGCTGTAATTTTCTCTGCCTCGATAAAATTTTTCCAAAAACACCGGTATCAGTCCTGTCTGCCAGTCGTTGCAATGTATCACATCCGGCAAAAAATCAATAAATTCCAGTGCATCCAACACTGCCTTTGAAAAAAATGCAAATTTTTCAATATCCTGATAAATCTCACCATAGGGATGATTCCCTGCAAAATAAAATTCATTATCGATAAAATAATACTGTATTCCGTCAGCTTTTGCCCCCAAAACACCGGCATACTGCTTTCTCCAGCCCAATTCTGTATAAAAACTGGCAACTGTTTTCAAGCTTTTTGAAAACTTTTCATCCATACACGCATATTTCGGAAGGATCACTCTTACATCATATTTCTTATGATCAAAATTTTTTGGCAGTGAACCCACAACATCTGCCAATCCTCCTGTTTTGATAAAAGGCACTGCCTCCGAAGATGCGAAAAGTATTTTTTTCATTGATATAGACCTCCCATATTCATACCGTCAGTTGACTATTTCGCTTTTGATCTTATGGCAAACTGATATGTTAGATCTATTATACTCTATTTTTTCAACAATAAAAAGTCCTAAAACGCCCCATTATGCTTATAATCCAGACGTATTTTGTCAGCAATCAACGCTACAAATTCTGAATTCGTCGGCTTTCCTTTTCCATTGTTGATTGTATATCCAAACAGATCGTCAATCGTATCCATTTTGCCTCTGCTCCAGGCCACTTCAATGGCATGTCGTATTGCTCTTTCCACTCTGCTGGGCGTTGTCTGATATTTCTTGGCAATTGTAGGATAAAGAATTTTAGTAATGGAATTTAACATTTCAATGTCGTCTACAGACATCATAATTGCCTCTCTCAAATACTGGTATCCTTTGATATGGGCAGGCACTCCGATTTCATGAATAATATTCGTAACTTTCTTTTCCAAATTTCCCAACGGCTGCTGTTCTTCCTGTCTGTCAAATTTTTCATAGGCGCTTATCTTGCGCGTTTCAATGCTTTTGACAGATTCTGATGTCTTTTTCGCCTGCTTGATCTGTTTGATAACCATATCATTGTCAAAGGGTTTCATAATATAATAATTCGCCCCATAAGAAAAAGCGTCTTCTGTTATTTGTTCATTTCCAATCGCACTGATCATTATAAAAGAGGGATGCTTTTTTATGGATGCATCATGGTTAACTTTGTCTAAAACGCCCAATCCATCTAATTTTGGCATTACAATATCCAGCAAAACAACATCTGGTTCTTTCTCCTTTATCATTTTCCAGGCTTCTTCTCCATCTTTCGCTGTACCCACTACTTCTAACTCTTCATCTGTACGGATAATATCTCCTAATAACCGCAGCATTCTTTCATTATCGTCTGCAATTGCCACATTTAATTTACCCATTTCAATTTCTCCTCCTGAAACATTTTATTCGGTCAATTTCCACAAATCTTTCCAAAGCTTCTGGCTAAAACCTGGACTATTTGTATTATAAGCATACCGCTCTTTTGAATCAAATACATTTCATCGGGATATTTCGACACCTAACGTTTCCCCTGACAGAACCCTGTCGATTACCCAAATATATTTTGCAGGTTCTTCTGTTTTTATTGTTCTTTTTGTCGATTCATGTCGTAAATTTCGTTACTAATTATAGTCCAAAAACACGCATAAACTGCGTGTTTCGTGGGAACATGATTCAGTAAGAGAAATGGTAATTATAAAAACCATGGATTTCGTCCCGAATGGCTGTTATGAACAGTACAAAGACCGTAAACAGCAGACAAATCCCAGGAGAGAAATAAGCATTTTTTAAAGGCTTGTCCGCACTTGTTTCGGTTTAAACTGCGCTTTTTCCAATGCCTTTATAATCTGTCTTTTATGCTCTGTTCCAAAACATTCCATCGTGATCCGCAGTTCCACCGCTGCATTCCGGTTGATGCTGATAAACTGATTGTGCTCCAGTTTAATCACATTGCCCTGTTCTTTTGCAATGGTATCCGCTACCTTCGTAAGCTCGCCCGGTTTATCCGGCAAAAGTATGGACACCGTAAAAATCCGGTCTCTTAAAATCAGTCCCTGCTGCACCACAGAAGACATGGTAATGACATCCATATTTCCGCCGCTTAAAATAGACACAATGCGCTTTCCCTTTACATTCAGATGCTTTAAAGCTGCAACGGTAAGCAGACCGGAATTCTCTACAACAATTTTATGATTTTCCACCATATCCAAAAATGCAACTACTAACTCATTGTCTTCCACCGTCAGAATATCATCCAGATTTTTCTTTATATATGGAAATATTGTTTCTCCCGGGGTCTTCACAGCTGTACCGTCTGCGATCGTATTTACGTCAGGAAGGGTCGTGACCTTACCGGTTTCAAAGGATGCTTTCATGCAGCCCGCGCCGGCAGGTTCCACACCGATCACCTTGATCTTGGGATTTAACAGCTTGGCCAAAGCAGAGACTCCTGTGGCAAGTCCGCCTCCCCCTATGGGAACCAGAATATATTCTACCAAAGGAAGTTCTTTGAAAATCTCCATGGCTATGGTTCCCTGTCCTGTAGCAACGGCCAGATCATCAAAAGGATGAATAAAGGTATATCCCATTTGTTCCGCCAGCTCATATGCATGGGCACAGGACTCGTCATATACATCTCCATATAAAATGACTTCCGCTCCATAGCTTTTTGTCCGGTTTACCTTGATCAAAGGCGTCGTCGTAGGCATTACAATTACGGCTTTGACACCATAGCACTTTGCTGCATAAGCAACGCCCTGGGCATGGTTTCCTGCAGATGCGGTAATCAGTCCCTTTTCTCTTTCTTCCTCCGACAAGGTGCTGATCTTATAATAAGCGCCCCTTACCTTATAGGCTCCGGTAAACTGCATATTTTCCGGTTTCAGATATACTTTATTGCCTGTCTGATTACTGAGAAAATCACTGTATATCAGTTTCGTCTCTAAAGTGACTTCTTTGACCTTCTCACTTGCCTCTTCAAATTTATCCAGTGTCAGCATATTCATTCCTCCTCACTTCTGGTTTGAAACAGCGCGTCTACAAACTCGTCTGCGTCAAACTTCTGCAGATCATCAATGGTTTCTCCCACTCCGATATATTTGACGGGAATATTGAGTTCTGACTGAATCGCCACTGCAATGCCGCCCTTTGCCGTTCCGTCCATTTTGGTCAGCACAATTCCAGTCAGATCTGCCGTTTCGCCAAACTCCTTCGCCTGGGCCAGCGCATTCTGTCCTGTAGCGGCATCCAACACTACCAGTGTCTCCCTGTAAGCCCCGGGAAATTCTCTGTCGATGATGCGATTGATCTTTTTCAATTCCTCCATAAGATTCTTTTTATTATGAAGCCTTCCCGCCGTGTCGCACAACAGCACGTCTGCGCCCTTTGATCTGGCGGAGGATACTGCGTCAAAAATCACAGAGGCGGGATCTGCGCCCTCCTGACCGCCAATCATTTCCACATCAGCACGTTTTGCCCACTCCAAAAGCTGATCCCCTGCCGCTGCGCGGAAGGTATCTGCTGCTGCGATGACTACTTTTTTACCTTCGTTTTTTAATTTGCCGGCCAGTTTTCCGACTGTTGTGGTTTTTCCTACCCCATTCACACCGATTATAAGCACTACCGACTGTTCTTCCTCAAAGCGGTATGCCGTCTCTTCTACCCGCATCTGTTCTTTGATACTGTCGATTAAAAGCTGTCTGCAGGCCTGTGGTTCTTTGATTCTGTTCTCTTTTACTTTTGCTTTGAGATTTTCGATGATCTCTTCTGTGGCTTTTACCCCCAGATCCCCCATAATCAAAATCTCCTCTATTTCCTCGTAAAACTCATCATCCAGACTGGAAAATCCGCTGAAAATAGAATCCATTCCGGATACAATATTGTCCCTTGTCTTACTTAAACCTGCAGCAAGTCTGCTGAAAAATCCTTTCTTTTCATTACTCATAAAAATTCCTCCCAATTACATTCTTCTTAACGTTTATTTGTCCAGATCATGTTCAATCAAATCTACGGATACCAATGTAGATACGCCTTTTTCCTGCATGGTAATTCCGTACAGACGGTCTGCAGACGCCATTGTCCCCCTTCTGTGGGTAATCACGATAAACTGTGTATTCTTTGTAAGCTTATGCAGATATTTTGCAAAACGGCCGACATTAGAATCATCCAACGCTGCCTCAATCTCGTCCAAGAGGCAAAAGGGCGAAGGCTTTAAATTCTGAATGGCAAATAACAGTGAAATAGCCGTCAGAGATTTCTCCCCTCCGGATAACAGGATCATATTCTGCAGTTTCTTTCCCGGCGGCTGAGCAATAATCCGTATACCGCACTCCAAAATATCTTCCTCTTCCACAAGTTCTAAGGTTCCTTTGCCGCCGCCAAACAATTCTTTAAATGCCTTATCAAATTCCCGGCGAATCTCCTCAAATTTCTCTGCAAACTGTTTTCGCATGCCCACATCCAGTTCTTCTATGATATTGACCAGAGCCTCTTCTGCCCGAATCAGATCTTCGTGCTGCGTGTTCAAAAAATCATACCGTTTGGAAACCTCTTTGTATTCTTCAATGGAATTGACATTCACATTGCCAAGTCCCCGGATTTCTTCTTTTAACAAACCAATCTGCTTTTTCAATATTTCCGGTTCGTTGTAAGCCTCTTCTTTCAGCTCCATAGCGTTATGAAACGTCAGTTCATATTCTTCCCACATGTAATTGTTCCGACGCTCTCTTGTCTCTTCCAGCTTCTCTCTGCGGCTGTTCAAACGGAACATTTCTTTATCCAGATTGCTGATGCGGTTTGAAATTTCTTCTCTTTTTCCAAAAAATTCTTTCTGCCGGGCGGATATTTCATCTTTTTTCTGAATCTGCTCTTTTAATTTGCTTTCTAAAGCGCTGCATTCTTCATCTGATACAAGAATCGTCTTTTTGATTTCTTCGATTTCTTCTCTACGCCTTTTGGCGTCTTCTTTTGCTGTTTCCACCTCTTTGGAAAGTTCGGCCTTTAATATGTCGCATTTTTCAATTTCGGTTCTGACACGTTCGATATTGGAAGATGCAAATTCGCTTTTCTGCCGGATATTTGCCTCCTCCATTTGTACTTCCGAAAATGTTTTATTCACGCTGCTTTCTAAATACAGCTGTTCATCCAAAGCTGCCTGATAGCTTTGATTCTCTTTTTCAATCTCTTCTTCTCTTTTTTTGGATTCTTCGATTTCGTTTAACGCATGTTCTTTTCCGGCTTTTATCTCCCGGATCTGACAGTCTAATTCTATGCTCTCTGTCTGGAGATTTTTTAATGCTCCTTCGCTTTCTTCTTTTTGCTGGGCAGTACGCTTTACATTTAATTCCGCCGTATTGGCAAGCAGATATTTCTCCTGCAATGTTTTTTTGATTTCTTCTAAATCATCTGTGATCAATGCCTGAGCCGTTAAAATTTCTTCTCTGCGGCTTTTCTGATTCAAAAGCTGCTGTTTTAACCCCTCTGCCTGATCTGTCAAATCTTCGATCTCACGGTTCCTTCCCAGCAGATTGCTGCTGTTTTTAAATGCGCCTCCGGTCATAGAGCCTCCGGGACGTAAGGATTCCCCTTCCAGCGTTACAATAGAAAGGGAATGATGATATTTTTTGGCAAGGGCAATGGCATGGTCAATGGTATCTGCAACAACGACCCTTCCCAGAAGCTGCCGCATAATGCCGTCGTATATGGTATCATTTTGAACCAGCGTATGAGCAAGCCCAATCACGCCGGGCTCTTTTAATGCTTCCGGATAAGGTATATTTCCTTTGCCTTTTACAGAAGTCAACGGCAGAAAAGTCGCCCTTCCCAAACGGTTTTTCTTCAGATATGCAATCATCCGTTTTGCTGTTTCATCATCTTCTGTCACAATATTTTGGATGCTGCCGCCAAGAGCCGTCTCAATTGCTGTTTCGTATTTTTTCTCAACTTTAATCAAATCCGATACAACGCCTAACAATTTGGACTCTTTGTCTTTCTGCTCCATAATTTTACGGATGCTGATGCCGTAGCCGTCGTAGCGTTCCGCAATATTTTTTAAAGATTCCAGCCGGGAGGCAGTCTTATGATATTTTGCAGTGTCCTCTTCAATCTCGCGGTTAGTCTGACTGAGTTTATTTGCCCAATCCTTCTGTTTCCCGGATAACTGCGCTTCCTCTTGTTTTAATCCTTCAATCTCCCTTTGCACTTTGGATAAAATTTCTTCCTGCTCTTTTAACAGGTCATCCAAATTGGATTCGTCGCCTTTTTTCTTTAAAAACCGCTGACTCAACTGGGCTTTGCGGATATTGGCCTGCTCAATCAAAGTGTCAAATTTCTGTTGTTCAGCCTGTATCCGGGCTTTTTGGTTTAAAAGCTGCAGCAGCTCATTTTTGCCATTTTCCATTCCTTCATTACAATCTGCAATGGCTTTCTGAAGATCCTGCAGCTCTTTTTCTGCTTTTTCTCTTCGCCCGGTCACCAGATCCAGCTGCTCATCCAAATTCTGCTTTTCCGTTTCATAAGCATTCTTCTGGTGCAATTTCTCCTGCTTGTCCGCCTCAATCTCTGCCGTTCTGCTTTTAAAATGTTCGTCTGACATTTCCGCAGCTTTGATCTGTTCATTTAAGACATTGATCTGCCCTTCCAGCTTTCCTTTTATAATCGCAGACTGATTCAGTTCTTCTCTTTCGGTTTCTATTTCTGCCGTGATGGATTCCAGCAGAGCTTCCATTTTCTCATACTCCCCTTTTATCTGTTCATGGGAAGCTGTTGTTTCTTTTAATTGGGCATCTGTGATTTCATAATTCTCTGTGACCTCTTTCATCTGGACATCCATCTGCTCCATCTCCAGAAGAAAAAGATTCACATCCTGTTTCTTAAGCTCTTCTCTTTTTTTCAGGAAGATTTTCGCCTTTTCACTCTGACGTTCCAAAGGCCCTATCTGGCGTTCCAGCTCACTTAAAATATCATTGATCCGAACCAGATTTTCCCGTTCTGATTCCAGCTTTTTCTGCGCTGTGGCCTTTCGTCTTTTATATTTTACAATGCCTGCAGCCTCATCAAAAAGCTCTCTTCTCTCTTCCGGACGACCATTTAGAATTCTCTCGATCTGTCCCTGTCCGATAATGGAATAGCCTTCCTTGCCGATTCCGGTATCGTAAAAAAGCTCGTTGATGTCTTTCAGCCGACAGGGATTTCCATTCAGCAGATATTCGCTTTCGCCGGAACGATATACCCGTCTTGCAACCGTTACTTCCTCAAAATCAATGTCCAGCATACGGTCTGAATTATCCATAGTAATCGCAACATAAGCATAGCTTAAAGGTTTTCTGTTTTCTGTACCGGAAAAAATAACGTCCTGCATGCTGGCCCCTCTTAACTGCTTGGCGCTCTGCTCCCCCAACACCCAGCGCACCGCATCGGATACATTGCTCTTTCCGCTTCCGTTTGGCCCTACAATACCGGTTATACCATTGTGAAAATCTAATACAATTTTGTTTGCAAAAGATTTAAATCCATGCATTTCAATACTTTTTAAATACATAAATCCCCCTGATTCTATGCCTTCGTAACAGTTTGAACGCCTTCACTGCCACATGTCTTCAATAATAAAAGCGCCTGATAAGCAGCCTCCTGCTCTGCCGCTTTTTTGGTTCGTCCGCTTCCGCTGCCGATCGTCTTTTCACCAATTCTTGCCTCTACGGAAAAGTTTTTGTTATGATCCGGTCCGCTCTCTTCTACCAGCCTGTAATTTAATATTTCTTTATAATTCCCCTGAACATACTCCTGCAGGATAGTTTTGCTATCATAAAAGAGTTTTTTGTGCTCGATATCCGTCAGTATAAATTTCAGGATAAACTCTTTTGCATTAGTAAAACCACCATCCAGATAAACTGCGCCGATCAGAGCCTCTAACGCATCCGATAAAATAGATTTTCTCTCTCTTCCTCCCGTTTGATCCTCGCCCTTTCCAAGACGGATAAATTCCCCCAGTTGAATCGAGGCAGTACAGCCTGCCAATGTGGGTTCGCAAACCAGACTGGCTCTAAGCTTTGTCAGATCTCCTTCGGACAGTTCGGGATAATTTAAAAATAAAAATTCACTGGACACTAACTCAAGCACTGCGTCTCCCAAAAATTCCAGTCTTTCATTATCTGCGTGTTTCATATGCTTTTCATTGGCATAGGAACTGTGCGTCAATGCCTGCTGCAACAGTTTGCCATCTTGAAACTGATATCCGATTATTTTTTGAAATTCTTCCTGTTTTCTCATATCAAAATCTTTCTCCTGTTTATAAAAGTCAAATAAAGCCCTGTTCAAAACAAGGGCTTTATCTCATCCTGAAATATAAATTTGCCTGCTTATGCATTTGTTGCAGCTTTGATCTGTTCTACTGCATCTGCAACGGATACAATCTTCTCGGCATCTTCGTTTTTAATTTCAATGTCGAATTCTTCCTCAATGCCCATGATTATCTGAAATACATCCAAAGAATCTGCACCCAGATCATCTTCAAACGTTGTCTCCATTGTAATTTCATCCTCATCCACATTTAATACATCTGCAATGACTTTTTTCAGCTTTTCAAATTCCATACTTTTTCCTTTCTACTCTTCTCCTTTATCAGAGTTTATAATGTTTTGTTTTATTTTTTCATTGATTTCCTGCTCTTTGAAGGTCACGCACTGAATAATGGCATTTTTGATCTCGACAGCCTTAGAACTTCCGTGAGTCTTGACCACAAGCCCTTTCAACCCCAAAAGCGGCGCTCCTCCATAAGCCGTTGCATCAAATGATTTCATCGTTTTTTTCAAAGCCGGTTTGATCATAAGCGCTCCTATTTTGCTGCGCAACGTACTCATCAAACCTTTTTTTACTACTCCAAGCAGTGTGCTGCTTAGACCTTCATATAATTTCAATATGACGTTTCCGGTAAATGCCTCGCAGACAATAACATCCGCCTCTCCATGGGGAATTTCCCTTGCTTCAATGCTGCCTGTAAAATTGATATCTTTACATTCCTTTAATAAAGGAAAGGTTTCTTTGACCAGCGCATTCCCTTTTTCTTCTTCTGCTCCGATATTAACGATTGCAACTTTGGGATTTGAAATTCCCACTACATGCTCCATGTAAATAGAACCCATTCTGGCAAACTGTACCAGATGTGAAGATCTTGCATCTACGTTGGCTCCGCAGTCAATCAGCAGAGACACTCCCTTTTCCGTAGGAATCAGCGGCGCTAAAGGAGGCCGTTCGATTCCTTTGATTCTGCCGACAATCACCTGTCCGCCTACAAGAATGGCGCCCGAGCTGCCTGCCGAAACAAAAGCGTCTGCTTCCTTTTGTTTTACCATATTCATGCCGACTACAATTGATGACTGCTTTTTCTTCCGAATTGCCATGACCGGCGGTTCCGCCGTCTCAATCACTTCTTCCGCATTTACGACTGTAATTCTTTCTGCCGGATAAGAATATTTCTGCAATTCCTGTTCTACCGCATTCTGACGGCCGATCAAAAGGATTTGTATATCCTTGCGTGCATTCGCTGCATCGACTGCACCTTTTACAATTTCAAAGGGCGCATTATCTCCTCCCATGGCGTCTACGGCGATTTTTATGCTGTCCTGCATCTTACTTTCCTCCTCGTATGCCGTACATACGGCTACTTAGCAATATTACTATAAGTCTTTCAAGAAATCAATCTAAAAAATATGTTTTGCCTTCAGCCGGAAAACAGTAAGTTCCTGTTCACACCCATGGTGTTCACAGTAACGAATCCGGCCTATTTAAAGCTGCCTTACGGCAAGAGGCCGGATTCCGACCCCAGTACTGTACTGGCCTGTGACCGTGCAGCGCAGTGCACGGTCCAGGAGTGAACAGTATCAACAGTAACACAGATTTCGCTAAAATCTTGTAATCAGACAGGTAAAGGCTTTCAATAAATGAATTTGATTCAGTTTTACAAAAAGATAGATTGCAGCTCTGTAATAAAAGGGCAGTTCTTTGGAACGCAAAAGACCTACGAAGGGATTTTTCCTGTAGTTTGGAAAATGGATTTTCAGTTCTTTGTAGGCAAAATCACAAAAGACGGCAATATCCCGGCGAGATGCTTTTCTGCAATACAAAAATAAAAAACCTGTAAAAAAATGCAGCACTTCAAATTCCACTGCGTCTTTTTGGACTCCTTGGACAGAAAGCGTTTCGGAGATGACCGTATCGAATTCCTGATAAGGGAAACGTTCGCTTTTTACGGCAGAAGAAGACATGGTGCTGTTTTCGTGCTGTACATAGTTGTATCCGATATAAGAAATGCTCTTTACATTCTGTCCCTGAAATTTTGCTGCAATGGAAAAAGGAACATCCTCGTATATTTTTCCTTCCGGGAAATAGATCTTATGCTTCTGCAGGAATTTTCTTCGATACAGCTTTGACCAGACGACAAAAACACCGGCGCGGCCGAAATCGCTGACGTCGGAAAAGGGGGAAATATTTACTTCAGACAAGACTGCGCCGTCTTCTTTTACCACACGATAACCGCTGTTCACTACGTCGGAATGATACGCCTCTGCCGTTTCATATAATTTGAGAAGATAGTCGGAATCCAGATAGTCGTCACTGTCGATATAGGCAATGTATTCTCCTGTTGCTTTTTCTGTTCCGAAATTTCTGGTATAAGCCTGTCCATGATTGGACTGAGAAAAATATTGTATCTTAAGACTGCTTTTTTCCATGTAATTCTGAATAACGGTTTCTGTGTCGTCAGAACTGCCGTCGTTGATTAAGATGACTTCTATATTTTTGTACGTTTGTTTTTCAAGAGAATTCAGACAATTTATAATGTATTTTCTTCCATTATAGACAGGTATGATTACGGATATTTTTTTGGTTGAATCCATGAATTCCTCCTTTGCGGTAATAATTTTCTTCTGCCGTCCTCTGTCGTATCGGCTTTATTATCAGAGTCATTTCAAATATCATATCATATATATCTTTAAAAACAAAGATTCTTCTTTATTTTATATGCAGCCCTCAGCCTCATAGCTGCCGGATTCCGGTCCGTTTTCTTGCCATTTCAATCACTTCTTCTATACGATATCTGCGTATTTTCCCCAATCTCTTTCCTTCACTATACTCCCCCTGATACAGCCTGTCCATATCATAATCTTCGCTTTCAAAATAGAAAACGTCTTCCTCCGCATCATAAGCGGCAAAATTTTTCAGAGTATATAAAATACCAACGTCTTCCCCCCTGACATCCAATGCATAACTATAAGTGCTCCCTACATATAAAACCGTGGATGCATCCAGTTCCTGCCAGGCTGACAGGACGTACATTTTGTTCTCCAGCATTTCCGTATCCAGCAGCTTTTTCGTATGTACATCATACAAAGACACCCTGTCTCCAAATCCGACCAGCAGTTTCTCTGACTCTTCCATCCAGTGCAGACTCATGGGAGATTCCTCCGTTTCTAAAACAATTCTGCTCTGCTCCTTTTGATCTTCCATCACAACAGCATTTTCTTCGATATAAAAATGATACCTTTCGTCTTCGCTGCTTACCTCTGTATCCTGTGACGGATACGAAAGATTCTGCGGGAACTGACTACAGCTTTCATAACCGGCGTCATATACGCCCTGCCTGTATTTTATAATTGCATCGCCGTATTTGACGTAATAATCGGAGCCCGCCCTGCAGCACCATTCTATATTCTCCGGAAAATATGCATATCCCTCCAAACGCTCCTTCTCACTTGCATGATACAGGAGATTTCCGTTCTGCAGTACAAGCGCAATCTTTCCTTCCTCACACCAGGCCCGGATAATCGGCGCGTCTGTTTCATAAGAATCCAGAAGTTCTCCCGTTGCCCGATCCAGAATCTCACAATGATTTCCATAAACCAGAAGTTCCGCCAAATGACCGCGGTATTCCATATCCAACATGATAATGGTTTCATACAATGCCATATAATCTTTCTGCATTTCCCACAGCATACGCTTTTCATCCGCATCGTACATACCGGCTGTCAGCATTTTCTTCTCTGAATAATATTTATATACGCTGCTGCCATAGACCGTATTTACCCCGGAACCGTGCAGCACAAATAATTGATTCGCATCCGTAAACCGAAACCGGATTTCCGTAAATCCAAAGGGATCGTTGCTTTGAAAAGAAGAAACCACTGTATATCGGTCCGCAGCCGCATCATACATAACAATTTCATACAGGCAGCTTTCTTCCCCCTCTTCTTTAAATCTTACAAACGCAATCCTGCTATTGTCCGAATTCATTGCAAGGGGCATACTCCGCATCACGGCAAATTCTGCATTTGTACATGCAGAGGTCTGCAAAACCCTTCCGTCTGCAGAATCAAGAATATACAGTTTCTCATCGGTGATCATAGCGATCCGGGTCTTATCCTCCGATACCGTAATGCCTGTGATCTGCTCATCCTGCTCTAATTTATAATTCCATACATATGCCTCTGCCTCATAATCATAACAGGCAATTGCATCCGACATTACAATCAGATACCGGTGTCGGTCCATAAGCAAATTTTCGTCAAACCTGCCAATCGACCAGGACGCCGTAATCGTCTTTACGCACTGACAGATATCCGTATCCCAGAGATATATCTGGGAATCATCTAACGTAAACAAATACTTCCCTTCCTCATCCAAAAAATATGCTCCCAATCCGCTCTTTCCTTCTATGGAAAAAACGTCTTCCGCCGTCATAAGATCTTTCTCATCGGAGGGAAGCGTATAAACCCCCATTACTTTTGTCAAAGTGTGAATCAGTTCCGGCAGAAACAAATCATCCTCCGCAAGCAAATCATAAGCCTGCAGAGCCTGCCCGATGGCTCCGATTACGTCATGCGCCTCATAGCTTTGTCTCGCCTGTTCCGACAGATACAGTGCCTGCCCCTGCAATGCTGTTTTATGCTCATCTGCAAGCTTTACCGCCTGATCGGCTATCTCTCTTGATTTTACCGCTGCATAACCAAAAAAAGCTGTCAGAGCAGAAAGACCGATACATGCAAAAGCAAAGGCTTTCTTTATTCTGTACAGTTTTCCCCTCTGTTTTAACGCATCAAATGTCGTATGCAGAATCGGAGCCGCTATTTTGAGTTTTACATCGCCGCGTATTTTCTTCAAAACCTGTTTTGCATTCTGCGCCCTTGCGTCAGCCGCAAAAAGATTTTTTTCATCCATGCCGTGCTTTAACAGTGTTTCCGGAAATATCTCCTTCGGCTCTCCTTCCGTCACTACGATCAAAACATGAGATGCGTCATGATATTCCAAAAAAGTCTGTATTTCATCATTTACCCAGGGGGATTCCTTTGTGTCTTTGGAACAGACCACGATAAGCCAACGGGCTTTTTTTAACGCCTCCCGTATCCGCTCTCCGAAATCAGCGCAGGACGCCAGCTCTCCCTCGTCCAGAAAAACTCTTTTGATCGGCTTTTCCCCAAAAAATCTGCCCCCAGGATAGCGTTCCAGCACATTTCGCAGTTCCCGCGCCGCAGCGGTGTCCAAAGCATTGTGTTTATAACAGATAAACGCATCGTACTCCACTGCAGACAACGGATTCTGATAGGGCGTCAGCATTGCCAGAAATGCCATAACATCTTTTAACATTTCTTCTGTATCCTGATATCTCTCTTCCCGGCAGGTTTTCAGAGCTTTTGCCAAAATCAACTGCATACGGTCGATCATATGCCTGGGACATTTTGTTTTTCTTATAGAAAAACGGGGAATATACCGGCCTGTCTTGTTTGCAGAAATCTCTCCCGCCGAAAATCTGTGCCCGGCCAGCATCAAAAGCATCAGGTATCCGATGCTGTACAAGTCCGCCTCCACGCCAAGACGAAGGGTCCCGTCATTGCCGGAATAAATCTCCGGAGCTGAAAACCCCGGCGTAGAATATAAAACGCAGTCTGCAATCGTTTCACACAGACCATCCTCCATTCTTTTTCTGGAAGAACCAAAATCAATCAGGGAAATCATACCGCTTCCGTCTTCTAAAGTTCCTTTCAGAAAAATATTTCCATCCTGAAGATCCAGATGAAGATATCCCGCATGATGTACTTCGCGCACGGCATACAAAAGCTGTTCTATGATCCGGAATGCCTGATCCACCGGAAGATGTTTCTTTTCTTTTAAATAACTTTTCAAAGAACGTCCTTTTTCAGACAATGACTCCATAACAGATATACTGTTGCCGACTTTTTGAAAGGAAACTCCGCCGTCCTGTGAGATTTCAATTTCCTGAAACGATTCCAAAACAGGCGTCAGACGAAAACCCGTATGATAAATTTCCCCCGTAATTGTATTTTCTGCAAGCTGCATCTGTTTCGCCTGGGCAAGATACCGCCCGGCATCTGTTTGTCCGCCTCCTGTATTTTGCATGGACTGCATCTTCATAACTTTGTCCGAATCAGAATCCCTCTCTTTTTGCTCTGCTTCCGGCTGAATTTCACCTACGTTATTTCTGAAAAAATGATATTTCTGCGAAAGAGGGAAACATTCTTTCAATGCATATAAAATGGGGCTTTTTTGATATGACATATTTTCATCCGGCAGATATTTCCATGCCGCATAAATGATGCTGCCTCCGCCTTCGCCGATTGGTTCGCCGGTAATTTGATATAAGATTTTGCCTGGAACGCGGATTATGGTTCCCTCTTTTAATGCTGTTCTCATTGGTATTCCTTTCTGCAAGCAGTGACTATCATGTTAGGTTCCCTGAAAATTTTGTTAGAAACAAACAAAAACGATAAAGCAATCGAATTGATCAAAGATACTATGTCATTAATTGATGGCACGAAAAAGATAAACGAAGAAAACGAAACAAAATAACGGTCATATCATAACATAAATAAGCGGTGCAAAGCGATTGAACGCCAAAGGCTTTGCACCGCTTTCTATTCCAATGTCTTTTCCCAGTGTATTAAATGTTTACCATAGAGTCTTCTTCTATTTGCCGGATTTGCTCTTTTGTCATACCGGAAATTCTTGCTATTTCTTCATAGGAGTATCCGGCTTTTCGCATGGCAAGTATCATGTCTGCTTTACCAGCTGCTTCTGCCGTTTCCCAAATACCTTGGCTAAGATTACACATAGTGTCCACATCCTCTCTTAATTTGCTTTCAATCGGAATATTGTATTCTGTCTTTATAATATCCAGTTTCTTCTCTGCCGCCAGTGTTGCTGACAGCAAGGCTCCCAGCAGACGGTGCAAACTGGTTTCTTTCCCTTGTTCCGGAAGCTCCTTTGCCAGTCCTATCATTACGATATTGAACAGGAAAACGGTGAGATTCAGAAAGGACTCGTGTAGTTTGGAATCTTCTTTCACTATACTATCAAACGGATATGTTTTCAAGATTTAGTTTCTTTCCGGTCGGCAGGATAAGCTTATCCATGCTGAAGTATCTGTCAGCACTCTGATATCCTCTGTTTTTAATAATTCTCCTGCATTTTGAATTCTTTTTCTCTTTTTCCATCTGGTACAATTTGCAATGATGTGTAATACGGCTGTTCCATACACAGAACCTCGCTCTTTAAAGCATATAAAAAGCCTCTCTTTCCATATATGATCCAGTTCAAAATTATACGGAGCTTTCTGTCCTGTTATGGTTTCGTAATAGCAGGCCATAAAATAATACAGATCACTGGAAGGATTTGCTGTAAAGCTTTCTCCTTTTAGGCAGCAGGCTCTGTACTCCGGCGGAAATAAAGGATTATGCCAGCCGTAAGCGCAGTTCTGCCATTCTCTGGAATCGGCATAACAGGTATGGCCTGTTTCATGAATTATCTGCATCTTTTTGATATTTTCCAGCAAGAGCCGAAGATTTGTCTCTTCGGCTCCTGCTGTATTAGTTCTTTTTTCGTGTATGATCATCTGTTTTTCACTGCCTTTATGTCATCTGTACAGTCTGTTTTTTCGTCATTTTATCTTGCACTTTTTCACATTGCTCCATGGACCGTATACTTTGTAATAACCGTCACTAAATAAATAATACTTCTTATTATATGCCCGAACCCGGACAAAATATTTTTTCTTTGACTTTAATTTCTTCAGTGTAATATTTGATTTCAATAAGTCCACATTTTTTGTTCTTTTTCCCTTGGTAAATGTTTTATTTAATGCATACTGAATCTGATATCCGCTTGCCCCAACATATTTCCATTTCACGCTCAGCTCGCCTTTTTTATTGCTCTTTACTTTTTTCAGTTTCACTTTATCAGGTTTATAATCGTACTTATAATTTTGATTTGGGTTACTAACTGAGCTGGTCGCTTTTGGCTTATACAAAATGGCATAGCTGACATTATTATCCTCATTATAATCTCCGTCTTTCACAACTGCCTTTAAGGTAAGATATGCCGCATTGTTTTTATTATAAGTAACATCCCTTTTTTTCACTGTCATCCGAAACTGCTTTTTGCCATTTGCAGTGATAATTTCTGTCTGCGGATCACAGAGCTCTTTTGTCTGCGTTTCATCACTGTAAAGATACAATGTCGTATCTGCATCCATCGTACTGATATTTGACACATCTGCTGTCACAATCACATTGTTTCCGGATTCTAGTACTGTTCCTGACACTGCAACATCCGATAACCCAACCATATCTGTCACGGTGCAGTTTTCTGTATCCAACTGCTCTTTTGCATATATACGGATTGAAATCTCCTGGGCGGAATCAACGTCGGACAGATCTACATAAGCTGTATCTGCCACGCTCTCTCCCGGTAAAATTGTTACCGGAATTTCTTTTGTAATTACCGTCCCATCTGCTAAACAAATATCTAGTTGCAGATTCTGTATCGGCGTATCTCCCGTGTTTGTAACATAATAATTTACACCAGTCAGACCATTCACCACATCATTTTCATCAATGGATGCTCCTGCAAGTTCAATCTCTTGCTTTGGCTGCTGTATCACATAGATCAAAGAATGATGATTCTCCTCTTCATTGTCCGTCTGCATCGCATTTGTCAATAGCTGCCAGTTTCCAGCGCCATCTAAAACGGGTGAAATATATCTCCATATAACGCCCTTCTTTTCATACAGTATCACAGGAGCCGAAAAACCAGTTTCAGTTGCCATAGACGCAAGGATTGCACTTGTCTGTGTTTTCTCATCATAAGTACTCCAGACATAACCGCTCTTTCTCCCATTGGTACAATATTTTGCAGTACTGCCAAAAGCATTTCCGTCTGCCGTATAAACATCTATGGTTCCATCTTCCGTATGATAATTGTACAACATCCCATTAGAAAAGAAACGAACTGTCCCATCTGCATAATGCATTCCAGATATAGCCCCCTCTTTGGCAGACTGTATTATACCTGAAAAAACATCTGCCGTCTGATTATTTTCATCAAATACTGCTGTAACTGTTTCTTCCGTTTCAAAGGAACTTCCGTTCCATACTGCCGTATAAATTGCATTTGTTCCGCTTTCCTGCATCAAATCCGCCATGCTGTTGCGAACCCATGAGACTACAATTTCATCTTTTTCGTCACAAATCTTTGGCATCATATCATATTCCTGATTGTTTGTTACATATGTCTGATTTGTAAATGTATTGGAAGCTGCATCAAATTCTGCAAAACAGATTTCTGAATTTCTTGCAATTTCGCGGATGACATCCGGCTGATTCACATCAGCATCTCCTGATATTGCTGTTTTTTCTTTCTGCCATACCAGAACAAGTATCCATTGCAGACAGTATTCCCTCGGAAAGATGAATGCCTGTATTTTTCCATTTCCCTTCTCTTTGTTTTTACTCAAATCCCATATGGTTTTGACCCCGTGCTTGCCAGCTCTTGTGTATAATCACATTGTCAAAAACATCACTGCTGTCAGCATCCACACCAACAATTTCATTCCCGTTTTTTCATTTTCATCAACGCTCCCTCATCTTTTTTATATTTCTTGTGTCTCTTCATCAGTAACATCTATTCTGTCTTTCCTTACACCCCTTCTCGTTCTCATTTGAAGTCATACTCATTAAATTCCTCATATGGAAATGAACATTGTTTTTTCAAATGCGCCTTTTTTGCGACATATGTATTTGTATATATAGAATGCTCGTTCAACGCGATCTTTCAAACATAATTTCGTTTCACAGGTATGCCATCTGGAAGTTCTGGATCTCCAAAACATTTCACCCTACTTCATCTTTTTACTAACCTTAGACCACGAACCATACGCCTTCTGCGTATATCCCTTCGCATCCCGATACGTCTTATAGGCCCGAATCCGGACATGATATTTCTTTTTCGACTTCAATCTGCCTTTCGTATATGCTTTCTTCGTTCCGGAAACAGAGATCGTCTTCGGCGAGAAAAAGTACTTCGTCGTATCAATCTGAATCTGATATCCAGACGCTCCGTATACCCTATTCCAGGAAAGTTTCAATTTTTTCCTGCCGGCTTTTGCCTTCAAAGAATACACTTTTGATACCGAGGGTATTTGAACCCTGCCTGCAGATGAACTTCCTGTATTCGATCTGCCGCTATTGGCAGAAAATGTTTTCCCACTAGATCCGGTTACCACCGCATTTAAAAACGCAGAATTTCCTGATGTGTAAATGGTGATTTTCTTCCAGTCTGCGCTCGTTCCGGCATAATGAACCGTCTTAATTCCAGAATTTAAAAATGCATTTTTATATACCAGAAAAAGGGATTTCGGAAGATTTAAATTTTTCAGTGCGGCGCATCCCCGAAATGCATCTTCTGAAATACATGATACCGTATCCGGCACTGTTACACTGTTCAAAGATAAACAGCCATAAAAAAGTCCTATTGTTATCGTTTTCCGTCCCCGGTTGAGTACCGCAGAAGTCAGTGAACTGCAGCCTTTAAACGCATAGTAACCAAGAGACGTCAATGTATCAGGCAAGGTCACAGCACTAAGTGAGGTACAGCCTGCAAATGCATAGTTACCGATTTTCGCCAGTGAAGAAGGAAACGATACCGAACTCATAGAGGTTATATTTTCAAAGGCATTCGCCCCGATTTCCGTAACGGTATATCCGTCAATTGAATCCGGAATCACAATATCTGCATCCGACGAGATACATTTTGTAATCGTTATGGAAGAGGCATCACTGTTTCTTTCATATGTAAATTCTGTATTTCCTTGACTGTGATCCGGCCCTGTGGTTCCCGGTTCTGTTGTGTCCGGCTCTGTAATCCCCGGTTTCTCTGTATCGGGTTCCGTTGTTCCCGGTTCTGTTTTGCCTGGCTCTGTCGGTTCCGGTTTCTCTGTATCCGGTTCTGTTGTTCCCGGCTCTGTAATCCCTGGCTTTTCCATATCCGGCTCCGTCGGCTCTAACGCTCTGAATCGAATCCTCACCGAAACTGCAGACGAATCTCTTGTACCGGTCCAATCAGATGTCTTCGTAAATTTATACTGAACGACTCTCACTCTGTTCTGATAAGTATTTAATTTATACCATGCGCAGCACCGGTTTCCATGAGTCCCATACGCCCCGTCGCAGGATACGCCCGACTTGCACCATACCCGTCCGCCGCCATTGATCCAGTCGATATAATAATAGGGATGTCCGTTATCCGTTCCCAGATATCTGGATGTAACACTGGTTGATAAGATTTCATCATAATGCACAAATTTTCCTGACTGATCATAATTTCCTTCATTTCCTGTATTGGGCCCGCAGAAATGATAAAACACCGAACGAACCAGCACTCTTGCATCAGATGTCTGCAGATCTGATGCGCTTGTATAAGTGCCCCCGGAATTCTGCCATTCATCTTTGACAGTTCCTGCATTTGTCCAGCCGTCTCCCGGAGAAGACTGCTGTACTTTTTCATAAGTATTCTGATATTGGATTTCATAATCGGCTTTGGAAATTCCATTCGGAGCTACCGTAGCATAGAACCAGCCATCTGCGTTTTGTTTTGGCGGTTCCACGTAGTTGTCTTTATAATTATCTCCGCAGACCGAACAGGTATGAAGCGTATATCCCTGCTCTGTCCATGTGGGAACAACTATTTTGGTTCTATAATTATGTCCCTTTGCAGCAACAGATTCCGTATAAGATGCGCCGCAGGAACAGGTATAGGTCCTAACTCCTGTCTGGGTGCAGGTCGGCTGCTTTGTGATTTGATTAGAATAGCTGTGAGAATGAACAGCATTGTTTCCCTTATAAACATGTCCTCCTCTGTGGATACTGTATCTGGTTAACAATTGCTGTGAAACCGTGCCTCTGTCTGAAAAAGAATCATAACAATATAAGGTTCCCGTCTGCTTTGACTTGGCATTGTCCAAAAGAACAAAATGCGTTCCGCCGGTATTCGTTCCGCCTACATTTACAATCGTATAATATCCGGCATTGATATTAAACCACAGTTGGGCATCATCCGCTTTCCAATAGCCCAGATACTCCAGATTTTTGCCCCTGGAATTTGCATAATAAACCGGAGCATTGTGATCCCGCATGTTCAAATTGCTGCTGCTCGCAATCCATCCGTTTGCCAAAAGGCAGTTGTACCATGCATCCGGATTAAAAGATGCATCGCGGTTGACATTTGCCTCATACAGCATTTTCGCCTGTGCCGTAATCAGACAGCCGACCTCCCTCATTCCAGAGTAATCCGAGCCTCCCTGGGACCAGTAGCGGTAATCACTGCCGAAAGAGGATGCTTTTACGCTTTCTCCATTAAACATCAAACAAAACAACAGCAGCGCCATGGCAGCGCAGGTCTGCCTCCACACTCTTTTTTTCCTTACTCTCTGTACATGCATAGATTGCGTTCCGTCATTTCTCATCATTGTCTTCTCTCCTTTTCTTTTTTGTTTCACAATTCATCTATGCATGTATGATATCATGGGTATTTCGCTTATCCGGTATGAGTTTCCAAATCCCCGACAGACAAAACCGTTCAGGATACCCTATCGCCCTGTATTCGTTCTGTCGCATCTTCATCTTTTAAAGCAGCCAGTCCACGCACAATTAAATCCTTAATCATATCATTTTGTGTATCCCTGTAATAACGTCTTTGTTTTGCAGAGTCTAAATCAGCTTCCATTTTCGGCGTAATAGAAATTGTAAATCTCTTTAAATCGGTTGCCATACTTTCATCTCCTTCAGTAGGTGGTTCAATGGTTCATTGAATCTATATCATTATTATAGTAGTTCACTGGTTCACTTTCAAGGGTGAATTTTAATATGGTTCTTTACATCTCTGGTTCATTGGTGTACAATCACAAGTGAGGTGATGCATATGGCTACAGATAAGCCACGTTATACAGTATCTGTCGATCCTGAATTATTTCGGCAAATTGAAGATTTCCGCTTTGAACACCGCTTTCAGACACGCTCCGAAGCAACAGTGGAGCTTATACGTTTAGGGTTAGAGCAATTAAAAAAAGAAGAAGAAACAGAAAAAAAAACACAAAAAAATAAGCCTTCTGAGGAATAGGCTAAATAAACTGTATCCTGTATTCAAAAAAGTGATTACACGATTATCAAAATCTACACATCATGGAGGTATTTATGCTAAATATTCTTGACTATTGCACATCTGGAACCATTTGGTCCGGTATTATATCTTATGTTCAAAACCATATGAAAGAATATCAGCATATTCTGGCGTATCCTTTTACAGATGACGATCTGCTGAACATGCTAAAAAAAAATGCAAAATCTATTCTTCCCACGAATGAATACGATTCTTTCCGAAAAGCAATTACTGCTCTAAGAAAAGGATCTGCAAGTTCTTTGAAAAAAGAAAACCTTTATCGGTTATGCTATGTTCTGGCTTTAAAATCTGATACACAGGCACAGGATTTATTTCTGAATTATCTCCATCAAAATGAATTATCTCCCCGTTCCCTGGATGAATTCATCCTGATTACCTGTTTAAAACTCCAGGTTTCCTGGGAAGAAATGTCCAAAATCCGTAAAACTTATCAAATACAGATTTCTTCTCAACCCATTTCACCGGGTACTCTAAACGAAGATGACACTGTAAAAATGTACTATACCGTCATTCATGAACAACTGCATACCTGCAAAGATCTAATTCAGTTTTTGGATGATTCAGAAAATATGTCTTTTTTTGCAAAAACCAGAAATACGCAATATCTCGCCCTGTTTGATGATGTAGAATTGGAACTTCTTTATAACGCCGACCAAGAACAGATCATACGGCTTGTCACTGACTACGGCAGTTCTGAAAAAGAGACGATTTTAGAATATTATCATTCTCTGTTTGGACTACAGGACGACAATAGCAAAGACTGCCTGTCTGATCAGGAGATTGCTCTTCTATGCAATCGATTTGATCATGTTTTTATGACGTATGATAATTTTTGTCTGTTAGTTCAAAGAAAACGCCCGATGGATATTTCCTCCGGTATGTTTATGCTCAATCTCCTGAAAAAACTGCTGACAGAAGAAACAGATTCAGTAAATGATTTTTATGCTAATTTTTTGGACCCCGATGAATTTATCGGTGTATGCAATGATATTCTTATCTATTTCGGATTTCCTGTTTTAAATCCGGCATGTGATAATTTTGATCGTCTGCTGTTGGATGTATACAGAGAGACTTTGGGTGATAATTTTTTTGTCTCAAATTCTCAGTTCCAGAGACTCTATATACAGAATCTCCGGAACTATATGAAACAGATTGCAAAAGCCTAAGATATAATTTCCTCTTTTTTTAAATCTTTCTTGATTGCATGTATAATATAGCAAAATAACATCAACCCCAAAACGAGGCATATCATACCACTCACGGAGGGAGATCCTATAAAAACTTCTTCCATTACACTGCCACAACATGCACAAATACAAACAAAAATTACTATTCCTCCAGTCGTTTTTTTATGAAATTCACGTATATAAGCAATGAAACTGAAAAGCCCAAACAACATCCAAAATACGAGTACCAACTCTAATATTGATTTGTCTAACATAAAATCTCTGTTATACATATTTGGATTTTCAGAGGCCCTTTTTATCCAACCAATATTCCCCGGAATACTGAAAGCTAAAAATACTGTCACTATTAAATAAGCTAAAAAAGCCACTCCTACTCCGCCATCCTCTTTTTGAGATTCTGTCTTCTGAGATGCCACCGTAACCTCAGGCTCTATTTCCTGTTCTTTTCGCTGATGCGTTTTCTTTTCATATTCCTTCTGCTTTCCTACCGTTTTGTCATATTCAGCTGACTCTTTCCTCATTTTGTCTCCAGGATTTCCCATTGTCCCCTGTGTATCCTCCCAGGAATTTCCCATCGTAGACTCATCCTCCGATGAAAATGAATAATCTGGATCACACTCAGTCCTAGTTCCCGAAAAACTGCTTCCGGCAGTGTCCCCTTCTGTATGATCATATTCAATATCTTCCTCATAAGCCATATTATGTACGTCTTCTTTTTCTCCAGACAGTTTTTTTAATGCATTCAGCATCTCCTGTGCAGTAGCAAACCTGTCCTTCGGTTTAAATGCACACGCTTTCAGCACAATCTTTTTCAATGCAGGACTTCCATTCTTCGGTGCCGAAAATTCTTCTCCCCCAAACCGTTTCGACCGTGCCTCATCCTCCATCTTGGATGTGGGAACAGATGAGGTCAACGGTATAAACGGCATACGTTTTTCATTCAGAAGCCAGTACAATACCAGCCCCAGAGAATAAATGTCCGCACTGTGTCCGTATGGCTTGTTACTGTAAACCTCCGGTGCCATATACTTATATGTTCCCGTTTTCGTTCCGCTGGTCGTATGTTCCATGGTCTTTGCTATCCCAAAATCGCCCAGCTTATATTCTCCGAACTCTGACCGAAAAATATTCTGCGGCTTGATATCCCGATGGACAATGTTCTTCTTTTCGCAGAGCGTCAATGCCTGGCAGATGTCTTTTCCCAGCTTGATCACTGACTCATCGCTGACATTCCCTTTGTTTCCTTTTCCAAATACTTTTGAAAGGGGTGTCAGCAGTTCCATTTTGATAAAGACATCCCATCCTATGCCTTCTTCATGCTCCACATACTGCATATCGTCACAATTCACTATATTTGTGTGTCCTTTTAGTTCCGCCATCAGATAATATTCGTTTACAATGTTCTGAAGCTCTCCATGCATTCTCTTAGAAATGCTCGCATCATCATATCCTTCACTGTACAATTCGTCTATGATGCTCCTGTCATAGGGAATCGTAAGTACTTTTACGGCTGCTTTTTCTGTCTTTCCAAATTGGATACGCTTTATTTCATACACAGCGCCAAAACTGCCATGTCCAATCCTTCGGATCACGTCCCACTCTGGCCATACAGTTTTGATTTTTTCTTCATGGCTTTTCATTCGTTATCCTCTCCTTTATTCTAATCCTTTCTTTTTATTGACATATATTTGTAATAAATATTTTCTACAATATTATAAGACACATTATTCCTTTTCAAATATGTCACAAAACAAATCTTTAAACACATCCTCATAGGCCATCATCAGGAATAATATGTATACTAATCAACAAATCACCTGGTCTCTCTCCATTTTTTCCAGGCTTTCCACATCCTCGTAACCGAAGCGTACTGCCATCTGACGTACCAGCAGGGACTTTCACCTCATAATATTTATCTCCTATAGACACTTTAATTATCCCGCCTTCTACAGCGATACGTTTCATAATCCATTGATCCAGATATAAATTCTCCTGTTGTTGCAGCAAAGTATCTTCCCACACCCTACTATATGAATCATTTTGCCATCCTTCCGAACCTACAAAAAAACACTGACAATCACTATGCCTACCGAAATCATAAAATCCAGTAACACGTATGCCTATCAACAAGTCTCCTCTTTCTCCGTTATTTCCAATATACCTTGACTTTCCTTTCATACGAACTGCCTGACCGTTTTTTATACCAGCAGGAATTTTCACAACATACTGTTTACCTTCTCTCACTACTGTTCTTTCCGTACCTTTCCGAGCAGTATCTTTTGAAATCCAAACTTCAAAACGTTCATCGCAATTTTTCTGTTGCATTTCCCTGCATTGCTGCCAAATCACTTCTGAACAATTATTTGTAACTAAAATATATTTTAGATTTGGCAATTTGCTAAGAATGCTTATATCTTGTACCTTAGGAGTATCTATATATAAAAATTGTAAATTAGATAAACTTATCAAAGAGCTAAGATCTCTAATATTTTTTCCAATCAACCATAATCTTTCAAGCTTCGTTAAATTTTGCAAAGGTATAATATCCTCTATATGCTCTTCGGCCAGCTCCAAATCTTTAAGTTTCGTTAAACTTTTCAAAGGCGTTATATCTTTTATTTTATTAGAAAAAAGTTTTAATTCTTCTAATCCTGTCATCGAACCAAGAAAGGAACCATCATAAATGTTTGCCCGTTTTAACCAAAGCTTTTTTAGTTTTGGCAACCCCAATATCATTTCCCGTACTTTTTCACTTCCAAACCAATATTCTAAATTTGTTATACCATACAGCTTTAACACTTCTAAATTTGGCATATGCTTGAGAAATTTAAGTTTTGTAGATGTCGATTCATAAACCACTTCTCTCAGTCCACAAGAAATTGGAAAATTTACTTTATCTAAATTTAATAGTGTATCCCCGACTGCAACTTGTTTAAGATTAGGCAGCTCCTTAACCAACCTTTCCGCCGAAACAGATGCAAACAATCCTTTTTTATCAAATATCAACTTCTGAATCTGTGTCAGTTCTAAAAGAGCCTCATAATTACTGATTCTGCGAGCTTTGCCTTTTTTATCCAATATATCCTCTTCTAAAAGATCAAGACTCGTCAAATGATACACATCACTAAGCATAATCGCCCTATTATGTATCCCAGTAATTGTACGCATCTTCGCCTCCAGCACAGCATCCTTCCAATCCATTGCATGATCTAACATACCTGAAGGAAATTTCTTTAAACCTACAGATGTTCTGGCTGACGCCTCTTTTTTCAAAACGGAACGATCTGCCCCCACTGTTCTTTCTTCTTTTCGGCCGGCCTGCCTCTGAGCACCTGAAGTAGCTCCCATTGTTGCAGATCTGTCATCCCAGGAATTTCCCATCGTATCTTCATTTGCATCAGAAAAAACGATTTGTTGCAAATTCATTTCTGTTCCTGAAAAATTATTTTCTTCATCCCCTGCAGATTCCCGTCCAATTGTTCTTTCATGTGCATCCTCATAATAGTTTTCTTTTGTCCCTGATAGTCCTTTCAGTGCATTCAACATCTCTTGTGCAGAGGCAAACCGATCTTTTGGTTCAAACTCGCATGCCTTCAATATAATTTCTTTCAATGCAGGACTTCCATTCTTCGGCTCCAGAATCTTCACTCCTCCAAATCGTTTTGTCCGGGCTGCATCTTCCATGGATGATGTAGGAACTTCCGGAGGCAGCGGCAAAAACGGCATACGTTTTTCATTCAAAAGCCAGTACAATATTAATCCCAATGAATAAATATCTGCACTATGTCCATATGGCCTATTACTGTAAACCTCTGGCGCCATATACTTATACGTCCCAGTCTTCGTTCCGATGGTCGTATGTTCCATAGTCTTTGCTATCCCAAAATCGCCCAGCTTATATTCTCCGAACTCTGACCGAAAAATATTCTGCGGCTTGATATCCCGGTGGACAATGTTCTTCTTTTCGCAGAGCGTCAATGCCCTACAGATATCTTTTCCCAGTTTGATCACTGCCTCATCGCTGACACTCTCTCCTTTTCCAAAGACTTTAAATAACGGCGTTAGCAGTTCCAGCTTAATAAAAACATCCCAGCCCACGCCTTCTTCATGCTCTGTATATTGCATATCATCACAATTCACTACATTTGTATGCCCTTTTAGTTCCGTCATCAGATAGTACTCTTTTACGATATCCTGCAACTCTCCGTTCAGCCTTTTTGAAATGCTCGCGTCATCGTATCCCTCACTATACAATTCATCTATGATGCTTCTATCACAGGGAATCGTAAGTACTTTTACAGCCGCTTTTTCTGTCTTTTCAAACTGAATACGCTGTATTTCATATACAGAACCAAAACTGCCTTGTCCAATTGTTCTCGTCACTTCCCAACCCGGCCATGCAGTTTTGATCTTTTCTTCATTGCTTTTCATTATTTCTCCACTTCTTCCTTCATAGATTTTACCATTTATATTTTATTTACTTCCAAAAATAAAAATAACTACAATAATAACAAAACCAATTAGCCAAATAGGTAAAAGATTACTAGGCAACAGGCCAGGTAAAATGCAGAGACAGAAGAAGAGTATTATAAGACCAAAACATGTACCTCGTCCAGCTCCTTTTTTCTCTTCTTGTGTTTCTTCCTGAACCGATGCTGTAACCTCAGGCTCTATTTCCCTCTCTTTTCGCTGATGCGTTTTCTTTTCATATTCCTTCTGCTTTCCTACCGTTTTGTCATATTCAGCTGACTCTTTCCTCATTTTGTCTCCAGGATTTCCCATTGTCCCCTGTGTATCCTCCCAGGAATTTCCCATCGTAGACTCATCCTCCGATGAAAATGAATAATCTGGATCACACTCAGTCCTAGTTCCCGAAAAACTGCTTCCGGCAGTGTCCCCTTCTGTATGATCATATTCAATATCTTCCTCATAAGCCATATTATGTACGTCTTCTTTTTCTCCAGACAGTTTTTTTAATGCATTCAGCATCTCCTGTGCAGTAGCAAACCTGTCCTTCGGTTTAAATGCACACGCTTTCAGCACAATCTTTTTCAATGCAGGACTTCCATTCTTCGGTGCCGAAAATTCTTCTCCCCCAAACCGTTTCGACCGTGCCTCATCCTCCATCTTGGATGTGGGAACAGATGAGGTCAACGGTATAAACGGCATACGTTTTTCATTCAGAAGCCAGTACAATACCAGCCCCAGAGAATAAATGTCCGCACTGTGTCCGTATGGCTTGTTACTGTAAACCTCCGGTGCCATATACTTATATGTTCCCGTTTTCGTTCCGCTGGTCGTATGTTCCATAGTCTTTGCTATTCCGAAATCACCCAGCTTATATTCTCCAAACTCTGATTGAAAAATATTCTGCGGCTTTATGTCCCGGTGGACAATGTTCTTCTTTTCGCAGAGCGCCAATGCCTGGCAGATGCCTTTTCCCAGTTTGATCACTGCCACATCGCTGACATCTCCTCCATTTCCTTGTCCAAATACTTTTGAAAGCGGTGTCAGCAGTTCCATTTTGATAAAGACATCCCATCCTATGCCTTCTTGATGCTCCATATACTGCATATCGTCACAATTCACTACATTTGTGTGTCCTTTTAGTTCCGCCATCATATAATATTCATTTACAATATTCTGAAGTTCTCCCTGCATCCGCTTTGAAATGCTCGCATCATCATACCCTTCGCTGTACAATTCGTCTATGATGCTCCTGTCATAGGGAATCGTAAGTACTTTTACGGCTGCTTTTTCTGTCTTTCCGAATTGGATGCGCTGGATTTCATACACAGAACCAAAACTGCCGCGTCCAATCGTTCTGGTCACTTCCCACTCCGGCCATAAAAATTTGATTCTTTCTTCATTGTTCTTCATATCTTATCCATCCTCATTCAATTTTAATTAGTTGCTAAATCCAACTGAATATATCGCCATAAAACTTTTCAAATATATTAGCTCTCTATATCCTCATTTCTTCTCTCCGCTTCTTCTCTTCATATATTCTCTTCCTATTCTTCAGCTCTATTTCTTCACATTGTTGGCAAATTGATTTGGAACATTTACAACCTCTATAAATGCGAATTAAATTTGGCAACACGCTAAGCACACTTACATCCTCTACCATAGGAGTACTTAAATACAAAGATTTCAGATTTGATAACTTTCTCAAAGGTTTCAGATCGCTAATCCCGTTTCCAGTCAACTCTAATGTTTCAAGATTCACTAAATTTTGCAAAGGTGTGATATCCTCTATTCGGTCTCCGCACAAATCTAAACTTTTAAGCCCTTTTAAACTTGCCAAAGGAGATATATCTATTACTAAACTTGAAGAGAGCTTCAGTTCTTCTAATCCTGTCATAGAAGCAAGGAAAAAAACATTATAAAGGTTTACATCTTTTAACCAAAGTTTTTTCAATTTTGGCAATCCTAATATCATTTCCCGCGCTTTTTTACTGCCAAACCAAAATTCTAAGGAGCTTACATTAAATAACTTTAACACTTCCAGATCTGGCATATATTTAAGAAATTTAAGTTTTGGAAATATTGATTCATAATCTAATTCTCTCAGTCCACAAGGAAACGAAAAGTCTACTTTATCTAAATTTAGCACTGTATCCTTTACTACAATTTTTTTTAGATTAGGTAATTCCTTAACCAGTTTTTCTGCTGAAACAAAAGCAGCTGCAGATATTCCGTTATCAAAAGTCAACTCCTGAATCTGTGTCAGTTCTAAAAGTACCCCATAGTTACTAATTACACAATTTTTGCCTTTTTTATCCAGTATATCCTCTTTTGAAAGATCAAGCCTTGTCAAATGATACACATCACTAAGCATGATCTTCCGGATCTTTATCCCGGTAATTGTACGCATCTTCGCTTCTAGCACATCATCCTTCCAGTCCATTACGTGATCCAAAATGCCAGGCGGAAGTCCCTTAGAGACTGCAGATGATTTAATCGACTTCTCTTTTTTCAATTCAGAATGATTTGCCCCCACTGTTATTTCTTCCTCTCGGCTTACCTGCCTCTGAACACTCGAAACAGCTCCCATTGTTCCAATCCTGTCATCCCAAGAATTTCCCATCGTAGACTCATCCTCTGAAGAAAAGGACCGATCCGATGCAGAATTCATTTTCGTTCCTGAAAAATCACTTTCTTCATCCCTTTCATATTCCCCACCAGTCGTCCTTTCATTTGCATCCTCATAGTAGTTTTCTTTTGACCCTGACAATCCTTCCAACGCATTCAGCATCTCCTGTGCAGAGGCAAACCGATCCTTTGGTTCAAACTCACATGCTTTCAATATAACTGCTTTCAATGCAGCACTTCCATTCTTCGGCTCCGGAATCTTCTCTCCTCCAAACCGTTTCGTCCGTGCCGCATCTTCCATGGATGATGTAGGAACTTCCGGAGGTAGCAGCAAAAACGGCATACGTTTTTCATTTAGTAGCCAGTACAGTACCAATCCCAAGGAATAGATATCCGCACTATGTCCGTACGGCTTGTTACTGTAAACCTCCGGCGCCATATACTTATAGGTCCCGGTCTTCGTTCCGCTGGTCGTGTGTTCCATCGTCTTTGCGATGCCAAAATCCCCTAGCTTAAATTCTCCAAACTCAGACTGAAAAATGTTCTGTGGTTTGATGTCCCGGTGAACAATATTCTTTTTTTCACAAAGTATCAGTGCCCTACAGATATCCTTTCCAAGTTTAATCACATTTTTGTCACTGACAGTTTCTCCATTCCCTTTCTGAAACACTTTATGAAGCGGAGTCAGCAGTTCCATTTTAATAAAAACATCCCAGCCCATGCCGTTTTTTGTATACTGCATGTCATCACAATTTACTACATTTGTATGCCCTTTCAGTTCGGCCATCAAATAATATTCCTTTACAATATCCTGCAGCTCCCCGTCTAGCCTCTTTGTAATGCTCTCATCATCATATCCATCACTGTACAGTTCATCAATTATGCTTTCATCATGAGGAATGGTAAGTGTTTTCATAGCCGCTTTTTCCGTTTTGCCAAATTGTACACGCTCTATCTCATATACACAGCCAAAACTGCCCCGGCCAATCATTCCTGTTACCTTCCACCCCGGCCATACAGCTTTTATTTTCTCTTTATCCATTTATTCTTATCCCCTATCCAATCTGACATACAATAATTGTGATATTATCCCGGCCGCCATTTTCCAATGCCGCTCCCATAAGATACTTTACACAGTCTTCCGGACTGCCATACTTAGCAAGCATATTGCAAATCTCCTGTTCCGATACCATATCTGTCAATCCATCACTGCATAACAAAAAACGATCGCCGTTTTCCACCGGATAGCTTTTTATATGCGGTTCAATACGCATTTCTTCCGGATCTATACCCAAATACTGTGTCAGGTACGGTTTTCGTCCGGTAATTCCATGCGCTTTCACATCCGCCTCATCTGTATGATCTACAGATAGCCGTTTCATTTTCGCTCTGCGCAGCCGATAACATCTGCTGTCTCCTAAATTACATACCCATACCTGTCCGGCATAGAAAAACAATGACACAATTGTAGAGCCCATCTGATAAGCTCCCAGATTCTGTCCTGTTTGAAACACATCCGCATTCATATTCTGACATAGTTGAGTCAGTGAGGGCGTAATGTCACAGAGATTCATATTGTTCTCATCTTCAAAAAAACGCTTTGCCGCAGCCGCTGATAAATTCGATGCTATTTCACCATAACTTCCGCCTCCCATGCCATCAAAAACAGCATAAAAATGATATCCGTCCAGAATTCCTTCCAGACGAGATATCTGCTTAGTCAAAATCTCAGCTAACCCTGTATTGTCACTGTCCATAAACTTTCCGTCAAAATAAAAATTATCCTCGTTATTTCCTCTCTTTTTTCCAATATGGCAGCCGCACGCTGCCTGCATTATCTTACTTTTACTCTGTATCGATTTTAGTATCATCTATTTCCTCTCCATTCTGATGACGTGTCGAACAAAGTTTCAGAAGATCCTCCCATGGATTAAACTCTTCCGTCCGATAGCCTTCAAACAGCACTTCTTTAATATCCGTTATTTGGAATCCAACCTGCGCTGCAATATTGATATTTCCTTCCGGATATGGCACCCCTATATAATCTGCCATTTTTCCGGGATGTACCTGCGACTGTTGCATATAACCAAAAATCATAACTGGTTTCGTTCCTTTTTTTAACATTACTACAGATCCAATCGGTAAAATCGTATTCATTATTCTCTTCTCCTCTTATTTTCCAAAAATTGAATTCCAAGCATTCTTAACCACAGGTACACCTTCATCCCATACAAAACTTGCTATTTCCCCTATACCATCCACAACACCACCGGCTATACCGCCGTGATCACCATAATAATTTCGGACATAATCTGCATGTTCTTGGTCTCCGGTAATAGCATACGTCATTTCACTTAATCCTACACTAAACATAGATTCTGCATCAGTGGCTCCCCGGTCTGCATACCAGTTTCCTACACCTGGTATTTTTTCTATCACATTCCAAATCGCATCCCCGGCAGTCTTAAGCGGCGCTCCCGCTGTAAAATTCCAGGCCATCTCGCCCAGCCCTCTTAACTCACCCCAATAATCAGGATTATCAGAATTAGAATCTATATAAACTTCTGCTGCTTTTTCTAAAGTTCCACCAATCCAATTTTTATAAAACTCTTGTTCCAAATTAGCCAATCCCAATGTCCCTCCTGTTGCCTCATTTATCTTATCAACCCAACTGCCTGACACAGTTCCTCCCGAAATGGCTCCTGAGGTCCAATCTAACCATTTATCATAAACCTTCTTTAATGCGCCTTCTGTGTCACCGTTTTTGACTATTTCTGCAGTTTCTTTTATCGTATCTGCGTCTATCCCTGTCATTTGGAGCATCTCATTAATCCACTTGCCCTGTTCCCCGGTTAAATCTCCTCCCATCTCCTGAATCCACTTCGCAAGATCAGAAACTTCGGTGGGCATAGAAGCACCGTTTCCCATAAGTCCTGACAGAATATCTCCTATTCCTGTACCGGAAGCAAATGTAAGAGATCCTATCCGTGCTGCAGAGGAACCGTTTAGAAGCATATTTGCCACACTGGAAAATGACTTCTGTGCACTCTGTATCTTACCGGAAAAATTACTGGCAAGATTCTCGCTCCAACTTTCATTAATACCATTCAGCGAATTTGTCACCTGTCGAAACAAGCCTTCATATTCACTTTGCAGAGAAGCCATTTCTGCGCTCTGGGCTGTCAGTTCTTCCGGTGTTAATTTAATTTCTGCCATATTTTATTCCTCCAATGAACTTTTTATCTGATCAAAAGAAATCATAGTCGGCGATGATAAGTCCTCCATGATTCCGGGCGCAACCGTGAGGATCTGTCCCAACAATCCATCCACCTGATTCACACGTCCAATATTATTCTGTTCCGCCTCATCAAATTGTTCCGAAGCCTGTTTCACTGCTTGATAAAAAGAAGATGCATGATTTTGGATTTCCTGGGCAGTCTGACGATTTGCCAACGTATTTTCATTGATCTGATAACGTTCTTTACACTGCCAGTCATTGTGAATCACCACCTGATTTAACTGTGATAACGCTTCAGAAATTGAGGAATTTGCCTGCTCTGCCGTAGCAACTGATGATCTCAAAACATCTGTGTCAATATCAAGATATGCCATGATTTTTCCCTCCCTTAAAATGAATTACGAATCAAGCTAGCGCAACGTTTGTCCACTTCCTCAAAATCGGTTGAGGCGTTTGATGCATATCCACGAAATGCGCCTAAAACTCCAACCAATTTTGATGCCTCTTTCGAATATTTCTGCATCATCTCCAAAAAGGCCCTGCTTGCTTCTCCCTGCCATCCTGCAGACATCTGTTCTGTCAGATTCTTCATTCTGGTATTCAGTGATTCATACGTCTGGATATAATTATTTAACGCTGATACCTGCTGTGCAAGACCGTCAAAATGAATTTTAATATGTGCCATATTTATACGCCTCCTCCGCTTTTAATTTTTTGTGCCAGCTGACGATCCATCTCTCTGTATTTGTCTACGGTTTTTCTAATATAGCTGGCGCTGGTATTCAATTTCTCTATCAATGCCGCTATCTGTTTATCAAGCTTTACTGACTGATCTACAATCGCCTGTCCTGTCAGCCCCTGCATGGAAGATGCAGATGTTTTTAATCGGTTTAAGCTGTTCTTAGAATCTTCCAGTTTCGTAATCGCATTACGGATTTTCTGAATGTCTGCATTTGCCGCGGCTTCATCTATCGTAATCTGCCCGCTTGCATTATAATATGCCATTTTCACATTCCCCCTTTAAAATTTTTATGGCTTCTTTTCTATATGTTTCATTTTCTAATTCCTCGGAAGTAAATGTTTTCTTCCAGAATCCCACCTCTGCTTTTGCACATTGAACCGTTACGGCAGCGCCTGTCAACAGCTTTTGAATATCCTCTTCTTCTGCGCCAAAAAATGTCATTCCCTCTTCTTCCATAATTGCTATCGTAATCTTTCCATTATGCAGATGTATATTATAACTTTGTTCTGCATCCAGTCTGCTTTCCACAGCCCCAAAAAATACAGGCTCCAACAATTGCCTTATTTCCTCGTCTAACTCCACATTTCCACTGAAATCCTCTTCAAGAATCCCTCTCTCTTCCAATGTTTCCAATGCCCGCTGTTCATGCAAAGCATATCGTTTCTGAATATCCGGCATAGCCGCAATATAGTTGTAGTCAATATACTTCGCATTCATTTGCGCCCCCAGGAAAAACAATTCCACTAGTGTTAGTTTTAGTTCTTTTTTCAAACTATCCCTCATTTCTTTTTATCTTTCATCTTATCTAAGTACAATAATATCTCCTGTCCAAATGCCTGCGTTTCCAAAAGTTTCATTGTCATTTAAATTTCTTTTTAAACGCCTGCAATATAATTTAGAGGGTGATTCTATTGTTTTTTGCTTCGGATTATAATTACACAGCGTTTCAAAAATATCTTCTTTCAGCTGACTAACCTGAATATCCGTTGGCGCCTCAATGTCATAATTAAATTCATTATTTTCAGTTTGAACAGTAATAATTACAAATGGTCTCATATATTCCCTCTGTCTAAAAAAATCTCAAAATCGTAAGCTGGCCGCACTGCATGAAAGCGGCTTCCTGCTGATCCAACGGTGTTTCCATTTGAAAAGAATCCGTATCGCACCGGGAAAAACAATGCTCCATAGGACTTCTGTCAAATGCCAAGACGTTTTGGGCAAGCACTGCTGCATGTGTCAAAATATCCGGCTCTTTCGATGCCAGCTGTTCCCGAAGTCCCGCTGCAATGATCGTAATCCCCAAACCGGACGCCATTGTGAAGATTCGGCGAAATCCCTTTTTCGTTTCGATAGAAATTCCTTTTTCAAATGTAGATAGATCACTTACAAACAAGCATATCTGCATGTGTTCTTCCAGCCATTCCTTTTTGTTAAAATCCTCTTCTTTCTTTCGCTGATTGTAATGTTTCTTTCGATCGTTTAATATTCCTACAAGGTTGTCCAAAATCTCCTGATAATTATCCTGATTCAAATGAATAAGCTGGTTATCTTCCCGTACGGCAAGTCCCTCTTCTATCTTTTTCAATACCTTTTGGTTTTTCTGAATGCTGTCACTGCTTATTAAAAGAAGATATGGATCAGACAAATCAATCCAGACTGTTTCTAATGTCTCTGCATTGACTCCAATCGGAAAACTGCTTCTCTCCTGATATTCCTGCTTAAATTCTCTGTTTTGTTCAGCATCTGCATTTGATTCCGTCTTTTCCTGCTCCTTTTGCCCCTCAGCAGACTGTGCCTTCCGCATCTGTTCTATCAATTGAACGACTGTCACATGCCGGATCTTCTCATCCTTAGCATCTGCATAAACTGCCGTCTGAAAAGCAATCGGCGGATTTCCTTTCATCAGCGCCCTGCCAGGAACATGTGGAAGACTGATGCCTGCAATCGGTCCCACCAGGGAAGTATAATCTCCTTTATCTGTCATTTGCAGTGTAATAGCGCCCTTGATAAGCTGAATAAATTTATATCGAATTCCAAGACTGGAATTGGCCGTAAAAATCAAATACATACCATAAGCGGCTCCGCTGGCTGCCATATCTGTAAGCAATTCCTCCAATTCCATATATTGTTCAAACAACGGCTCAATATGATCTATAACGATCACCATTGCCGGAAGTTCTTTTGACACCGTTTCCCAGTATGCTGTCAGCGAGCTGACTGCATGATTGAGAAACGCTTTCTTGCGCACTTCCATTTCTTTATGCATCCGCTGGATAAATTTTCCTATTTTTTCTTCCTCCTGATTAAGGATCACTTCATGTACATGAGGCATATCTGCAAATTCACTTAAACTCCAATTTCCGGCATCAATTACGGTAACATCCACATCTTTCGGCGTATAATACATCCCCAATGCCATAAGTACTGCTTTCAGCAATGTTGTTTTTCCGGTTGAAGGAGCGCCAAATACACCATAATGTCCAACAGACATAAAATCCAAATACTGTACCCCTTGTCTCTGTAAAGCCGGTATATCATATTTTCCGATTGGAACAGAAAGCCCAACACGTCCTTTGGGCCATTCCGTACCATCAAACCCATCCGGCAGATCAAGATCCTTAAACGTAAGCCATTTCGTAAGTTCCGGAAGCCAGGGTCCCGGCATTTTCTGTATCCCCTGGGTTTCACAAACCTGATTTATATGCTGTATTACTGCTGTCAGCTCATCAATATCTGATGCATCCCTGTTTTTATTTTTCTTTAACAAATTGATACGATTTCCAGTTACTCCAACGATACGAACCTGATTTTCCAACTTCATGCCGCCTGATTTACTGCCTGTATATTCTGCGGCGCTGTAAAAAGATTGAAAAAGCCGAAACATTTCATCTTCTCCAACCCGGATATAAGCACGTCCCGCCTGTGTAATTCTTGCCGCATCCGATCGTTTAAGCATCTCACGGCTGTCTGCTACATCCTGCACTTTCATACAGATACGAAAACGCGAATTACTATTAATCTGATCCGTTACCACGCCTGCCGGTTTTTGTGTTGCCAGAAGCATATGAATGCCCAGAGAACGCCCTACTGTTGCTACAGAATTGAGTTCTGTCATAAACTCCGGTTCTTCTTTTTTCATTTCTGCAAACTCATCTGTGACAATAATTAAATGCGGCAGCCGCTCTTTTGCTTCCCCGTCCTGATATGCTTTTTGATATTTGTTGATATTATTGACGCCGCATTTAGCAAAAAGCTCCTGCCTTCGTTTCAATTCACTTTTCAGAGAAACCAATGAACGGGAAATATTACGGTCAATATTGGTAATCTTGCCCACCACATGAGGAAGGGGTTCCATCAGATCTGACATTCCGCCGCCCTTATAATCAATAATAACAAAATTTACATCATAAGGATGATAGTTCACTGCCATAGAGAGAATCCATGTCTGTAAAAGTTCACTCTTCCCGGAACCTGTTGTACCTGCCAGCAGTCCATGGGGTCCATGGGACTCTTCACCACTTTGTATATCTAAGGAAAACTCTTTTCCTCCTTCCATCATACCAATTGGCGCCGCCAGGGTTCGATACGGTTCGCTTTCTTCCCATCGTTTTAGAATTTGAAGTTCCTCCACCATTTCAACTTTATATCCCTGAAGAAACGTAAGTGCAGAAGGCAATGCGGCATTCTCTTTTTTATCTTCCAGTTCAATTGCTGCCATACGCCGTGAAAATGCTTCCAACTGTGCCTGATGTACCGGTTCATCCTGTGAAAAATAAGATCTCTCGTCAAATTTTTCCCTCTCATATACACATGGTCTATCCGTTAAATCAACCAGATATTGGCATGTCTGGGGCAAATCATACATTGCCTCTGACAAAAAAACAGTGGATATACCAAGCGCCGTATTATTTGAAATCAAGTCTTCATAAACAGATTCCTGTAAAAGAAGCTCCCTTTTTTGAACAACGACTATGTAATAAGGCAATACCAATTGTTCCTTTTTTTTATTATTTTCCTGTGCATCCATTTTACGTCGACGAACCAAATCCGCCAACAGTTCGCATACTGTATGTCTTCTCTTTTCATCAAATGCGATATATCTTGCCTGCCCGGTCTCATCCCAAATATGAGGCAGCCATCTAAGTATTCCCCATCTTCCTCTGGAGTTCTCGTCAAAAATACAAACCAAACGTACATCTTTATAACAGTGCTGTGTTGTCAGTTCTACCAACAAACTGCGAAGCTGGTAAAATGTTTTTTCTTTGGAACCAATAATGCCGACTGTCTGATGATCCCTTAAAGATACGCATACCGGCATATGATCCACATAACGCGTTTCTTCAATGATCTGTCCTGACAACTGCTCCAATTCGTCATCATCCATTCTAAAACCATCCATATCTGCGCGGCTTTTCACCTCAACACATAAAGGCTGCTTTCCAATTCCCAATCTTATCGTCAAAAAATCAGAATCAGACGGCATACGTTCCCATAAACTTCTTCTCAAATCCTGTACCGTTTTCATACATAGATCAGGACTTGGATTCTCGGCAGATATAATTCTTCTCTGCACATCTGCAACCTTTTCTATTCTCGCTTTCTGGTCAGCAATATATGCCTGATATCGTTCCTGCCGCAGCTTTTCATACTCCTCCAGCTGTTTTTTTTCTTCCTTACTCATCTTTCCATAAATCGCCATATTAGCAATGGGTGAAATCATTCCAGCCGCTCTTACTAATAATGCCGCCGGAGTTACCATTCCCGTAGCCAGACTGGCTGCCATCATCGCTCCTGAACCGATCAAATACGCCATATTTCCGCGGCGTCCTCCACCCACAGGTCCCTGACCTGGCGCACTGGAAAGGACAATCGTATCATGAGGCAGCTGCTCTCTGGTTCTCGGCGAAAGATGATACTGAAGATATTGTACATGTTTCCCATCGGCAGCATCTTTTGTATGATGTCCGGAAAACGGCTCCGTCTCCCTCACCTTCTGCCGATTTTCAATCTTTTTCGACAGTGTCAGACCGCCTTTCATATTTTCAAAATACAATACCCCATTCTCTAATAAAAACCGAAATGTATAAATTGACAATACATCTCCGGATTTCATCATCGCCTTAGAAATTTTCTTTCCATTCAGATACAGGTGATTGGTACTGTTCAAATCTTCCACATGCACCCGTCCTGCATCACACAAAAGCTGAAAATGCTGCCCGGATACAATTGGAAAAGATAATACGATATCATTTGTACTTCTTCGCCCACAAGTAATCCGTCCAGCATATGGAAGGTTTAAAAATTGTTCTGATTTTCCTGTAATTCTTGAAACATACAGACTGTCACCAGTATCACGATTTAAAGTAATAAGTTCATTCAATGTTATTGTACTAGAAGGAAAAGAAAGGGGATTCTTCATAGATGCTGTAATTTTGCCTTCCGATGCTCTTAAACAGAGCAAATGATCTTTCGATTCTGGAATCTGCACATGATCTTTCTTGTGGCATCCGAAAGAAACCTCCGTTTCGTTGGATAATACTGCATAATATTCTCGTTCCTTATATCGGAACGCAGCTACAAAGGACATAATAATAAACCTGCCTTTCTAAAAGAGATCTCTATCAGATTGTCAAACAATTTCATCAACTGTATGTCATTTTACTCTACTATATTATCATATACTGGATTTTTCGACAAGAAATATCTATTTTCTACATATATTATATTTTAACATTTCATCCGTTTCCAAAGCTGCCAGACCTCTCATAATTAAATCTCTGATCATATCATTATGGTTATTTCTGTAATAGCGTTTTTGTTTTATCGAATCCAAATCCGCTTCCATTTTGAGCGGAATAGATATCGTAAATCTTTTTAAATCAGTCGCCATACTTTTACCTCCTCCGTTATGTTTCAATAAACCTTTATTTTATTATAGTGATTCACTGGTTCACTTTCAAGAGTGTTTTTTAATTTAAATATATTATAAAATACATACAAAACTATCACATTTTGAAGTATTGCAAAATTTTCTCATAAAATAAATTTAACATGCAAAAAAACATCCTTCTTCGTAACTTTCCAGACTTTATTTACCATTATATGTATTCTTTCATTTTAAAATCAAATAAAAATCTGTGTGATCAACTACAATCTCCTTCTCAATTTAAACTTATTACTATTCTTTAAAACCTATAATTCTAACAAAATAATTATTGTATACTCCCACCGCACAAACTATGTTCGTTGGATATAAATAGAGCCGAAAACTTTTTTCAGATCTCCGGCCCATTGGCACTGTCATGCATCAATGTCATTTACTTTAGAAAAATTCTATTTTAAAACCAAAATATATTTTTTCAACCAGTAACTCTAATTTTTTTACAAAACATATTGACAAAATACCAATAATGTGCGGCCGCTTTCACTGCTGATATATTTTAAGAGGCAGCGAAAGCGGCCCTTGGATTATAAGTATGTATCTTATTTTTTAATCCAAAGAGGTACACATTATGAAGTATTCTGATTCTGTAAAGGCAGTCCTTTATAAGCAGCTGCAGAAACTCAAGGATGGGGCGTTAAGATGCCTGTTTCTTGCATTCAACAGGAAACTGAAAAATAACCTTTTTAATGCTAAATGCCAGCTCATTGCCTGTGATGGTTCTTCTCTGGACATCTTCCGCAACCCCGGTGACCCCGGCACCTTTTTTGAAGCAGGCTCAAAATCCCCCAGGGGCTATAATCAGGCTTACATAAACGCCTGTTACTCCATTCTTGACAGACACCTCACTGACCTTGTCATCCAGACGGGCAGGAAACGCAATGTGTACAGCGCATTCTGCCAGATGGTTGATGCCGCAGACCACGGCAGTCTGGCTGTCTATATTTGTGACAGGGGCTATGCATCCTATAACAATTTCGCCCATGTCATTGAAAACGGACAGTATTTCCTGATCCTCTGCACTGACAAAAAAACGGAAGGGATCCTCGGTTTCAGCCTGGAAGGCATCAGGGAGATGGACTTCCATGCGGACCGCATCCTCACCCGTTCCCAGTCAAAAAAGAAAAGGTCACATCCGGAACGCGCGGAAGATTACCGTCATGTATGCAGTGCGGTCCCCATGGATTATCTTACGGATGACAAACCTGAATATAACATTCCCCTGCGGATGGTCCGTGTTGAGATATCCCCCGGTTCTTTCGAGAACCTTATAACAAACCTGCCAGGCCATGAATTCGACATGGATGATCTTAAGGAGCTGTACCATCTGCGCTGGTGTCAGGAAAATGCTTACCGTGATATCAAATACCCGCTGTGTCTTAAGGCGCTTCACTCGAAGAAATATGAGTATGTAGTGCAGGAGATCTGGGCGCAGGCAATACTGCATAATTTCTGTGCAGAGATTACATCAAACGTGAAGATGGAAGAACATGGGAGGAAATATAGGTATCAAGCAGATGATTCAGAAACGATCAAAATATGCAGGGATTTTCTCCACATTCATGATGGAAAAAGCACCATGGATGTGGAGGGGCTGATCGCCAGTAATATTGAGGCGGTCAGGACGGGAAGGACGTTCCCCCAGCAGAAAAGATTCAAAATCCCCATGAGCTTCTGCTATCGTAGCTGATCGCAGAAACAGACCAATACATCTTTAATAATCTCCATTCCGCCGCCTTCGGCCGGCGGCACAAATAGTAATGAAAGTCTTCAAATCCTCCACGTTTCTGATAAAAAATTTCTTAAAGAAGCTACACTACAAAGCACGAGGAGGTGAGTCGTAAAGACTTTCTTCATTTTAGACAGCATAATAATCAGTGTAAGTCCCATCTTTCAAGCACAAATGAGTGGCTCGCAAGACCGTACAGTAAGAATTGTTTTAACTTCTCTGTTAAATGTGTGATGGAACAGTCAATGGCTTCTTTCCCATTTTAATCTGAAAGGAGTTTTTGACCATGAAAGTTGTTTACCAAACCTGTTGTGGTGTCGATGTACAAAATCTTTTCTCGTTGCCACAATCATCAAAACCACTTCCGGAGTCGAACCTTCTTACCACAAGAAGCGTTTCTCCACCTTCAACAATTCTATCCTACAATTCAAAGAATGGCTGATTGAAAACAAATGTCGTGATGTCTGCATGGAATCTACCGGCAAATACTGGGTTCCGGTGTTTAACCTTTTGGAAAACGAAATTAACGTTACCATCGCTAATCCCAAATGGGTGAAAGCTGTCAAAGGCAACAAGGACGATACCAAGGATTCCAAGTGGATTGGGGATTTATTTCGATTAGGTCTGGTTCCCGGAAGTTATATTCCTTGTAAACCAATCCGTATCCTGCGCGAATTCACAAGATACCGTTACAAGTTGACCTCCTGCCGTTCCAGCGAAAAGAACAGATATCAGAATGCGCTTACTGTTTGTAATGTCGCATTAGATTCGGTTGTTTCCGATATCTTTGGAAAATCAGCCGCTTCTGTTATTGACTAGCTAATCGAGCAATCCGACAATTCCATCAACCACGAAGAAATCATTTCCAGACTGCTTCGTTCCCTAAAGAAGAAGTCTGACAGTGTCATTGAATCCATCGAAGGGTACCAGATGACTGATTCCCAAAAATACCGTATGCGCCTCATCCGCGCACATATGGATTATATCACATCTACACTAAATGATATAGACGCTATGCTTGATTCTTTGATTGCTCCCTATGAAAATGCTGTCAAGTTACTGTGTACCATTCCAGGTGTTGACCGTAATAGCGCCATTACTATTATCTCTGAAATTGGTACCGATATGACTCAGTTTTCTAATTCCAAACGTTTATGCTGCTGGGCGGGATTAACGCCCGGCAACAACGAATCTGCTGGTAAGAAGAAATCCGTCAGAATAACACGTGCCGGTGTCTACCTCAAACCTGCATTAGTACAAGTTGCTCATGCAGCCGTGAAATCTGATAAACCGCCTTACTACAAACAGAAATATGAACGCATTATGAAGCGCCGTGGCAAAAAACGAGCCATTATTGCAATCGCTCGGATGATCCTTACTGCTGTTTACCAGATACTGTCTACTGGTGAAGTATGGAATCCGATCGATTTATACAAGATTGATATGCCTGAACCTTTAAAAGAAAAGCAGAAGGAAAAGGCTGTCAAGCAGGCTGAGAAACTACTTATCAGCGAAGGGATCCTTTCTGAATCCCAACTGGTTTCTTAGCTTCTGAAACAATACTTTTTCAAAGGCTGCCATGAGACAGCTTGTTTAAGTGCGCCATTTATCGGCTGTCCTCTACTTTCTTTCACAGTATTTACCTCCGCTTCATTTAGTATAATATCATTATAGAAAATATTTATTATTATGAATTATTTATAACCCAAATCGCAAAATTACTTTATACATAAAAATGAATATTTATTATTTTGTATGGATTACTTAAGTCAAAAGTCGCTACATCCTGCATAAAATAAGGATGTAACGGCTTTTTGCCTCCTATACACTGTCAAAGACGGGATTATATTTTGTTTTCTTTCACAATACCCACATTTGATTTAAGACGAGAAAGAACCTCACTTATTTTCCTGATGCGCAGCCAGCAAATTCCGCCAAACGGATTCATCCCCGCAAAAAAACGGTCTGTTTTCATCACAGACCGTTTTTTTGTGAAAGCTACTTCCACTTTGTAGTTTTTCCCGCTTTCTTTAACCGCTTCATAAGTTCTTTTTTCTGTTTTTTCTTCATCTTTGCAGCAGTCACTTTTATTTTTTTACCGGCTCCTTTCCATGCCTTCTTCCCGATCTTCGGCGCTTTATTTCCCTGGAAGATCAGTTTATTCAGTTTCGTACAGCCGGAAAATGCCTGATTCCCGATCGACGCAACATTTGCTCCTATCGTCACACGTTTCAGATTTTTATAATTTTTAAACGCCTTTGCATTAATTTGCGTCACCTTACACGTTACGTCATTTATCACAATCTCTGCCGGAACGGAAAGCTGTTTCATGGATCGGTTTGTACTGCCCGCCAACGCCGCCTTCGCGGGAGCCGTGCTTAAAACCACATAGTTCTCCGTACCCACGCGGTATACTTTTCCTTTTTCCAACGGCTCCTTTTGATCTTGACCCGGATTTCCAGGAGGCGTAGTTTCCGCTTTTTTCAGATTCCCTATCGCCTCTTTAAGCTTTTTCAATACATTTTCTATCTCCTGTGTCCCGGCGTCACTCTTCATCAAAATAGCATCTGCCTCTTCGATTATCCTTTCCAGAACCGCCCAGGACGCCGTTGTGTAATGTTCCTTTTTCAGTTCCGAGGCCTTTTCCCATTCCTGTAAGAGCGCTTTCTTTTCTTCCGGTACTACAACAGTTATTTCAATACTCTGTGCAATGTTGGCATTATCTGCAGAACAAACCGTAATCGTTGCCTTCCCCTCTTTTTTCATGGTAACAAGTCCGTTTTCATCTACAGAAGCTACCGCATCGTCGCTGCTGTTCCAATGAACGGAACCTGCCGCTGACGTGGGGTGCACTGCAATCTCAAGCTGCAGAGTGTCGCCCAGACCAAACGTGTCTGCGTCCGGCTGCGTCATCTCTATCTGCTGAACGAGATTCGGGTTTTTCTGCGCAATAGAATCCTTTGTGAGCTCATAAATTCCCTCTTTTACTGCTTTCATATCCGAAAGCATTGTATGTTTGCCTTCTTCGGTCAGCCATTTTGCCTGACGTCCCCAGCTGTCTGTCTTTTCCATTGTGCTATATGCATAGTCATTTATTCTGTCGCCGCGCACATGGCTCAAAATCTCTGACACGCCGTCTGCCATCGTCTCCGACTCTTCCCGCATGAGATAAAGCTTATTTATATCGCGGACGCCCTCGTCCAGTTTTGCCAGACGCAGGGAGAACTTGCTCTCTTTTACTTCATCTTCTTGTTCAGACGGATATACCAGGAAACAATCGCCCGCCGGGAATGAAGAATGCGTAGACTCTTCCAGCGGATCTGCCACCCATGCATCATATGCCCACCTCAAAAATCCCGTCGTGTTTAACGAGCCGGCATACATAATCGTCCAATAGCTTTCCACCGGGTTTGACTTTGTAAAGCTGTTCGGCACATGTTCTGTCGCCGTATACATCGTAAGATCCTGACCATTTCCTCTTCTTGTCACAATCTGCTGTTTAAACGGCGTCAGATTTTCACGAATCTGCTGAAGTCCCACAGAAGCATAGTCCAGCCTGTTGAAAATATCCAAATTGTGTGAAAAATCATTAAATGCAGCAGATTTTTTCAATGCTTTTCCGTCTTTATTTTTTACGGAATCGATCAAATCAAATGCCGTTCCCATACCAGTCCGCTCATCAAAACCTATGTAGGTTGCATCAAACCATCCTTTGTCATCGAGATGCGCCACAAAATCTTCTAAGAACGGCCGCCATACCTGCTCGTACTGCTCGGCATTCTCTGGATTGGCTGTCATGGATTTGATCGTATTTGTCGCCCTGTCCTGATATTTCACAATGCCGTCCCACGGCATCATACTGTAACAGATAATCTTATCTGCGATTCCGATTTCCTGATTTAAAACAACCCATTTATCAAAATCCGTATAGTCAAATTCCCATGTTCCGTCCGCCTTCTTAATCCATTTGATCATTGACGGATAATGAACGTCATTTCCACCGCCATACGTCTGTCCGCCCCATGCTTCTTCTACAATGCTTGCCGTAATCGCATGACCGCCCAAGGATTTATAGAGTTCCATATGCTGTTTTAACAGCTTTAAATGTTCTTCTGAAAACGGCTCTACATTATAGTAGTAAGCCACATTGTACGGATGGCTCCAATACTCTACGTCAAAATCATAATCCTGCGGATCCGGCTGTACTGCGTCCAAAACCTCAAGCGTATAGTCCAGTGAAATTGTCTCATCTGTGTTTCCGGCGGAAACGGTGATCGTACCTTTGTATATACCTGCAAGGGCATCTTTCGGAACGGAAGCTTCCACCCATACAAGCTGTAATCTCTCGCTGTCCATGGAAACAGGATCTCCGGAATAAATGACTTCCGGAAAGTATTCTCTCGTCCCAGACGGCATAGTTCCCGCTTTATTCTGTGCATACCATCCGGCATGGCCGGTATACGCCTTTACTTCTCTGACAAAAGAAAGCTTTACCGAAGAAGCGGGAATCACCGCGCCAGCACCTTTCAAGTCCGTTATGCCAACCGAAACGTCTTCCAATGCTTTCTGTTTGCTCATCACTGCGATTTCCGCAACAGCCTTGTCATTTTTCCATGCCCAGACCTGTTCGCTGAACTTTCTTCTTCCTGCCAACAGACTGTTGTACGCTTTCTGCTGATACTGGTCTCCACTGTCTACAAACGTCGCGTCAATATCGTTTTTCTCCTCCAGCACCGTTACTTCTATATACTTTGAAAATCCGACGCTTTCTGAAGATGCCGTAATGCGCGCCGTACCTGTGCTCCCTGCCGTAATCCTGCCGGACGAATCCACAGATGCCACAGATACATTATCCGATGCAAACCGCAGATCTTCCGGGGCATATGCATTCTCCGGAGCAAAACGATAATCCAGATCCCTTGATTCCCCTTCTCTGACAGTACAGGCTTCTTCCGTAAAGAAAAAGTCAGTCGCCGGAACCCGCTCAATCGGAACGGTCACAACTGCTTTTGTCACTTCTATATGACTGCCCGTTGCTGAAGCGTTTTTGCCTCCGGCGGCTTCGACTTTTAACGTATGCTCTCTGTTTTCTAACCCTTCCGTCCCCCAAAGCCGTACGTCACTGCTGGTTCTTGCCTGCGCATAACTGTCAAAGGTCCCTTGTTCTTCCTCGTCTACATATACTTTTACCGTTGCCCCATGCGTCGGTCCTTTATATCCATACAGCGCGATATCCGTTCCGGAAAATGTAACGGTATAATAAATATCCGAAGCGCTTTTACCTTCTGATATCTGCTGCTCTACGGATTTGGAGGTAAAATATTCATCTATCTGCCGTCCTCTGCTCCAGCCATCTGACGGATAGTATGCAAATACATCCTGTTCCCCCGTCACGGACGTACTTAAAATCGTATACTCCCCTGTATCCGCTGCAGTTACCTGCTGTTCCGGAAATTGTATCGCGCCGATACTTATTATAAATATAAGAAACAGACACGTGATCTTTTTAAAAATACCTTTGCCATTTACCATAGTAATCCTCCTTTTTTGTAAGCTTTTTATTCTATTCAGTATACCTTATACAGACACAAAATTCAACCTTTTCAGAAACACTCGAGTTCCCTGTTGCAGAAATTATTGCAATTTGTTTTGCTAACAGACCTGTTTTCTTTTTCGTAGGTCTCTTACCGATATGCAGGCGTCTGGTTATAAACAAAACGGCAACAGCCAAATGTTTTGGCTATCTGTGCTTTCTGCTCGTTATTAGAATATATTCTATATTTATATGCTTTTAACATTTGCTGTCACCTCCTTTTATCTATCCTTGGTTTTCTATGGTATTTCTTGAGTGTTTCCTCTGAAACATTCCAAACATTACAGGTAAAATATCCATATGTCCAAAAGGTATGGTCTTTGTCCGTTTCCATATAGCTGATAATTACATGACTTAACCCACCGTCTAAAGCCAGTGGGATTATGTTATCCTTATTTCAAATATCTTCCCATATCCAAATTTCTCCTTACTGCATTTCAAACCGACTTAAACAGTCAAAATCGACGATTGATCTAAAGGCGTTTTACTACAAAAAAGATGCCATTACAATTTTTCTCAAACTCCCATTGCCCAAAAAACAGAGGGCATACCCTTTACGATATACCCTCTGCCATAAATTACAATTCTATTATTCCGCTGCATGCTCCTTACGGTGCATTGAGAAATTGCTCTGATCGAAATGACTCAAATTCTCTGTAATATCACGTCCGTCCGCCATGCCAATCAGTGCATCTCTGTCTTTTTTGGAAACCATCTGATCTTTAAATGCGCTTGGTCCGCCGACACATCCGCCGACACAGGCCATACCTTCAATAAAGTCATCAGGCAGCCTTCCCGCTTTCAGAAGAAGCAGCGCTTTCTTACACTCTGCCGCTCCGTTCGCCTTGCATACCTTCGGATCACAGTCATAATCCTTTTCCTTCATATACTGTAATACCGCCGATGTTACGCCGCCGGAATTGCCGAAACGTTTTCCATAGGTGGAAGATTCCTGATAATCGTTCTCTGATGGCTGAAGCTCTACGCCTTTCGCTTTCATAATCGCGCGGATTTCACTGTAGGTCAGCACATAGTCTGCATTGCCTTCGATATTATGCTCTGTAGCTTCGGATTTCTTTGCAATACAGGGCCCGATAAACACGACAACTGCACCCGGATGTTTTGCTTTGATCAAACGGGACAATGCACACATAGGAGAAACCGATGTGGAAATATATTCCTCTAATTCCGGATAATGCTTCCGGATCATATTGACAAATCCCGGACAGCAGGAGGTTGTCTTCTTCTTACCTTCCTGATAAGCTTCATACCACTCGTCGCCTTCTGCCTGCGTGGTCAAATCCCCGCCGAGACCGGCTTCGATAAAGTTGGTAAATCCTACAAGCCTCATCGCATTGCGCCAGCTGCGCATGGTAATATCCGTTCCGAACTGTCCTTCTGTGGAAGGCGCCAATATTGCATACACTAACTTGTCGGATTTCAATGCCTCTATGACATCCACAATATGCGTTTTGGAACCGATCGCTCCAAAGGGACATTTATGTATACATAAACCGCAGCGGATACATTTCTTCTCATCAATAACAGAAATGCCGCGTTCGTCCTGTGTAATCGCATTCACCGGACAATTAAACTTACAGGGGCGTTTCAAATCTGCGATTGCATGATATGGACAGGCTTTCGCGCATTTTCCGCATTCTTTACATTTTGACGGATCAATGTGAGAACGATGTCTGCCAATGGAAATCGCTTTGAAATTGCAGGCGTTGATACATGCCTTACCGATACAGTTCTGACAGTTATCCGTTACAACATAACGAGAAATCGGACAATCCTCACAAGCGGAGCTGATGACCTGAATGATATTTCCGTCATCCACTTCTCCCGGAGCCTTGCCTTCCGCAAGACGGATTCTCTGACGGATAATCTCCCTTTCTTTATAAATACAGCATCTGAACTGAGGCGATGGACCCGGAATCAGCCTCTCCGGTATATAATCTCTCTGTTCATCCAAGTCCCCGTCAAATGCATGCTTTGCCACTTCATATAAAACCTCATGCTTAATTTTAATTACATTCTCGTCAGCGTACATTCCATTCTCTCCTTTTTCTTTTTATTTTATTATATTGTGAAACGATTCGCAATAGGAAATGACAGGTTTCTACAAATAATTATGAATTCCATTTTGTTATATTTCATCTATAAATCCGTATTAAAATAAATATCGATACACCTTATATATATCCTGCATCCCTTCATATTGAAAATCACATTTTTCCGCCGCCCGAATCGAAGGTGTGTTTGCACTGCGGATCAGCAGCCTGGCCCCATTGCAGAAAGGATATTCATACAGCCAGTCCAAAAATCCCTCCAATGCCTCTGTCATATATCCTCTCCCCCGAAATCCTCTGGCAATGATATAACCAATCTCCACATATCCTTCCAGATCCGGCAGATTCTTGCTTCCAATCAACCCAATGCCAAATCCACTCTTTTTCTCTGTAATCAGCCAATAATTCAGCCAGGGGTATACCTCTGCCTGTACCATATGCATTTGTTCTATCTTATGCGCTACGGCAGACATTATGACCCTGGTAAGTACGGATTTTTCCAGAAAATCCTGACTGCCGTTTTGTATCTGTTCCATTTCTTTTAACGAAAGTGATTTTAAAATCAGACGTTCGCATTCTATGCTTTGATTCATATGCTCCTTGATCTCCATACCGAAACTTTTTATGTCTGCCCTGTCATCCAAATACAGAAAACCCTCAAAACCTGCCGACGGTAATTTCTGTCAAATGCATGATAACATAAATAAAGCCGCCGTTTTACCGGCAGCTTTAAAGGGGAGAGTTTATGAAAAAGTTTTGTATCACATCTGTGATGATATTAATATAACAGATAATTTTGAACAAAGTTTGTCCACGAGCTTAAAGAAAGATAAAATTTCTAAAGTTTTTATAACGTTATTTTTGTGTATATTTCAGCACATAAAGGAAATGCCCGAAGGGTATCACCTATGTTATGCCATCATTCTCTTTGTCCCGACGGAGCAATTTCAATATACCATGATAAATCCCCCGCAACACAGAAAACAGAAGAAACATCACAACAAATCCGAAAATCCCAAATACAATATCTGCAAAATCCATGTTTCCGGTATTTGTCACCTTCTGCCCGATTTCAATTGCAAATGTGAGAACAATAATCAGCGTAAACACATAAATCCAGGCAATTACCATGACGTGATCATGTTTTGCAAGCCACTTAAAAACAGGATAAACCAAAAAGATAACCCCCATTCCCAGTACTCCGATCACTAGAAAATGAAGCTCTTTATCAGAAAAATGATATTCATATGCATTGTTCAGCTGCATCAGCCGGTTATGAATTTTCGCAATCAATTCAACAACGGCATATAAAAATGTCTTCATCCTTTCATCTCCTCTGAATGATTACTCTGACATCACTTTGCTGCGGTTTTCTTCTTACCTTTCTTATTTTGTTTCATGTCATATTTCTTCTCATAAATTTCCAGCTGCCTGGAATAATTGGCATTTTTCAGTCCTTTTACGCTTCTTAAATATTCGTGGGTATCAAACTCTTCTGCCTCCAGCTCAATCATAGCGACTGCAATATTCGAACAGTGTGCCGCAATACGCTCCAGATTATTTAAAAGATCATTAAATGCAAAGCTCTGTTTTAGTTTGCAGTCCCCGTCTTTGAGCCTTCCGATGTGACGCAGCTTTAATTCATCGCACATAACGCCGATCATTTCTCTCAAAGGCTCCACCTTTACCGATATTTCCAGATTATTTTCACAAAAAGCATTCACTGTCAGATCCAAAATCTCCTGAATCGCTTTTTTCAGCACATTCAGTTCATACTGTGCCTCTTCCGAAAAAACAAGCTTCTTCTCATACAATTCCTCCGCCGCTTCCGATATATTAACGGCATGATCCCCAAGCCGCTCAAAATCTCCAATCGTATGCAGAAACTTTGAAAGCTCCTTATTCTGAGCCGCTGTCATCTCTTTTCCGGTCAGCTGCATCAAATAGGTACCCAGCCGATCCTCATATGTATCAATCAAAATCTCTTTTTCCTGTATTTTTTGATATTTATCCTTCGAATAACCCTCCATCAAAGCAAACGCACGGAGAATATTCTTCCTCGCCTTCTTTGCCATTCCATTCATTGCCCTGTGGCTCTGACTGATTGCAATTGCGGGATACGCCAGAAAACGCTCTTCCAGCAGTTCAAAATCCGCCATCTCTTCTTTGTCTTTATCGCCATCCTCTTCTTCTGCCTCATCCCTGACTGCCCAGAAGACGAATTTCTCGATCCATTTCCCCAAAGGCAGCAGCGCTGAGATATTTACTGTTCGGTACACCGTATTTAACAGGGCAATCTGCACGGGCCCCATGATAAGCTCCATAAATGGGAAATGAACAAACGCATGCACGCTGTAAAATACAATGGACCAGAAAATCATCCCCGTCAAATCAATCAGCAGATAAACAAGGGCCGTCCTTTTGCCGTTTTTGTTCGTTCCAATGGACGAAAGCATCACCGGGCAGGAGGCTCCTACTCCGATTCCCATTGTAATGGGCAGCGCCGTAGCAAAATGGATTGCCCCGGTAGCAGACAAAGCCTGCAGTATACCCACGGACGCCGACGCGCTCTGCAGCACTGCCGTAAGAAGAATTCCGGCTAAAATTCCGGCCACCGGATTGGAAAACATTGTCAACGCACTGATAAACCGCTCGCTTTCCTTCAGCGGCGAAACTGCTCCGCTCATGGTCTGCATGCCCAGCATCAAAATGGAAAATCCAAGCATAATGTCGCCGAGATTTTTATAGGATTCCTTTTTGACAAACAATTTAAAAACAATTCCGACAATTGCCACAACAGCGGAAATCGTAGCCGTGGACAAAAGCTGCGCCAGCCCGGCGGATCCTTCCACATAAGAAAGACACAGCACCCAGCCGGTAATACTGGTGCCGATATTGGCTCCCATAATGATTCCGATCGCCTGGGAAACCTGCATCATGCCGGAGTTGACAAAACCGACTACCATAACGGTAGTTGCGGAAGACGACTGAATGATCGCGGTAACTACCATGCCAAGCAAAACCCCCTTTAACGGGGTATTGGTCAGACGGTAAAGCGTCAGCTCCAGTTTATTGCCTGCGACTCTTTTTAATCCGTCCCCCATCAAAGACATTCCAAACAGAAACAGCGCCACACCGCTCAAAAGCGACAAAACCATTGTAAATCCCATAATATAATCCTCATCTGCCGTATCGTTTATAACTTTTCCAGAAACGTTCCATATCCATGCAGGAAATATTATACATCAGGTAAATCATGAAATACAAGATAATTTTTCTTATCTTGTCGGCGTTATGTCGGAAACGTCCCATATTATCGTTTTTCTTTCTTATTTTTCTCCTTTTGTTATGCCCGCTCCCCCATGGCTCATTTCATAAGTCACATCCGCGAGACTCAGGGTAGACGCTCTGTGAGTCACCAGTTTGGATGTTGACAAAATCCATTTGATTCTTTCGCAATGCCGCACACGCTCTATGAACGTCGTCCACAGCACAGCTTTTCCAGCTCATTTTTCAAATATTCATATCTTTGCCGTTTCTCTTCTTTTGCAAAATGCGTTTCCCGAAACTGCTCAGGATTTCCCTCGTAGACCAGAATTTCATCCCCAAACTGCTCGCTGGTCAGATCAAACCGGCAGTCTCCGATCACATTATAGCAATGATAATTCCCACCCGGACGCAAAATGCCGTATACCTGACCGCCAAAAATATCCTGTGCCAAAAATGCCGTAACGGAACACTGTCCAAGCGTTTTATTTTCCGGCGTCCAATCCTGACGCATCCTCGGCGCGCATGTTTGAGCACACCAAATTTCGGAAAGCGCATCGTATAAATCGGCCGGCATATGTATCCCTTTATATTTGTCTGTAACCGCCTGGGCATTTGCCTGTTCCCAACCCCAAAATTTATATTTCATGATACCCTCTTCCTTTCTTTCTGATTCGTTTGCCACTGCATCAACTGCACATGATTTCATCATGATCTCCGCAAAAGTTCCGATGATCAGACACTCCCGACACAGAAATGATATCTCAATTCCTTACGGATTTCCATACAAATCAATTCACACGCATCCGGCGGTTTCCCCTGGATGCGCGGCAATGAAAAAAAGAAACACAGATGAACTCTCTGTGTTTCTCTATACAATGCCGGCGATGGGACTTGAACCCATACGACGTTGCCGCCAACAGATTTTGAGTCTGCCTCGTCTGCCAATTCCGACACGCCGGCATATCCTTATTACTGCGCTATCATTTTAGCGCATAACGGGATACCCGAAGGGTATATCTGTCCGTTTGACCGGACAAATGGTATATTAGCATATTCCAAACAAAATTACAAGGGGTTTTTCATATTTTTCAAAATATCAAAGCAGTCAAAGGTTGCAAAATAATCTTTCGGCGTCTCTGCCCGGCGGATCAGTTCAAAACCTCCGTCTTCTTTTAGCAGAATTTCTGCTGATTTTAACTTGCCGTTGTAGTTGTATCCCATGGCAAATCCATGAGCTCCCGTATCATGGATCACCAGAAGATCTCCTTTGTCAATCTCCGGCAGCATACGGTCAATAGCAAATTTATCATTGTTTTCGCAAAGGGAACCTGTAATATCATATTTATGGTCGCAAACCGAATTATCCTTTCCCATTACCGTAATGTGATGATAAGCCCCATACATCGCCGGACGCATCAGATTCACCGCACAGGCATCCACACCGATATACTCCTTGTGCGTATGCTTTTCATGAATTGCTTTTGTTACGAGATGTCCGTAGGGCCCCATCATAAAACGCCCCATCTCTGTATAGATTGCTACATCTGAAAGACCTGCCGGAACAAGGATTTCTTCATATACTTTACGCACGCCTTCGCCAATGGCGCGGATATCGTTCGGCGTCTGCTCCGGTGTATAAGGAATTCCCACACCGCCGGAAAGATTGATAAAACGAATGTCGCATCCTGTCGATTCTTTCAATTCCACCACCGTCTCAAACAATGTTTTCGCCAAAATAGGATAATACTCATTTGTCACCGTATTGCTGGCCAAAAATGCATGAACACCGAATTTTTTCGCTCCTTTTTCCTTTAGAATCCGGAAACCTTCAAATAACTGCTCTTTTGTAAAACCATATTTCGCATCTCCCGGATTGTCCATAATGCTGTTGCTGATTTTAAATACGCCGCCGGGATTGAAACGGCAGCTGATTGTCTCAGGAATCCTGCCAATTGTTTTTTCCAGAAATTCAATATGAGTAAAATCATCCAGATTAATGGTCGCCCCAATCTGATCTGCAAAGAGAAATTCTTCTGCAGGCGTATCATTGGAAGAAAACATGATCTCTTCACCGGAAAATCCCAGAGCATCGGACAGCATAAGCTCTGTCATAGAGGAACAGTCGCAGCCGCAGCCGTATTCCTTTAAAAGTTGAATCAAAAACGGATTCGGATTCGCTTTTACTGCAAAATACTCTCGAAATCCCTTATTCCATGCAAAAGCCTCTTTGACCGCTTTTGCGTTTTCCCGTATTCCCTTTTCATCATATAAATGAAACGGCGTAGGGTACTCCTTTACAATCTCCTGTAATTTTTCATATGTTACAAATGGTTCTTTTTTCACGTTATGGCTCTCCTTTCATTATTGATGTGCATCTTCTGCACATAAAGGGATATCCGGCGAATGTTTCAAAAGCCGGATTAATTTTATCTCGTTACGCATCGAATCCTTAAACACACGCACAAAATTAGGCTGCCCGGAATAGAGGCAGGTACTTTCTTCTTCTTTTCCAAACTCTCCTGTAAGCACGCTTTTTGAATCGGCAATGACGCCGATCTGCTGCTTTTTATCTTCTGTCTGGTAAAAAATAACGCCTGCAGATTCCAGAGGCTTATCCGTTAAAACAACTACTTTTCTTCCATTCTTTACTGCTGCATCAATTTCTTTTTCAAACAGCCGGACAAAAGACTCTGTCATAGAAAGATAAATCCGCTGCCCCGCACTTTCGATCATATTCCTGACTTTATCCCGGATGTGTTTATCTCCGGCAATCGTCAGATAACCTTCCTGGTCTGCTTTTGGTTCCGGCATCGCTGCTTTTAGCTGCAGCTTTAATTCTTCTAATGTGCGTATTTTGTTTGCACAAAATTCTTCTATTCCCACTGCATGATACCGAATGGCAGCTCCTTCCGTCGTATACGCAGCGCCTTTATCTGCCAGACCCGCCAATGCATTATACGCGTTAGAACGAGAAATGCCTGTCTGTTTTGCCGCCTCATAGCCGGTCAGATCTCCATTTTGTACCAGACTAAGATAAATCGTCGCCTCCTGCCTTGTCATGTCAAAACACATCAGCTTTTCAATTAATCTTCCTGTATCCATGGTTCCCTTTCTATTAGTGGTTCTTTATAGGAATACTATATTCCCAATTCCCCCGCTTGTCAAGATTTTATTCAGACAAACACATTTTGTATCAAAAACATATAGAGCACCGTTCCCACTCCGATACTCAAAAGATTATTTCTCTTCCATATATGTAAGACTACCACCGCAAATCCTGCAATCAGCTCCGGCGCCCCATGGGGATAGGCAAAAAGATTCACAGACTTCAGACAGTAAATCACCAGCATTCCAATGACCGCCGGAGGCAGAGCTGTTCCCAGATACTTCACAAGAGGCGGTATCTCCTTTCCTTTTGGAAAAAGCAAAAACGGAATGACTCTGGTTGCAAAGGTAACCATACTTACTACTATAATAATCAACAACGAACGCCCAGCACTAATCGGCATTAGAAGACACTCCCTTCTCTATATACGTTCTTCCTGAAACAAGACAAATCATAATACAGATCATAGACGGCAGAACAAAATTATCGACGCCGAATACAAGACGCAGGACAATTGTAGAAACAACTCCTATAACAGCCGGGATCCGTTTTCCCCCGGCCAGCCACTGCTCCACAAAAATCACAATAAACAAAGCCGTCATGGCAAAATCAATCCCTTCTGCATTAAAAGGAATCACCGTCCCTGCAATCGCTCCAACCGCCGAACCCGCAATCCAGTATAAATGATCCAAAAACGCAATCGCGAACAGAAATTTATCTTCCTCCACATCCTTTGGAATTTTTGTTGTACAAAGCAGGGAATAGGTCTCGTCTGTCAGAGAAAATATCATATACGGCCTCTTTTTCCCCATTTTTCCAAATCGTTCCAGCAAAGAAAGACCATAAAAAATATGACGCACATTTACCATAAACGTCATAAAGATCACATTTAAAAGCCCCACTCCGGGAGCAAAAAAATTCACTGCCAGATACTGTCCGCTGCCTGCATACACCACAATACTCATAAAAATCGCCCACAGGAAATTATAACCCTTTTCCTGAAACATTACGCCAAATGCCAGTCCGATAAACAGATACCCCGTCAAGACCGGTATAGTATAAGGAAATGCAGTCCGAAATGCCATGCCGTATCCTCTTTTCCTCTGTTCCATTTTTTACCCTTCCTTCTGATCTGCTGACAACCCTTTTTCAAAGATTCTTTAAATTTTACACTATGCTTTTTCAAAATTCAACATATAAAAAGAAAAAACGCAAAACTACAGCGGAAGATTCCACAATCTTTTGAAAAAATACGTTTGGAAATTTGTGGGAAGTTGCCATTTACAAAAAACAAAGCAAGGGGTATTATAATTCTGCAATTGCAATTGCGGTACACAAATTCATCTTTTACAATGAACAGCGTTAAAACGCACAATAACAGGGAAAACCCTTTTGGGCACCCTATGTATGAAAGGAGAAATCATATGTATCGTTTAAACTTAAAACAAATTCCAAACGCAGACAAATTAGAGAAAGTAATCCAGAAAAGCAAAGGAAGCGTTCTTCTGAAACTTCCAAATGATGAATTTTATAATTTAAAAGAAGAAAAAATGGGAACACAGCTTCTGAAGGTCTTTAAACCAGGAACAGATGGTTTGGAAATTCACGTATCCAATGAAAAAGATTTTGTCCATTTCCTCTCTTATATGGTAAATGTAGCAAGCTAAAAGCTGCATTTCATTCTACTATGTCATTTTACAGATTTTCCCACAAATCACAGATGAGAACTTTTTTGCAGTCTGCGCCAATCAACGGAAAATTGGCACAGACTGTTTCTTTTTTTAAAAAACACTTTTTTTTTAAGAAAAATGTGGTATACTGGATTAGAAATATGTTTTGAAGGAGTGTTTCTCTGTTATGACAAATATCTCAGCTCTGGATGTTTTAAATGCCGCTGTATCGGCTTCCGATACCATGAAACGGCAGTCTTCATCCAATGTGGATTTTTCCTCTTTTTTGAAAACAGATAAGAATTTAGAAGAAATCTATGCCGAGGCATCGCAGACTTACGGCGTATCCATAGATTTATTAAAAGCAATGACCAAGCAGGAATCAAATTTCAATCCAAACGCCACCAGCAGAAGCGGTGCACAGGGACTGATGCAGCTTATGCCTGCCACTGCCGCCAGCCTTGGGGTGTCAAATGCTTATGATCCCTATCAGAATATTATGGGAGGCGCCAAATACATACGCCAGATGTTAGACAAGTATGACGGCAATGTTTCTCTTGCTCTGGCTGCATACAATGCAGGCAGCAATAACGTAGACAAATATGGCGGAATTCCTCCCTTTGCAGAAACACAGAATTACGTTGCCAAGATTACAGGTTATCTGGAAGAGGGCGTGACGATTCCTGACACTCAGACCGTCTACGCATCTGCCAATACGGTAAACGGTGATGCAGATGTTACATATCAGGATTTGAATACATTTGCCAAAGAGATTCTGACAGAGATTTTCTCTTATGACGACTATATGAAATATCTGACTGCCCTTTTGGACAAAGACAAAACGAATCTCGCGCTGTCCCTTTCTGTAAAAAGCTCTTCCGAAGAAGAAGAAAATACTTCTCAACCGGACAGCCTTATTGCATACCAGAACCTAACAGGCGCCCATACATCGGATTTGGTAAATATCACAACTACAGAAAACGACGTATAACCTTTCGGCTTACGTCGTTTTTTTATCTGTCAGGCTGCCAGTAATTTTCTAATGGCAGTTTTTTGTATCCTGCCCTTCAAATTCACCCAAGCGCAATATCCAATATCATCATAATAATAAATCCCACTACAAATCCAAGCGTTCCCGATTTATCCTCATCATCCAGATGAGCTTCCGGAATCAGTTCCTGCACTACAACATAAATCATAGCCCCCGCAGCCATTGCCAGCAAAAACGGCATAAATTTCAGTGTTTTTGCAGCTAAAAGCGCCGCCAGCACGCCAAATACAGGTTCTACGACTGCAGACATGCTGCCGATTAGAAATGCTCTTCTCTTTGAAGCTCCTTCCCGGATGAGAGGCAGAGCCACTGCCGTTCCTTCCGGATAATTCTGAATTCCGATTCCTACGGTAAGCGCCACTGCTCCGGAAAAAAGAGCTTCATTTCCCGGTTGTGCAGCTGCCAGCGCAAAGGCAAGACCTACCGCCATTCCCTCCGGGATATTGTGTGCAGTAATTGCCAGCACCAGCATCTGCGTGCTCTTGCTTTCTTTTCTGACAGACTTTTTCTGAATCAGCCTATCTGCCGCCAAAAGAAGTCCTACACCCGCGAGAAATCCCACCGACATCACAAGATAACTGGTCTGCCCTAATTCTTCAGCCCTTTCCATTCCGGGAATCAACAGAGACCAGATCGAAGCCGCCACCATAACCCCTCCGGCAAAACCCAGGGTCAGTGATTCCATAGTGTGATCTGTCTTTTTTCGTACCACAAATACATTTAACGCCCCAAGCGCAGTAATTCCAAAGGTAAATAACGTACCCAAAAAAGCATACAAAATTCCCTGCATTGCAACATCTCCTGCATGATTCTTATCTATCGGATAACAAAAATGCATCCTACTAAGTATATATGCAGAATTGCCTGACCGGGTTCAAAGGCATTTTTCGGATGAAGCTTCTCTTTCAGAATTACCTGACCGCAAGTTTGTAGCTTTCATCAATAAGCGCGCATATTTTCTCCAATGAAACCCTGCCGTCAAGGCAAATGGTAATCCAATGCTTTTTATTCATATGATACCCGGGCAGAATGATCTGCCCATCCACCGATTTTTCAACTTCTTCCGGTTTCATCCGCAGATCAAGAACTTCCGCAATTTCATCAGAATCAAAGCCCAGTTTTCGGCGGGACACCGTGAGGATTGCGGCATACCACTTTCCCTTGTCTTTTCTCCGCACAATGGCATTATTGGGAGATTTTTTCCATAAATATTCCAACTCATCTTTGTATTTCTCTTTGACATAGGCAATCACTTCTTTTGTCTGCCTGTTTTGAAATATTTCCGGATCAAAACACCCTCTGGCAATCTCAGTCAGAATCTGTTCATATTCCAGTCTGACACTGCCCACAAAACTGCCCACCGCTCCGTCAACAAGATGCAGTGTATACGGTTCATTGAGAGTCGTATCCATTACAGATGCGGTCACTTCTCCGTGCTCTGTCACATAAACCGCCATATCAAAACCGCTGTCAGATAATGCAGCGTGATACGAGTATATATCTGATTTTTTGGAAAATCCATATGCAGTCAGTTTTTCCAAATTCACAGACTTATACTGAAAAATACGTTTGATCATATCCATATCTTACCACCCAGTTTCACACTTGCCGCCAACTACTCCCTCCATCTTGAGGGACATGAACACTTTGCCGCGTTTCAACAACATATTTCTTCTCACACAAATGCCGCCCGTCCATGATCGGCGGGCGGCAGTACAATCTCTGCTTTTGTTTTTACTATAATTCATCTTCTCTCAGAACTGTATCCCAGGATATATCGTATATCCAGGTCTTTTTCAGTTGCTTGTAGTATCTCAGCCTGTCTTTCTTTTTCTTGTTCCGCCAAAATTGATAGCCAAGCGTATAGTTGTTGACCATATCATCCCATGACGAGAAATTTTCCTGAAGACGTTTACAAGCCTCAAATGCAATTCCCACAGCTTCTTCATATGCCATCGCGCCTCCCATATATGCTCCTCCAACCACAGAAAGAGCTCTTACAAGATCCCATGCAAGCATTCCCTGTTTGGGATATTGCTGTTTCATTTTCTCAAAAAGCCCTCGCTGGAAAGAACTGTATTTAGAAACAAGTTCCGGCGACGATGCATCCATGCTGCAATATTCTTTATATTTTGTGTTATATCCACGTTCCAGACAGTCGTATGCCATATTCCTTGCATTTTCATTTGTAAATTCGCCCCAGCCCCATTCAAATAATGCAATTACTTTTTCCACTTCTTCAGCCGACTTATGCGTATCCCATATATCTATGACGCATTTCTGCTGATTGCTGTGAGTAGGCGAACTGGCTGCAAGAATAAACTTTTGTGTCGGCGTCAGATTTTTTCTTGACTGAAGGGCCTTTATTTCGGCTCTGTTCAACAATTTTCTTTCAAATGAAAGAATCAATCCTATGATCACAACAAGAAATGTCAGACAAATCAACACTACGAGAATGATCAGTAAAATTTGGGCGGGAGTATTCAGCGTTTTTATCCCCCATCCTGCAGGCAGTTTTATATAAAGACTGCCGCAAATAGAATTCATTAAAAAATCCATAGCATCTCTCATTCTTTAAAAAATGTAAAAACTTTATTTTTAATTATATTATACTTGATAATTTTCAAATGGACAAGTCTTGATTGATACCAGATAAGGATAGATTTTTTATAAAAAAACGTATCTTGCAATTAAAATTTGCATATGCTATAATGCCATTAGGCAAAGAAATGTGAAGAATAACTCCATGTAAACACCCCCTCCCGTTGCGAGGCCGCTGAAAAACATTCTATTTTTTGATATTAAATTATTGATGTACGCAAAAATCCACCCGTTTTGAATGGACGGATGGATTTTTTGTGATTCAGGTAAAGATTTCCTTTATTTCAAGGGATATAGTCTCTTATTTTTCATTTATCAGCTTAATGATCCGCTTAAGGTTTACTGCAAATAT